>JACBYF010000100.1 GCA_013415235.1 Gemelliphila palaticanis
GGCGACAGGCTGACCTTGGCCGGGAAGTGCGTGCCGTCGCGGCGGCGCGCCATCATCACCCGGCCCGGCAGGCTGTGCCGCGCTTGCGGGTCGCCCACGGAGTGGTTGGCCGTGCTTTCCGGCACCAGTTGCTCCAGTGACATGCCCGTCAATTCGGCCAAAGGATAGCCGAAACAGCGCGCGCCGATCTGGTTGGCGTAATGCACCTTGCCCTCGACGTCGGCCACCAGCATGGCTTCGGGCGCCGCTTCCAGCATGGAACGCATGCGCGATTGCTCGTCCTGCTTGCGTTCGCTGATATCGCAGACGATGCCGCTGGCGTGGGTGGCGGCTCCATCCGAGGCGCGTGCCAGCACGGCGCCGCGCGCCAGCAGCCAGCGCCAGTGGCCGTCGCTGTGGCGCAAACGGAATTCGCAATTGAAGGTGCCGTGCGCCT
>JACBYF010000101.1 GCA_013415235.1 Gemelliphila palaticanis
TGATGGAACAGGTGATCGCGAATATCGCCGCCCTGCGTCAGTACTGCAAAGAGCACAACATTCCGGTCTATTACACCGCTCAGCCGAAAGATCAGAGCGATGAAGATCGCGCCCTGTTGAACGATATGTGGGGGCCGGGCCTGACGCGTTCTCCCGAGCAGCAAAAGATTGTCGATGCGCTGGCGCCGGACGAGGCGGACACCGTGCTGGTGAAATGGCGTTACAGCGCGTTTCACCGTTCGCCGCTGGAGCAGATGTTAAAAGAAACCGGGCGTAATCAGCTGATTATCACGGGTGTTTATGCGCACATTGGCTGTATGACCACGGCGACTGACGCTTTCATGCGCGATATCAAGCCGTTTATGGTGGCGGATGCGCTGGCCGATTTCAGCCGTGAAGAACATGTGATGTCGCTTAATTACGTTGCCGGTCGC
>JACBYF010000102.1 GCA_013415235.1 Gemelliphila palaticanis
TTCATGCAGTCAGCGTGCATTTCGTGCACGGCGCGACAAGGCGGTGTGAAAGCCACTTACCATGCATCAGCGCCGCGTGGTGGACGCGGCCCTCACCATGGAAGCATGACTATGCAAAGCAGCAAATACTACGGCTTCGCCGGCGCGCTGGCGCTGCTGTGCGGCGTGGCGCAGGCCGCCCCCTCATCTGTTCCCGCGTCTGCTCCCTCTCCTGCGCTGGCCGCGCGCCTGGCGGACTTCGATGGCTGGGTGGCCCGGCGCATGGCCGCGCAGCGCATCCCGGGCGTGACCGTCGGTTTCAGCCAGGGCGACGTGGAATGGGTAAAAGGCTATGGCCATGCGGACCTGGAAAACCGCGTGCCGGCCACGGCCAGCTCCAGCTACCGGCTGGCGTCCGTCACCAAGCCCATGACGGCGGTGGCCATCCTGCAGC
>JACBYF010000103.1 GCA_013415235.1 Gemelliphila palaticanis
GAATACAATCATTCAATGAGTCCGGCACTGATGCATTTACTGAACCACTTTGGCAGTTCTTTGTTTGCCTTCAAGCCCAGCGCCATCGTCACTTATTCGGCGGGCCAGTGGGGTGGTGTGCGGGCGGCGGTGGGTATGCGCGCTTTTCTGTCCGAGCTGGGCTGTTTGCCGGTGTCGGCCATGATCCATATTCCGACAGCACATACTGTTTTTGCTGCCGATGGCAGCTTTGCACCTGAAGTCGACAGTACGCGTTGGGTTTCCTATATCGAACGCACCTTTTCCCAGTTGATCTGGTGGGCAGAGGCCGCAGGACGGGAGCGGGCCCGCTCGGGAGGCACAGGGCCTTCACCAGCTTTTCTGCGCGATCCTACTCAACGCAATGCGCCGTGAAGCCACATAGGATGGATTATTGCTAGAATGATACTTTAG
>JACBYF010000104.1 GCA_013415235.1 Gemelliphila palaticanis
GGGTCAGCTCGACATTGCGCAGCTTGGCCGTCTGCTCTTCCAGGTCCGTCTGCGCCTGCTCCACTTCGCGGAAATAGCGCGTCTGCTCGTTGTGCGCCTCGTTCTTGCGCAGCAGCCACAACAGTTTCTGCTTTTCTTCCTGGTCCGCCTGCAAGGCGTGGAAACGCGTGGCCACGGCCGCCTGCGCTTCCAGCTTTTCCAGGTTGGCATTGAGTTCGCGCAAGATGTCTTCCACGCGCAGCAAGTTTTCGCGCGTGTCCTGCAGCCGGTTTTCCGTCTCGCGACGGCGTTCCTTGTATTTGGAGACACCGGCCGCTTCTTCCAGGAAGACGCGCAATTCTTCGGGGCGCGATTCGATGATGCGCGAAATCATGCCCTGGCCGATGATGGCGTAAGCGCGCGGGCCGAGGCCCGTGCCGAGGAAAATATCC
>JACBYF010000105.1 GCA_013415235.1 Gemelliphila palaticanis
CGGCTGCCCGGCCATCGCCGGCTTCAGCCGGCCGCTGGCCATTCTGGGCGGCAGCGACGCCTGCATCGCCACGCATCCCAGCGACATGGCCGTGGCCATGCGCGTGCTCGACGCCGCCATCGACACGGTGCGGGCCGACGGTAGCACGCGCACTATCCCCATCGCCGACTTTTACCGCCTGCCGGGCAACACGCCGCAGCTGGAAACCGTACTGCAACCGGGCGAGCTGATCACCAGCGTGACCTTGCCGCCGCCCGTTGGCGGCACGCACGTCTATCGCAAGGTGCGCGACCGCGCTTCGTATGCGTTTGCGCTGGTGTCCGTGGCGGCCATCATCTTGCCCAACGGCACGGGCCGGCTGGCCCTGGGCGGCGTCGCGCCGCAGCCGTGGAGAATTGCCGCCGCCGAGCAGGCGATGCCGAATGGCGCTG
>JACBYF010000106.1 GCA_013415235.1 Gemelliphila palaticanis
TCATTTTCATGGCTTCAACGATGCACAGGGTATCGCCCGCGTTAACTTTCTGACCGACTTCGACGAATGCTTTCGCATCCGGGCTCGGGGTGCGGTAGAAAGTACCAACCATTGGGGAACGTACGATGTGACCACTGATTTCCGCTGATGCAGCAGGCGCTTCCATTGCTGGAACAGCCGCCGGAGCGACAGCGTTAGACAGAGCTGGCTGCTGCATTGGCGCAGCATAAGCTTGTTGCATCACTGGAAAACCTGCGTTTGGCGCGGTGCGGCTGATGCGCACAGACTCTTCGCCTTCAGAAATTTCCAGTTCGGAGATGCCTGATTCTTCAACCAGCTCGATCAGTTTTTTAATCTTACGAATATCCATGAGTGGGTTCCGTACTCTTTGTTTAGTGTGATTGTGACAGGCGTTTTACCGCCGTCTGTAA
>JACBYF010000107.1 GCA_013415235.1 Gemelliphila palaticanis
GGTCTGACTTGACAGACTGTCCAGAAACGCCAGGCGGTCGTTTTCCGTCTGGAATCCCAGTAAGTCAAAATCACACAGTTGTTCCAGCAGCGTATCGTGCGGCGGCAAGGCATTGAAAATTTCCGGCGTCGGGAAAGGGATATGCAAGAAAAAGCCGATGCGATTATTCACGCCCCGCTTGCGCAATTCACTGGCAAACGGCAATAAATGATAGTCATGAACCCAGATAATATCGTCATCTTTCAGTAAGGGCAGCAGCTTATCCGCCAGCAGCGCATTCACCCGTGAATACCCTTCCCACGCGGGGCGCTGGAACTGCACCAGATCGAGTCGATAATGGAAGGCAGGCCATAAGACCGCATTCGAAAACTGGCAATAATATTCCTCGTAGTCCTGCTCGCTCAGATTAAAAGACGCCCAGGTCATATTG
>JACBYF010000108.1 GCA_013415235.1 Gemelliphila palaticanis
GTCCCTGATCGCCGCCATCGACCTGGGCTCCAACAGCTTTCACATGGTCGTGGCCAAGGCCCAGAACGGCGAAATCCGCATCCTTGAGCGGCTCGGCGAGAAAGTGCAACTGGCTGCCGGGATCGACGACGAGCGTCAGCTCAATGAAGAATCCATGCAGCGCGGGCTCGATTGCCTGAAGCGCTTTGCCCAACTGATCAACGGCATGCCCCCGGGCGCCGTGCGGATCGTCGGCACCAACGCCCTGCGCGAAGCCCGCAACCGGGGCGAGTTCATCCGTCGCGCCGAGGAGATCCTCGGGCACCCGGTAGAGGTCATCTCCGGCCGCGAGGAAGCACGCCTGATCTACCTCGGCGTGTCCCACACCCTGGCCGACACTCCGGGCAAGCGCCTGGTGGCCGACATCGGCGGTGGCAGTACCGAATTCATT
>JACBYF010000109.1 GCA_013415235.1 Gemelliphila palaticanis
GTTCGCCACCTTTCACTCCGATTACGCGCTTGCCAACCATGGCGTGGCGCGCCTGGTCGCTGCCGATCCGCAGCGTTTTTACGGCTTTGCCTTCGTGCATGCGCGGCGCGACCGGGGCCGCATCATGGATCTGGTGCGCACGGCCGTCGAGCGTTACGGCTTTGTCGGCATCAAGGCGCACCGGTTTGACGCGCGCATCAGCGGCGAACTGTGCGACGCGGCCCGCTTCTTCGGCTTGCCCGTGCTGTATGACCCGGCCGGCGAGGTGGCCGTGGCCGAACTGCTGGCGCAGCAGTATCCCGACGTCAACTTCATCCTGCCGCACCTGGGCAGTTTCGGCGACGACTGGGCGGCGCAGCTGGCGCTGATTGACCACCTTGTTCGTCACGCGAACATTTACACGGACAGTTCCGGCGTGCGCCGTTTCGAC
>JACBYF010000010.1 GCA_013415235.1 Gemelliphila palaticanis
TAATTATATTTTACCTCTTCTAATTTAGTACCATAATATATATCTTTAAATTTATATATAATAAATATTATAAAAGATAAAATTAAAAATGAAGTTGATAATACTAATCTATTTAATATTTTCAAAATATTCTCCTTTTATACATTTTATATTATTATAACATCTATACATATTAAAAAGAACTAGAAAAATCTAGTTATTTCTCTTTCTACCAAATAAAAATGTCGCAAGTAATCCTAATATTCCCACCCCTACTGCTGAAGATGTATTATCTCCCGTATTAGGTAGTACTTTATAATTATTTTTATTACTATGTTCTTTAACTTTTTCTAATTTTAATTGATTATCTTCAGTTAATGTTGTGAAATTTTTAGATTCTTGCTTTTCTTTATTATTAGATATATCTGAATTTAATTTTTCTTTACCTTCAGTCAATTCTTGTAGATTAACATTATCTAATTCAATTTGTTTATTATATTTTTCGAATAATTCTAAATATCTATTTTCTAATTTCTGTTTAAACTCTTTTACTTTATCTAAGTTAGATAATTCACTTTTCAACAATTCTTCTTTGTTAGTTAATTCTTGCTCTAATCTTGCTAATTGCTCTTTAGCTACAGTTAATAATTTAGGTGTATTTTCTAGTTTATATAAGTATTCTTTAGCTTTTTTAACTTTAGTTTGTGCTTGTTCTAATTCTTTTTTTATAGAGCTAATATTATCTTCTTGTTCTTTTAACTTATTATTTAATTTACTTAGTTTAGATTTTTCTATATTTAATATGCTTCTTGCTGTTTGCAAATTAGCTAGTTTTTCATCTAATACTTTCTTAGCATTATCTACTGCTTTTTTCTTAGTTTTAATATCAGCACTTAAATTATCATAGTTTTCTTGTGCTTTTACTAAATCTTGATTAGCTTTTTCAAGTGCTATAGTTAATGTTTTAACTTTAGCTTCAGCTTCAGGTACAAGTTCTTTTTGCGATAGTAAAATATTTAATTTTTCGCTAATTGCAGCCAATTCTGTTGATTTTGCTTCATATACTGATTTAGCATTTGCTAAGTTTTGTTGTGCTATTTTATCTTCAAGTAGTTTTTTGTTATAATCTATAGCAGCTTGCTTTAGTTCTTCTTTTAATTTTTCTAAAGTTACTGTACTTTCTATTTCTTTTTTATCAAAATTGTTTTTTGTTGCATTTTCTACATCTTCTTTTGATATTGTAAATAAGTGTACTCCTGCGTGTTCTGTATATGTCGCAAAATCTACTCCTATATACTGGTTTTTAGGATTACCATAGTTTATCCCTGCTACTGATTGAGCGTGTAACCACTCTCTACCGTTAAACATAAACTGTAGTATTGAGTTATATACATATTCTTTTAATTGACTATATGTCAATGATGATTTAATTCTTGTATTACCTGCCCAGTTTTCATAAAACTGTCCTTCAGGTAATCCATATTTTTGGGCTACTTCTATTATTCCTGTTTCGTGATGTCCTGATTCTACATAAGGATTAAATTTATCTCTAGTGTAATTTCCTGCTACTTTATCTGCAAAATCCATACTTGATGTTGTAACAGATGTTTTTTTAGTTCCTACTTGAGTTCTAATTTGATTTACAAGTTCACTTGCGAAAAGTGATAATCCTTTTCTTATATCTTCAGGAAGATTATTTATATCGTATTTTACTACATTATCATCATTAGCATTTGCTTTATATTTGTTTAAAGATAATAATTCTTTGTTTACTTCTTTTAATTTTTTCTTTGCTAAATCTCTTTCTTCTTTTGATATATTAAAGTCTACTGCTTTTTTTAGGTTATCTATATAATCTTTTGTTAAAGTTACTGTATTAAAGCTATTTACATCATTTTTGACTCTTTCTAATTCTGTTGTTGCTTTATTTAATGCTGTTGTTGTTTCTTGTGCTTTATTTTCAGTATTAGTCAAGTTAGTTTTAGCTGTTGATACTTCAGTTGTTATTGTGTTTTTTTCAGAAGTTACTTTTTTTATATTTTCTGTTCTTTCTAAATCTACTTTTTTAGCTTCTTCTAGTTCTAATCTAGCTTTTTCTAATTCCTCTCTTGCTGTTTCGTCTGTTGCCTTAGCTTCTGATAATGCTTTAGTTACATTTTCTGCATTTGTTCCTTCTAAAGTTGCTTTTGATGTATTGTAATCTTGTTCTGATTTAGAAACCTCTTTTTCAGCCGTTGCTACTTCTTTTTGTTTCTCTTCGATAACTCTTGTTTGATTAGAAACTTCTTCTTTACTAGATGTTACTAAATTTTCTTGATTAGATAAACTTTCTTCAACAACTTTTACATTATTTTCTTCTGCTAAAATATTATTTTTAGCTTCTGAAATGTTTTCTACTGTAGATTTTTTTGAAATTTCTTCTAATTCTTTAATCTCATTAGTTTTTAAATTAACTAATTCTTTAGTAGATTCAACTTCTTTTTTTATTTTAGAAAAACTTTCTTCTTGATACTTAACTTCAGAAATTGTATTATCTAAGTTTGATTTTGCTATTTCTAATTGCTCTTTGGTTGCTTTTTCTTCCATACCTACTGCTCTAACTACTGTTAAGTTTTCTTTAGCACTCACTTCTCCTGTTAATCCAGCTATAGATAATACTGCTATTCCAAAAGCCACTGGTAATAATTTTTTTCCTATTTTTCTTAATGCATATTTTTTCATTTTTATTTCTCCTTTTTATAGTATATTATCCTCTTAAAATAATTTTAAATATTTCTCTACTATTTTATTAATTCAATATTTTTTCATTTTATCACTTCCTTTATTTTCCTGTGCCTAATTATATTATATACTATTGATACCAATAGTGCAAGTTATTTATTCTTCTTTTTTATTTTTTTTGTTTAATATTATTATTTCTTTTACTCCTTATATTCTCCTATTTCTTTAAACTTTTGTATTTCTCTACAATTCACACAATATATATCTTTTATATGATTTTTCTTTCTTTTTTTCTTTCTAGGTAAAAACATTTTTAATCTACATTTTTCACAAATAAATGTTGAAATTGAATACTTAATAATTACCACTCCTAAAAGGTATAGGTTACTTTAACCTATACCTAATCTGTTTCTTTTTCTTGGGAAATTTCATTTTTTACATCTGCTTTTTCTATATCTTCTTCGTTTAAGTATTTTTCTTTATCTTCGAGAATAGATTTTTTATTCACTATAAAGTTATTTTCATCTACTTCAACTTTTTCAGGATACATTAAGTCATATTGTAATTTAGGATCTATAAGTTTCAATTTTATATTTATATTATAGTTACCTATATCATTAAAAATAAAATTGTTATCTAGTAGTTGCCAACCATTTTTTATTGTATTAGGTAACATTGTTACTTGTTTTATTTCTTCTTCTACTTTGTTTCCTACTTTTATATATCTTACAAAGTTTATTTTTAACCCTGTTAAGTCAAGTTTATCTCCTAAACGATAACTTGTTTTATTGGGTGTTTTCGCTATTGACATTGGCTCCCATTTATTTAAACTTATTTCTTTAGCACTAGAAATACTAGTTAGCGATCCAAAAATTAAAGATAATGGTATTATTATTTTTAAAAACTTATTTTTCATTCATACCTTCTCCTATCTTTTTTCTTCTTCCACTTCTTCAAGGTCTGCCTCAAATTCTTCTAGTTCTTCTTGCCCTTTTTTCTGACGTTTTTTAAAACCTGCAAATATTACAAATCCTATAGCTAAAATAAGTGCTATCCCAAATATATATACGAATACACTTACTCCACTTTCTTTTTTCACTTCTTTAGTAGGAGTTGTTTTAGGTGGTTCTTTAGGTGTTTCTTGTTTTTGTACTTTTGTACTATCTATCATACTAGCTAGATCTTGTGGACTAACTTCTGTTACTAGTTTTACTTCTTTTCCTTTATCTGCTCTATCTATTATTAGATACATTTTTTTACCATTACTTGTTGTAAATTCTATAAATTCTCTTTGTTTTTTATTACTTACAGAATTATTATTCTCATCTTTGGCATCAGATACAATTTTGCCTGTTGCTGTTGACGGTGGTGTTGGTGTAATTGCACTACTAACTACTGAAGACGATTGTACATTAGAATTATTTGATTGTTGCACTGGGGCTGATATATTTCCTTTATTTACTTCTGCTTGTTTCTTGGCATCTTCTGTAATTAGAGGCTCTTCATTTTTTATTTCTTCAGAATTTACATTAGCTTCTGCCTTTGCTACATTAGCCTCAAAACTAAATACTTTTTCGTTTTCTTCAGCATGAGCTAAATTAGAAAAAGTAGGTGTCAATATTACTGCACCTACTAACATTTGTAATAAAAATTTTTTCTTTTTATTATTCAACATTATTATCTCCTATTTCTTCTTTAGTTCTTTCTTGCTCTTTGTAAATGCTAACAATGTCTTTATTTTTTATTATTCTTAAAACATCTTGCATAGTTAAATGTTGTTTAGTTATTTCTAGTGTTAATAGCTCATTTTCTTTAGCAATTTTTTGTTTGCTAATTTTTGTAAGCTCACTTTCTAACTTTTTTAATTTGTCTTTTAATTTTTTTATTTCATCATTTTTAAGATCTTCTTTTTTATTTAAGTGTAAAATTTCTTTTTGAATTTTTTCTTCAAATTTACTTTTTTTCATATATATCCTTTCTTAATGTATAAAGTAAGTATATGGAACAGCTTCTTTTGGTATATGTCTGTATCTTATTATTCCATCTACAGTATTTCCTCCGTGCATTTCGCTAATTTCTATGCTTCCATCTGGGTTTACCTTTTCTACAAAAGCAACATGTCCCCAAGGGGCTAAAGCTCCTGCTACTCCAGCTGGAAAGCTTGCTGCATCTCCTGGTCTAGGTGTATGGTCTACACTCATTCCTAAATTTTTAGCTGTAATCCACCAAGAACCTCCATCTCCAAAAAAGGAATGTGCTAATGGCTTTCCTATCTCACTTCTCCTTTGGAATGCATACCATGTACACTGACCAAAAGCATATCCATATCCATTAGGATCTATATTGTTTAATTTTGGTTCTCCAAATTCAGAGTTTTCACTAGAAAAAGCCTCTCTACTTATTATTCCACTTACTGCTACATTACCATTTACAGTTACTGCAAATAAGTTTGATACTCCAAGTTTATTTTTTACTAGTGCATCAAACCATTCTTCTATATCCTCATCTGCAATTTCTTCATTAAAGAACCAATTATCATTTTTTTGATTTGATAGTCTCTCTAAATAAATGTCTTTCAAACTGTTAGTTTTAACTACTTTAACTTTTAAATATACATACGTTTTTTGTTTAGCTACTTTTTCTACTGTGCCATCTTCTTTTACTTCTTCTGTATATTCTGTTTTAGTCTCTCTAGTTTCTTCTAACTTTTCTGTATAAAGATGTTGAAATATATCTTGTAAATCGTATCTTATTAAAGACATAATTTCAGATTTATTATCTTCTTCTATATTACCGTATGCTATATTTAAGTATGCTAATAACTCATAGTTGTCATATCCTACATCACTTAAATCTACAGAGTAGCTATCATATCCTGGATATTTATTTTTTATTTCATTTAAGTATGTTTGCTCATTATATTTTGCAGAGTGCATTTGAGCAAAAATACTATCTTGTTCAACTAATATATGTTCTTCATTAACTGCATGTGTTTTGGCTTGCATTCCAAAACTACTAAAAACACTTGCTATTATAACGAAAGGTATTGCTATTAGTAATATAGTTTTAACACTTGTTATCATTCTAAAAATAGTGCTAAATAGTTTAGTTGGATTTTTTAAGCCACCAAAGAAATCTTTTATTCCAAATTTTAATCTGTCAATCAGTCTTTGCCTTAATAAAATTCTATTATTTTTTTTGAATTTCTTTATAGCTTTTCGTTTTTTTACAAATCTTTCTCTCCCTTTAAATCGTCCAGAATTTAATTTATTAATATTTTTCTTCTTAAATCTATTAACAGAATTAATTCTTTCTACTTTTTCGGAAAGTTGTTTTGATTTTATTCTCTGATATTTAGTGAATTTTATTTTTCTATCAGCTCGTTTTAGTGCATATTTTCCTAAGCTTATTCCTCGTTTACCTTGTTTTTGTATTTTATCAATGGTTTCACGAGCTGCCTCATTTTCTCCCTCTCTAGCTTTTTTAAAAGTTTCTTTAAAGTTAGATTTTGTATTTTTATATGGATAAAGAGCTTTATTTTTTATATTACCTTTAATTTTTTCTCTAAATCTATAGTTTTTAGAAATCCATTTGTTTATCTTTTCGTCTTTTATACGCCTTAATTTTAATTCTTTATTTTTTCCTAAACGTAATCCTAAACTTTCTATATTTCTTTGTAACTTAGCTTTATTCCAATCAATAGGTCTTTTACTTTCAAATCTTAAATTACTTCTATACTCAAAATTAACTTCTAATTTGCTGTTATAACTATTCTTACTTAAATTTTTAAATTTTTCAGCTTTATATTTTTTTACTAAAAAATTATAGCTTACTTTATTTATATGTAGTTTTTTATCTGTTAATTCTGATAAACTACCTTTAACTTTAACTCGTGTAGACTTATATTTTTTATCTAAAAAATTATTTTTTTCATTGTTATAATTATTACTTTTTATAGTATAGTTTCTTGTTTTAGTGTACTCAACTTTTTTAGAGTTACTTGAATAATTATTTATAGCTTTGTCTAATTTATATACTCCTTTAGCTATTGTATAAGGGCTTTTTACTATTTTTATTGACAAAGATTTAGAATATGTTTTTGCTTTTGTTTCAACATTATTTTTTATTTTATTTGTTAAAATATCATTATTATTAACATTTTTTGACTTTTGATAGTTAGTCTGTTTTATGGTATAACTGTTACCTACTTTTTTTATTCCACTATTATAGTTATTGTATTTATCATTTTTCATAAATATATCCTAGCCAATAAGTTTAGAAGACATTACTTTATATAGTTTTGTATCTGTTGGGAATTTATCATAAAAAGGAACTACTATCTTGTCATAAAAAATTAGTCCACTACCACTTGGAGAATTTGTTATATACTTCATTTGAGCTGGTGTTATTTTTAATTGCTCTTGTAGCAAGTCTCTATCTCCACTATTTTGATTAAGTAATATTTTACAATCTGATGTATCTAGGATATTTTCAGCTACTAAACTTTGTAGAAAGTCTTTAACGTTTTGTGTCATACCAGTAGGTAGTCCTCCCCATTTTCTAAACCTTTTCCATATTTCTAGTGAAAATTCAGCTGTTTGAGGATTTCTAAGAAGCAAGTGAAATTCATCTATATAAAACCAAGTATACTTTTTATTTTTTCTATTACTAGCTACTTTAGACCATATCATATCTTGAACTACAAGCATTCCTACGTTTATAAGTTGTTTCCCTAAATTTTTTATATTAAAATTTATCAATCTATTATTTACATCTATATTTGTTCTATAATTAAATAAGTTTAAACTACCATGGACATACATTTCTAATGCTATTGCCATATTTTTTGCATCTATATCATCATATTCTAACAAGAAATTATATAAATCTTCTAGGATAGGTATATTTTCTTTTATTGGATTTGCTTTCCAAGGCATATATATATGTCTAACACCTTTATCTATTATTGCTATTTCCTTTTTAGATAACCCTTTAGCACCACCTAAAAGCTGTTCACAAAAAGATAAAATAAATTCAGCTTTAAATTGAACAGGGTCTCCATCTTCGTTATAGTTTAAGTCTATATCAAAAGGATTTATGTGTACTTTAGAATTTAATGACAGTTCTAAATTAACTCCTCCTAATTCATTAACTAATCCTAAGTATTCAGCCTCTGGATCGCAAATAAATATATCGTCATTAGTTGTTAAAAACACCCCTGTAATTTCTTTTTTTGCGAGAAAACTTTTACCTGCACCAGGAGTTCCTAAATATAAAGCGTTAGGTGTTTTTAATAGTTTTCTATCAAACATTATTATATTATCACTTATACTATTAACACCATAATATATGCTATCTCCTTTTGTTATAAGTTCCTGTGAGTTAAATGGTACAAACATACAAAGTCCTGTTGTGTGAAAAGACCTTACTTCTTTAACTTGAAGATTATTTATTGGTAAAACACTATTTAAAGCTTGTTCTTGCTCATGAAATAAGCTATTTAAGTTACAACTATGTTTATTTAAAATACCATTAATTCTATCATATAAATCATTAGCTTTTTCTTTAGTTTCAGCTATAACACCTATTAACATAGTCATATCAAAAAGTTTATCATTTCTATTGTCCAAATCATCTAATAGTTGGTTAACATCATCTATTTGTTTCTTTAATTTATAAGGGACAATATCTATTCCTTGAGACTTTTTAATACTATCATATTTCATTCTATCAAGTTCAGTTAATTTTTGCCTAGCTTTCTTTTTTGCGTCTAAAATTTTGTATGGTTTGAGTGATATATTTACTATTAAACTACTGTCTATATCTAATATTTCAGATAGCATTTTATCATTCATATCACTAGCTTCTATTTTTACTACACCGAATTTAAAAATATTGTTATTTATTTTTATAGTAGACCTATCTCTTGTATCAATTTTTTTAGGTGCTACTTGGTACTTATAATCAATATTTTTGTCATAATAAAAATGTGTACCGTCATTGTAATAAATATCTTTAATAACTTCTAAAATACCTTTTTTATCTAATTGTGTAGATTCTACACCTATTGCTTCTAAGTTGCTTACTATATCTTCACTCATTCTATTAAGTCGTGCACTTAATTCATTATATGATTTTCCTGAAGTCGTAAAAGATATATATTTATTTTTTACTATGCCGTTATTACCTTGTGTTAATTTTTCTTTAATAATATTATAATATTCTGTTGTTACATCTTTTAGTTTATCATCATCATTTATATATTGTATTTGTTCAAGTAATTTATCTTCTGAAATTTTTGTGTTAATAAAAGAAAACTGAAAACTTGTGTCTGTATCAAAATAGTTTATAAGTTCAGCATATCTATCTAAAATATTATATTGTTCTTCTTCTGACGATAGTCTGTAATTTAAATCTTCAAACTTTATAGTTTTAGAGTAAAAGTTATCTTTTATTCTAACAGTTCCATCATTAAAAATTTGCTCAAAAGGTAAACTCTCTAAAGTATCTTTGGGAGCATTCTCTTTTATAAAGTAGTATAAGAAATTATCTACAAATCTATCTAAAAATGTATTTTTGTTTTTATTAAACTTTTTTTTGGTTTTCTTTTTCAATATGATCCTCCTTTCTTGTATATCTTATTTGTTTATAATAATACTTTTGTTTTATTATTTTTTTTATTTCATTACCGAATCCCCCTTTTTCTTTATCAAAAAATCCTGGTAATGCCATTAATATAAATAATATACAAAATATTATAAAAGCTAAAAAATCACCTACATCACTTCTTAAAACGTAGGCAATTATTGCTGATATAACTAATGAAGGAATTACAAAATATAACTGCCTAGCTGTAAGACCTAACATAGCTGTTGGCTTAATTTTTGATAAATCTACTGGTATATCTACTTTAGCCATTAATTTCCTCCTCTTTCAAATTTATAGTCATTAGGCAAATATTTTATAAAATTATTATAATTAAATCCATCATTTATATAAAAAGGTACAAAAAACACTGTTTTTATGCTCTCCTTATCTAAAGAAAAATCAGATATTAATTTATCTATAACGTAATTAATACCTGATTTATATAATTTATTTACTTCTTTACCATCAATTATAATATGTAAAGTCTTCTTTATAATTCATATCTTACCTACTATCTTACTTGATATTGATCCCATTTTTCCATACATAGTTAGCAATAAAAATGGTGGAGCTACTATTGTCAGTAGTATAGCCCATATACTATCTTTACTTGCTCCTGTTAAGCTAACAGAAGATATCATTGCTTTATATATGGCGAAAGCTACTATAAACATTCCACCTTGTATAATTAAAGCTAATCCGTCTTTAGCATAATTTGTAGTCATACTTTTATGCTCCTCTGATACAAATGCTCCCATAGGAATAGCACTTGCAGATATAAATAGATAGCACTCGTAAGCCCATGATAATACAAAAATATAGCTGAAAATTCCAACTAAAAATGCTACAATTGATAGAATATAAAGTATTATTCCTACTCCAAAGGCAGGCCAGTTATCCATACCCTCTATTAGTGTATTTATTGCTGTCATATCAAACTCTGGCAAATTACCATCTAATCCTGATACTTCCATTATCTTTTTAGATAGCCACGCACCAATTTCAAAAAGACCATTAACTAATTTAAACGAATTAAAAATTAATACTAATGTCGCTGCAAACTTTATAAAGTATTTTAAAATATCTAGTATATAGTTTTCATTACCTGAATTTCTGCTTACTAATATGCTATATACTTCATTTAATGCTCCAACACATAATATAGCTCCTGCTATTGGCATAAAGGCATTTTTATGAATTGTCTCCATTATTGCATATATTGTAGGACTAAATTCTTCAAGACCTTTTCCTAAAAGTTCTTGAGAGTTAACAATTCCTACTCCTCCTGAGTTTACAAAAGTTTCAGCAGCTCCTTTAGCAAAATTTTTTCCTATATCCCAAAAACCTGTACTCATAATCTATTGAAACCAACTAGGAACTTGGGCAAATAATGTTCCTCCTAAAGCTACAATAAAACCCCCACCAATCATTAAAAATCCTGTCGAACGCTGTTGAGCATTTTCTTGATATATAGAAAGACCTACCATTATAAGACCTATTACTCCTATAATACCTCCTAAACCATACATACCTTTTTCTAAAACGTTAGACACTGCTGTTATTCCTGGCATTTCATTTACCTAACACTAAATATAGTGTCCCTTTCTTTTATTTTTTATATTTTTATTTATAAAATTCTTCATCACTAACCTCTTCTATCGTTCCACTATTAATCGAACGTTGTTTTTTTATATATTCAGCATAGTTAAAATATTTTTTGCTTTTAATATTTTTATCATCCCACAAGTACTTGTAATCTGGATGATTTTCAATATTAAATTTTTTACTTTTGAACGGTTTGCAGCCTCTAATCCTTATAATACACTCATCACCTGGCATTCTTTCTACTTCATCAGGTGTCATAAGTTCTCTACCTAATTTTTGTTCTTGTCTACTAGTAGATTTTGAATTACCATAACTTTTACTAATATTTGTTAAATCTATAGTTTCTTTTCCTAGCATTTTAGATATTGTTTCTGCTGTTTCTTTTTCTTTTCCACCTAAAAAAATCTCTTTATCACAATTTCCTATAATCGTTGAACTGTGTTCCTTATAAACAGCTTTTAGTTGTGCTTCATTTTGTAAAACTACAAAAACACCTATTAGTCTTGACCTTAACGTAGCAATTAATGTTTGAAAATCAGGTATTTTACCTATATTGGCAAACTCATCTAAATAAGCTAGTAATCTAATTGGTAACTCTCCACCAAACTCATTATCTGCCCTTTTACATAGTAAATTAAATATTTGAGTATACATTATTGAAGCTATAAAGTTAAACGTTGGTGTTGTATCACTAGTTATAACAAACAATGCACTTTTTTCTTCTGCCAATTTATCAAGGTCTAGCTCATCTTTGCTCATAAGCTCCCTTAAAGCCGATATATCAAATGGAGATAATCTTACACCACAAGATATAAGTATTGATTTTAAAGTTTTTCCAGCACCTTGTTTGAATTTTTTATATTGCCTAACGCAAAAATGATTTGGACTAGCTTCAATACCTAACTCCTCATTTCCATATTCAACATATTTAAAAAGTCTATCTGTATTACTTTCATATTCTTCTTGACCATCTAACACTTTGAAGTTATCAATCATATCAATAAGTGATCCTATATGTTGCTCTTCCTCAACTAAAAAACTTTTAATAAAACTTATACAAGCATAATATAAGTTTTTTTCAGCATCTTCAAAAAAACTATCTCCACCTTTTTTATCTGGATTACTAGTATTAGCTACTAAAGCATTAACGAATATTAATATATCTTCTTCAGATTTAATATACGCAAATGGATTGTAATAGTTACTTTTACTAAAATCAACTGTATTAAGAACTTTTATTTTATATGGTTCTTTTACAGCGATTAATTTACCGTTTTTATCTTTTTTTGCTTTAACTTTACCATTTTTTAAATATGTTTTTGATGGTTGTAGTAGTAAATACCCTAGTTCATTTAAAATAGTTCCTTTTGGATCTGTAACTAAATAATTTGCATTTCTTTGCATTAAATTAGGCTTTATTACAAACCTAGTTTTACCACTACCTGAACCTCCTATAGTTAACACATGATTATTTCTTTTGTACTTTTGTTCCACATCGTCAAAAATAGTGGTTCTTTCAGTATCTGATAAAATCATGTTTTTTCTAAAATCACTTTCTGATAAAAAGTGTTTTATATCGTTTTTTGTAGCCCAGCTTGCAGAACCGTGTTCTATATTTTTCTTATAATTTTTAGAGTTTCCTAATACGCTATTTAATAATAGCATAAATAATACAGGTATTAATAAAGATAAAATGTTAGCCTTAATACTAGCTGTCGGCATTAATTCAAAAAAAATATATTCGATATTATTAGATGCTAAAAATATACCTTTAAATATATTTTCTGGACTATAATATTCAGCTAAAGCAAAAAATCTATTTTGAATATACCACAAAAAAATAAAAACAATAGTGAACGTAATATATAATTCCTTATTTTTAAAATTCACTATCTGTTTAACTCCATGTCTTTTCTTATTGTTGATACTTTAATTTTTTCTTTTAATAAGCTCTCTTTATATTTACTATCTTTGTGATTATAAAGATTTATAAGACTATGTCTTTTATTTTGTATAGTTTTACCTTTTTTAATTTTATTAAGTAAATTTTCTCTAACTTCTTCGAAAATATGACTATCTTTAGTAGCCATTTTAAATTTAATTTCTCCAGTATAAGAATTTTTAACTAAAGTAAAGTTTATTTTGTATTTAGATAAAGACTTTTTAACATCTTCAATATTAATTTTATCTAAATCTTTATCTGTAAGCCCTGCTATGTCATGAGCATGGTATTCTCTTATTGATTTATTACCTATCTTTTTTAAAAATGTTTTATTATCTAACTCTGAAGAATGTTTACCTGTAATCTCATGTCTTACTAATTTATAAGACTTTTTACTAAGAATACCTACTCCTTTTCCTGTTACAGAAAAACCTTTTTTTAAAAAATAATTAACAAAATGTTTGGCATCTCTAAAAATTAGGTTATCTAAAAATCTTTTAGGTTCTATTAAGGCTTCTTTTCCCACACTCTCATTTATTGCCATAGAATCTTCCCCTTTATTTAAATAAAGTCATAAGAAAGAACATTGTCATCATTTTTATCTGAATTTATAAAATCTGAATAAACTTTGTTTGAATAATAAGCGTCTATTGTCCCTACAGAATTGTATAAAGATACTATTAAATATTTTCTAATGTTTAATATTTTTCCTGTATTTTTTATACACTCTATAACATACTGAATGTGTTCTAATCTAATATCATTTAAAAATCTTTTTTGTATTATCCCTATAGATATATTATCTCCATTAACATTTGTAGTGCCGTTTGGGTTTAATCTCATTACATCACACATTAATTTATAAATAGGATATACTTCATTATATTTTTCTTCTCCTAAATATTCGACATCTAATTCAATATTATTTTTTATTTTTATATCATAATCTATCATATCTATCCTTTTATCATTATCACTTAAAAAATATTCATTTTTTGAAATTATATTATTTATATTATTATGATTGATAGATTGATTATATAATTTATTATTAATAATATTATTATTTATATTAGTATTATTAGTCTCCGATTTTCCGAAGTCTTGATTTCGGTTTTTCGGAACTCCAGACTTCGGTTTTTCCGAAGTCTTTATCTCGCAAGGCTTTTCGGCACTTTTTTTGATTGAATGACAATTTTTAACGTATATTATAGTAGGTTTTCCTAATCCCTGTCTTTTTCTAAAAATAAGATCATACGCTTCTAGTTCTTTCATTAACTTTGATACTTTATCATTTCCTATATTAAATACTTCTTTTATTTCTTCTAATGTGAAATATATATACACTCTTCCTTTATCATCAACCCAATTATTTTTTTTAGATAATCTAAATCTATCTTGCATAAAACTATATAGCACTTTTGAATCAGTGCTTAGTTTTTTAAAAATTGGACTACTAAAAAGTATTTTAGGCATCTGTATAAAAGATATTTTTTCGACTTCTGATATTGTATAATAATCAAATTCTAATTCTTCCATTAATAGCACCTAAAATGTAAAAAATACACTTTACATTCCAAACCTTTCGTATGAAGTTTTAAGCCAATCATAGTTAAATTGTCTTTTGTTATTATTTGTATAGAGAGTATTTTCATACTTAATAAGTTTTACAACTTTTTTCTTTTTATTAATATCAGATAGTTTTATAAAATTAGTATTTTTATTTTTCTTAAATTTTTTTATTAAAGAAACTTCTTCTAATTCTTTTATAATTTTTACTGCTGTCTTATTACTAACTGAAAGTAAATCTCTAACTTTCATATTAGTTAGCTCTAGTACTTCTGTACTTAATGCTTTTGATTCATATACTAATGATAAGTATAAAAACTTTGCATTTACTGATAATTCTTTATATTTATTATTACTTAATTTTTCCATAACTTTTAACATTTTCTTTTTCCTATTTATTTTTCCTAATTATTATAATTTTAAAATTGTTTAGAAACTTCTATTCTACATTTGTCAGTAAAATCTTTTAAATATATCATCTATAATATTTACTGCAAGTTGTCTTCTCGCAACGTGCTTCGCACAAGTATCATTATTCATATTTATAATGTCATCGCAATCAGTTAAAATCGCTCCATATAATTAAATTTTATTAAAAAATAAAACCCTTGCTAGTAAGCAAGAGTTTATAAAAGGAAAAAAGATTTATTTGAATGGAAAATTTTATTAGATCCAAGTTATTATTCCTAATTAAGTTTCTAATAATATAAAATTGATACATCTTGGCGAACTAATTTTACTGCTCGATTATAAATAAACGTACAATTTTTTATTTAGTTGTCAATGTACCATTCAATGATTAGGTACATTACTTAATTATTAATTTTTTTATATCACATTTTATTTACATTTAAAAAATAAAAAAATAATTAGTAACGATTCACTTCATCATTACTAATTATTTTACAGCCTTTATTATTTAGTTAATTCGTATGTATCTCTAGAAATCATAAGTTCTTCATTAGTTGGTATAACGAATGCTTTAACTTTTGATTCTGGAGTAGTTATTTCTGTTATTTTTCCTCTAACGTTATTTTTTTCTTTATCAACTTCTAAGCCTAGGAAGCTAACTCCTTCAAGAACTTCTTCACGTACCCAAGTTGCATTTTCTCCAACTCCAGCAGTAAATACTATAACATCTACTCCATTCATTAAAGCAGCGTATGAACCTATATATTCTTTAATTCTTGTTACATACACATCTATTGCTTCAGCTGCTCTTGGATCTGTATCTCTTACATCTTCTACATCACGTAAATCTGAAGAAATTCCAGATACACCTTTTAGTCCTGATTCATGGTTAAATACGTGTACTATTTCTTTTAGGTCTAATCCTGTTTTTAGTGATATATATGGTATTGTAGCTGGATCTATATCTCCAGTTCTAGTTCCCATAACTAATCCAGAAAGAGGAGTGAATCCCATAGAAGTATCGACAGATTTTCCTCCATCTATAGCACAAATAGATGCTCCATTACCTATATGGCAAGATATTGTTTTAAGGTCTTTGATATCTTTTCCTGTAACTTCTGAAGCCATTTGAGCAATGTATCTATGACTTGTTCCGTGTGCTCCGTATTTACGTACTCCATATTTTTCGTAGTAATCTCTAGGCACTGCATACATATAAGTAGATTTTGGCATTGTTTGGTGGAATGCTGTATCAAATGTTAAAACATTAGGTACACCAGGTAAAACTTTTTGGAAAGCTTTAACTCCCATTATATTAGCTGGGTTGTGAAGTGGTGCTAAATCTTGAATACCATCTAAAGTTTTTAGTACTTCATCAGTAACTAAAACAGATTTGTCAAAGAATTCTCCACCATGAACTACACGATGCCCTACTCCCTCAATATCTTCTACTTTCTCTACAATTTTTAATTCTGTTAATTTAGAAAGAAGTCTTTCTATAGCAAAATTGTGATTTGGTATATCTAACTCGTCTTTAATTTTTTCTCCATTAAATTCTATTGTAAAGATACCGTTATCAATACCTATTCTTTCTACTAAACCTTTAGCAATAACTGTTTCTTCAGGCATTTCGAAAAGTTGGAATTTTAATGAAGAACTCCCTGAATTAATCGCAAGTATTTTTGTCATAAATAAATCTCCTTAATAAAATATATAAATATATTATCTCACTAATTTAAAATAATTACAATAGTTTTATAAAAAAATGATAGCTTTTTCAAAATTATAGTTTTGATTTTAATTCTTTAATTACTTTTTCTGGAATACCCAATTCTAATAGTACTTTATCTTTTGCATCTTTTATACTTTCCAAACTATCAAATCTTTTTAATAGTAATTCTTTTCTAACTTTACCAATACCGCTTATTTCATCTAGTTTAGACTTAAACATATTAGCTGTTTTTAAACTTCTGTGATAAGTTATAGCAAATCTATGAACTTCATCTTGTATTCTTTTTAAAAATAAATATTCTTCAGATTTCTTATCCAGATCAATAATCTCAAAATCATCAGTTATAATACTTTCAGTTATATGCTTTTTATTTTTCACTAATCCTATTATTTTTGCATTAATATTTAGCATATTATGAACAATATCTATTGCAGCTTTTACGTGATTCTTTCCTCCATCTACAATAATTAGATTAGCTTTTGTTTCTTTATCTTTATAGCATCTATATAGTACTTCTTGCATTGTAGCTAAATCATTAATTCCTTCTGTGTATTTTACTTTGTATTTTCTATATCCATATGTATTTTTTTGTCCATTTAAAAAATTGACTTTTACAGATACAGCATCTCTACCCATAATGTTAGAATTATCAAAAGCATCTATATTACTTATAGAATTAACTCCTATTTTTTTAGCTAAATTATTAAGCATATCAAAAGTTTTTTTATTTTTCTGTTCTTCTATATTTACATTTTTTTCTAAGAAGTATTCAGCGTTATTTGTAACTATGTCTAGTATCTTTTTATTATCTCCTTTTTTAGGCGATAATATTTTTATACCTAGTATATCTTCTAATAATAAGTTATCAATATCGTTTATATATATTTCTTTGGGATTTGTGTTTAATGAATAATACTGTATTAGATATGAATATAGTATATCTTTAGGATTTTCATATAAATCAAAATATTCTATTTTTCTTTCTATAATATTCCCCATTCTTGATAAAAATATTTGAATACATAAAAAGTTATCGTTATAGCTATAACCTATATAATCTCTATCAATATGTTTTTGAGTTGAAATTATTTGATTTTCTATTGATATTTTTATCCCTTGAATATAGCCGTGTATCTTCTGTGCTTTTTCAAACTCTAAGTTTTTTATATGAATTTGCATTTTGTTTTCTAAATCAGTTATTATTTTTTTTGTATTACCTGATAATAAATCTTTTATTTTATTTATTCTCTCTAAATATATATCACTTGTTATTTTTTTAGCACAAGGTCCAATACACTCTCCTATTTGATAATACATACACGGTCTTTTTTCAATGGGATTACATTTTCTTAATGGATATATTTTGTCTATAAGTTTCTTTAAATTATTAGCAGCATTAGAATCAACATACGGTCCAAAGTATGTATTTTTAGAATTTTTAACATACTTCCTAGTTAATAATAGTCTAGGGTGTTCTTCTTTTGTTATCATAATATAAGGGTATGTTTTATCATCTTTAAGTCTTATATTATAATAAGGTTTATACTTTTTTATTAAGTTATTTTCTAAAATCAAAGCTTCTTTTTCATTATTTACAATTATAAATTCTAAATCATGTATATTGGAAACAAGTAGTTGAGTTTTTTTATTGTTAGTTCCTGTAAAATAGCTCTTTACTCTATTTTTTAGATTTTTTGCCTTACCTACGTAAATAATATCTCCTGATAAATCTTTGTATAGATAACATCCAGGATTTTCTGGTAATATTTTAAGTTTTTGTTTTAATATTTCACTCATACATTCCTCTTTATATATAAAATTAGGAAAGGTAAAATGGTTTACTTTACCTTTCCTTATACCTTTATAATTTACATGTTTAAATAAACATTAATTACCATTTGAACTATTACGTTCACCATCTGTACTTGCAGAATTGTCATGTATATTGATGTTTTCGCTTGTGTTTTTATTATTATTATTATTATTTATATTCTTTTTATTATTTTTTTCAGGATCTTTTCCTTTAGATACAACTACGTCAATTTTTGTATCTTTTTTTACTTTAGCTCCTTTAGGATAAGATTGAGAAATCACTAATCCTTCTTCTACATCTTCACTAAATTGATTTGTAATATTACCTACTTTTAAATTTGATTGATAAACTACATCATATATATCATTTAGAGTTTTTCCTTCTAAACTAGGAACTTCCACATCTTTGCTACCAGTAGATATTGTTATTGTTAATGAAATATCTTTAGGAACTATTTCACTTCCAGGAATTATACTCTGTTTCATTACTTTTCCTTCAGGGTACTCATCAGATTGATCTTTTTCAAATATAACATTTTTAAATTCTACTTTTTCTAACATTGATTTTACTTGTTGTTCAGTCATTCCTAAATAATTAGGCATATCAATAGTTTCTTTTCCAGAAGAAACTTTTAGATTTATTTCAGAGTTTTTAGCTACTTTTTTACCTGATGAAGGATCACTACTAATAACTATATTCTCTTTTACGTTATCACTAGGAACTTCTATAATTTCTCCGACTTTAAGTCCTGCTTCTATTATTTTATTTTTAGCTTCTTTAATATCTATATTTTTCAAATCAGGAACAACTACTTTAGAACTAGTTGTATAATAATTATATGTATATACAGATACTCCTATTGCTGAAATAATTACTAATATAGCTAATAATATTTGAAGAAATGAAGATTTCTTTTTAGGTTCTTTATAAGAGTTGTATTTATTGTAATTTTTGTTATTAGAATAATTAATATTATCTTCTTCTATATAATTATCATCATAATCGTAATCATCTTCATAATCATATTGATTATAATCTTCTTTATATTGATTATTTTCATAATTATTGTTTAGTGGGGCAAATCCTTTATATTCAGTCTCGTTTAGTCTCTCAGAATTTAAAGCTGTACTTAAATCCTCATATAATTCCATAGAACTTAGATATCGTTCATTAGGATTTTTCATTGTAGATTTTATAAGTATGTTTTTTATACTTTGAGGTATTCCAGATCTATATTTATCAACATTAGGTAATTCTTCTTGTAAATGTTTAAGAGCTATAGCTACTGCAGATTCTCCTTTGAATGGAATTTGTCCTGTTAACATTTCAAACATCATTATTCCTAAAGAATATATGTCACTTTGTGCTGTGGCCATATTTCCTCTTGCTTGTTCAGGTGATAAATAATATACAGTTCCTAACATTTGATTAGTTTGTGTAAGTGTAGTATCTCCATAAGCTCTAGAAATACCAAAGTCAGTTATTTTACACTTTAAATCACTTGTTAATAGTATATTTTGAGGTTTTATATCCCTATGAACAATGCCATTTTTGTGAGCATGGAACAGACCATCGGAAATTTGTTTCATTATATAAACTATAGTTTCTAACTGAATATTGGAGTTGTTAACCATATATTCTTTTAATGTTGTACCCTCTACATATTCTAATATTAAATAGTAGAAATCTTCTTCATTCTCAACTCCATAGATAGAAACTATATTTTCATGAGCTAGTGTAGATACTGCGCTAGCTTCTCTATTGAATCTTTTTATTGCATCTACATCATTAGAATCAATCTTAAAAGTTTTTATAGCTACTTTTCTATTTAATATAGAGTCTTCTGCAAGCCATACAGTAGCCATCCCTCCTGTACCAAGATGTTCTATTATTTTATATCTATCACATACTATTTTACCTATCATATTCTACACCTCGCATTATTTTAAATAATATAATGGAAATATTATCTAATCCTCCTCTATTATTAGCTTCATCTATAAGAACTTTTATAGATGAAGATAGATCATTGTTAGATATTATATTATAAATATCATCTATTGATAACATGGTAGTTAATCCATCAGAGCAACTTAATATATATTTATAATCGTTTAAGTCATACTTACCTATATGTATATCTATGACTTCTTTTACTCCTATAGCTTGAGTCAATTTATTTTTTTCAGGATGATTCATTGCTTCTTCTTCTGTTATAGCACCTGCTTCTAAAAGAACTCCAGGATAAGAATCATCTTTAGTTATCAATTTAACGTTATCATTATTATCAATCGAGTATGTAAAGCTATCTCCAACATTAGCAACAACAATGTTGTTATCAAAAATAACAGTAACAACTATTGTTGTTGCCATTTTTTCATTTTCTTCAACAGATTTTTTTATTATATCTAAATTAACAGTATTAACATTATTAAATAACCATTCTTGAACATTATCAACGTTATCAAATTTAGTCTTTTTCCATTTTTTAGAAAAATAATTAACTATATAGTTACTAGAGTATTCTGATTTACTATGACTACTTACTCCGTCACAAATTATACCTAATAATGCCCCATTTTTATTTTTAATAACATTAACTGCATCTTGATTTTTTTCTTTTTTTATACCTTTACTATTATTAAACGAATATACTATTGGCATCGGGAATTCCTCCTTTTACCTCTTCTTTTCTTTCTTTAGCTCTAAGCTGCCCACAAGCTGCATCTATATCATCACCTTGTGTTCTTCTTATCGTAACATTAACTTTATTTTTTTTCAGTATTCTTTCAAAATTGAATATATCATTTTTACTAGTTCTAACATAATTTCTTTCAGGTACATAGTTTATAGGTATTAGATTTACGTGACAATTAAGATCTTTTATTATCTCAGATAATTTTTCTGCATGTTCTCTTTGATCATTTACCATCCCCATAAGTCCATACTCAAAAGTAATACGTCTATTGGTTACTTGTTGATAATACTTTAGTGATTCCATTAATTTATCTATATTGTATGCTCTGTTAACTGGCATTATTTTACTTCTTAATTCGTTTGTTGGAGCGTGAAGAGAAACAGCAAAATTTATTTGAATTTTTTCATTAGCAAATTCATAAATTTTAGGAACTATTCCTGAAGTTGAAACAGTAATGTGTCTAGCTCCAATATTAAATGATTCATCACTATTAACTATTTTTATAAAATCCATCATTTCTTCATAGTTTTCAAATGGTTCTCCTATTCCCATTATAACTATACTCGAAACTCTTTCTCCGATTTTGTCTAGCTCTTGTTGCACTTTTAATACTTGAGTTACTATTTCTCCAGATTCTAGATTTCTTTTAAGACCACCTAGAGTAGACGCACAGAAAGTACAACCAATTCTACATCCTACTTGAGTTGTAACACAAAGTGAATTACCATACTTATTTCTCATAAGTACACTTTCTATCGTATACTTATCTTGCAACTCAAATAGAAATTTCATGGTACCATCTTTAGATTCTTGTTTTATTAATGTATTTAAAGTAGTTATTTCGAATTCAGAGTCTAATTTATCTTGGAGAGTTTTAGGAATATTTCTCATATCATAAAAGCTAGATACTCTTTTTTTATATAACCAATCATATATTTGTTTAGCTCGAAACTTTTTTTCTCCTATTGATAGGAGATATTTTTCTAATTGATCTAGACGTAAAGAGTATATCGACATTTTATCGAATTCTTTAAGCCATCTATTTTTTTTATAATTTTTTAATTCAGTAATTAACATTAGTTCTCCTTTTTAATTAACTTAGCAATAAAAAAACCATCGCAGTTATATTCATCTGGCATTATGTTGAATATACCATCTCTATCTTGACTAACAATCGTATTTGTATTAATTTTTTCTAAACTAAAATTTTTATGCTCTTCTAAAAATTTATTTATATTTTCTTCATTCTCTCTTTTGTCAATTGTACAAGTAGAATAAATTAATATTCCATCTTTTTTTAGATATCTAATACTATTGGTTAAAATTTTATATTGTAATTTTGATAAGTCTTCTATTTGACTGTTAGTTATTTTATACTTTATCTCTGGTTTGTTTTTTATAACACCTAACCCAGAACAAGGAACATCGCAAACCACTATATCAAATTTATTTTCAAATTTTTCATTGAAAATTGTTGCATCCTGATTTTTTATATCTATATTATTTATACTTAATCTTTTTGCGTTTTTAGTTATTAAATCAAGTTTATGTATATATTTATCACATGAAACTACATTAGAGTTAAAATATTTACTAGCTATATGTAAACTTTTACCTCCAGGAGCTGCACAAACATCTAATATATTATAATGTTTGTCTAAAGGTCCACCTATTGAACAAGCAACTAAGGCACTAGCTTCATCTTGAACAATAAAATGACCATTTAAAAATAAATCACTACTAAAATCAATTTTATCAACTAATAAGCAATCCTCACAAATATTACTTTCTTTTACTGATGTAGTTAATTTTAATTTTTTTACTAAATCTGATTTATTATTTTTTAGAGTGTTAACTCTTATACTATTTTCTGATTTATTTAAAAATGATAATACTATTGTTTTTGCTTTATCTTCTCCGTATTGTTTTTTCAATATATTAAAAAGTTCAATAGGGCAACTGTTTTCGATACAAAATTTCTCAATAGAATTTTTATATTCTAAATTACTGCTATCAAATGTTCTTATTATATTTCTAAGAACACCATTTACAAACTTAGCAGCATTAGGTCCCCCATTTTTCTTGGCAATATTTACTGCTTCATTTACAGTTGCAAAATTAGGTGTTTTGTCCATATTTATAATTTGGTATAAAGACATAGATAGTAGATTTTTTATTTTAGGTTTAATTCTAGATTTTACATATTGCTTAACTATATATTCTAAGTAAATTTTGTTTTTTACTGTACCATAGACTAATTCAGTAATGTACTTTTTATCTAAATGACTTAAATCCTTATTTTTAGAAAATACTTTATTTATAGTTATGTTACTATAAGCATCGTCTATTAATATTTCGTTAATTGATAAAAATGCTAATTCTCTAGGATTATTATTCATTAATTTCACCTAATATTTTTCCTACGTAATTTTTTTTGTTAGATAGAAAATTTTTCACAGTAACTCTATTTTTACCTGCTAACTGTAATTCTGTTATTTTTAAAGCTGTACTATTTCCACATTTAACATATAGTGAATTATTATCTTGATTTATAATTTCACCATTAATAGAATTTTCTTTAACCTCATAATTAGAAACCTCAGATTTCCAAATTTTCAGTATAGTCCCATCTAAATAAGTAAAAGCTCCAGGGAAAGGATCAAATGCTCTTATCTGATTGAAAATATCTCTTGATTTTTTATTCCAGTCTATTTTTTCATCTTCTCTTGTAATATTACTAGCAAAAGTAGATTCTTCTTCTACTTGTTTTATAGGATTTATATCCCCAGAAAATATTTTTGGTAATGTTTCTTGTAGTAAATTTCTACCCAATATAGATAGTTTATCATGCAATGACATAAAGTTATCTTCATCTTTTATTTCTACAGACGCTTTAGATATCATATCTCCAGCATCTAATTTTTTTTCCATATACATGATAGTAATACCTGTTTCTTTATGATCTTCAAGTATAGAATATTGTATAGGGGCACCTCCTCTAAGCTTAGGAAGTAGCGAACCATGAACATTTATACATTTATATTTAGGTATATCTAATATTTTTTGTGGAACAAGTTGTCCGTATGCTGCTGTTATTATTATATCTGGATTTAGAGTTACTAATTCTTGATAAACATCTTCATCTTTAGACAATTTTTCTGGCTGTAAAACTTTTATATTATGGTTTAGCGCAACTTCTTTTACTGGCGGAGGAGTTAAAACTTTTTTCCTCCCAACTTTTTTATCAGGTTGAGTAATTACTAAATCTACTCCATATTCATTTATTAACATTTCTAAAACTGGGACTGCAAAAACAGGCGTTCCCATAAAAACTATTTTTTTAGAATTCATACATAATTCTCCTATTTTAAATTATCTCAATAATTATAACATAATAAAACAAACTAAACAAATTTGCAAACAGTGCCTTATTTGTTTAGTTTCATTATTAAATATAATCTTGTGGGTTGTCGTCTATAATGATTGATAGATTATCTTTTTTATATAGTTCCTTGAAATAATTATTAATATAATTTAACATTTTGTGTAATATTTTATAATTATTTTCATCAAATCTTATGGCTATATTATAAGTATATTCGTTATTTATTTTATAAAGCAAACTTTTATTAGGTCCTAATATTTTATCTGGATCTATTTTTTCTTTTAAAAAATTATGAATTGCTACTGAAGCTAAATACACTTTATTCTCATCGAGTCCTTTTATATTTATAAATGATATTTTATAAAATGGTGGGTAATTTAACAATTCTCTTCTACTTATTTCATAATTGTAAAAACTTAGATAGTCACTTTTTACTGCATAAGCAATTATGTTACTATCTACATTAGATTGAATTATTACTCTACCTCTTTTTTCACTTCGTCCTGCTCTACCCGATGTTTGAACTAGCAGTTGGAATAGTTTTTCATTTGAGCGAAAGCTAGGCATACCTACAATACTATCGACAGATAATATCCCCACTAATGTTATATTAGGAAAATCCAAACCTTTAGAAATCATCTGAGTTCCAATTAAAATATTACTATTACCATCTTTAAATTCTTTTAAGAGTTTATCGTATGCACCTTTTGTTCTTGTTGTATCAAAATCCATTCTTGTTATTTTTAATGAAGGAATTTCTTTAATTAAAAATTCTTCTACTTTTTGTATTCCATAAATTCCTGATACTAATTCGGGGCTATTACAACATTTTTTCACATCTTTAATTTTTTTACTATATCCACAAAAATGACATTTTAATGTATTATCAATTTTGTGATAGTTTAAACTTATATCACAATTTTCACACTTATAAATATGCTGGCAATTAAAACATCTAATAAAATTAGTATATCCCCTTTTATTTATAAATAATAGCACTTGTTCTTTATTCGCAATAGTTTTTTTTATATAATTTAACAATTCACCACTAATAACATCTTCTTTATTTTCTACAGGAATTATATCTATATCTGGTAACATATTATTATATCTTTTATTTAGTCTGAGAAGATTTTTCTTTTTAAAATTTAAAAAATTATAATATAAATCAACTGTAGGTGTAGCACTAGCATAAACTAAAGTTGATTTATTATAAATAGAACGCTTTTTAGCTACATCTTTAGCGTCGTATCTAGGAGTTTCATTTTGCTTGTAACTAGCTTCATGTTCTTCATCTATTATAATTAATCCTATATTTTTAAATGGAGCAAAAACAGCAGATCTTGTTCCTATACAAATTTTCACCTTACCATCTGCTATTTTCTTCCATTCATTGTATTTTTCTTTTTTGTTTAAACCAGAATGTAATATGGCAATGTTATCACCAAATACATTTTTAAATTTTTCTAATATTTGAGGAGTTAATATTATTTCAGGAACTAATATAATAACATCTTTTCCTTTATCTATATATTTTTTGGTAAGATGAATATAAATTTCTGTTTTTCCTGAACCAGTAACACCGTGCAATAAGTATTCAGAAAATTTATTTTTATTTATATTGCTAATTATTTCATTGTAAACCTTAGCCTGTTCCTCGTTTAACGTATTTTTATTTATGTAAACTAATGATTTATCTTCGAATTCTTTTTCTTTTTCTATAATTTTAATAAGTTCATTTTTTAGCATTGTATTCAAAACATAGCTACTTAAATTTAAAATTTCTTTAACTTTGCTTTTTTCTATAGAATTATTATCTTTTAAATAGTCTATTAATAATTTATGTTTTTCTGTTATTCTTTTTTTCTTCAAATCAACACTATCGTTAAGTACAATGTAACTAGTTTTCTCACTCAAAGTTTGCTCTTTAGAAATACTTATTAATTTAATTATTTTTTTTGATATAAGCATTGATAGATATGACTTAGAAACTAGTTTTTCTAATTTGTTTTTTTCTATAATATTTTCATCATTAGTTATATTTAAAAATTCTTGAGGAGCATTTTCTGTAGCAATTTTATAATATTCTACATATTTATTTTTTAATATTGTCGGTATCATACTTTCTATAACTTGAATATTGGTACAATATAGTTCATCAGCTAGAACATCTGATAAAAGAAGCAATTCTTCTGTCAAAACAGGAAAATCATCTTTAATTTTGGATAAATTTTTAATTTTACTTTCATCAAAGTCAATTTTATCAATTACATCAACTATATATCCTTGAATTTTTCTACTACCAAAAGGAACTTCTACTCTATATCCCTTCAAATTATATTCTTTGTATTTTTCAGGAATGGTATAATAGTATGTTTTATTTAAACTGTTATTATTTATATCTACTATAACTCTTGCAAACAAAATTATACCTCCTATTTTTTATTTAGTTATTAAGTCTACAATTTTTTTAGCTATATATTTTTTACTATTTTTAGATATTTTTTCTACTTTATTATTTTTATCTATTATATACACTTCGTTATTATCCGAAGCAAATCCTACATCTTTTTTCGACACATCGTTTGCTACTATATAATCTAGATTTTTTCTTCTTATTTTATCTTTAGCATATTCAATAACGTTGTTTGTTTCTGCAGCAAAACCTACAAGTATCTGTGATTTTGTTTTTCTTTGTCCTACAAATTGGAGAATATCTGTTGTTCTTTCTAATTCAAGCTCTATATTTCCTATTTGTTTTTTGACTTTTTTATCATAAGTTATAATAGGTCTATAATCAGATACAGCTGCTGTTTTTACTATTATATCGCAACTTCTAAAATTTCTTTCGACTTCGACAAACATGTCCTCAGCACTAATTACAGGAACTACTGAAATATTTTTTCTAGATGAATTATAGTTTGCAGAAGTTATTAAAATAACCTCTGCCCCATAATCAGCAAAGACTTCTGCTATAGCTATCCCCATTTTCCCTGTTGCTGGATTAGATATAAACCTTACCGGATCAATATACTCTCTTGTTGATCCTGCTGTAACTAAAACTTTTTTTCCTGTTAGTTTTTCATTATGCAAAAAACTTGCTAATATTGTTTCTACAGAAGGTAATTTACCTTTACCTATATCTCCACATGCTAATAACCCTTCAGCAGGTTCTATGAAATTGAAACCTAACTGTCTAAGTTTAAATATATTACTTTGCGTTATAGGATTTTCATACATAACTGTATTCATAGCAGGAGCTATATAAATTTTAGAGAAATCATCTACGGCAAGAAGTAATGTACTAGCCAAATCATCTCCAATTCCATTAGCCATCTTTGCTATTAAATTAGCAGTAGCAGGGGATATAAGTATCTTGTCTGCCCATTTACATAAGTCTATATGTTGAATTTCTTTTTCATCTAATTCCTCAAAAGTATCAGTATAAACTTTATTTTTAGAAATAGTTTGAAAAGCTAATTCTGTAACAAATTTAGTTGAATTTTTTGTCATTACAACTTTTACATTATGACCAGATTTTTTTAAATTGCTTACTATATCTAGTGATTTATATGCAGCAATTCCACCAGAAACAATCAATAATATATTCATAATTTACTCCTTTAGTCGTTGTTTATTCCAAATACAGCTTGTTCTAATCTTGATATTCTTTTTAATATGTCTAGATTAACATTTGATGGAGAAGATTCACTATCTTTTTTTACATTTTTCATGCCGTTTATAGTTATTTTTAAACTTTGATTTTCTATTTCAAGCTCTTTTAATTTTATTGCCATTTTTTCAAATTTTATATAATCTTGTATTATTAAATCTAAAAAAGTATCAATTTCTTCTGTATCATAACCTCTTGATTTGTTTGATTTAAATTCTTTTTCTAGTATCTCAACTGCTGTTAAATTTAATTTCATTATTTAAATTCCTCCTAACTTAATTCTGCAAAATAACCTACACAACTTATAAAAAATAACGGAGCTGTTTCTGCTCTAAGAATTCTCTTACCTAATCCTATTGATTTATAATTATAATCGTTAAATACAGCTACCTCTTTTTCAGAAAGTCCTCCTTCACTTCCAAAAACAGCTATAACGGATCTTTTATCAAGATCATTGCTTAAAAATTCTTTTAAGTTATGATTTGAACTATTACCCGATTCTTTTTCGTAAGCTATTAGTTTATAATCGTATGTACTACAATCATCTATTAATTCTTGTATACTTCTCTTATACAAAATTGTTGGTATTATACCTCTTTTGGATTGTTCTGCTGCTTCTTTTGCTATTTTTTCCCATCTAGATATTTTATTTTCTATTTTATCATTTTTTAATTTTGCTACATTTCTTTCTGATTCAAACAATACTATGTTACTAACTCCTAATTCTGTAGCTTTTTGTATTAAAAATTCGAATTTACTCCCCTTTAATGGAGGTATAGCTATAGTTATATTTAAAGGTAATTCTGTTTCTATATCAACTTTTTTGTATGGTTCTACAATTACTCTATTATTAATAAATTCTTTTATAGAGCATATATATCTGCTGCCATCGGAAAAAGCTATATATACTTTATCTTCTACATTTTTTCTCATTACCTTTATAATGTGAAAACTGTCATCATTATTTAACGTATAGCTTTTATTTTCAAAATTTTCTTTTATAAAATATTGTTGCATAATTCCTCCAAAAAGATAAATATATTATAATCATATTATACCATTAATTAAAATACTATAAAACATTTAAAGACAGTTAAAATATTATAAAATCTTAATAGTTATAAATATCAGTATGTTAAAATTATAAAAGATATCAACTATACTAATATAAATTAATTATTTATTGCATTTAAAATATACAGAGTTTATAATGAATATAATGAAAAATTATAAAAGGAGTTAATTATGACTTTTTACTCAACAATTGGTAAAAATATGATTTTACCTCAAGATGTTTTAATTCAATCTAAAGAAACACAAGAAATACCCGGAGCTATAAACGCAACAATAGGTATGGCTACAGAAAATGGTAAAGTAATGAAATTAAATTCTTTAGAATATATAATAAAAAATATATCTTCAGAAAGTTATTTACCATATTCCCCTACTCCAGGTACATTAAATATTAGACAACAATGGAAAGATAAAATATTAAAAGAAAATAAAAATTTAAGACAAGAATATTTATCTCAGTCTATCGCAACTACTGGTATTACCCAAGGTATAGACATAGTAGCTAATCTTTTTTCTGAAAAAGGAGATGCTTTAATACTTCCAAATTTATTTTGGCAAAATTATGCCCAAATATATAATGTAAAATTGGGAGTTAGCATACACACTTATGACCAATTTAACAATGAAAATAAATATAACTTAGAAGCATTTAAAAATACTTTATATAGTATAAAAGAAAATAAAATTCACATATTATTAAACTTCCCTAACAACCCAACAGGATATACTCCATCTAAAGAGGAATTTAAATCTATAACAGAAATCATAGAAAACTTTTTAGTAGAGAACGAAAATAAATCTGTTATTTTATTATGTGATGATGCATATTTTGGGCTATTTTTTGAGGACAATAATAAAAATTCAACTATAAATTGTCTAGAAAAATTAGTAAATAATGAAAATTGCTTAATAATAAAAATTGATGGTGTTACTAAAGAATATTATGCTTGGGGATTGAGATTAGGATTTATAACTTACTATATTAAAGATGATGTATTAAGAAATGAAATAATGGCTAAAACACAAGGCTATATAAGAAGTTCTACTTCATCAGGCTCTACAATAGCTCAAATAGCTATTCAAAAATTACTTTCTGAAAATAAATATATATTAGAAAAAGAAACTAATGACAATATAATAAAAAATAGATATATTGCGCTAAAAGAATCTATAGAAAAAGAAAATTTAGAATCTTTAACTAGAATTCTGCCGTTTAATTCAGGATATTTTTTTACAATAGAATTACCTAAAAAAATAAATGCTCATGAATTTAGACTTATGCTATTAGAAAAATATAAACTAGGAATATACTCTATGGATGAAAGTAATATAAGGATTGCTTTCTCATGTTTAGAAGAATCATATATTCCTGAGTTAGTAAAAAATATTAAAAATTGCATAATAGATTTCAATAATAAATAATAAATAATATCACTAAAACTACTGTAAATTAAGTTTTAGTGATTTTATTTATTTCTGTCTTGATAATAATAAACTTGCAAAATCGTTTAATAAAGAATTGTTTAATTTAGATGCATAGCTTTTTGCTTTTTCTGTGTGTAAATCCAATAATTCTTCACATTTTTCTATTCCGTAAAAACTAAGATATGTAATCATATCTTCATCACTAAATTTTTTACCAGTTAGTTTAAAATCTCCATAATAATCTAGTATATCATCTTTAATTTGATAAGCTAAACCTAAATCGTAACCATAACTAGTTAAAAATTCAATATCATTATCATTATTAGAAATTATTGCAGCAAAAATAAGCGGTAATGTTATTAATTTTCCTGTTTTTAAATTATGCATATTTTCTAAATAATTTTCATCTACATAATAACTATCTTGCTTAATATCATAAATTTGACCAGCTAACATTCCGTTAACTCCTGAATAATCAGAAAGTAACATTATTAGTCTAATTTTAATTGAATCTTCCAAGATATCATTTTTAGAAATAATATTATAAGCAAGTGTTTGCATTGCATCACCTGTTAAAATAGCAACCTCTTCTCCATACACTTTATGATTAGTAAATTTTCCCCATCTATAATCATCATTATCCATTGCTGGTAAATCATCGTGAACTAATGAATATGTATGTACTAATTCTATAGATAGAGCAATATCTAAGAAATTCTTATAGTCATAACCGTAATGATCAAGCATAGCTAAAAATATTAATGGACGCAATTTCTTTCCGTCATTTACTAAAGAATACTTTACGGATTCTTTTAGAATACTAGGAAATTCAATATTTTCTATATAATTTTCCGCAAAATTATTAATTAATTCTTTGTTGTTTTTCAAAAAATCTTCTATGTTATTCATTGTTTAATTCCTCAGATAACTTTGATACTTCTTCTTCGGCATTTTTTATAATCAAATTACAACTCTTTATTATATCTATACCATTTTTATATTGCTCTAATGAATCATCAAGTGATAATTCATTACTTTCTAAATTCTTTATTATATTTTCTAGTTCTAATAATTTATCTTCAAAACTATTTTTCATCATGATAAACCTCATTTTTACTAATATTTATTACTTCTGCTGTAACATCTCCATCATTAAATTTTATATTAATACTATCGCCTATAGAAACTGCTTCAGTAGATGAAATTCTTTCGCCAGAAGAAGAATATGTAATTGAATAACCTTTTTTTAGTATACCCAATGGAGAATTATTTTCAAAATTTTCTATTATAAAATTAAACTTATTAGTATAATACTTCATTAAATCAATACTTTTAAATTTTACAATATTTTTTTCTAAATAATTTCTTTTAATTAAAATTTTATTATTTATTAAATTATTAATTTTCTCCGTTTTAAAATTTAATAGTTTTTCATATTCCCTGTAATTATAATTTTTTATTATATAGCTATTAGAATATGATAATAAATCTTTCTTTAATCTATTAACTTTTTCATTGATTAAAGTTGTCATTTTATTTGACATTAATGATACATGATTTTTAATATCGTCAATAGTATAGGGCGTAACTATTTCAGCAGCTGCTGTTGGAGTAGAAGCTCTAATATCTGCTACATAATCTACTAAAGTAGTATCTGTTTCATGACCTACACCTGTAACTACAGGTGTTTTACAAGCAAATACTGCTCTTACAACTTCTTCACTATTGAAACTCCATAAATCCTCTATAGAGCCCCCTCCTCTAGCTAAAATTATTACATCGTTGTTATCATTGTCAGCTATTTTCAAATTTTTTATAATATCATTAATAGATTGATCTCCTTGAACTAATGATGAATATACATTTATATTTGCAATAGGATATCTTCTTAAAATGGTTCTCTTTATATCTTGAATAGCAGCTCCCGTAGAGGCTGTTATAACAGCAATATTATTACTAAATTTAGGTACTCTTTTTTTGTGAATACTTGAAAAAATACCTTCTTTAGATAATTTATCTCTTAGTTCTATTAACCTTCTGTATAAATCTCCTACACTATCTAGTTTTATTTCCTGTACTGTTAGCCTTTGTTGACCAAAACCCATAAAGAAGTTAAGACTAGCTTTTACATATACTGTATCCCCTTCTTTTAAATGAGAATAATCAGAACCTTTAAACTTGGTTGCATCTATTTTAGTTTTATTATCTTTAATCGTAAAATAAAGATTTCCATTTGAATGTAATTTACAATTGGAAACCTCTCCTTTAATATAAACTTCTTTTAAATAAGGATCAAACTTATATTTTTTTTCTATATAAGAATTTAACGCAGAAACACTTAAATAAATTATTTTATCATTCATACTAATTTATTACTTTCTCTACTACAGATTTTAAAACTCCATTTACAAATTTATAACTGTCATCTTTCTCACTATATTTTTTAGACAACTCAACTGCCTCATTTATTGATATTTTATATGGAATCTCACTATAAAGTATTTCATATATAGAAATTCTCAAAATTTGTCTATCCATCTTTGATAATCTTGATATGGTCCAACCTTTAAGATTTTCTGAAATTATATTATCAATAGACTCCTTATTATTCAATATTTCATTTAACGTATTTACAACATATTCATTAGATTTTATTTCTTCATCTTCTAAATCTAAAATTGTTTCTAAATCTAAATCATTATTATCTAATTGAAATAAGACTTTAAATACTATCTCTCGTAGTTCATGACGTGTTTTCATTGTAATAAAAACCTCCCGTTATTAATAATCTATTCCTAAAATATTAATATTAATAGTCTTTGTATTTAGTTCTGTCATATTATAAACAGAATTTCTTATATTTTCTTGTACGTTAGAGACCACTTTATTAACTGAATACCCTGATTTTAAACAACAAGAAACTTCTACATTTAATTCATTATCTTCAAAATTTAACTTAACACCTTTAAAATATTCTTTTTTACCCATTTTTTCAAATGCTTCATTTTTTATACTACCAATTAATTTTGATATTCCCTCTACTTCATTAACAGCTATACTAACAATAACTGCTAATGCTCTTGGACTTATTTCTACTTTTCCTAAATTTTTATTTTCCATCATTAATCCTCCTAGATATATCAATAACTAATTATACAATAATTTACAAAACTAATCAAATATCTAATTATTACAAAAAAGGGATAAGACTGTTCTTATCCCTTTTTTATTTACAATAAAAATTTTTATAACTATGCTTTATTTCTAGAACCGAAAATATCTATTTTTTCGTGTACCATAGCTTTGATTGCTTCTACACCTGGTTTTAATAAGTTTCTTGGATCAAAACCTTTAGGAGCTAAGTCTTTTCCTTCTTCTACGTATTTTCTAGTTGCTTCAGCAAATGCTAATTGACACTCTGTATTAACATTAACTTTAGCTACACCTAAAGAAATAGCTTTTTGAATCTGTTCTGTAGGTATTCCAGATCCTCCGTGAAGAACTAAAGGAATTCCTCCTGTAACATTAGATATATTTTCTAAAGTTTCAAAGCTTAAACCAGCCCAATTTTCTGGATATTTACCATGAATATTACCTATACCAGCAGCTAAAAAGTCTATTCCTAAATCAGCCATAGTTTGGCATTCTTTTGGATCAGCTAATTCTCCAGTACCGATAACACCATCTTCTTCTCCTCCTATAGAACCTACTTCACATTCTATAGATAATCCTTTTTCATGAGCTAAAGCTATCATTTCTTTTGATTTTTCAATGTTTTCTTCAAATGGATAGTGAGAACCATCGAACATTACAGAACTAAATCCTGCCGCTATAGCAGCTTTTGTTCCATCATATGAACCGTGATCTAAATGTAAAGCTACTGGTACAGTAATATTCATTGATTCTACCATAGCCTTAACCATATCTGCTACAGTTTTAAATCCTGTCATGTATTTAGCAGCACCTTCACTTACTCCTAATATTACTGGACTTTTGGCTTCTTCTGCAGCCTCTAATATTGCTTTTGTCCATTCTAAATTGTTTATATTAAAATGACCTACCGCATATCCTTCTTTTCTAGCTTTTACTAGCATATCTTTTGCTGGTACTAAAACCATAATAATGTATCCTCCTTGATTGTAATAACTAGTAATATAATACTACAAATTCAAAAAAAAATAAACCATTTTATTGAATAATTTGAAAAAATATGAAAACTTATTTGAAAATAAGTTAATGCTCCAATCCATTTAAAACTTCATTGAAATATTCTGGCAAGTCAGAGTCTAAAAATATTGTTTTATTTGTTATAGGATGAACAAATTCTAAAGTTTTAGAATGTAACATTTGTCCATTTGTATTCATAGTTTTTCTAGGACCGTATACTAAATCCCCTACTAATGGAAAATTAATATATTTCATATGTACTCTTATTTGATGTGTTCTACCTGTTTCTAATTCACATTCTATTAAAGTATATTTTTCAAATCTTTCGATTACTTTAAAATGAGTTATTGATGGTTTTCCTTCATCTATAACAGCCATCTCTTTTCTTTCTTTAGGATTTCTAGCAATAGGTGCATCTATAGTACCATAATCATGTTTTATTACCCCATGTACTAGTGCATAATATTTTCTTTTAACCTCTTTCTTAGAAATCATTTCTGATAACTTAATGTGTGTAGTATCATCTTTAGCTACTATAAGTAATCCAGAAGTATCCTTATCTATTCTATGAACTATTCCTGGTCTTATAACTCCATTAATACTAGATAATTTTTCAGAATGATACATAAGTGCATTTACTAAGGTCCCATCCTTATGACCTGCTGAAGGATGGACCACCATTCCTTTATCCTTGTTTATAACAATAAGATAATCATCTTCATAAAATATCTTTATAGGAATATCTTGTTTTACAACATCAAGTTCATCTGCTTCCTTAAATTTAATAGTTATTTTATCATTTTCTTTTAATTTATAATTGCTTTTTACTGGCTTTTCATTTACTAATATATAGTCCTCACTAATTAAATTCTGTATATTAGTTCTTGAAAAATCTTGTAGTTGAGATAGCAAAAATTTATCAATTCTTTCACTATTCGTATTTGTAAATAATATTTCTTTTTTTTCCATAATATCTCCATTATATAAAGTAATGAGGCTGACCCTAAGGATCAGCCACTAGAATTTATAATGTAACAACCCATTAATTTTAAATTAATAGCAAATTTTATTCTAGGGTATCATTACTTTAATTTATTTTTTAGATTTCATTGCCTGCTTTTGAGCTTTTTGCATATTACTCATCATTTGGTTCATTTTTTTCTTAGATGGTTTTTGTCCCATTTGAGACATCATATTCATTAAAACTTCTTCATTCAATTGTGGATTTTTTTCCATGTAATTCATAAAGTTTTTACGAGCTAAGAAAAATCCTAAAACTGCACCACCTACAAAACAAGCAGTTGCTATTAATATTACTATTCCTGTACTCATCAATTATTATCCTTTCTTTTTAGGTGTTATATCGTCACCGTCTTCATTTACTACTTTAGTATTATCTAAAATATTTCTTACATTTTTCTTGAAATTATCTAAATACATTTTTCTATAATTAGACAAGTCTGTTAGTTCATCAGAAGAAAGTTCTCTTTCTTTCTTTATTGCATTTAATTCGTTAATTTTATTTATAATTTCTGACATTTCCATAATTATACACTCATTAACTCGTCTTGTTTTTCTTTAGCTACTTTATCTACTTCTGTAATATACTTATCTGTAGTTTTTTGAATATCGTCAGAATATGATTTTAAATCATCTTCTGTTATTTGAGAAGACTTTTCTAATTTTTTTATTGCATCCATTGCATCTCTTCTTACATTTCTAACAGCAATTTTTGAATTTTCTGCTTCTTTTCCTACTTGTTTAGCTAACTCTTTTCTTCTTTCTTCAGTCAATGCTGGAAATACTATTCTAATAACATTACCATCATTTGAAGGATTTAATCCTAAATCAGAGGCTTGTATTGACTTTTCTATTTCTTTTAATAAACTTTTTTCATAAGGTGATATAACTAACATTTTAGGTTCAGGAACAGATATTCCTGCTACTTGATTAATAGGAGTTGGTACTCCATAGTATTCTACAGAAAGTCTATCTAAAACTGAAGCACTTGCTTTACCTGCTCTAATTGATGCAAGTTCTCTTCTAAGACTTGCTATCGCTTTTGTCATTTTTTCTTCTAAATTTGATATAATTGTCTCTGGCATAATCTCCACTCCTTTATTTTGTTATTTTTGTACCCATAGGTTGACCATTTATTACTTTCACTATATTATCTTCTTCATCAATTGAGAATACTATTAGCGGAAGATTATTATCCATACAGAATGTTATAGCTGTAGAATCCATAACAGCCAGACTTTTGCTTATTACATCCATATGTTTTAAATTGTCAAATTTTGTTGCTGTTTTATCTAATTTTGGATCTGCAGAGTAAACTCCATCTACTCCATTTTTACCCATTAAGATTACTTCAGCATCTATTTCTTTTGCTCTAAGTGCCGCTGTTGTGTCAGTAGAAAAGAATGGATTTCCAATTCCTGCAGCAAATATAGCTACTCTTCCTTTTTCTAAATGTCTTATAGCTCTTCTTCTAATATATGGTTCAGCCATGGCTTTCATTTCAACCGAAGTTAGAACTCTAGTATCAACACCAGCATGCTCTAGTGAATCTTGTAAAGCTAATGAATTCATCACAGTAGCTAACATTCCCATAGAATCTGCTGTAGGTCTTTCCATACCTAGTTCCTCTCCAGTTTTTCCACGCCAAATATTACCTCCACCAACTACTATGGCTACTTCTACTCCTTGTTTTACTACCTTTTCTATTTGTTTAGTTATCTTATTAACAATTTTAGGATCTATTCCGAATCCTTTATCACCTGCTAAAGCTTCTCCGCTTAATTTTAATAAAACTCTTTTATATTTTGACATTTATAAAATCCTCCGATTTTTAAAAAAGCACACACGAAATAGTGTATGCTTTTTTTATATTAGTTTCCACGAACTTGGTTCATTACTTCTTCAGCAAAGTTATCTTCTTTTTTCTCGATACCTTCTCCTACTTCGTATCTTACGAACTTAGTAAGTTTTCCACCTTTAGAAGCAACAAATTTTTCCACAGTTAAACTGTCATCTTTAACAAATTTTTGTTTTACTAAACAAATTTCTTCAAGATATTTATTAAGTCTTCCAACTATCATTTTTTCTACTATGTTTGCTGGTTTCCCTTCATTAAGAGCTTGTTCAGAAAGAACTTTTTTCTCATGTTCTAACTCTTCTTGAGGTACTTGAGTTTCGTCAAGATATTTAGGATTTAAAGCAGCTACGTGCATTGCTACATCTTTAGCAACTTCTTCATCTGTTAATCCTTCTACTAATGTAATAACTCCTATTCTTCCTCCCATATGTGAGTAAGTTCCGAATGAATCATTATCTGATTTTGTTAATATTTCAAATCTTCTTAAAGATAATTTTTCTCCTATAGTTGCTATACCATTATTTATAACACTCTCAACAGTTCCTTCTCCTGCTGAAACTGTAAGTGCTTCTTCAACACTTTTTGGCTCATTTGCTAAAATAGCGTCTGCTACAACTTTAACTAAATCTAAGAATTTTTCATTTTTAGCAACAAAGTCCGTTTCAGAGTTTATTTCTAAAACTAATCCTTTATTTCCTTCAACTGCTAAGTATGTAATTCCTTCAGCTGCTATACGATCAGCTTTTTTAGCTGCTTTAGCTATACCATTTTCTCTTAGGTAATCGATAGCTGCATCCATGTCTCCATTTGTAGCTTCTAATGCTTTTTTACAATCCATCATTCCCGCACCAGTGCGTTCTCTTAATTCTTTTACTTGACTTGCTGTTATAGCCATTTTAGGTTCCTCCAGATATTATTTTAAGTTAAGGTGAAAAATATAATGAGAATTATATTTATTCACCTATAAATTTTATATTTAATTAATTATCTAAATTATCTAAATTATATAAATTATATAATTTATTCTTCTGTAGACACAGATTCTTCAGAAGTAAATTCTTCTTCTGAAACTTCTTCAATGTTACCTTCGTTGTATGCAACAAATGCATCTGCCATTTTTGCAGTTAATAATTTAACAGCACGGATAGCATCATCATTTGCAGGTATAACATAGTCAACATCGTCTGGATCACAGTTAGTATCTACTATACCTACTACAGGGATTCCTAATTTTTTAGCTTCTGCTATAGCATTGTGTTCTTTCTTAGGATCAACTACAAACATTGCGTCTGGCATTGTTTTCATTTCTCTTATTCCACCTAAGAATTTGTTTAATCTATCGTATTCTTTTTTAAGTTCGATAACTTCTTTTTTAGGAAGAACTTCAAATACTCCATCAGCTTCCATTTTTTCAATTTCAGCTATTCTATCTATACGACCTTTGATTGTTTTGTAGTTAGTAAGTGTTCCACCTAACCAACGGTGATTAATGTAGTATTGACCTGATCTTTCTGCTTCTTCTTTTATAGCATCTTGTGCTTGTTTTTTAGTTCCTACAAAAAGCATTTTCCCACCTTGATCAGCTACAGATTTTACAAACTCATAAGCTTCATCAACTTTTTTAACTGTTTTTTGTAAGTCTATTATATATATTCCATTTCTTTCTGTGAATATATATTTATCCATTTTAGGGTTCCATCTTCTTGTTTGGTGTCCAAAATGTACCCCTGCTTCTAATAATTGTTTCATTGAAATAACTGGCATGTTATTTTCCTCCTTGGTTTTTTCCTCCGATAACCTCATATTAATTATAGACATTTGCACCAAATAATTAATCGGATATCGTGTGTTTTTTAGTTGAAGTGTATTCAACCTTAATAATTATAAATTAATAAACAAAAAAAATCAAGTACTATAGCGCAATTTTTATAATATATTAAAAATTTGTCTTGATTTTTTTATAATAAAGTATTAGAATTATATAAAACGTAATTATTACGAAAAAGGAGTCTATTAAAATGATTAAAACTAAATCATATAAAACTATAAAGAAACTTATCTATTTGTTAGTTATGACTTTAATAATTAGTGCTTGTTCTAAAGATGAAAATAATAACGAAAAACTAAAAATAGCTACTTCTATTAACTTTTATTCTGAAGTTGCACAAAATATTGCAAAAGATAAAGCAGAAGTTATTTCTATTATTAGTAACTCTAGTGTAGATCCCCATGATTTTGAACCATCTGCTGACGACGCAAAAAACATAGCTGATTCTAATATTGCTATTTTCAATGGTGGAGGCTATGATTCTTGGTTCGAAAAACTTACAAATAATAATAAAGATATTGTAAAAATTAATGCTGCAGAACTTATTAATTTAAAAGATGGAGAAAATGAACATATTTGGTATAATCCTCAAGTATTAAAAAATGTAGCAGAAAATCTTACTGAAGAATTAATTAAAAAAGATCCTCAAAATAAAGAATTCTACATAACTAATAAAAATAGTTATCTAGATGAATTAGAAAAAATTAATGATAAAGTAAAAGAATTAAAAAATAAATCAAAAGGAAAGGTTGTTTTAACAACAGAACCTATATTTGATTACTCAATAGAAGTTTTAGAACTTAAAACAACTGAAGATATTAAGAAGTTAGCTAAGGCTACTTCGGAAGGAAACGACCCCTCTCCTCAAACGTTAAAAAATATACAAGAAGATATTAAAAATAAAAAAATTGATTTTGTTGTAAATAACATTCAAACTACGAATAAAGCAATAGAAGGCATTATTAACTTATCTGAAGAAAATGGTATACCTATTTTAAATGTATCTGAAACTCAACCTAATGATAAAACATATGTAGAATGGATGATTGATCAATATGACAAACTTCTTAACATATTAAATGGGAATATTGGAGAAAAAGCTTATCACACTAAAGATGCTAAAGAAGGTCACAACCACAATCATGACCATGAACATGGACATGATCACAATCATTAAATTTTAAATATTTAAGTTGTAAAAGTCACAATTCTTTAATTTGAAAGAATATGTGACTTTTACAGTTGAGACTAAAACACAAAATTAGATAGGAGAAAATTAATGAATTCTTTAACCGTAAATAATCTTTCATTAAAAATAGGACAAAAAGAATTAATAAAAAATATTTCGTTTAAAATAGATTCAGGAAAAATTCTTGCCATAATTGGTGAAAATGGTGTAGGTAAAACTACATTTATAAATTATATATTGAATAATATAAATAAGAAAAATGATAAAATAATAACTGAAAATAAAAATAACATAGTAGGATATGTCCCACAATTCAGGAACTTTGATGTCGAAAACCCTCTTTCTGTTTATGAATTTTTAAGTTTACCTTTAAAACAAAAGATTTTTCCTTGGCTAAGTAATAAAGAAAAACGTAATATTGACAATTTAATTAATGAACTAGGGATATCTTATTTGAAAAATAAAAGAATAGGTGAACTTTCAGGAGGAGAAAAACAAAAAGTATACTTAGCTCAAGCTTTAATAAGAGAACCTAACATATTATTGTTAGATGAGTTCACTGCTAGTCTTGACAAAAAAAGTGAATTAGAATTTATGAATATAATAAAAGATATAACTAAAAATAGACAGATTATAACGCTGTGTATAACTCATGAAATATCTCTTATAAATGAAGAATACATTGATAATATTCTTCATTTTTGTGAGAATGGATGTGATTATCTTAGTATAGATGATTTTAATAAAAATAAAGAAAGAGTGTTTAAATTTTGTAGACACTATGTAGGTGAACAAAATGTTTAAATATGAGTTTATGCAAAATGCTTTTTTAAGTGGTACTATTGTAGCAATTATGGCAGGATTTATAGGGGTATTTGTTATTTCCAGAAATATGTCTTTTATTTCACATACTTTATCACATGTTGGATTTTCTGGTGCAGCATTCGCTGTTTTTCTAGGTATAAGCCCTATATATGGATTAATACTATTTACAACATCTATGTCTTACATAGTTGGATATTTAGGAGATAAATCTTTTAGAAGAGAATCTACTGTTAGTGTAATGCTAGGTATATTTCTAGGATTAGGACTATTATTTTTATCCATTACACCAAAAAGCACAAGCTATGTGAATAGCATTTTATTTGGTAGTATCGTATCTATAACATCTGAAGATGTTAAATTAATATTAATACTTTCTACTGTAGTTATATTACTACTTCTTTCATTTTATAGAGTATTAAAATTTGACTCATTTGATCAAATAGGAGCTATCGCAAATGGTATAAACAGCAAGTTAGTATCTATATTTTTTCTAACATTATTATCTATTGCAGTTAGTGTTACTGTTCCTATTATAGGTGCCCTACTAATGTTTGTACTTTTAACAGTTCCTGCTAGCTCTGCTAGATTTTTAAGTAATAGTATAGCAAAAATGATAGTTATATCTATAATATTTTCAATATTAGGTGTTTGGTTAGGATTGACTTTATCTTACTATACTTCATTACCCGTGACTTTCTACATTGCAACAATTGAAGGAATTTTATATTTTATATCCTTAAATTATTACAATTATAAAAATAAAAGACACTAAAAAATACTACTAACGATTTTACTAATAAAACCGTTAGTAGTATTTTTATAAATTATATGTTTTCATTAAAATAATGTGTCAAGTCCGTGTAATAACTAATAAATTTCCCTCTCAAAGTTGTAATTTCAATATTAAAATATTTAAAATTACTAAATTTCTTATCTTTTTTATTAAACTTTTTATCTTTCAACGCTAAAAAATATCTACCATATGAATCTATCAACTTATTTAAGTAAGAATCCAAATCATCTCCTGATTTGTAATCCTTATTTATTTTTAAAGATGCTAAAATTAATATTTTTAAAAAATCTTTCTCTAAAAATTGTATATCTTGTTTGGAAATATCCTCTAATTTAGAATGTTCAGTTAAATTTTTTATAGATATTATTATTGAACACAATTCAGAAATATCATTTCTTAAATCTTTTAACTGGTCTATCTCTTTTTCTAATATTATCTTTTTCCTATTTTTATTATTGTGTTTATTTTGTATAAAAATATTAATAGCAGTTAGCGTACAAGTCAATACTCCTATTCCAAAAGTTAACCAAATACCCATTTATATTTTATCTCCATTAAAATTTTTATTTTATTCCATAAAACCTTTTAGCTTATTAAGTTTAGATGGATGTTTTAATTTTCTTATTGCTTTCGCTTCTATCTGTCTAATTCTTTCACGAGTTACACCAAATGCACTACCTACTTCTTCTAAAGTATGAGTTTTCCCGTCTTTTAATCCAAATCTTAGCTTAAGAACATTTTCTTCTCTGTCTGTTAAAGTTTCTAATATTTCTTCTAATTGTTCTTTTAATAATTCATTTGCTGCGTGTTCTACAGGAGATTGAGCATCCTTATCTTCAATAAAATCTCCCAAATGCGAATCATCTTCTTCTCCTATAGGAGTTTCTAAAGATACTGGTTCTTGAGCAATTTTTAAAATTTCTCTTACTTTTTCTGGTGTTAGCCCCATTTTTTCTGCTATTTCTTCTGGCTTTGGTTCTCTACCTAAATCTTGTAATAATTGTCTTTGAATTCTTATAAGTCTATTAATTGTTTCAACCATATGAACAGGTATACGTATAGTTCTCGCTTGATCAGCTATTGCTCGTGTTATAGCTTGTCTTATCCACCAGGTAGCGTATGTACTAAATTTGAATCCTTTTGAATAATCAAATTTTTCTACTGCCTTAATAAGGCCCATATTTCCTTCTTGTATAAGATCTAAGAATAACATTCCTCTACCTACATATCTTTTAGCAATACTTACTACTAATCTAAGATTGGCTTCTGCTAACTCTTGTTTCGCAAATTCTTTTTCTGCATCATTTCCACTTTCAATAATTTTTGCTAATTCTAATTCTCTCTCTTTAGATAATAAAGGCACTTTACCTATTTCTTTTAAATACATTCTTACAGGATCATTAGTTTTTATTCCTGCTGGAACAGATAAATCTTCTAAATTAAGTTCTTCTTCCTCTTCCTCTTCTGTTTGATCAGCATTAATTAATATAATATCTTCTCTGCTAAGCAATTCATAAAAATCATCTATCTCATCAGAAGAAACATACACGCTAGATAAAGCTTCTAATATTTCTTCTTGAGTTAATTCACCCGATTTTTTTCCTTTTTCTAAAAATTCATTTTTTATAGTTTCAAAGCTTTTTGAATTATTAGTTGCCATAGTATTTCTCCTTATTTCTTAAATTTTGTTAATTTTCTTAATATTTCAATTTGTTTATCATAGCTAGCTTCAGCTATCGCTGCTTTTAAATTTTCTTTTATTTCTATAACATCTTTTTTTAATATAGATGATTTTTTTAAGTAGTCAACATAGTATTTAACTATTTCTTTATTATTAACATCTATTATTAATTTGTTACTGTCTGTTATGTAATTTACTAAATTTAGTAATTCTATATCATTTATATTATTTAAAAATTTATTAAACTCAAAATTGTTATAACTATTATAATATACTACCAATGTATCAAATAATCTAGAAAATAGACTATCTTCAAAATTAAAACTATCTAATTCCTCGTAATATTCTAAAAAAATATTTCTATCATATAAAAAATATTTAAATAATGCACATATTTTTTTATCATAATTAACACGATTATAAAATTTAGGTAAATCATATCTAGGTTCGTATCCTGTATTAATATTTATCCTATTATTTTTATAGTTTGATAATTCACGATATAATATATTTTTTTCAATGTTAAATTTACTAGATAAATAAGATACTATTATATCTTTAAGCGAATCGTCTTCTAAAGTGCTAATATTATTTAAAATTTCATTTTTATATTTTATTTTACTCTCAATATCATTTCCTGATAAATCTAGCAAATAATCAATTTTAAATTCAAGAAAATGTTTTTTATTTTTAGAAACATAATCATAAAAATTAAAATCTGCTGAACTATTATTATTTTTAGATATAAACTCATCTAAATCTTTAGAATTATAATATACCAAATTATACAATTTATTAGTTTGATATATAAGATCATTACCTATTTCTAACATAGATTTTATTCCAGAAGAATCATTATCTAAAGATAAAACTATATTATTAGTTAGTTTTAAAATTTCACCTATACACTTACTGTCAAGATTAGTTCCCATTAAAGCGACTATATTTTTTACTCCAGCCTGATGAGAACTTATTACATCCATGTAGCCCTCACAAATAATAACTTGCTTTTCTTTTAGAATATGTTGCCTTGCATCATAATAATTGTATAAAGTATATCTTTTTTCAAAAATTTCTGTTTCATGGGTGTTATAATATTTAGCAATAGACTTATCATTAGACATAGTCCTACCAGAAAATGCAACAATTCTATTCTTTAAATCTTTTATAGGAAACATTATCCTATTTTTAAAAATATCATAATAATTTAAACTATCTTCTGATTGACCTATTATACCTGCCCTCTTTATAATATCTAAAGAAATACTTTTTGAATTAAAAAAATTTATAGCCACACTACCATCAGGAGCATAGCCTAATTTAAAATTCTTTATAGTTTCTTTTGTAATTCCTCTATTTAGCAAATATTCTAAAGCAGGTTCAGCTTCCTTAGTATTAAGTAAAATATAATTATAATAATCTGCTATTAGTTCATTAGCATAGAACATAAGGTCAATTTCATTACTTAAATCGTATACATCTTTTTTATTATATGTATCTTCTAAATCTAAACCTAATCTATTTCCTAATTTAACAATAGCCTGATTGTATGTTATATTTTCTATTTTAGATAAAAATTGAAAAATATTTCCACCATTTCCACATCCAAAACAATGAGCAATCTTTTTGTCAGGAGAGACTGTAAATGATGGAGTTTTCTCATTATGAAAAGGACAAAGTCCTTTATAATTGTGACCTCTTTTTTCTAGATTTACATATTCACTAACTAAATCTACAATATCAATATTATCAAGTATATAATCTATTTCTTTTTGTGAAATTTTTTTCAAAATATCTTCCTCCTTTTAGTTCAAAAGGTAAAAATGAACAAAATTTCTTAAATTTAATTATATCACATATCTAAAAAAAATGTAATTTTCTATTGAAAAATTTTTAATAAAATGATAAAATTTTGTTAAAGCGAGTTAATGACGGTGAAAGATTAACAAATATAATATGGCATAAAATAAAAATTTTCATAATATAAAAGTTGAGTTTTTACTAATTAGGGTGGAACCGCGGATTTAATTCGTCCCTGTATATAAATAGTTATATTTATATACAGGGATTTTTATTTTTAAACTAAAAAAGGAGACATAAAAAATGGATAAAATTTTATCTTTAGCAAAAAATAGAGGCTTTGTTTTTCAAGGTTCTGAAATATACGGAGGATTAGCTAATACTTGGGATTACGGGCCTTTAGGAATAGAATTAAAAAATAATATAAAAAAATCATGGTGGAAAAAATTCATTCAACAATCACCATATAACGTAGGACTAGATAGTGCAATATTAATGAATCCTAAAACTTGGGAAGCATCTGGACACGTTGGTAACTTTAGTGACCCTATGATGGATTGTAAAGAATGTAAATCTAGATTAAGAGCAGATAAATTAATAGAAGAATACTACTTCAAAGAAAAAAATGAAGATATTGTTGTAGATGGACTACCTTTTGAAGAATTAGAAAATATAATATCTGAAAATAATATTCCTTGTCCAGAATGTGGTAAACACAACTTTACTAATATTAGACAGTTTAATTTAATGTTTAAAACTAGCCAAGGTGTAGTTGAAAATTCTACAAGTGATATCTTTTTACGTCCTGAAACAGCACAAGGTATATTTGTTAACTTTAAAAATGTACAAAGAAGTATGAGAAAAAAATTACCTTTTGGTATAGGGCAAATAGGTAAATCTTTCCGTAATGAAATAACTCCTGGTAACTTTATATTTAGAACTAGAGAATTTGAACAAATGGAATTAGAATTTTTCTGTGAACCTGGTACTGAATTAGAGTGGCATACTTATTGGAGAAACTATTGTGAAAAATGGTTACTTGATTTAGGTTTAAATAGTGAAAATGTTAGACTAAGAGATCACGATAAGGAAGAATTATCTCACTATTCTAATGCTACAACTGATATAGAATTTAAGTTTCCATTTGGTTGGGGAGAACTTTGGGGTATTGCTTCTAGAACAGACTTCGATTTAAAACAGCATAGTGAACATTCAAAAACAGACCTAACTTATCACGATTTAATAAAAAATGAAAAATATTTACCTTATTGTATAGAGCCATCTGTAGGTGTAGATCGCGTATTATTAGCATTTTTATGTGATGCTTATAAAGAAGAAGTAGTCGGGGAAAATGATACTCGGGTAGTATTAAAGTTCCACCCTGCTTTAGCTCCTTACAAAGCAGCTATACTACCTCTTTCTAAAAAACTTAGCGAATCTGCTTTAAAACTGTATGAAGAATTATCTGCTGATTTTATGGTAGACTTTGATGAAACAGGTTCTATAGGTAAACGTTATAGAAGACAAGATGAAGTTGGTACTCCATTCTGCGTTACATATGATTTCGAATCAGAAAATGATAATATGGTAACCGTAAGAGATAGAGATACTATGGAACAAATAAGAATACCGATAACTGAACTGAAGAGTTATATAGAAAACAAATTAAAATTTTAAAATAAATGCTGTATATTAAATACGGGGCATGGAGAAAAATGAAAAATATTTCTCCATGACCTTTATTTGACTTAGAGCATTTTAAATAGAGTCAAGATAATAAATATTATCACCAAAAATATCTTTAATATTATTTAATATGTTTTCTTGTACATCAGAAATATAGATTACAAAAAGATTTTTTTTAGCCCTTGAACATGCTACATACAATAAATTGCGGACTTCTTGAAATTGTGAATCTACATCAGTCAAAGTATTATAGTTGTCAAAAAAATATTTACAATAATTTTTCTTTCTAGCAAAATTATCTTGTAACACAACAACTACATTATCAAATTCTAAACCTTTTGAACCGTGTAATGTATAGTAGCTGATATCCTCATGTTTAGAATCATCAAAAACATACTCATACCACTTGATAAATTGTGAGACTTCTAGTCCAAAAAATTCATCTATTATTGTAAAGCTTCTTTCAGTCTCATCCTCTGAGTCTTGAGAATACTCAAAGTAATTGTAAGCTCGATTTTTAATATTTAATAACATATTTTCAGCACTACCATCTATCGAGAATATTTTTCTTAAAATATCTTCACCTGAGATTCGTCCTTGAATGCCAACAATTTTATTAATACATCCATCAATGGTCAATGTTGACAAGTTAATTTCTCGCAAACTACTAATAAACTGTCTCATACTTCCGAATGTTAGTGTTGATTTAGATGCTACTATAAACTGAACAATTTCCTTAACAGTTGAATTAGAATCCGCTGACTTTTGAATAAAGTCTATGAAAGTTAAAATCTCTCTTAAAAACCATCCCATATGTTGTAAATTCTTCTGTAAAAATTCATTAGTAACATTTTCATAGTTAGTACCACTAAATCGAGGAAATTTTTTCAAAACAGACAATAGCTCATGAAATCCTCGAGCCTTGGAAATATCATCATTTTTCATTAAAAGACAGGCTGTATTATCAGTCAGACTGTTTTCCAGTAAAAAAGCATCTAAATCAAAATCATCACTAGCAACATAAAAATTATAAGAACCATTATCAAAATCAGTATATATAGATTGTTGTCCAAAATTGTCATTTCTAATTTTTTCAATTAATTCGACAATCTGTTTAGAAGAACGACGATTAAAGATTTTCTCAATACTCTTGTACTTTTCTTTATTTGGAAGTTGTCCTATTCCTGAACCATAAATATTCTGTAAAGCATCTCCAAAAAAACCTACTACAAAGTTTTGTTTAGATTTTGAATATTCTCTAATGCTATCAATAATCTCAACAACTTTTTCATCCGTATCTTGATACTCATCAACTAATATGTAAGGATAACTATCTGAAAATAATCTCTTTAATAAATTATAACTTGTAATAATATTTTTGCAGTAAAGTAACAATGTATCATGGCTAATAACATAATTTTCAAGCTTATCTCGGTTTTGAATTGGATTATAGAAAATTTTTCTGGAGCTTTTATTTTTAATTTCCATCAGCGTTCTTTTTAGCTTACACTCTTTATTAATATTTTTAACTAAACTACTAAAATTATTGACATTACTTAGATATGGTCTAAAGTAATCATCATAGCCTATAATTACCTCTTTGAAATTTTTTGCAGGACTATTAGATACACTATAAAATATTTTTAGGAAGTCTTCATTACAAATACGCTCTTGAAAATCATTCTGAACCACCTTGGAACAAAGAGGATTCTTGTTTATCTCTTGCTCAATTTTAGATAGTTCATCAGTTATTTTATTCTTATGTTCTTCAGTCAGAAGTTCTTGCTGAATACCAATAAATCCCCAAAGAAATTCATGAATTGTAGATACTACTACCGAAGTATTTTTTCCAAGTCTATTAAGAATCTCATTTTTTGCAGCATTAGTATAAGTAATACACAATATTTTTTGATTACTTAACTTTAAATTTTCTCCCCTCGTCTTCAAAATATGCTCAATTGATTTTTGAAGTGCATAGGTTTTTCCTGCTCCAGCTCCAGCATTGAAACAAAAACTCTTAAAATTATCGAAACATTCATTAATTTCTTTCTGGATGCCTAACTCTAGTTCTATATTTTCTTTACTAATCGTATATGTCATCGTTTACTCCTTAAAATAATCACTAAGTGCACCTAACCCCGATTCAATATATTTAGGAAGTTTGAGACTAAAAGTCTTATCGTTTATTGATAGGAATACTATCCCTGTAGCAAATTTTGATTTACTATCAGACAATTTAACTTGATACATATAAGATTTATCTGCGATTTCTGATGCTTCGTCAATATCTTTAAAATATTTCGTGCTAGGATGTACGTGCTTTAAAAGTGTAATTAAAGATTTTTTATTTAGTTTTTCTTCTTCATTGTTACTTACAGCATTAGTTAAAATAATTGCTTCTTCAAAGCTGGTAGCATAGTATCCATTGATTTTACCTTGAGAATACATTGAAATATTTTTATTTTCAAAAATCAACTCTTCTTTATTCGTAAGCATCTCAATTAACTTAGCGTTAATACTATCAGGTTTTGCTTTGTTATCATTTAATTCTTTTTTTACAAAATACTGTATAGTTCCATTTGTACTCATCAAATAGTTTTCTTCTTTACCATATTTTTTTTCTAAATTAGAAATATTTGACGGAATAATACTACCATTAACTATCTTTTCAGATTCCGTTCTTTTTAAATCTAAATCTGTAAAAATAATAGTTTTTATTTCTAATAACTCTAGTAAAGTAATAAACTGATGGGCATAGGCTCCGTCAATTCTATAAACCTTTATATGATGATTTTTCAAAGTGTGATGTCTATCAATTTCGTACCTTATATAGGTTTCTTCAGAAACTCCTTCAACTAAAACCACTGCATCGGCAAAGAAAATATCTGATATCTCTAGTCTTAAATATTTTTTAATATATTCATAAACTTCTTTATTGTTATCACTACCAGACACTATTCTGTCATCACTTATGTTTTTAATAATATTATTCACGCCTGCTTGACCTAAATAACTAATATTATTCAGAGTATTTCCTGAGTGGATCTTACTGTTTAAAATATGTGTTGAATGAGTCGTTATGACAATTTGAAATGTGTCGAGTTGTTGTTTTTTACCCAATAAAGTAGCAATTGCTTTTGAAATATTTTTTATAAATAACTCTTGCATCTGAGGATGCATAAATGACTCTGGTTCTTCAATACAGAGAACGTTCACTGAACCATTAATATCATTCTCTCTGTATAACTCAATATAGTCAACAATCTTTGCGATAATAACCATTAAATTTGTATATCCCATTCCAAACTGACTTTCAGGTATATTATTATTTCCTTCCTGATACTCATAAATAATACTATTTGCAAAAATTTTCTCTAAAGTCACATCAGGATGTAGATTCATCTTTAGATTCTTAGTCGACTCAATACTAGATACTGCACTTTGAAGAATATCCCTTATATTGGTATTAACCATGTCTTTTACTTGAAAATTAATATCACCAACTAAACTATCAATTGGCGCAATATCATTATTTTTTATATAAGTTGAAACTATTTTATTATAAGCTTGTGAAAGTGTCTTGTCATTTTTAACAGTATTTGCTTCTATTGTTTCTACCTTCAGTAATGAGGATAGAGAAAATTCTTTAGCAGGCTCCTCTCTTCCCTGTGGATAACAATTTAATATAAAGTAATTACTACTAAACAAATCTAAAAACTTTCGATATTGAACCTCTTTTTTATATTCTACGTATTGATTAGCGTGCTGTTCCTTATCATAAAAATAGCTAGTCTTTATCTTAACTAACTCTTCTAAAAAAGATACTACATCTGCTACTTCATATTTAATAATAATTGAGACTTCTGCCACCTCCGCGTTTCCCTGAGCTGCACCTGAATCGATTCCTGCTAAGATTAATATATCTTCAAAACTTGAAATTATATCATTTTCGTCATCAATTCCTAATACTAGTAGAAATTTCATACTAGGAAACGTATCAATATTTTTTATCTCTTCTTCAGATTTACTATCAATATTCTCTCGATACCAATCTGATAACATTTTTAAATTAAAATCTGTATACTTAAAAATATTTCTACTGCCTGATTTTGTATTTTGTAGTGTATCTAATAATCTGACAATTGTACTTTTACCAGAATTATTTTTTCCTACAATTAACGATGAACTTTCTGATATATACTGTTCTGTTATATCTATCTTTTTTGATTCCTCTACATCATCTGTCATTTCAGGCCATTTACTGTGAGCAAAGTTGATAGTTTGTTCCTCTTCACCATATTTTCTATAATTCTTTATTGATAGACTTTTTAAATACATATAAACACCTCTATACTAATATAAATTATTAATTATTTTATTTTATTTTACAGATTTCTAAATATTAATTATGAAATAAACTACAATTATATTATACTATAATTCTAATATAATCTATATTTATTCATAATTTAATTAAACCACTTAAACACAGTTTTAAATGGAGTATTTAAATCCGTATTAAATACTCTATGAATATCATTTATATTTTTAACAGGACTATCCTCTAAAATAATATTTTTTAATCTATTCTGTATTTTTTTATCTTTTATAATTTCTATTACTTTTTCAAAATCTTCTCTTCCTGAACGTGATGATCCTATTAGAGTCATTCCTTTTTCTAATATATCTCGAGTATTTATGCTTACTTTATTCTCACTAACACCCATTAATATAAGCGTTCCTTGAGGTTTTATATACTTTATAACATCATTTATCGCAGATGCACTACCGTCTCCCCCAGTGCATTCAAAAGCATGATCAAAAGTTAAATCTTCTGGTAGTTCACTTGCTAAATATTTTTCTTTTACAAAATTAAATATAGATAACTTTTCATAGTGTCTACCTATCACTATAAGCTCTGTATCCGGAAGATGATATTTTAATATATTAGCTACTACATAAGATAAACTACCATCTCCTATTATCGCTATTCTTTCTTTTTTTGAATGTGCTACTTTTTCAAACCTATTATATGCATGTTGAGCAACACTTAAAAATTCACTTATAGCTGCTACTCTATCGTCTACATCATCATAAGCAACAACTCTATCTACAGCCAGCGATATTATCTCCTGCATAAAACCATTAAAGCCACTAGATAAAAATTTTGATCCATTCATATAGTTTTCATAAAATTCACCATCACTCGATTTTGGTGGTTGATTAGGTATTAGTACTACTTTTTGCCCTACTTTATAAGTATTTGTTGGATCTGATAAAACTATCCCACAGCATTCATGTATTAAAGCCATCGGTAATTTTTTTGATAATACTTTAGGGTCTCTTCTTCCTTGATAATATCTTTGATCAGCATGACAAAGCGCCATATAATTAGGTCTTATTATTACATTGTTTTTATTATTTAGAGATAGCTCTTCAAATTCTATGTTTATTAATTTAGGTTTAACAAGTTGATAAATACTATTAATCATACTATTCTTCCTCTAACATACTTTTTGCTATTTTTAAATCTGTAACTGTAGTTATTTTTATATTTGAATACTCACCTCTAGCTAGTGATACTTTTTTCCCACTTATAACAAAAATTTTACAAGCATCTGTCAAAATATTTTTTTGTGTATTATCTAAAGAATTATAAAGATTTAAAAATTCTTTCATTTTAAAACTTTGTGGAGTTTGACCTTGATAATAATTACTTCTATTAGGAATATTACTTATTATATTTCCATCTATACTTTCTACTATAGTATCAGTAGCTTCAACAACTGTGTCTACTGCTTCATTTAATAAAGCTAATTCTATATTATCTTTTATTATTCTATGAGTAATAAATGGTCTTACAGAATCATGCGTTACTATTATATCTTCATCTATTATTTCTTTATATTTATTTATTTCTAAAATAATTTTCTCTATAGTTGTATTTCTATCTGTTCCACCCTCAGTAACTATTATTTTTTCCTTAAATATACCTAAATGTTCATCAATAAGATTATCAGTATAATCAACCCAGTCAGGATGAACTCCAACTACTATTTTTTCAAAGTCTGGAACTAATACAAATTTTTCAATCGTATGAATAATAATCGGTTTTTTGCCCAACATCATAAATTGTTTTGGAATATTTCCTATTCCCATTCTCGTACCTGTCCCACCTGCTAATATTCCTGCGTATATCATTTTTTCTCCTTAAAACAATAAATATAACTATTTTTATTATAACATAAAAAATAATAAGACGGTACTAATCCCCATCTTATTATTTTAATATTATAATTCTTTTTCACACATCAATAATGCGGAAGCTATTACTTTATCCATATCGTAATATTTATATTCGCCTAATCTTCCCCCAAATATAACTTTATACTCTTTATCTGCTAATTTTTTATATTCTTGATAAAGTTTATTATTTTTATCATCATTTATTGGGTAATAAGGTTCATCACCTAACTGCCATTCCCTACTATATTCTTTGCTAATAACTGTTTTTTCTTGGTTTCCAAACTCAAAATGCTTATGCTCAATAATACGAGTAAATGGAATATCTCTTTCAGTATAATTAACTACAGCATTACCTTGATAATTATCAATATCTAAAATTTCATTTTCAAAAGAAATACTTCTATAAGCTAACTCACCTAACTCATAATTAAAATATGCATCTATTGGTCCAGTATATATTACTTTTTTTGCTAACAAATCAAATTCTTCTTTATTTGCTAGATAATCAACATTTATTCTAACTTCAATACCTTCTAACATTCTTCCAATAATAGCAGTATATCCATCAACAGGAATACCTTGATATCTATCATAAAAATAATTATTATCATAAGTAAACCTTACAGGTAGACGTTTTATAATAAAAGCAGGAATTTCTGTGCAATCTCTTTCCCATTGTTTTTCAGTATATCCTTTTATTAATTTTTCATAAATATCTCTACCTACCAAAGATATAGCTTGTTCTTCAAGATTTTTGGGCTCTCCCTTAATTTCTTCTTTTTGCCTTTCTATTATTTCCTTTGCTTCCTGTGGTGTAGATATATTCCACATTTTTGAAAAAGTATTCATATTAAATGGTAAATTATATATTTCATCTTTATATTTAGCTACAGGAGCATTAATGTAATTATTAAACTCTGTAAATTGATTCACATAATCCCAAATTTTTTTATCACTTGTATGAAAAATGTGAGCTCCATATTTATGAACATTTATTCCTTCTACTTTTTCAGTATAAATGTTTCCGCCTATATGATTTCTTTTCTCAATAACTAAAACTTTTTTCCCTTTTTTATTTGCTTCATGAGCAAATACTGCACCGTATAGCCCACTTCCTACTACTAAATAATCGTACATTATAATTTCCTCTAATTTCTCTTTTTTATTTTTATTATATTAAAAATTTGTTTTTCTATTTCTAAAACTAGTTTATTTTTAAACAATCTCAAAGTTATATAGTATACTATATAAAAAATAAAACTAGAAACTATCAAACTAGTAAAATTGTTTAAGTAAAAGTATTTTACTGAAATAGAAGCTAAAGCAGATAGAATAATTGCAACTATAACCTGTAAAAATTGTATATCATTTATAACTTTTACTAAATAATTTTTTATATAATATGATTGAATGATTAAAACAACTAATTCTGCCAATAAATTAGCAATAGCTGCTCCAATAAATGAATAGTTTGGAATCAAAATAAAATTTAACAATAAACTTACAATAGAACCTGATATAACAGAATACAAAACTATTTTTTCCTTACCTAATGGAACTAAAATTTGAATACCAAATAAATTAGTAAAACCAATAAAAATAACTGTAGGCATAATTATTTGCATAATAAGTATTGAATTTTCAAAATTAGATCCAGCAAGTAAATAAATACTTTCTTTGGCAAATATTACAAAATAAACTGTAATAGATGTAGACATAAATAAAATAAATTGAAATGATTTACTTATTAATTTTATAAACTCAGTATCATTACCTTGTTCAACATAATAAGATAATCTGGGTAAAAGTACTGCTCCTAGAGAAGTAACTATACTTAATAGAAGCATTTTTATTCTTACTGCCGTATTATAATAACCTACAGCACTATCATCCTTTAAAAAACCTAATATTACATTATCCATATTGGTATAAATAGTAGTTGCTGCACTTAATGCAAAAAATATAAATATTGCTTTCAAATGTTTACTTATATTGTAATTTTGGTAAAATTTATTAATATAAATAAATTTTCTACTATTAAATAAATTTAAAATATTAGAAGCAGAAACTGCAAATATTGTTATAGCCCCATAGATTGCATAGTCTTCTGCATTATTTACAAAAATAAACATTAAAAATATTCCTATAACTTTAAAAATTAAAGATCTTATAGTTATATAGGTATATTGTTCTAAAGACTTGTACAACCATTCCATTCCTATAACATTAAACAATAATGAACTACTCATAATTAAAAATAATTTAGAATCATTATTTATACGTTCAACTGTAAAAAACAAAGTAAAAAATACAATATATGCTATAATTGTCATAATTATATTAATAAAAATTAATTCTTGTACTGTTTTTGTAAGTTTATCTTTATCATCTCTTACCTTAGCACAAGCTCTGATTCCGTAGGTTGGTATGCCTAATTGTGAAAATATTAAAAAATAAGTAACAATAGAAGTAGCAAAAGATACTTTTCCTACTCCTTCAGCTTGTAATATCCTTGATACATAAGGAAATGTTATCAAAGGAAATATAATAGATGATATAGTTAATAACATATTTAAAATAAAATTTATAGTTAATGATTTTTGTTTCACAATAATCCTTTCAAATTTTCAAAATATAATTATTAAATATATTTTGAATAAATTATAAAGATAAAAAAC
>JACBYF010000110.1 GCA_013415235.1 Gemelliphila palaticanis
GACCATCAACGTCGCCGATGCGGCGCAACTGCACGCGACGGCCATGCACCACGGCGTCAACCTGCGCAAAGTGGATGCTACCCACGTCGGCGTGTCGCTCGACGAAACCACCACGCGCGACGATATCGCGCTGCTGTGGAAGGTGTTCGCGCACGGCCTGGCCAACGCGCCTGCCGCGCCGGACCTGGACGCAGTGGAAGCGGGCGTCACCAGCGCCCTGCCGGCGCAGCTGGCGCGCGAGAGCGCCTACCTGACCCACCCCGTCTTTAACAGCTACCACTCGGAACACGAGATGCTGCGCTACCTGCGCAGCCTGGCCGACAAGGACCTGGCGCTGGACCGCACCATGATCCCGCTCGGCTCGTGCACCATGAAGCTGAACGCGACGAGCGAAATGATCCCCGTCACCTGGCCCGAGTTCTCGAACAT
>JACBYF010000111.1 GCA_013415235.1 Gemelliphila palaticanis
GATGACAACATGCTGCGCCGGGTGAAGCGCGTAACGGATACGCTGAACCGCCAGGGGCTGCGCGTGGTGGCCGTTGCCACGAAGTATCTGCCTGCGCGAGAAGGGGATTATCAACGCATTGATGAGTCTGACCTGATCCTCGAAGGCTACATTGCGTTTCTCGACCCGCCGAAAGAGACGACCGCTCCGTCGCTGAAGGCGCTGAAAGAGAGCGGCATCACCGTGAAGATCCTCACTGGCGACAGCGAACTGGTGGCGGCGAAAGTATGCCAGGAAGTCGGGCTTGATGCGGGCGATGTGGTGACTGGCAGTGATATCGAAGGGCTGAGCGATGATGAACTGGCGGAACTTGCCGCGCGCACCACGCTGTTTGCCCGCCTGACGCCGATGCACAAAGAGCGCATCGTCACGTTGCTGAAACGCGAAGGG
>JACBYF010000112.1 GCA_013415235.1 Gemelliphila palaticanis
GCCGTATAAGTATCCCAAGCAGCAAAAACGAGAAGGTGAGAGCAGTCACTCACAACTGATTGGTTCCATGAAATGGCCTTAATCTGATCTTTGAGTTCCTGATTTGTCACAACAATCAATTCAAATTGCTGAAGGCCACTTGAAGTTGGTGCTAATCGAGCAGCTTCAATGATTCGATCAATCTTATCTTGTTCAACTACTTTACGGTTCATTTTTTTAGTAGCGTATCGCCACTTTAATAAGTCGAGAATCATATGAACTCCTCTTAGTGTTCCCTTTAAAGTGACAATATAGCAGCTTTTAGGGGCAAAAGTAAGGGACAAATGCCTCACTTCTTAAGAAAAATTTAGAGTTCTTGAAAATCTAAAGGTTATAGATGTTGAGATTTTTTCTTTTTTTGTGAAAATTATTTCATCTGCATATTAAGG
>JACBYF010000113.1 GCA_013415235.1 Gemelliphila palaticanis
TGCCCGTATTCACGTCAACGCGCTCGCCCGCGCGCAGGTCGTCGAGCGACTTGCCCGACAGCTTGCCGTAGTGGAGGAAGTTGCGCACAGCGTAATTGACGTCGCCGTCAAGACCCTGGTAGGCCAGGTCTTTCGCTTCGAGCTGCTCGATCAGGCGCAGCATCTGCGGCACGTAGTCGGTGGCGCGCGGCGTATGGTCGGGCGTCAGGATACCCAGCGCGGCCGTATCTTCATCCATATACTGGGTGAAACGCGTCGTCAGCTGGGAAATCGTCTCGCCGTTTTCCACGGCGCGGCGGATGATCTTGTCGTCGATGTCCGTAATGTTGCGCACGTAGGTGACGTCGAAACCGGAGGCTTTCAGCCAGCGGTAGATGACGTCGAACGCCATCATCATGCGCGCATGGCCGATATGGCAATAATCGTAG
>JACBYF010000114.1 GCA_013415235.1 Gemelliphila palaticanis
GCTTGCGGCAGTTCCATCGGCGCCATCGACGATGCGCCAATGGTAGCCGTGCTGGTGGGCAGTTTTGATGATCCTGGCCAGGCCGCGTTTGCGCCCGAATACCACTCGTTTGAAGATCGCAAGCCGCACTGGTGGTTGGTCGCCACTGCCGCTGCTGATGAGGGGCATCTGGTTTGCAGCAGAGTTAACGCCCCGGAATGAAAGAAGCACGCCGAAGCGTGCTCGCGCTGATTAATTAGCGCTGATTACTTAGTTATGTGTGCTGATGCCGCTACGGAATTGTTCGAAACCGGCGCGCGCTGCCTTGTAGCAATTGCCGGCGGCCGCTTCCAGGCCTTCGCGGTCGAGCACTTCGACGGTGCCGCGGCGGTACTGGATCAAGCCTTCGTCCTGCAGCTTGCGTGCCGTGACGGTGACGCTTTCGCGG
>JACBYF010000115.1 GCA_013415235.1 Gemelliphila palaticanis
TTCCTCATGTAAATGATGAGAGGCTAACGTTATAGGGACAAGCGAATAAGTGCACATGGTGGATGCCTTGGCGATTACAGGCGATGAAGGACGTAGTAGCTTGCGATAAGCTGCGGGGAGTGAGCAAACACACTTTGATCCGCAGATTTCCGAATGGGGCAACCCACCCTTTTAGGGTATTGCATACTGAATACATAGGTATGCAAGGCGAACGCGGCGAACTGAAACATCTAAGTAGCTGCAGGAAAAGAAATCAACCGAGATTCCCAAAGTAGCGGCGAGCGAAATGGGAAGAGCCTGTACGTGATAGTCGGACCGATAACAGAATCCCCTGGAAATGGGAGCCATAGTGGGTGATAGCCCCGTATGTGAAATTGGACCGGTGATACTAAGCGTACGACAAGTAGGGCGGGACACGTGGCATCC
>JACBYF010000116.1 GCA_013415235.1 Gemelliphila palaticanis
GTCCTCATCTCGCACCGCGAAGCGCAGCAGACGGCGGCCATCGACGCCGTCATCGCCGCCGTGGAGCGCGGTGACATTGCGATCTCGCGCATCGACGCGGCGTGCGCGCGCGTGGCTGAACTCAAGCGCAACCGCGCCGTGCGCGACTGGCGCGAACGTCCCGTCGCCCCGCCGGCGCTGATGCAGCCGGCCGCCATGGCCCTGTCGCAGCTGCTGCAAAAGGCGGCACTGCGCGTGCAGGGCGCATACCGCGCGCTCGACGCCAGCCTGCCCGTGACCCTGCTGACGGTGGAAGTGCGCTCGCGCAGCGAGATCGATGAAGTGGCGCTGGGCCGCAACAAGGAAGCGCGCAGCTCGATGCTGCCGGCGCTCCTGGCGGCGGGCCTGGACGTGCGCGAATACGCCTTGTCGGCCGAAGCGCTGGAC
>JACBYF010000117.1 GCA_013415235.1 Gemelliphila palaticanis
TCACCTAACAGTACATTTCTGAGAACATATACCCATCATTAAGCAATGCATGACTGTACTGTGTTCACTGGGATGGGAAGAGCAAAATAAATAATTCATTACTCAAATACTGCAAAGACATGTTAACATTTTTCAATGTGAATCTATGTTCAACAAACATGAAACTTAACAGTCATGTGAAATTATTTATGCTGACAATATTTGTTTTGGTTTGACTTCTCCATGTGGAAGATTGGTGTTTTCTGTTTTATATTATTTATTTGTTGTATGTTATCAGTCACAATGGGTATGACAAATGATCTAATAAACATGAAACAGAAGTTTCCTATCAAAAATAGGTATCTTCTTTTCGAAATCTGTTGGTATCACGATGTTAGCGGCTTTTGTTACAAATATCTTCAAGAAATTATAGACAAACAGTAAGAT
>JACBYF010000118.1 GCA_013415235.1 Gemelliphila palaticanis
GCATCGACGCGCGCTTGTTGTTCGCCTCGCCGCTGTCGGCCAGCCAGCGTTCGGGCTGGAAGGCTTGCGCGTCGGGAAAGTGCGCATCGGATACGGTGTCGTTGCGCATCACGCACCACACGAGGGTGCCGGCCGGCACGGCAATATCGGCGATGACCGTGTCGCGCAGCGCCTCGACGGGCAGGAACGGCGCCACCGGTTTCAAACGCATGGCTTCGCTGGCGCAGGCGCCCAGGTAGTCGAGGCTCTCCATCTGCTCGATGGTGAAGCCGGCCACATCGGGCGCCAGGCGCCGCACTTCCTCGCGTGCCCGGGCCAGGGTGTGCGGATGGCGTTGCAACAAATAGATCATCCATGACACCGTGTTGGCCGTCGTATCTTCACCCGCCAGCAGCATGGTCAGCACATTGCCGGCCACGTTGCGGT
>JACBYF010000119.1 GCA_013415235.1 Gemelliphila palaticanis
GATGGCTACACATTGGCCCGTGATATCCGTGCCCAGGAGCGTCAGCGTGGCCTGGTGCCGTGTCTGCTTCTGGGGTTTACCGCCAACGCGCAACCGGAGGAGACCGAGCGCTGCCGGCAGGCGGGCATGGACGGTTGTCTCTTCAAACCGACCGGCCTTGATGATCTGCGCGCAGCGTTGGCATCGCGCACCGCGGCACCGGTGGTGGTGGAGGCCGTGCCGGTATGTGACTTGAGTACCCTGGTCGCACTGACAGGCGATGATACTGCCGGGCTCAATGAGTTGCTGGCGCCATTGATCGGTAGCCTCGCAGAGGACCGCTTGCTGCTATCGACGCTGCAAGAACACGCGGACTTTGGCAAGTTGCATGACTTGGCTCATCGCGTTAAAGGTGGGGCGCGCATGGTCAAGGCGCCGGCGCTGATC
>JACBYF010000011.1 GCA_013415235.1 Gemelliphila palaticanis
TCAGCAAGCACATCAGCTTCTGAGTCAGCATCAACAAGTGCAAGTGAATCAGCAAGTACGTCAGCATCTGAGTCAGCATCAACAAGTGCGTCAGAATCAGCAAGTACATCAGCATCTGAATCAGCATCAACAAGTGCAAGTGAATCAGCAAGTACGTCAGCATCTGAGTCAGCATCAACAAGTGCGTCAGAATCAGCAAGTACATCAGCTTCTGAGTCAGCATCAACAAGTGCGTCAGAATCAGCAAGTACATCAGCTTCTGAGTCAGCATCAACAAGTGCGTCAGAATCAGCAAGCACATCAGCATCTGAGTCAGCATCAACAAGTGCGTCAGAATCAGCAAGCACATCAGCATCAGAATCAGCAAGCACGTCAGCTTCTGAGTCAGCATCAACAAGTGCGTCAGAATCAGCAAGCACATCAGCATCAGAATCAGCAAGTACATCAGCATCTGAGTCAGCATCTGAATCGACATCAACAAGTGCAAGTGAGTCAGTAAGTACATCAGCATCTGAATCAGCATCAACAAGTGCGTCAGAATCAGCAAGTACATCAGCAAGCACATCAGCATCTGAATCGGCATCAACAAGTGCGTCAGAATCAGCAAGCACATCAGCTTCTGAATCGGCATCAACAAGTGCGTCAGAATCAGCAAGTACATCAGCTTCTGAATCAGCAAGTACGTCAGCATCAGAATCGGCATCAACAAGTGCGTCAGAATCAGCAAGTACGTCAGCATCAGAATCAGCATCAACAAGTGCATCAGAATCAGCAAGCACATCAGCATCTGAATCAGCATCAACAAGTGCGTCAGAATCAGCAAGTACGTCAGCTTCAGAATCGGCATCAACAAGTGCAAGTGAATCAGCAAGTACGTCAGCTTCTGAATCAGCGTCAACAAGTGCGTCAGAATCAGCAAGTACATCAGCTTCTGAGTCAGCATCAACAAGTGCGTCAGAATCAGCAAGCACATCAGCTTCTGAGTCGGCATCAACAAGTGCAAGTGAGTCAGCATCTGAGTCAGCATCAACAAGTGCGTCAGAATCAGCAAGTACTAGTAAATTAACCCTTATAAGATCTTTAGAATCAGCCAGTTTATCAGCATCAGAATCGGCATCAACAAGTGTTTCAGAATCAGCAAGCATATTAGCATCTGAGTCAGCATCAACAAGTGCGTCAGAATCAGCAAGTATGTCAGTTTCTGAATCAGCATCAACAAGTGCAAGTGAGTCAGCAAGCACATCAGCATCAACAAGTATTACAGGTTCTGATTTAACTAATGATTCAACAAGTACTTCTTCAGTAAGCGAATCAACAAATCATATACAATCAGCTATAGAAAATTCTAGTAGAATTTCAAAAGTATTGTCATCTACAGGATTAACAAATAATTCTTCGACATTAGCTTCTTTAGGATTATTATTAGCTATACCTTTTATAAAACGAAAAAAAGATAGTGAAAAATAAAAAATATTTTATATAAAATAGAGGGGATGATAAAAATTTCCCCTCTATAAAATTTATATTTAATAAAAAAAATAAATGCTCTCAATAATAATAATTGAGAGCATTTATTTTTGTATTTATGCCATATTATAAATTAAATTTATTTTAAAATGCTACTTTTGCTACTTTTGCAAGTTTAGTGTTGATGAATTCTTTTACTTTATCTCCAGTTAAAGCTTTTTTAACTGCTTCTACTTCTTTAGAGTCTTTATTGTCTTCACGAGCTACTAAAGAAACAGCGAAAGTAAGATCACCAGTTTCTTCTTTGATTAATCCATCTTTTTCAGGAGTTAATCCTATTTTTGTAGCATATGCAGGATAGTTGAAAACTAAATCTTTTTCGTTATATGCTTCGTTAAGGTTTAATAAAGATATTGGACTGAATTTTAAGTTTTTAGGATTTTCTACAATGTCTTCAACTTTAACAGAAAAGCTTTTCGGATCTTTTAAAGTTATAACTTTGTGTTCTGCTAATAATCTTAAAGCACGAGTCATATTTGTTGGATCAGAAGGTATAGCTACGTCAGCACCTTCTTTTAAATCACTAATATTTTTTAAATCTTTACCATAGAAAGCAACTACAGCGTCATAGATTGGTTGAACTTGAACTAAATTAGCTTTGTTTCCTTCGTTAAACATTTGCATAAATAGTTTATGCTGGAAGAAGTTTGCGTCTACTTCTTTGTTGTTTAACGCTACGTTAGCTTGAACATTATCAGATACTTTAACTATTTCTAAAGTATATCCTTCTTTTGCTAAATCTTCTTTCACTAACTCTAACATGTCAGTCATAGGTGCTGTATGAGATGCTACTTTTACTACCTTAGGTGTATTTGTAGTTTCTTTTTTTTCTTCTGTTTTAGTAGAACATCCTACTAAAACTAAAGCTATTGCTGTAATAGTTGCGATAATTGATGCAAGTTTTTTCATTTTTTTCTCCTATTGTTTTTTTGAAATTTTATTTGCTATAAAATAACCAATATTTTGAATAATATAGACATAAATAATAAATATAATAACGATAAGGTACATTAGAGGATAATCATATTCTTGATAACCGTATCTAAAAGCAAATTCTCCAAGTCCTCCTGCGCCAATAACTCCCATTACCGTAGAATACGATAGTATACTAATGGTAACAGATGTAAAGGATAGTACTAGGTCTACCTTTATAGAGGGTATTAAAAAATATCTTATTATTTGAATTTTATTAGCTCCCATACTAACTGCACGGTCTACTATTTTATTAGGAACATTTAGTAATGCTTGCTCTACAAATCTAGTATAAAGACTTATTGATACTAATGTTAACGGTAGAGTAGCAGCTAGGTTACCAAAAGATGTGCTAAATAAAAACCTACTAACTGGTATTAAAATAAATATAAATATTAAGAAAGGAACGCTTCTTAGCATGTTTAAAAGAATACTTAAAATCTGATAAGCTATATTGTTTTTTATTATATAGTCTTTATTCAAAGAAAATAGCAGCACTCCTAGTGGAATTGATAATATAAAGCATATTATCATTGATGTGAAAACCATAAAGTTAGTTTCCCAAAATGCTTCAATAATCTTGTCATAATTTTTTTCAATAAGGTTAATCATTTAGTAAAAACTCCTTTACATGATTAAAATAATCTTTTTTATAATCCACTTGATTACTAGGATTCGGTATTATTGTATCTTTAATTGTTGAATCCTCAATAAGTATTACTTTATCACAAAAGTTTTTTAAGACTGTTAAGTTGTGAGATATTATTAATATTGATATATCAGAAGTTTCTTTTAATTTTATAAGTAAATCGTATATTTCTTTTTCGCTATTTGAATCTAATGCAGAACTTATTTCATCACACAATAAAATTTCTGGCTTTTGCAGTAAAGACATAGCAATAGCAACTTTTTGCTGTTGGCCACCACTCAAACTTTTACAAATAGAATTTTTCAAGTGTTTTATATTCATAAATTCTAATATTTCATCAATTTCTTTATTATTAATCTTTTGTTTATTTAATTTATAAATTAGCGATAGGTGGTAGTATACAGATTCTCCTTCTAATAAATTGAAGTTTTGAAATATATAAGAAACATTTTTTCTCATGTTTCTTAATTCTTCATCTTTCATATCTTTTAAAGAGTTTCCTTTGTATAAAACATCTCCAGAATCGAATTTTACAAGACCATTTATCATTTTTAATATGGTACTTTTTCCGGAACCATTTTGTCCTATTATACCGATTACTTCTTTTTTATTTATTTTAATATTGATATCTTTTAAATTAAAGTTAGAATCCTTATAAGATTTTGCTACTTTTTTTAATTCTATTAGCATAACATACCTCCGTATAAAAATATAACATTAAAATAAAAAAAAATCAATAAAAAAATACGGTTACAACAAACTGTATTAAAAAATAAAAATAAACTGTTATATATAAAATAACCCTACAATATAATGAAAACACCACGTGTTATATAAGTAGAATATATACACATCAATATAATCAATTTAGAAATTTACAACTTTAATTATTTACAGTATAATAAAATTATAAAAAGTAAAGGTGATATTATGAAAAAATTAACTATAGTAGATATAGCTAGAATGGCTGGTGTAGGAAGTACAACTGTTTCTAGATATTTTAATGGTGGTAATTTGAAAAAGGCTACTTATGATAAAATAAAAAAAGTTGTAGATGAATATAATTACACTCCTAATACATTTGCAAAAGCTTTAAAAAGTAATGATAGTAAAATAGTAGGGGTAATTGTACCTACTCTATCTTCTTATATAAGTAGTAGAACTTTAGAATACATTGATAAAAAATTAAAAGAAAATAACTATGAAACTTTAATAATGAGTTCAAATTTTGATGTAGATAGGCAGTTAGAATATTTAAATAAGTTGGCTAGATTAAATGTTGATGGAATTATATTGTTGCCTACTGTTATGAATAAAGAATACGAAAAAACTATAAAATCTATAAGTGTACCTGTAGTAATTTTAGGGCAAGAAGGAGAATATACTTATAGTGTAGAGTATAATGATTTTAATGCAGGTAGAGATATAGCAAACTACGTACTAGCTTCTGGACATAAAAATATTGCATATTTAGGAGTAAGCGAGGAAGATGTTGCAGTAGGAATATATAGAAAAATGGGTGTTGTAAAAACACTAGAAAAATATGGAATTTCTTCACTAGAATTAGAAACTAATTTTAATATGGATAAAAGTTACGAAGTTGTCTCTAAAAACTTAAATTTACTGCAAGATAAAACTTGTTTAATCTGTGCAACAGATAATATTGCGTACGGAGCAATAAAGGCATTAGAAGAAAATGGTTATAATGTGGGTGAAAATTTTTCGGTTGCAGGTTTTGGAAATTATGAATCATCTAAATTGCTAAAATATCCACTTACTACTATTGAATTTAATATAGAAGAAGCCGCTAATAAAGCAGTAGACATAATTTTATCTATTGTTGCAAATGAAGAGCAAGATCTAAAAACACTTATAGGTTATGATTTAAAAATAAGGGATAGTGTAGTTGATCTAAATAAGTAAGAGTTTAAGATGAATTATAGTAATGATATAATATTATTGTGTAAAAAGGCAATTTTTCATCTGAAAAAAGCAGAAGAATATTTTGAAAAATCAAAAAGATTAGGATTGTTAGATATTTTTTCTAAAGGTATAGTTATGTCTATTATTAAAAATTCTAAAATAGAAAAAGCTAACGATGAACTATTAGAATTAAGAAGTTATGTAGATGAGCTACGAGGTATTATTAGTAAAAATAATTTAGAAATAAAAAATTTTGATGTAGAAAATCTCAATTATAATTTAGAAATATTTTTTAATAATATTATCTCAAATAGTATAATTCAAAATAAAATAGAAAATAAAATCGAAGATATAAAACTTTTAACTTTAAAATTTGAAGAAATTATATTTTTAATAAAAAATAAATAGAGAGAAATTATATGAAAGTAACAATAGTTTGTGTAGGAAAAGTTAAAGAAAAATTTTATAGAGATGCATTAAACGAATATAAGAAACGTTTGGGTGCATATATTAATCTTAATATTATTGAGATTAATGATGAAAAAGTTAATAATGAAGTTGATGCAGAGATAAATATTGCTATGGAAAAAGAAGGAAATAATATTTTATCGAAAATAAAGGATACTCAATATGTTATAACACTTGAAATTTTGGGAGAACTAATATCTAGTGAGAAATTAGCTAGTAAAATTGAAAATTTAGGTATAACTGGAAAAAGTGATGTTGTTTTTGTAATTGGAGGTAGCTATGGTTTATCTGATAAAGTAAAACAACGTAGTAACTATGCTTTATCTTTTAGTAAGATGACATTTCCTCATCAATTAATGAGAGTTGTACTTTTAGAACAAATTTATCGAGCTTATAAAATAATAAAAAGAGAGAAGTATCATAAATAAATGAAAAAAGAACTTCGAAAAAAATATATAGGAGAAAAAAATAAAATAACACCAGATGAATTACACAATTCATCAAAAAAAATATTTGATCAATTAGAATCTTCAAAAATTTTTCGAGATTCTAAAATTATTTTTACGTACATATCATTTGGATCAGAAATAGATACTATTAATTTTATAAAAAATAATATTAATAAAAAAATAATAGTAGTACCAAAATTAATAGACAATAAAATGAGGTTGATAGAAATAACAAGTTTTACTAACTTAGAAAAAAATAGTTATGGTATTTTAGAGCCGAAAGAAAATAATTTTTTTCTAGGGAAAGTAGATTTAGTTATAACACCTAGTGTAGTGTTTAGTAAAGATGGATATAGGTTAGGATATGGTAAAGGATATTATGATAGATATTTTGAAAATAATAACTATTTATATTCTGTAGGACTATCGTTAAGTTGTATGCTAAAAGAAACACTACCAATAGAAGATCATGATAAAAAAGTGGATTTTTTAATAACAGAAAAAGAGATAATAAAAATAAAGGACTGATATAAAATTATAATAACTACAAATGTAAAAACCACAGGGGAACTAGTATCTAAAGCTAAACAACTAGCAATAGAATTAGAAGTTTCTTATGTTGAAAGAAATAAACAAACAATAAAAGAATTAATTACTAAATATAGAAATTTCTATGTTCTTTACAAAGATGAGTTAGTCTATTACCAAGAAAATGGAGAAAAATTGTTTTTTCATTTAGATACAGCTAAAGTTAGAATAAAAAGTAATAATGATTATTTAATTAACTTAATAGAAGATAAAAATCAAGAAATACTAGATTTAACAATGGGATTAGCTAGAGATAGTATGGTCATGAGTTATTTTGGACATAAAGTTACTGCCATAGAAAGTAATTCTATAATTTATAATATAGTTAAATACGGGTTAACTAACTATAAAACAGGTGATATAAATATAGATAATGCTATGAAAAAAATAACAACTATAAATAGTTATAATTATGAATTTTTAAAAAATATCCCAGATAATAGTTATGATGTTATATATGTAGATCCTATGTTTGAGTATAAAATAAAAGATTCAAACAATCTAAATAGTATAGAAAGTTTAGCAAACAATAGTAAAGTGACACATGAATTATTTGAAGAAATGAAAAGAGTAGCAAGAAATAAAATAATAATAAAAGCACACAATAAAGATGAAGTTTTTAATAACTTTAATTTCAAAAAATATGAACGTTCAGGTTCTAAGTTTAGTTACGGATATTATAATATAGGAGAAAACAATGTATAAATATTTACTTTTTGATTTAGACAATACTTTATTTGACTTTGATTTAGCAGAAGATATAGCTTTAACAAAACTATTAGAAGAACAGGGTGTAGATGATATAAAAAAATATAAAGAATATTATCTGCCTATGAATAAAGAATTATGGCATAAGTTAGATAAAAAAGAGATAACTAGAGAATACTTGGTTAAAAATAGATTTAAAATTTTATTTAATCATTTTGGTGTAGAAGTAGATGGTGATTATCTAGCTAATAGATATAAAGAATTGTTAGGATTACAAGGACAACACTTTGATGGCGCAGTAGAATTTTTAGAGAATTTGAAGAATAATAATATGAAAATTTATGGTGCTACAAATGGATTAATAACAATTCAAGAAAGTAGACTCCAAAATTCAGCTATATCAAAATATTTTGATGATATTTTTATTTCTGAAAGAATAGGGGTACAAAAACCAGATATAGAGTTCTTTAACTATTTGTCTAAGAAAATACCAGGATTTGAAAAAAATCAAGCAGTAATGATAGGAGATAACCTATTTGCAGATATAGGAGGAGGTAATAATTTTGGTATTGATACAATATGGGTTAATTTAAAAAGTATTGAAAATAATAGTGAAGTAATACCCACTTACGAAATAAAAAATTATAATGAGTTAGAAAAAATATTATTAAAAAGCAATAATTAGGCGCTATAGCTTAATTATTGCTTTTTTATCTCTCATTTGTTTAACACATAGATAACCATCGAAAGTTGTGATATTTTTAAAATCGTTTAATAATTTTCTTTCTTCAGATTTAGCTTTAACAATAGATTTAAAGTTCTTGTATTTTTCTTCAAAAACCTCTAAATTTACACCTTTAGAGTAACATTCCTCTACTGTATCTAAAAAATTAATTATAACTTGTATTTCTTCTACAGAATATAATTCATAATCTATAGGATAATCAAATTCTAAATTTTTCATTATGATAAAGAATACCCTACACCACGGATGGTTTTTAAGTATTTATCACAACCAACTTTTTTAAGTTCTTTTCTAAGTCCAGATATGTAAACTTCTATTGCATTAATAGTAGTTTCAGAGTTAACTCCCCAGACTCTATCAAATATTTCTTCTTTTTTTAGTATTATATTATTATTTAAAACAAAGAAATATAATAGTTCTAAGTACTTTCCTTTTATATTTTCTAGTTTAGTTCCGTTAAATTCGGCAGACTCATTTGCTATATCAACTGTAAGATTATTATAAGTTATTATCGAAGTATCTTGTTTATTATTAAATCTTTGAATTAAGTGGTCAATATTTATAAGTAAATCATTTAAAGATTTTTGATAAACAAAGTACTCAGCCATAGGGTAATTCATTATTTCAGCTTTATCATCATAAATATCAGAGTTAGCAATAACTATTATTGGAATAATCTTATTATTTTCTTTTAAATATTTTATTATTCCTATAGAATTAACTTTAGGTAAAATTAAGTCAGATATAATTAAATCGAAATCTTGATTGTTTAAAAATTCTATAGCTTCTAATCCATTATTACAAATAATTGTATTAAATTGTTCGGAAATAGTTTCTTTTATTCTGTTTGCTAATAGTATATCGTCTTCTACGATAAGAGCGTTTAACATTATTATTCCTCCGTATATATTTTATTATTACACATAACATATATTTTATAATTTTTTCAAATTAATTACAACTAAAAAGAAGAAAATTATATCATTATTAATTTATTTTTACTTTGTTTTTTTATTTTTCACAATATATTTTTTAATTTTTATTGATACCAAAATACCTATCACTCCTCCTACTGAATCAATAATAACATCAATAAAATTACCACTTCTATTAGGTATAAAAGTTTGATGTATTTCATCAGAACAAGCATATAAGAAAACAAATATAAAACTAATAAAAAAACATTTCATTTTATTTTTAAAAACACAATATAAATTTGATAAAAAAGATGTTGTAAAAAATCCAAGTGCAGCATATTCTAAAAAGTGACCCATTTTTCTAATTATTATGGAATCAGATATTTGACTAGACTGTTCTCCAGTCTGATGTGAAAAATAAAAAATCAAAATACAAATGGATACTGTAGCCATTAAGGATATTTTTTGGTTGAACAAATATTTTAACACTAAAAAGTCTCCTTGTCTATTAAATTATTATTAATTATAACATAAATAAGTTAAAATATAGTTATTTCTATAGTATTAGTTTTTTGTTATAATAGTTATTGTGTAGTGAAAACAGTAGAGACAATAAAATAGAAAAAGGAGTATAAATTTTAATGAACGACTATACAGGATATTTATTTTGGGGATTTTTGGCATTATATGGAACTATAATGTTTTTATTATCTCCTAAAAAAGTAACAGAAAAAGGATTTTTCCAGGGTGAAAGCAATACAGGAAAACAGCCAACTCAAATGATGCTAATGTTAAGTATTTTTATAAGTTGGATATTTGCAAAATCTGTTACAAATGCAGCTAATTTAGGAGCTCAGTATGGCTTTGTAGGTGGATTGGCTTACGCAGTTTATTGGTTATGTATACCACTTACAGGATACGCTATATATAGACTTAGAAAAAAATATTTTGCAAAAGGATTAGTTAGTTTTTTAACTTCTAATTATGGAAAATTTGCAGCAGTTGTTTTTTCTGCAGCAATACTTATAAGATTATTTAATGAAGTATGGAGTAATACATCTGTAGTTGGTGGTTATTACGGTGCTTCAGGAAGTAAAGAGTTTATTTGGTCAGCAATAATTTTTACAGTTATTACACTTATATATTCAATACTAGGAGGACTTAGAAGTTCAATAATAACAGATGTTATACAATCTATAATATTTATATTTTTTGTAGCGATGGTAGTAGTTATTATTCTACCAAAGCACAACATTTCAGAATTTGTATTATCGGGTAATTGGAAACTTAATGCAGGTGTTGATATGTTATTTGTAAGTATTTTACAAATATTTAGCTATGGATTCCACGATCCTGTACTTACTGATAGAGGGTTTATAACAGAAGAAAAATCAATGCTTAAAGCATTTACTATATCAGGAATTCTAGGATTTTTAGCCATTCTAATATTTAGTTTTATAGGAATACATGCTAAGTTAGTAGGTATGGAAGTTTCTAGTAATGTACCAGCAGCAATAGGGAAGACTTTAGGTTTGGCAGGTTATTTTGCTATGATAGTAGTAATGATATCAGCTGCAGGTTCAACTCTTGATTCTACATTCTCAAGTTTAGGAAAATTAACAGCAAAAGAATTACCTGAAATAGCAGGACTGTCATCTATAAATAAGCCAAAAACATTAGCTATAGTAGTTATGATTGCCTTCGCAATAATAGCGAATTTACCTATGATAATGGGAACAGATATATTAAAGGCAACAACTATAAGTGGAACTATGGTAATAGGATTAGCTCCTATATTCTTACTTCATGGTATATTTAAACCAACAAAAGTAGGTTTTCATTTGAGTTTTTGGATTGGTATAATTTTTGGTATTATGTTAGCAGTAGGTACTGTTCCTAGTTACTTTGTTATAGGGGAAGGGAAAAATGCCCTTACTCTTGGTGTTAATTTATATGGTTTAATTGTTTGTACTATAGGTTACATTTTACCTTCATTTTTTGTAAAGGAAATATAACCCATGAAAGGAAGAAATTGTTCTATAGATTATATTTTAAATAAAAATTGGGCTAGTAATATTAATGAACACAATAATAGCACCATTTATATTGTAGGAGGATTGTACGGTAATTTTGAAGCTTTAAAAACAATTAAAGATTTTGCTTTAAATGAAGATGAATATCCACTAATAATATTTAATGGAGATATCCATTGGTTCGATATTTATGAAGACGACTTTTTAAAGGTAGAAAACTTAATAAAAAATGATATAAAGTTATTAGGTAATGTGGAGTATGAACTGATAAATCCAAATAATAATTTGGGTTGTGGTTGCAACTACCCAGAAGATGTAGATGATGGAGTAGTAGAAAGATCTAATGATATTCATAGTGCTATGAAGGATAATTTGAAAAATAGCAGTGTATTAAATGATATCAGAACTAGAGAAAAAACTTATGTTTTAGAATATTTTGGTAAGAAAATAGCTATTACACACGGAGATGAAAAAAGTTTATCAGGGTGGAATTGTTCTATTGACAGTTTAAAAGACAAAAATAGAGAACAAAATTTGAATATTTGGCTTGAAGAAAATAAAGTAGATTTTTTAGTAACTACTCATACCTGCCTACCGGTTGTCAAAAAATTGAATAAAAAATATGTGTTAAACAACGGTTCTAGTGGAATGGCAAATATAAAAGGAACAACTTATGGTATATTTATAAGAATATCAAATAAACCTTGTAGCCAAGCTATAATAAGTATTAAGGAAGGTAATATTTATTTAGAACTTGTAAAAGTAGATTTTAATGTAGAAAATTTTATAAACTGGTTTGATAATATTTGGGATGCTAAAAGTCCAGCTAGTATTTCTTATAGAAATAGAATATTAAATGGGACTAATTTAGAAAAAGAAGAAATAATAATATAAAAATTAAAAATATGTTATAATGTATTTTATCTTGAAAAGAAAAATATGTTGTAACATATTTTATTTTAGAAAGAAGGTATTATTTTGGAAAAAATAAAAGAATATATAAAATGTTCAAGACCACATAGCTTCCCAGCATCACTGGCCCCAGTACTTTTAGGGAGTACATATGCTATGTTTTATAGTAGTAGTTTTAAATTTGGAGTTTTTTTTCTATTTTTAATTAGCTGTATTTTTATTCAAGCTGCTACAAATTTATTTAATGAATACTACGACTATAAAAAAGGCCTTGATAAAATCGATTCTCAAGGTATTTCTGGATCTATTTTAAAAAATAAATTAACAGAAAAAGAAGTAATTAATGCAGCTTATTTTTTATATTTTATATCCTTATTAATAGGTCTATATTTAACATATATAACAGATTATAAAGTGCTTATTGTAGGTATAATTTGTATGCTGGTTGGCTATTTATATACAGGTGGACCTTATCCAATAGCTTATTCTCCATACGGTGAAATATTTTCAGGTTTTTTTATGGGAACTATAATAGTATCTTTATCTTTTTATTTTCAATTAGGATATATAAATTATAAAGTAATAGCTATATCTTTACCTATGTTCTTATTAATAGGAGGAATATTGTTAGCTAATAATATTAGAGATTTAGATAATGATAAAAAATCAGGAAGAAATACTTATGCAATAATAGTGGGAAAAAATCAAGCAGTATTAACTCTAAAATATATTTTTATTGTATCTTATGTTTTAAACATTATTTATATTTTCACTAATATTGGTAGTATATACAATATTTTAGTATTAATAACTATACCTTTGGCAGTCAAGATTATAAAAGGTTTTAATAATAATGTTACGAAAGAAACTATGGCACCTTATATGGTGTTAACTGCTAAAATTACTATATTTATAGGTTTTTTGATGTCTCTAGCTAATATAATTAATTATTTTTTAAATTAAAAAATAGCACTTTACATTTTATTTTAATGTAAAGTGCTTTATAATTTTAAATTTTAATCTTCATCTAATTGTAAATAAACAACTTGAGTAGTTAAGTATTCTTCTAAACCATGTTTTCCATCAGCTCCACCAATACCTGATTTTCTTCTACCTGAGTGGAATCCTTGCATAGCTTCGAAGTTTTCTCTATTTACATAAGTTTCTCCGAATTTTAATCCGTTTATAGTTTTAAATGCTTTGTTTAAATCTCTAGTGTATACAGAAGAGGTTAAGCCGAATTCAGAATCATTAGCAAGTTTAAGTGCTTCATCAATAGTTTTGAATGTAGCGATAGGAATTATAGGACCAAATGTTTCTTCTTGCATAATTTGCATATCATTTCTTACATTTGTAATAACAGTAGGCTCAAAGAAGAATCCTTTTCCTTCTTTTTGTTTTCCTCCATATTCAACAGTAGCACCTTGCTCTTTAGCATATTCTACTTTTTTAACTAAACTTTCTACAGCGCGTCTTTCAATTAGTGGTCCGTAGTCTAAACCAGACTCTTTATTAGGATCCCCGAATTTAACGTTATCTAGTGCAGCAAAAAGTTTTTCTTTGAATTTATCAACTATAGTTTCTTGAACATATATTCTTTCTGCACAGTTACATACTTGACCAGAGTTAATTACTCTAGATGCAACTATTGCTTTTATTGCTAAGTCTAGATCAGCATCATCATAAACAATAGCAGGTGCCTTACCACCTAACTCTAAAGATACATTAGTTATATTTTCAGAAGCGGCACGCATAACAGCCTGTCCAGCAGGAACGCTACCTGTTAAACTAACTAATCCAACTTTAGGGTTTGATGCTAGTCTATCTCCAACAATACTACCTTTTCCGTGAACAAAGTTAATAACTCCTTTAGGAAGCTTAACTTCTTGACATATCTCAGCAAAAATTTGAGCGTTTATTGGTGTAAGAACACTAGGCTTAATAACTATAGTGTTCCCTGTTAATAAAGCAGGCCCTGCTTTTCTAGCTATTAAGAAGAATGGAAAATTCCATGGTAATATACCAGTAGTAACTCCATGAGGGCGTTTGAATAAGAATATATTTTCTCCTTTTCTATCACTTTGGATAATTTCTCCCTCATATCTTCTTGCCCATTCAGCCATATAATCTAAGTAGTCTGCTGTAAATAAAGTTTCTACTTTTGCTAATTCAAAAGTTTTACCACCTTCATTAACTATCGTTTGAGTAATTTCAGGTTCTCTTTCTCTAATTTTTTCTGCTATTTTTCTAAGATAAGCTCCTCTTTCTATAGCAGGCAATTTTTCCCATTCAGCTTGAGCTTCTTCTGCTATATCTATAGCTTTATCTACATCTTCAACAGATCCAGCAGGAATTTTTGCTAATAATTCTTCTGTAGAAGGATTTATAACGTCTACTAATTCTGGATTATTACTTTCACAGAATTCACCATTTATGAATAATTTAAGAATTTTTACTTCGTTCATAGTTGAAACTCCTTTAAATATTTATTTTTATGAAAACGTAATCATTTACTACGATTTAATTATATCATAGTATATAAATTAATTGCAAATAATTGATACACTTTTAACATAAAAACTATAACAGAATAGGAGTATTAATTATTTTTTAAAATTATGGTAAAATTATTGATGATTATAAATAATTTTAGGAGATTTTTATGGAAGTATCTTTAAAGGCAATAGACAATTATAGTTTAAATTTAAAACATTCTCCAACTGCTGCCCAATGGCAAGCTATATCTATTAGTGGTAGTGATGTTCTAGTGGCAGCAGCCGCAGGAAGCGGGAAAACAGCTGTTTTATCAGAAAGAATAGCCAAGAGAGTAGCAGATGATAGATGGGATATAGATAGATTACTTGTTCTGACTTTTACAACGGCAGCAGCGAGTAGTATGAAAAATAAAATAGAAGAAAAAATAACACATAGATTATTAAGTTATGGAACGGATAGTGACTTAGAATATTTAAGAAATCAAAGATTATTAATAAATAATGCTCAAATATCAACAATAGATAGCTTTTGTCTAAATTTACTTAAGAAGTTTTATTATTTAGTAGAAGAGGAAATAAAAGGAAATAGTTATTATCTTTCTCCAGATTTTAAAGTTTTATCAAATAACAACTTTATTTTAACCGATAGCATAAATTTTGTTATAGAAAGTTTTTCAAAAAGAAATAGTATTTTACTTGATAAAGCATTTGAAATATTTAAAACAAAAAAAGATATAACAGATTTTGTTAAGAAAATATATATTAGCTTACTATCAATACCTAATTATAAAAATTATATAAAAGAAGAATTGACAAAAAATACAGATTTGTTATTAGGAAGTATAGATTATGATAAAGCATTTGAAAATATTTTAGAAGTAAATAATGAAAATATATATGATATATATTTAGATTTAATTAAAGAATTTAAAGAGTACTTATTATTTTTAGAAGATAAAGAAGATAGTAATAAACTTTTAAAACAATCTTTTTCTAACAAAAATTTTAATGTTAGTAAAACAAATGAGTTAATAAATATTATAGATAGTGTAGAAGAAAATGGAGAGATTATAAGCAATAAAGAGTTAATGCTTATAATTAATAACATTTTAGATAATTTAAAAAAATATAATACCGAAGAAAATAATTCTTATATAGTTAATTGTTTTGATGATATTTTGAAAATAAAAAATATAATTAAAACATATAATAACATACAATTAATAAATAAATTTATAGTGGAAATATTAGTTGAACTAGATAATGAGTTTATTTATAGAAAGAGAGCTAACAATTATTTAGATTTCTCTGATTTAAACCATTTGGCTATCAAGGCACTAGAAAGCACAACAAATGGAAAAAAAGTATATACAGAAGCAGCAAATTATTATCAAAATTTGTTTTTAGAAATATATGTAGACGAATATCAAGATAACAATGATTTGCAAGAATATATTTTAAACATAATCAGAGGAAAGGATGTTAACTTTTTTAGAGTAGGAGATGTTAAACAAGCTATATATGGTTTTAGAGGTTCAAGTCCAGAGCTTTTTGAAGAAAAGTATGTTTCATATACTAAACTTACAGAATTAATTAGTAATGATGAGTATGATGTTAATAAAGAATATTTATTTAATGGCGATTACAATGGTATTTGTGTAGTATTAAAAGAAAATTTTAGAAGTGAAGAAAATATATTAAAATCAAGTAATTATATATTTAACAGGTTAATGTACAAACACAATGCAGGAGTAAGTTACGATAAAGATAGTGCACTATATTATCCGTCAGTAAAAGGAGAAAGTAAAATATTTCCAACTTATATAATATCTTCTGATGATAATAAATTAAATTCAGAAGAAATAATGGAAAAAATAGCTTTAGAAATAAAAAAACGTCATTCTAACGAAAATTTATCTTATGATAAATTTGCTATTTTGTTAAGAAGTACTAGTAATATGGAGAAGTACAAAGAGATATTTAAAAAACATAATGTTCCGTTATATTATAAAGATAAAAAAGGTTTTACTAATTCTCATTCCTTTAATATACTTTTTAATTTGTTGAGATTTATAGATAATCAAAGTTATGATGTTTGTTTATTAGTTTTACTTAAAAGTGATATATTTAAATTTAATAATAATGATTTAATAAAATTAAGTGAGGAGAAAGGGGAAACTCTTTATGAAAAACTTCTAAATAGCGAAACAGAGAAGAGTAATTTTGCAACAAATATTTTAAAAAGATGGATAAATTATAGTTACAATAATTCTGCATATGACCTTATCAAAACAGTTAACTGGGATGTTAATTTTGTAGAGTATATGAGAATGATAAATCTTGATGAGATAGAGGTAGACTATTTTTATAATTTTTTAAGTTTAGTAGAAGAAATAGAATATAACAATTTCAATTTGAGTTATATTGTAGAAAAATTAATAGAAGTTAAAACAAACGGAGATTATGAAGCTGAAATTACCCCTCCTAAAGATAGTGTACTAATGTCAACAATTCACATATCAAAAGGTTTAGAATACGAGGTAGTATTTGTTGTTGATCTAGATAAAAACTTTAATATGAGTGATTTTAAATCAGAATTTATATTTTCTAAAAATTTTGGTTTGACTTTTAATATTCAACATATAAATTCAAATGATCGATACAATATTTTGCAAAAATTATACGATATGAACGTACATATTCAAAAAAGTAAATCCATTGAAGAGGAAATAAGAATACTTTATGTTGCATTAACAAGAGCACAAAGTAATTTATATTTAGCATCATCAAAAGAGATAACATTAGGGGAAAGTACTTCAGAATTAGAAAGTTTAAATGAAAAAGAGCAAGTATTAGGAAAGATAAGTAATGCAAAAAATTATTATGAAATGCTTAATCCTATATTTGATTATTATAATTCAGAAAATCTATATGCTTCTGGAGATATAACTGAGAGCAAAGCTATTTTTAGAACTTTCACTATAGATGATGAGGAAGTAGTTATTGAAGAAAAACTAGACAATGAGAATTTAGATTTCAATTTTAATATAGACAAATCTTATGAATTTTTAAATAATAAACCTTATAAAAAAAGTGCTTTTTATCCAGCTAAAACATCATATTCTAATATAAGAAAAATTAATAATGAACGAAGCGAAGAAAAAAATAAAAAAGAAGATTTAGTATTAAAAACATTTTCTAAACTTAAAAGTTCTAAAGATGCCTTAATAAAAGGTAATTTGATTCATAAACTTTTTGAGAGAATAGTAATAGATATAGATAGTGGGGAGATAATAGAAAATATAGTAGATTATCTAACTAATTTAAGACAAGTTGAAAATAAAACTATTAACATTAAAGAACAAAGAATTTTGAGTGTAGATGAGTATAATTTATTATTAAATGAAGATGATTTAGAAAAAATAAAAAACTTTATAAATGTAATAATGCCTATTGTAAAAAATAATAATCTAATAGAAACAGAAATAATGTTTACTAACATGGAAAAAATAAAAGATTTATTTGAAAAAGCTGATTCAGAAGATGTAACAATACTTCAAGGTGTTATAGATTTATTAATAAAAAAAGGTGATGAATATATTATTATAGATTACAAAACAGATTCTATTACTAAAAAATCGGGAGAAAATATCCTTGTAGAACGCCATAGCCCACAGTTGAATTTATATGCTAATGCAGTAAAAAATTACTATTTAGATGCTACAAACATTTCTAAATATATTTACTCATATAACTTAGGAAAATTAATAGAAGTATAGTGATTATTGTTTTTAATTTTGTATAATCAATATTTATTTTAAATTTATGAAAATTATAAAATTAGACAATATATTTTCGCTATGCTATAATCGTAATATTGTATTAGGAGGAATTTTAATTGGATACTATAAAATTTTTGATAGACTTTATACTGCATATAGATAAGCATTTAGGTGAACTAATGGTAGAACACGGTGCTTGGTGGATGTATGCTATAATATTTTTAATAATATTTGTTGAAACAGGTGTAGTATTTATGCCGTTCTTACCAGGGGATTCACTGCTTTTCGCAAGTGGTGCTTTATGGGCAGCTACAGGAAATAATATATTTTTATTACTATTTTTATGTATAGCAGCAGCAGTAATAGGAGATAACTGTAACTACTTTATAGGAAGAAATTTTTCGGACTATTTGAAGAAAAAGTCTTGGTTTAAAAAGTTTGTAAGTGATCAAAACCTACAAGATGCAGAGAATTTTGTTGCCAAACATGGAGGAAAATCTATATTTTTAGCAAGATTTTTCCCAATAATAAGAACAATAGTTCCTTTTATCGTAGGTGCAGGAAAAATGGATTATAAGAAATTTAGAATAATAGATTTCCTTGGTGGACTAACTTGGTGTACATTATTTATAACTATGGGTTATTTATTTGGAAACATAACATGGGTAAAAGATAATTTTTCTGTTGTTGTTTTTGCAATTATAGGTATAAGTTTACTACCACTAGTTATAGGTGGAATAAAAACTAAATTGTCTAAAAAATAATTAATAATATTTAATGAATAAATTAGGCTTGTAATATTAATAATGATAATTATTTATAAATTATTATATTGATATTACAGGCTTTTATTATGCCTCTAGAGAGAATATATTATAGTAAACTTTTATTGAAAAAGGTTACAAAAAAATGTATAATATTATTGATAATACAAATAAAGGAGAAATAAAAATGCCAAGAATAGTAGTTAGAGGTATGAAAAAAGAAGATTTAAAAGAAGTTAGCGGAGAATTTCTTTCAAATATTGAGAAAATAATTGAGAGACCAAAAAATGCTTTTACGCTTGAAGGATTAGAAAGTGTAGCTGTATTTGATGGAGAAGAAGTATCTCAAGTTTATGTAGAAGTTTCTTGGGTAAATAGACCTACGGAAGTTTGCAAGGAAGTAGCTGAATCTATAAGTTCTTTATTGAAGACTAAAGGTTATGAAAAAGTATATGTTTACTTCAAAGATATAGATTTAGAAAAAGAATTTGTATTTTAGAAATAAATATTAAATTATAAACAGGCTCGTAATTATCTTATAAAATAGATAATTATGAGTTTTTTTATTTTTTATCTTGACAGTGTATGGTGGATGGTGGTACACTATAAGTGTATTAAGTGTATGGTTACAAACAATACAATAAAAATAAAGGAGGTACTATATGTTTGAGGTAGATATAAGGTCTAAAAAATCATTATATCAACAAATAGTGGATAATGTTAAAGATTTATTAGTCCGAAATATTTTAAGAGAAAATGATAAGTTACCCTCAGTTAGAGAAATGGCTAGTATTTTACAAGTAAATATTAGTACAGTTCAAAAAGCCTACCAAATATTAGAATCTGAAAAAATAATAAATACAGTTGTAGGTAAAGGAACTTTTATAACTAATAATTTGGATGAAATAAAACCAAATTATGATTTAATAGACAGACTAATAAATGATTTGATAAGAGAAGCAAGAATGTTGGGAATAAATAAAAAAGAACTCTTATCAAAAATTGATAGTTTATTTTAAGGAGGTAATTATATGAATGTTATTGTTGAAGAACATGATTTAATAGATATTAAACTTAAAAAATTGCTATCAGAATGGAAATTTTTATCATTGTCTAAAGAAAAGTTGATAGAAAAAGTAGAAAAAATATACGACAAGGAGGTAAGTTATGAAACTAGAGATAAAAAATTTATCGAAAAAATTTGATAAAAAAGAAATTTTTAAAAATGTAGATTTTAGTTTAGATAGTGGCGAAATTTTGGCGTTAATTGGAAGAAATGGAAGTGGGAAAACTACACTTTTAAAAATATTAGTAGAAATAATTGAAAAAAATAGTGGTGAAATTAGTATAGACGGCGTAAATATTTATAACAATCCTAATTTAAAGCAAGAAATAATATACATACCTGATAGATTTGATTATTTTCCACATACTAAAATAAAAAAAATAATAAATTATTATAAAATTATATACCCAAAATTTGACGAAAATTATGTAACTGAAAATTTAGCTAAAAATAAAATAAACATAAATAAAAAGATGTCTGAACTATCAAAAGGAGAGAGTGCGCTAGCAGCTTTAATAATAGGTTTGGGGTGTAATACGAGTTTTATATTTTTAGATGAACCTTTAGATGGAATAGATGTTATAAATATAAATAAAGTAATTGATTATATTTTAGATGCTCAAGAAAAAAATGTTGGATTAATAATAAGTAGCCATCAATTGAACTATCTTTCTAAAATAAGTAATAAAGTATTTTATATAGAAAAAGAATCTGTAAGTGACAATTCTAAAGAAATAAAACTAGAGAATTATAAAAAATATCAGCTAGTATATAAAGAAAATATACCAGATGAATTGTTAAATAATACAAACGTTTTATTAATAAATAGTATTGGTAGAGTATATACAATATTAGTAGAAGTAACAGATGACTTTTCAGAAGATGAACTATTAAAAGAAGCTCTACAATATGATGAAATAAGTGTAACTTTAGAAGACATATTTATATTTAAAAACAAAGGAGGTAATTAGAATGGAAAATATATTAAAAATTGTAAAGTTATATTTTAAACGCTACAGTCCGTTTATAATTTTAATACTATTTTTATATGCCATAATAGGACTTTCTTACGGAAATGTTATAAAAAATGATTTAAAACAAGGAGCTATATCTTATAAGTTCAATAAAATGAACAATTATAATTATTATGATATGTCTTCTAAATTAGGTAGAAAGTCAGATGATTTTTGGGTTAAACATCAAAAAGATTTTGATAAATACTATAATAATTTTGATGAAAAGCTAACTAAAGAAGATATCGAAATTTTAAAACAAAATTTTGTTATTGACGAATACTATAGAAATAATAAAAATAGCTATCCTTTATCTTATTACTATCAAAGAAATAATATTTACATAGATAGTAATCACCCAATTTATAAAGATAAAGATTATCATAAAAAATATTTAACAAATGAACAGTATGATAATATAGAAAAATTATATAAATTTGAAGAGATGTACAGTAATCTTTATTCATTAGAAAAAGATTCTGAGGAATATAAAAAATTAAGAGAAGAACTTAATAAATTAGTAGACGATATTGTGAAAATTTATCCTTTGTATATTACTAGGTCAATTGCAAAAGAAGATATATTATCTTTTGTACAGTTTAATATGGAAAACAGCTCAGATAATCTTAGTGTAAAAGAAATGTTTTATAGTGTTCCAATAGTTATAATATTAAGTATTATGAGTATGTTAATAGTTTCAATAATATTTGGTTTAGAATACCATACTAACTTCGGTAAGTTTGTAGCTAGTTTACCTTACAAAAAATCAACAATTTATTTTGCTAAAGTTTTAACATCTATAATAATATTATTAATAGGTGATTTAATATTATCATTTATGAGTTTTTGGACTATAAAAACAAGTGTAATTTCAGAATTAGTAAGTTTTAGTTCAGCACTTTTTGCATACAATAAACTTTTAATATTGTCACTGTTTATATTATTACTAGGAGCTATATTTGCATCATTTTGTGGTAGTATAGTAAGTATAATTTGTATGTATCTACCTTCTATGTTAGGAGTAGGATATTTCTTATTCTTAGTTGGAATAAATCTAGAGATTATTAGATCTCTTGATGGTAAAGTAGAATTTTTACAAAAATTTGATCCTATGCTTGTAGGAGATAATCCTTTATATGTTCCTGGAAGAATGTTTTTAGATGGATATTATAGTTTTAAATACTACTTAATATATTTAATAGTTCTTTTAATATTAGTGATAATATCAGGTAAAATTTATAAACATCATAATGTAGATGATGAGGGTAAATTTTTCACTATAAAATTAGCTAAATATATATGTTACTTTATAGTTGTAATATCATTTGGTAGTGTTTTTGCAGTAATTATAGGATATAAAGGTGCTAGTGTTATACTTGGATATCTTATTTCATACATAATATTGATACCTTTAATATATGTGATATTTAATTTAAAACTTAGAATATAGTTTATGTAATACGAGTTGTTTTTACGGCAACTCGTATTATTTTTTTTATTTATTTAATTTATAAACTATAAAAAAAGTAAAATAACAAATATTAATTTATATAGTTTTATAGAAAAAAAATATAAATTATGTTATAATTGAGTGTAAAAATATTAAAGAAAGGATACAAATCAAATGACTAATACTAATGATTTAAACAAAGATACTCTTGATAATAGCGAAGCAGAAAAATTAAAAAGCAATAAAGAGTATTTGGATGTTTTAAATAGAATAAAAGAAAAAGTCGAATCTGAATCGAATACTAGTGTTAAAGAAGATACAAATGATAATTTTGAAGATACTGTTATTTTAAGTAAAGACGAAATAAAATCAGAGGGAAGTACAAATAATTTTCAAAAATTAGAAGAAACTTTAGTAATGCCACTTCCTGAGTTGGAAAATAACAATGGAAATCAAGATAATTATTACAAGGATGTAGTTTTAGAAGTCTTAGGTCTTAAAAAGAGAATAGGTCTTAAAACTATAGTTGAAGATATATCTTTTGATATGAAAAAAGGAGAAATTATAGGATTACTTGGACCAAACGGAAGCGGTAAGACTACAATTATGCGAATGATGGTAGGTTTAACAAAAGCTACTAAAGGAGATATTTATTGTTTTGAAACGCCTCTAGGATTAGGTAGAAACAAAATGATGTCTGAAGTAGGGGCTATGATTGAATCTCCAGAATTTTATAATTATATGTCAGGATATTCTAATTTAAAACAATTAGCTCGACTTTCTGGTAAAAAGATAACTAGATCAAAAATTAAAGAAACGTTAAAATTTGTAGGACTAGAGAAAGTAGCGCGTAAAAAGGTAAAAACATATTCTCTAGGTATGCGTCAAAGATTAGGGTTAGCACAAGCATTAATTCATGATCCAAAAATATTAATATTAGATGAGCCTGTAAATGGTCTTGATCCACAAGGTGTACAGGACTTTAGAAATAAATTAAAAGAAATAGCAGCTAATGGTGTTTCAATATTAATATCTTCACACTTACTAGATGAAATAGAAAAAGTTTCAGATAGAATTATAGTGCTAGAAAAAGGACGCATTATATTTGACGATACATTAGATAACCTTAGAGGTGAAGAAGTAACAAGAACACTTATAAATACATACGATAATGACAGATCAGAAGAATTATTAAAATATCTAGAGTTTGATTACGTTCGCCTTGATGATGGATTTATATTTGAAAACATTTCTAAAGAAGAAAAATCAAAAATAGTTTCTTACCTAGTAACTAATTACGTAGAAATAGATACGATAAAAATTATTACTAAAACATTAGAAGAAAGATTTTTAGAAATTACAGGTAAAGGAGGAGAAAAATAATGAAATTATTTATAAATGAATTTATAAAAGATTATAAAAAGAAAATAACATGGCTATATTTAATATCTATATTTGCAATAATGGCTATTTTTAATGTATTAGTATCATTTTCTTATAAAAATATGGAAAATAGTCAAATTCCTCCTGGAGAAGAGTTAGTATTTTTAAGTTTAAAAGCTAGTTTATGGGTTTCTTCTATATTTATTTTAATAATTTTTGCTAATAATGTTACTCAAGAATACTCTAGAGGTACTGCCAAATTTTTATATTCAAGACCAAAGTCTAGAAGTGGTATATTAACAGCAAAATTATTTTTAGGTATTTTTAATTATCTGATTTTTTCGGCTTTAACATTTATATTTGATTTAGCGTTAAATAAATTTGTATTTAATAAAGATAGAATTAATTTACATACAGTATTCACTACTAAAATGAGTGATAATTATTTTGGTAGATTATTATGGCAACAACTAGGAATTTATTTCTTATCATTCTCAGCTCTAATGATATTCTTTATATCACTTGTACTAATAATATGTATAATATTTAAAACTCAAATATTATCTGTGGTAGTAGTTGTAGTTCTATTTATTTCTAATGATCTTATAAATGTGCTTGTTGGTTATGCTGTAACTAAGTTTTCTTATGTTAAATATATATTTACTAATATAACAAATATAACAGCTTATTATGAAAGTGAATCTTCAAGAAAATTAGTAGGGGAAATGTCGAAGTTAACCGATACTAATTTATTAATAATGGCACTATCTTACACAGTTGCATTTTTATTAATTTCTTATATAATACATGCTAGACGTGATATAACTTTAGATTAGTTTTAGAAAGGACAATAAAATGAATATAACTTTAAATAAATTAAATAAAATAAAAAATATTTTAGATATAGATGAGAAGGTTATAGAGGGAAGTTTTGATAATTATGAAGAAGCAATATCACAAATAAATATTAGTAACAAAGATGTCTTAAAAGTAGTTTCAAGATATTTAATTAAAAATAAAGATGAAATCATTAATGACTTAAAGAATGGAAAACTTATTAAAACAATAAGCTCATTAGGTATGTATAGTTTATTTATACCATCTGAAAATAATAATAGCTTCTTTTTATTATCACCCTATTTAGACTATAATTATTCTCTTGAGTCTTATCAAGAATTATTAGCTAATCAAGGTATTATTTTGGATGATGAACTTTCGGAAAAACTTTATAATATAGAAGTTATTACAAAAAAAACGTTTAATAACTTATTACAATTATTGTTTGACTTAGAGGAAATAGATTTTAATAAAATTGTTATCTATGAAGATATAGATATAAAAAATTTAAAAAAATCTAGTTTTGATAGACAATATATTATTAGAGATATACTTGAGCGAAAAGCAGAATTTAATAAAGAATTAAAAAATGCTGCAATAAAAGGTGATATTACTAGAATATCTATGATATTTGATCTAGAGTTTAATTACAATAGTAAAAATTTAGAAGATAATAAATTAAAAGAAAAATCAAATTATATTAATGATGTGTTACATTTTGCATTTTCTGATAGTGAAGCAAATCCTATTGATGTTAATGCTTTATGGGTGAAAATCAAAAATAAAATTGATAACTATGATTTTAGTTCTGATATAATAAGAGAGTATTGTTTACTTATTGATAAAGAAAAATACAAAGATAAGCAGCAAGTAGTAAGAAATTGTATACTTTATATAAATGATCATATTAGAGAAAAAATAAACCTTAACGATATTAGTGATTATTTGGATGTAAATAAAAGTTATTTATCTTCAATATTCAATAGGGAAATGGGATTTAGTATAGTAGATTATATACATAAAAGACGAATATCAAATTCTAAATATTTATTATCTAATACAGATTTTTCAATATCAGAAATTTCAGATTATATAGGATATTTTGATACTAGTTATTTTATAAGAATTTTTAAAACAGTAACAAAAACTACACCATTAAAATATAGGGAAAATTTTAGTAATTAGACCTAATTTATAAAATAAAAAAGTTATATTCTTATTTTACTAAGAATATAACTTTTTTATTTATATTTACTAAACTTTTAGCTATTTTTTGTTCCTGCTAGCATTTCATTGATATAGCTTTTAACTTCACTAGTATTTCCGTTAACCCCATACTCATCAAATATTTTTTGTAGTGCTTTACTTGAAATAGTAGGATCACTAGATATAGCTTTATTTGCTAACTCTTCAATAATAGAATATTTTAAATCTTCAAAAGATAGTTCTCTAGTGTCTAGTATTTTTATTATATGGTATCCGAAAGGAGTTTTAACAACATTTTCTGAAACTTGTCCTTTATCTAAAGAATAAGCAGCTTCTGCAAATTCTTTTACAAATGGAGAATTATCTTTAGATGACCAACCTAGTTCTCCTCCTTTAGAAGAATTAGCAGTATCTGTAGAATTTTCTTTAGCTAGTTCAGAGAAATCTCCTCCATCTTTAATTTTTGCTAAAACTTCTTCTGCTTTTTTCTTAGCATCTTCATCACTAAGTCCATTAGGAGAAGTTTCACCTTTTACAGAAATTAATATATGAGCTATATTATACTGTTTTTTCTCTTTTTCGTAAGTTTCTTTTATTTTATCTTCTGTAACATTATTGTAATCATTAATCATATAAGCTTGAGCTAGTCTTACTTTTAAACCTTCTTTATATTTGTCTGAAGAAAAACCTTCTTTTTTTAATAATTCTTCAAATTGCTCTTTTCCACCGTACTGATTTTGAGCTTCTTCAAACTTTTTATTTATTAAATCATCACTTATTTTATCTTTATATTTGTCTAATAATACTTTTCTAATTGCTACGTCAGTAGCAGCTTTAGATATATTTTGATTTCCTATATACTCTAGAACCTCAGATTGAGTTACATCTCCAGCTTTAGATGATATATATTTTTCTCCTGAATTAATACTAGAGCAACCAGCTAAAGTCAGAACAGAAGTACTAAGCAAAATTGGTAATGTTATTTTTTTAATTTTTTTCATTAATTTTAATTCCTCCTAAGTTGTGAATATTTTTTAATATATCATAATTTCATTATAAACTCAATAAGATAAATTACAAAATAGGTGAAGTTAACCTAGAAATAGCTTCTTTCATTTTTATTATGAAACCTCTATTTGAATATATTTCTGATGTTAACTCAAGCGAATTTTTAATATCTTTTTCAAATATATCTTTAAACTTTTTGGTTGTTTCTTTATCATATATAAATGCATTAACTTCAAAATTTAATTTGAAGCTTCTATTGTCAAAATTGGCACTTCCTACACTAGTCACTTCATCATCAGCAATAATAGTTTTTGCATGCAAGAAACCATCAGTATATTCATATATTTTAGCTCCCATTCTAGCTAATTCTCCGACATAAGAATAATTTGCCCAATGAACCAACATGTGATCGGGTTTAGCAGGAATCATTATTCTTACATCAACTCCGGATAGTATAGATATTTTTAGTGCATCCATAGTACTTTCATCTGGAACAAAGTAAGGGGATTGAATATATAAATATTTCTTGGCTCTATTTATAATATGTAGATATCCATATTTTATTTGTTCTAATCTATTATCAGGTCCACTAGTAACTATTTGTATAGGGTTTTTATTATTTAAAATAGGATATTTATTAATGTGATATTTTGAAAATTTAATAAGTTCACTTTTATTATTCTTTAATACTTGAGAATTCCAGTCATTGATAAATCTTAATGTGAGTAATGAAACAGCCTCTCCTTTTATTCTAAGATGAGTATCCCTCCAATTACCTACCTTATTATCGTTTCCTAAGTATTCATCTCCTACATTGAATCCACCAGTGTATCCTATTTGACCATCTATAACTACTAATTTTCTGTGATTTCTATAGTTCATACGCATATTTATTAAAGCGAATCTAGCTTTGAAAAAACTTTTAGTTTTTATGCCAGCTGATTTAATATCTTTTAAGGTGTACCAGTTTAATGTTCTAGAACCTATATCATCATAAAGAACATAAACTTCAACTCCTTCTTTTACTTTTTTTTCTAGTAATTTAAACAACTTTTTTCCAATATTATCTTTTTTTAAAATATAATATTGAATATATACATATTTTTTAGCATTTTTTATATCTTCAAAAAGAAGTTGGAATTTTTCCTCACCATTTATAATTATATCTATATCATTATTATCTGATAGGAATGACTGATCTGCTTGAAAATTTAATTTAATTAAATTTATGTGATTATTTGCAGCTAGTTCTTCACTATTGATTATGTAAGGAGCTTTCCTACCTAATAGTTTTTGTTGAAACTTTATTTTATCATCTTTAGACAAAGGAAATATTTTTTCTCTATATATAGGTCTTCCCAGTAGTAAGTAAAGTACTAAACCCATGTAAGGCAGTAATAGAAGTACAAGAATCCAAGCCCAAGAAGATGAAGCTTTTTGAAACTCTAAAAATACTATTGTAAAAACTATAATTGTATTTATAACATAAAATATAGTTAGAGTATCAAAATGTCCCAAAAAATTAGGTATAGAGTTTGTAATGTTATCAATTTTATCATATAAATTAAAATTAATATAATTTATATTCATTAAATAATACACCTCATTTCTTAATTTTACTATAAATTTACATAATGTACTTTAAGTTTACAAAAAATATCTGATTAAGGCAATAATATTGTATAAAATAAAATTTAAAATGTTTACTTTAAATCTTTTTTATTATATAATTATATTTAATGAAAATAAAGGAGCAGGGGTATGTCTGTTAATATCTTAGAACAATTAAAAAATAAATTTGAAAATTTTGCTAGTGAGCTTGATAGTATAGAACCTGAAAGTCTTGATATTAATCAAATAGATAGACTTATTGAACTTGTAGAAGAATTAGATAATGAAATAAAAACAATAAAGTAATGTTAAAGTATTAACTTTATAGATTATTATGTGGGACAATGTAGAAAATTATTTTACCAGTGTCTCACTTTTTTTTGAAAGGAAAATCAATAATGAAAAAAAGATTTCTACTAACTATAAAAAAAATAGGAATAAACGGAGAAGGAATAGGTTATTATAAGAAAAAAATTACATTTGTAAAAGGGGCATTACCTGATGAAGTAATAACTTGTGAAGTTGAAGAAGAAAATGAAAAATATATCAAAGCAAAGCTAATTAGTATTAAAGAAGAAAGTAAGTATAGAGTAAAAAATATAAGAAAAGAATTTATGGAAAGTGGAGGATATCCACTTGCTCATGTAACTTATGGTAAACAGTTGGAGTTTAAGCAAAATATAGTTTTTGATGCACTTAACAAGTACTTAAATCAAAAAAATATAGAAAAAAAAGTTTTAAATATACTACCTAGTCCAAAAGAATACCATTATAGAAATAAAAATCAATTTCCAGTTGCTATAAAAAATGGTAAAGTTGTAGCTGGACTTTATAAAGAAGGTACAAATGATTTAGTAGATATAAAAGATTGTATAGCACTGCATGAACAAGGAAATAAAGTCATAGAACTTTGTAAAAAATATATAGCTAAATGTAAAGTTCCAGTATCTATTTCTAAAAAATATAAAGGTGTTAAGTATATTTCTACAAGAACTTCATTTTATAATGGAGATATCCAAGTTGTTTTTGTAGCTAATACTAAAAATGTGGAAAATCTAAATAAAGTAGTTGATTTACTAAAAAAAGAAAAAAGTATAAAGAGTATTGTTTTAAATTTAACTAATGAAAAAGATCATCTTGTTATGGGGAATGAAAATATAACGCTGTATGGTAAAGATTATATTATTGAAAAAATTGGAGATATTACATACAAATTGTCAGCTAATTCATTTTTCCAACTAAATCCTCTTCAAACAAAAAATCTTTATGATAAAGTAGTAGAATATGCTAATTTAAGTAAAGATGACATAGTACTCGATGCTTTTTGTGGTGTAGGTAGCATTGGACAATATATGAGTAAATTCTGTAAAGCAGTTTATGGAATGGATATTGTAGAAGAATCAATAAAAAATGCTAATGAAAACATTGCACTTAACAATATAAAAAATTGCCACTATGAAGTAGGCGATGCTTTAAAAATTTTACCAAGATATAAAAAAGAAGGCATAAAATTTGATGTAGTAGTAGTAGATCCACCTAGAGCAGGTTTAGGACATTTAACTAAACAGTTGCTAACAATAAATGCTAAAAGAATAGTTTATGTTAGTTGTAATCCATCTACATTAGCAAAAGATATAAAAATACTATCTAAAAAATATAAAATATGTCAAATTCAACCAGTAGATATGTTTCCTCAGACTTCACAAGTTGAGATGGTATGTTTATTGTCCAAACTTAATACACAAAAACATATCGACCTAGAATTAACGATGGATGAACTTGATTTAACATCTTCAGAAAAGAAAGCTACCTATCAACAAATTAAAGATTATATATTAGATAAATATGGATTCAAAGTGTCTACACTCTATATTTCACAGATTAAAAGAAAATGTGGGTTAGAAGTAGGAGAAAACTATAACGTATCTAAAAAAGAAAATCAAAAAATACCAAAGTGTCCTAAAGAAAAAGAAGGTGCTATTATGGACGCACTAAAACATTTTAAAATGATATAAGAAGTATTTTAAGACAAGTAGAAAGAACTGCTTGTCTTTTTTGTTTGAAAGGAAAGGAGAAATAAAATGAGTAAATTATTATTTGATGAATACCCCATACTAGCTAATAAAACATTAGCAAAAGAAATTGGACTAAATGAATCCATCGTATTGCAACAAATTCACTATTGGTTAGAACTGAATAAACAAACAAGAAAAAATTATCGAGATGGAAGATATTGGACATATAACTCAATTAGAAACTGGCAAGAAAAAGACTTTGATTATCTTAGTATTGATACAGTTAGAAGAGCCTTTATTAAATTAGAAAAAGAAGGATTTTTAATAACAGGCAACTATAACAAAGATCTAAGAGATAAAACAAAGTGGTACTCACTAAACGAGGAAAAACTAGAAGAATTGTATAAAAAATTGAAATTAGAAAGCTAAGAAATCAAAATAGCTATCAAGATAGTAATGTGGATAACTTATTTTAATTAAAAGTTACAACCAATGCATTGGGTCAAAATGACCTAATGGAAAGGTGCAAATTGAACTAATGCATTTATGCAAAATGCCTCAATGCATTTATGCAAATTGCATAAACCATTACCAAAGATTAACTACAAAGAATAACAACAGGAGATTTCTACATATCCTTCCATCCATCCATCCCTCTGTAGTAAAATAAAGAATAAAGAATTTTGTGGTATATGGAAGAAGATAATCTTCTGTAATCTATTCTTTATTTGTGAATTATCTCACTTTATCCAGTTATATCAAAATGGTATAATTAATATAGAACAATAAGCATAAGTTAATACATGTAAAACTAACTAAAAGCAAGATAAAAATTTATAAGAAAAAATTTAATGATAAGGGATAATATAGTATGAATACTACCATTAAAAACTATTGGTACACATTAAAAAAAGAATATGAAGAAAAACACAAAGAAAAAATTTTTACTCATTATGAAAACTCAAAATCCTTTGTAGAAAAATTTAAAATGTATGTAGAAGATAGACATAAAGAAATTTCTACAAGTGTTGATCTGGTATGTGCATTAGCAACAATCTATCAAGAGTTAAGAAATGAGAAAAAAGGAATAAAATTATTAGAAGATTTTATTAAAACTTATAAAGATGAACTATCTAATAAAGACCAAGCAAGAATCTACACAAATCTAGCTTTTTATCATTCAGGTTGTAAAGAAGAAATAAAATATCTGTTGGAAGCAGAAAAACTAGAATCCCCTTTTTTTGAAACATATAAAGGTCTTGGTTTGTATCACTTTTCTAAATATCAATTTGAAGAGGATGTGGAAAGTTTAGAAAAAAGTTTAATCGCTTTTGAAAAATCCTTAAAATCACGAAATAGCTATAGTATGAGGTTTAATTATGGAGCATGCTTATTTGAATTAAAACAGTATACAGAAGCAAAAGAAATATTTGAATCCTTATTAATAGAATATCCAAATAGAATGAGGTTATTACTAAGTATCTCATACTGTGAAATTTATTTAGGAAATAAAGAAAAAGCACTTGAATATTTAAGGCAAGTAAAAGAAGGACAAGATGAAAATTACCATTTAAGTACAGATGATATTAGTGATTATCAAATCTACGATGCATATTATGTTTTAGAAGAGTATGAATTATTTTTAAAAGAATATGAAAATGTTGTATATACTCAATTTTTTAATGAAATTTCTTATTATTACTACGCTCTTTTTATTACAAAGAGATATCAAAAATTTGATGAAGTATTAGAAAAAGATAAGAAGAAAATTATTTCTAATATAGAAGAAACAAAAATAGATGAAGATTTTGAAGATGAAGAAGAAGAACGAATGTTATATATCAAAAGTTATCAAGAAGATCTAGATAAGCTTATTGAAATAGAACATAAAATTAAAAATGAAAAGTATAAGCCTATGGGGAAATTAGAGCTTTATCCTGAATTTGGATGTTATTTAGTTGATTGTATAAGGCATAGTTTTTAAATGTAGAAAATATGGAAGAGCTAAAATATTATTTAAAATCAAGAATAGAAAATATTGAAAAAGAGATAAAAACAGGAAAAGATAAATTTAAAAATATTAAGAAAAAAGAGGAACTCTTGAATGTTATTTTTCTTATAGATTTGATGGATAAACATAATATCAATTCAAAAAATATACTAGAAGTTATCCAAGTAGAAACAGTAACAGATAGTTCACAGATACGATTATTTGATGATTGTGATACAGAAAATCAGGACTATTGAAAAGCAATTGATAATCTTAGACTTTCTAGAGGAGATATCATCATAAAGCGTAAAGTTTAATATTAGGAGGCTAAAATGTTTGATGATTTTGCAAGCTTGTACTTTCATAGAATAAAAGATGATTCATATATTAAATGTTTTGAAAATAATGAAGCTAATCCGAATACCAAAAAAGCTGAAATAACAGCTAACACACCAAATTGGCAAATTATTTTGAAATTTCCTAATTTAGAAGAGCTGATATTAGATCATCCAACAAGAGAACAGGTTGAGGCTGTGATACATCTTCCTAAGCTAAAAAGATTACATATCATCAAGGTACAACTTAAGAATATTGAATTTTTGAAGGAACTAAGAGAATTAGAAGAATTAAAAATGGTCTATATATCAGGATTCTCTGATTTATCACCAATAGAAAATTTAAGTAAACTAAAGTCTCTTTATATACAAAATTTTCGTAGAATAAGTGATTTCAGTAGCATTTCATCTTTAAAAAGTTTAAAGTACTTATCAATCAACGGAACATTTGATTGGAAGCAAGCTATTAAAAACTTTGATTTCTTAGGCTCACTAGAAAATCTTGAATATTTTTCTGTTTGGCTTATTAATTGTAAAGACAAGTTTCCATTATTTCGGTCTGATTTAAAACTTAAAAAGTTAAAAAATGTAATGTTAAGTAGAAATGAATTTTCCCTTGAGGATTATGTATTTTGGGAAACATATTTTCCAAATGTAAAAGGCACGAAAGTGGAATTAGCAAAAAAATTGGATAGTTCAGATAATTTGTATTTTTTAGGAAAAGGCGATGGTTATGTAAATGCAAACAATAAAAATTCTGAGGAGAAAATTAATGCTTATAAAAAAAGATATGAAAAAATAAAATCAGAATTAAATCAAAAAATTAGTGATGTATGAAGGAGAAGGGAATGAAACCTAAAGAAGTATGCGAACAGGCTTGGAGTAGGATAGCCAGCCATTTTTCTGAATTTAAAATGCTAAAAAACGCGAAAATTTTAAAAAGAATTTCTTCAAACAAAGATTTGAATTTTTTTATTTCTTTTCAAGCAAGTAGGAGAAACTATGCATATAGTATACAGTTTAGTGTTCACTTTTTTATTGAATCGAAAAGAATGAAAAAAGAGGGAATAAATAATGGTGTTGTTTATGGTGGAGAGCTGGAGACAATTATCAATCGTGGAAGAAGTTTTCGTTGGTTTGAGCTTTCAGGTGCGAGCTATCAACATTCAGTAGAAGAAGTAACTCAATTATTAAAACATTATATTTTGCCTATCTGTAATGATTTTGAAGATATAGAATCGAGCATTGATACAGTACTTGAAAAAAATAATACAAGTATTGATTTATTCTATTATGTATATTGTTTTGGTGGAAGAAAGAAAGCAGAAAGATACTTGCAAGATTTTATTAATCATAGCAGTTTAAAAAACAAATATATATCTTTTTATAAATCATTAGATAATGTTGCAAAAGATCAGATCGATATTTATCACAGTGAATTTTTAGGGGCAAATATGATTAAATTTGCATATTTAAATGGAATAAAAATATTAGGGTAAGAGGTTAGTATGTATAGTTTCAGTTTAGAAAATAAATATAATAAAGTAATTACAGTGATTGAATATGAAGAAGAATATGTTTTAAATAACTTATATGAAAAAGATATTCCTTTTATTAAAACAATATGGGAAAGATATTATGATGATTATACTTTTTCAATAGAAGAATTAAAGAATGCAAAGCATGATTTAATGAAATATATGGAATTAGATAGCTGGCAAAATTTATCTGATGAAGTTACAAAAAATCAGTTAAAATTTATTTATAAGTTAATTGCAATTGTATTTTATGCCTTAGAAAACAATTGTTCTTTATATGGTAGTGGGGATTAGTGTGGTGAATAAATTATGTATGTCAATGATTTTTCAGATAGAAGCAAAATCAGAAAAAGCAAAGTCAACTATGAATAATAGAATAAAAAAAGAACTAGAAAATGTTTTGGGGACATTGAATCTAATTCTTGAATATGATAAACAAACAAATTCTTTTGTTTATTTGGAAGAAGATACTAAAGAAAGTTTTGATGAAAAAGCGATTTTCTTACTAAAAACATTACAACATTTTGGTTATGCTTATGTCGTTACAGGAAATTTATCGGATAATCATTTTGATATCTGTACGTCTAAAACCAATATGAGTGGGATTTGTTTTATACAGGGGCAATTATTTTATGAAAACTAGGAGAAATATGTATGATATATAAACTTAAATTAAACGGAACATTTGATTTAGAAGAGACAAGAAATTTTGAGGCGTACTTACAAAACTTTTTATTTCGTAATAATCTCGGATTTGTAGAAAGAGAAATGACAAGGATATGTTATGAAGATGAGGAAGCTAGCAGTGAAAATCATTCGGATAAAATACCTACTTACTCTATTATAGAAATTGATGCACCTGATAGAGAAAGGGTACTTAATGACTTATTAGAGATAATCGATGAAATAGGTATTCCTTTTGGATCTAAAGTATATAATGAAGAAATAAGTGTAGATGTGGGTACACTTAGTAAAATTGAAGTAAGTTATACCTTTGATAGCCATAAAAATATTAAGAAAAAAGCAGACAAACTGGAAGATAAGCTTTCCTTTGATTATTTAGATGAACTCTGTGTAGTAAGTCATTCTTATATTTTTGATAATGAAGTAAAATATTTTATTTATGTGGTTGATGTGGATATGGCTTTGCACATAATCGAAGATTTCTTTGAAATTCAAAATGAGATTAGCCACTTTGACATAAAGGTTTCTCCTAGTGGATATGGCATTGCACACAGATATTTTTCGCTCCTTAGAAAAAAATATAAAGAAGAAGATAGTAAACTTTGGGATAGTGTGAAGGATATTTATCAGGGAGCTAGTGAGGAAGATATTCATACACTTTTAAAAGAGTATCCTAGTATACCAGAGTCACTCATAGAATTATTAAAAATCATAGATGGAACCCTAGATACAAGGCATGAAAATAGACTCATAAATTTTCCTATGTTTACTACTGAGGAAGCGGGAATACCTCTTAATTTACTATCAGCTAAGCAAATAATTTCAAATAAAGAACTATCTAAAAAGCCAATAATAAATAGAATTACAAATTTAGGAGTAGAGATTGATGAATTTATTAGTAATGATATAGAAAATATCAATGTTTTACCTCTTGCATATTGTGAATCAAAGTATGGTATTTGTGAACTATATATCGATTTTAATCCAAGTTCAAAAGGAAATTATGGACAGCTTATAGTCTATGTAGAAAATTTAAATTCCTACTTAACGATTTCAAAATCCTTTGATGAATTTTTACTAGATATATTAAACAATGATTTTTATGACATGTTTGAGACTATTGATAAAAAAGAAGGTTCTAATACTTACGATGAGACGGAAGAGTTTGAAAATGTAGAATATACTACAGAGGGAATTTTCTGGGAATTTCACACAAAAGAGTATGAAGATGTCAAAGTATTCAATAAGGATTTAAAAGCATATATGAACTCTATGGATGAGATTGTAACGTTATCAGAACTGAAAAAGATTGTATTAAAAGAAAGAGAAGTGCTTATTTCTTATGAGGCTTGGATTGATGATATTGCTAAGCTAAAAGAAAATGAAGTCATAGACCTTGAAGAAGGGGAAGAACTTTTAGAAGAATATAAAGAAGAAGGACTATGGCAAGTGAACATTTTTGCACTTCTTAAATCAGATACAAGAACTGGATTTAAGTTAGGTGAATTGATGATGAAGGTTCATAATCAACTATCAAATAAATGGTTAGGTGACCATATTAATTTTGAAGGCTTTGAATACTTAGGAAGTAAAACAGAGGTTGGGAGCTTGATACAGAATGAAAAGGGACTTCCAGTATTTGAAGTTATTGTGGGGAGTTAAATATGAAAAAATATAAAATAGCCGATTTTGGGAATTTTACAGAGGAACAATTGTCACCTGAGATTATAGCAATATACAATAATGATTTAGAAGTATTAAAAACTCTATTAGGTAAAAATATAAATAAAACTATTTCAATTACTTGTGATGTATTTAAAAATAAATTCACACCACTTGAAATAGCATTGTATTTAAATAAAAAAGAGATTGCTACATATCTACTTACACAAAATGCTTCTCAAAAATGTAAATTTTATCTTTCTCCTATTGAGATTGCTGTGAGATACTGTGATGCAGAAACTGTACTTTTATTCAAAAATTATTTAAAAAATCTAAGTGAAGATAAAAAATCAAATTTGTTCAAACAAGTGTTTTGGGCTGAAAATGATAGAAAAACCAAAATAGGAAACATAGAAATTTTAGAAGATTTGGGAATTAGCATTGCTCAATATGGTGGCTTAAAGTTACGAGATTTAGCTTCAGAAAACGATTTAGAGATGGTAAAACTATTTTTAGAAAAAGGTGCTGATATAAATTTTAATAAATCCGATATGGTATTTCCTTATGAGAGTACACCTGTTATAGAAGCGGCAAGAAATAACAATTTTGAAATGGTTAAATTTTTGGTTGAAAATGGAGCTGATATTACAATCAAAGATAAATACGGAGATAGACCTTATTCTTTAGCAATAAAAAATAATAATATGGAGATGGCAAATTACTTAAAAGACTTTGAACCAAAAGAATTTCATGACTTGGAAAATAAAAAACAATCTCTAAAAAGTTATAAACTTCCAAAAGATTTAGAAAATTTTCTTATGGGAGATAATCTAACTTTTAAAATAAATGATAAGTATTGTAAATTTATTCGCTTTTTCTCTTATATAGATACCATTGAAACAAAATGGAAAGGTAAGAAAGTTCTTTCCATTGTAGCAGAAGTAGATAATTATAGCATTGTTGATATTGCGTGGTATCCGAATAAAAAAATGATTTATGCCATTGACGAAGAACACGAAACATTTATACCCCTTGCTACTTGGGAAGAATTTTATCCTAATATGGAAAAGTATATAACGTCCTATTTGAATGGGGAATTAGAATAAATTATAACTTAAAAGGAGTTTCATATGAAAAAATTTGACACAGAATATATTAGCAACAAAAAAGCTGATTTAGAAGAACTAAAGGTGATGATAGAAAATCTTTTTACAGAAGATAGTCAGGAGTGGATATCTATTTTTGATACCTCAAAGAAAAATCTTAACTACATTCAAGTACACTCTGATATTGGAATTCTTGATGATATCAACCCTGTTATAAAATTTATAACATCTGTTTTAAATTATGATGTAAATGTGATAGATGAAAAAGATTTTTATTTAATCGAATACAGAAAATATGAAAATGAGAAAGATTTTAGACACTATCGTGCATTCTTTGATAAATACGAAACGATTATTTCATACATTGAAAGATATATGAACGATGAAGAAATTGATACACAAAAATGGATTGATGTAACAGAAGAATTTGAAGAATAAATTATACTTTAAATAGGAGGAAACCATGGCTCATGATAAGGTACTAGATGAGGCTTTAAAGCTTTTAACTGAAGTGTTTGAACAAGAAGAAGAGTATAAAAATTTCTTACTCAAGAGGGAAAAAGTACTTAGAAAAGAGGCATTTCAACATTTAAATCTATTTATAAAAGATTTTGAAACAAGAAATGAAACCGAACAAATGCACTTTATTAGAACTTTATTTGAATTGGAAAACAGAGCATTCATAATGGATGTAGGCATGCCTTATCAATTAAAAAAAATTTTGAATGGGAAGTTAAAAGAATACTGTGAAAATGGAAAAGCAGATGAAAAAATATTCTTTTGGGCAGGGAAATATCAGTATCGAATGGATTATGTTAGAAAATCGGTCGAAATCAATCCAAATTACGACGATGCAAGGATTTATATGATTGAAGTGAATTTAGACAGACTTTACTTTGCAACACATCATTTGCCAGATTATTATTGCAAAGATGGCGAAGAACAGGAAGATTTAAAATTATGCGAATCTGTAAAAAATGAGATAGAAAAGATAACATCTTAAGAAAAAAGAGACTATTTATTTAGGGATTTATATTTCTATAAAGAACTAATTGAGAATTATATCGAATGGAAAAAGTCAGATGTTTTATCCTTTGAAGAGTGGGGAAAAGAAAAGAATAAAAAAGTAGATAGTGGAATTATTTCAATTTATTATGAAGAATAAAAATTAGTTAATAGAAGGGAGAATAATGGAAAAATATATTTGGGTTTTAACTTGTGGAGGGATTTTCCCCTGCGGTATTTTTAAAACAAAAGAACAAGCAGAAAAAGTCATTCAAAAATACCTACTGAAAGGTGTACTAACAAGATATCCAATAGATGAGTTTATATATGAATATGAAATGAAAAAGGGGGATTTTATTCCGAAGAATGAGCTTCAAAAAACTTCAAAGTTTATTGGTAATTTTAGTAGTGCTTATTTGGAACATTATCATTATGAATAAGAAAAATTTTGGATTTTAAATGGGGTAAATAATGGGAAAGATATTAGAATATAGCAAAGAAAATGAATCAGAATTCTTTTCGAAAATAGATGAATTAACAGATAAAAATCAATTTCTTGCCTGTATTGAAGCACTTGAAAATATACCAAAAGGGGATAGAGATTATAAAATATTTTATCAACTGGCACGTGCTTATCAAAATTTTGCAATTATTGGAGAAAATGAAGAAGAAACTGAATATGAATTAGGAAGTGAATTACTTAAAACATCAATTTCCATTTTAGAGTCGGTGAAAGAAGAAGGACAGAATAAAGCTAAGTGGAATATGCGTATGGCATATGGCTATCAATACCTTGAAGATCAAGAAGAACTAGCAATCCCTTATGCACTTCGTTGGTCTGAGCTTGATCCTAGCGATAAAGATGCATTACTTGTCGTAGAAGAATGTAAACAAGAAATAAAGAATAGAGCTAGAAATCAAGAGTTAGCTAAAGTCTATAAAATTGCAAAGCAGATTTTAAAAAATCACAACATTAAATGTTTCGCTGATTATTGGGATAGAGATATTCAAGAACTAGATGAAATTGAAGATGAAATTTACTCAGCTACTAGTGATTATTCCGTAGATCAAGAAGACATTCTGGATGTTATAGATAATGTAATTGAAGATTTTGAAAATAATAATGAAAAAATAAATGGAGGAAATCAAATGAAAAAAATTAATCATGAATTTTTTAAAGAATTAGATTTAGAAAAAGGGTTAAAAGATGAAATTGATTTTGGGGATGACACTATCATTCTATGGGAAGAAGAAATCAATGGAATTAATACAACACTTTGGTATGGGAAACCAGCTAAAATTACAACAAACATATTAGATACTTTTGCTAAATTTCTAGATGATTTTAAGCTAAATGATGAAAAAGCTAGGGAAGCACTAGAAAAATACTTATTAGAAGATAGTGAATATATTGTTTCTCACAAAGAAGAAATAGAACTTGATGTACCTAAAGATGCTAAAGAATTTGTAGAGTGCATGAAAGTGAATAATATAGGGTTTTGGATAGATGGAGAAAATATAATTATTGTAGATTATATGATATCTCCTGAAGAAAGTGATCAGATATTAGCAGTTAGATTTAATAGTAATTTTGAAATTATGGATATTTCATGGGAAAGTTAAATTTTAAATTGAGGTGTTAAAATGGATAATATATTTGAATATTTAAAAGCACATTATCAATGGGTTCTAATTGGTTTTGGATTACTTGAAATCATAGGTTCCATTTTAAGATGGAACTGGATACTTCAGCCATCAGGTAAAATGAAAAACTCTTTTATATGCTCGGCAATTATTGATAAATGGGGAGAAAATGGATTAGTAGCTATTAATATTTTATTAGGAATTTTGATAATTATATGTGGAGTTATTCTTTTGATATTTGATACAAGATATTAGAAAATATAGAAGAAAAATAAATTATTGGAATGTATGCAAATTATATGTATTTAATTGATGAAAGTTTAGTAGATTTAGAGAACTTTGAAAATGATAAATTTATACCCTAATTGTTCTCACTATCTCTATGGTTATAAAAATTGCAGTCCTAAATTTGCAAATGGTAGATGTATAAATTGCTATTTAGATGAAAAAATTTATTAAAAAATAATGAAGATAAAATTGTAATTTAATTTTTAAAGGAGATGAAAGTATGAATAATTATCTTTGGGAAGAAAGTCCTTATTATGCCGAAAATTGTACGGACAAGTCACTGACTAATGAAATGATTTCCGAAGCGGAAAAGAAACTTGGCTATAAATTTCCTCAAGCCTATATTAATTTGATGAAATGCCAAAATGGTGGAAAACTCATCAAAAATTATTGGGTTAACGAAAATGCAAAAAGTAATGAAGTAGATGTTATTGGGCTTGAATGTTTTTATAGTATTGGAAGTGAAAAAAATAATTCTCTTTTTGGGAGATTTGGTAATGAATTTTGGTTTAGTGAGTGGGAATATCCAAGAGATGTGGGAGTAATTATTGCCGAAACAGAATCTGGCGGACACCATATGATTTATTTAGATTATCGTGAATGTGGCAAGGACGGAGAACCGAAAGTTTCCGTTTGTTTTCAAGAAAGTGATTATAAATTTCAAATACTTGCAAATCATTTTGAGGAATTTCTTGCTATGCTAGTATCAGAAGAAGAACTTGAAGAAATGGAATAAAAAATGAAGATTCTAAATTTGATGCAAATGAAACTATTTATATTCAGTATGGATTTTATTTAGTGGATTGCATTAGGGATCGATCTTCAATTTAAAAGGAAATAATTATGGTACAACAAATTGAAATATCATTTCCAAGCGAAATATCAAATCTTACAAATTCAGAGATAGATTTAAAACAAGTAGCTGTTGAGTTAGAGAAAATTGTAGATGAGATTTTTACAAAAATTGATTTAGGAGGAAAACGTTTAAATATTGTTATTATGACTAGAGCTTCAGATAGAGTTGGAGCATCTAAACGATCTTCTCGTTGGGGAGATAGATATAGATTGTTTCTTTCTATAGCTATTCCTAACCATAAACAATCTCCTTGGGGGCTTAGAAAAGTAGAATGGTCTTTGTGGAACCCAATATCGGAGAGCCAGCATTTTTATTTTGTAGAAGATACAGATTACTTATCTTATAGTACAGTAGAGGAATATGTTCTTGATATGGCAGTAAAAGCATTAACTTTACTTTTAGAAAAAGGTGTCACTTGTGGAGGACATAAAATTAAAATAAAGTAGTATTTTAAAAATTTGGTTGTCACTAGGGCTAAATTTTCACTATTAAAGTATAGGGGAAATTTAGCTCTTTTATTTTGAGTAAAAAAATAATCAAATTGAAAAAGGAGGAAAAATATGAAAAAACTATATAGAAATAAGCAAAAAAACATTCGCCTAACCGAAGAAGAATTAAAGATTATTGAAGATAAATTTAAGTTAAGTAAATGCAGAAATATGGAACACTTTATTCGTAAATGTCTACTGGAAAAAGAAATACTTGTACTTGACCTTGAACCTTTTTATAAGATTCAACACCTACTTTCCAATGCAACAAACAACATCAATCAGATTGCAAAGTACACAAATACCTATGGTGTGATTTATAAAAAAGATATTGAGGATATGAAACAAATGATTACTAATGTTTCTAAAGAAGTATTAAACATACAATCCTATTTACAAAACTTAGGGAAATAGAAAAGGCAGTCTACTGTTGGTAGGCTGCCTAATTTTTTATTTTTGGTATTCTTCTATGACTTTTCTAGCTTCTTTCTCTAGTAATTCTTTATCAGGAATATAAAGATTGTATTTAGAAGCAAAGATTGTATTTGAAATGCCACCTAGAGCATATTCTGCTTGTATATTATCTTTATCTGTGCATAGGATGATTCCGATTGGTTCTTGATCCATTTCATCATTTACTTCTTCTTTGTAATAATTTAAGTACATATTTAGTTGTCCAACTGCTTCTGGCATAAGTTTTCCGGTTTTTAATTCTATCAGCACATAACTTCTTAAAATCTTATTGTAAAATACCATATCTACATAGTAATGCGTATTTCCTAGAGTCACTCTTTGTTGTGAGCCAACAAACATAAAGCCACGACCAAGTTCCAATAAAAACTTTTCAATATGATTAATAAGAGCTTTTTCTAAATCACTTTCTAGTATTGGTTTTTCTTCTGGAATACCTAAAAATTCAAATACATACGGGTCTTTAATAATATCTTTTGAGCTTTGGATTTCTTGCCCTTTTAAAGCGAGTTCTAATACCTTATTTTTATTTTCTGTCCCTTGAGATAGTAACAGCCTTTCATATAGAGAGGTATTAATTTGTCTTTTAAGTTCTCTTACAGACCAATTAGAATTTTCACATTCTCTTTCATAAAAAGATCTTTTGCTATCCTCACTAATAGATAAAAGTTCACTGTAATGAGACCAACTTAATTTTCCAGACACTGTCTGGAATTTTTGATAAGTTAAGTAGAATCTTCGCATGTTAAATAAATTAGATTTTGAAAATCCCCTAGTTAAATAAATTAGATTTTGAAAATCCCCTACCAAATTCTTTAGTTAATTGTTTTGATAAGTTCTTTAATAAACTTGCTCCATACTCTGCTCTATCTGAATTATTTTGCTCATCTAAAACAATGATTTTTCCAATCTCCCAGTAAGTTCTCAATAAAATATTATTCACTTGTGTAACAACTGTGTTTCTAGCTTCATTCAGTAATAACTTTATGTCTTCATAGGCAGATAGGCTATTTCGTTTATCAATTTCCATAGTGCCTCCTTTATTAAATGTATTTCTGTTTATGATAAAAAATCTTTTCTACATTATACCATTTTCAAGCATATTTCTCCAGTAAATCATATACACAGGGTCTTAGGGATATTCCCTAAAAATATAAATTGATGAAGTAGTTTTCATCAATTTTTTCGTAAGGTGCTATCACCTTACTGTGCTTGCTACTAAAAAATTTAAGATTTCTGGTTATCACTAGGTTCGAATTTTCACTATAAAAGTAAGGGATAAAATTATACTTCTATTTTGAATTTAAAAATAAAAAATATATAAAAATTGGTTGCCACGAGCCCTAAAAATTCACTATTAAAGTGAATGGTAGAAGAAAAACTGAGAAAAAACATGGCACAAGAAATGAATATCACCAAGTAGAACAAGATGATTATCTAGTAGTTGATGGAATACATGAAGCACTTGTTTCAGAAGAAATTTGGGAATCAGCACAATCAAAATTAAAATCTCAAGCTAAAAAATACGAGCATACAAAGAAAAGGAAAGATTGTAAAACACATCTATTGACAGGAATATTAAAATGCCCTGTTTGTGGAGCTGGTATGTTTGGTAATAAGAGTATAAAATATAAATCAGATGGAACAAAATACAAAGACTTTTATTATTATGGCTGTAAACATAGAAATATGAATCGTGGTCATAAGTGTACCTACAGAAAGCAAATAAGAGAAGAATTATTAGATGAAGCAGTAGCTGAAGTTATTGTTAGTTTAGTGAGTAATCCTAAATTTGCGAGTTTAATGCAAGAAAAAATAAATATGAAAGTTGATACATCAGAAATAGATAAAGAAATAAAAAATTATGAAACTCAACTTAGGAAAAGTATCTTAACGAAAAATAAGATTATTGAAGAAATAGATGGGCTAGATGTATCCGATAAACATTATAAAAGACGAAAAGATGATTTAGATGATAGATTGTATTTTATTTATGAAAAGATTGATGCGATTGAATCTGAATTATTCAAAGCAAGGGAGAAAAAAGAAAGTATTGAGTCAGATAAACTTACTGGAGATAGAATTTACAAGGTTTTGATTTATTTTGATAAGTTATACTCTCTTATGGATGAAGTTGAAAAAAGACAACTAATGGAGTCTTTAATATCTGAAATAAATATTCATGAAGAAAGAAAAGAAAAGAAAATGGACAGTGGTTAAAGTCAATAAAATTCAAACTTCCAATCATTGATGAAATTATAGATTTAAGTTTGGATTCTAATTCGCATAATGAGTGTGTAGTCTTGCTTACAAAGAGTTAATATTTTACAGACTCAGAGCAAGTATTTCTGGTAAAAGTTTTACAATAGATACTAATAAATCTTAAAATATTTCTAAAAAAATGCACTTAAAATTTGGTTGTATAATAAATACGGGGCATGGAGAGAAAATAAAAAATCTTTCTCCATACTCCGTATTAATTTTTTATATAAAAAAAGACAAATATCCGATACAATATAAAGTGCAAAAAATAATATAACGAAAGGATATTTGCCATGAATAATTGTAACACAGAAATAGAAATAATAAAAGGAGAAGACATAACAAAAAGCTTACTCCAAATAAAAGATAATAATATACAAGTAGAAAATGGTCATAGGATTGTTAAAATAAACAATCAAAAACACTTTATATTTAAAGGAATATTAACATATACTCCTGAAAAATGTTATTTTTGTGGATGTGATAATATCAATAATACAATAGTTAAAAATGGATTT
>JACBYF010000120.1 GCA_013415235.1 Gemelliphila palaticanis
CTTCCACGCCATATCGGGCGTGGAAGCCCGTGGGCCAGGCGCCCGCCGACCTGGAACATCGCCCCGTGGTGGTGGGCTTTGGCCCTTGCGGCATTTTTGCCGCCCTGGCGCTGGCGCAAATGGGCTTCAAGCCCATCGTGCTGGAACGCGGCCGCGAAGTGCGCGAGCGCACCAAGGACACCTGGGACCTGTGGCGCAAGCGCGAGCTGACGCCCGAGTCCAATGTGCAGTTTGGCGAAGGCGGCGCTGGCACGTTCTCGGACGGCAAGCTCTACAGCCAGATCAAGGACCCGCGCTTTCTGGGCCGCAAGGTGATGACGGAGTTTGTCGAGTACGGCGCCCCCACCGAAATCCTCTACGCCGCACACCCCCACATCGGCACGTTCAAGCTGGTGAAGGTGGTGGAAGGCATTCGCGCTGAAAT
>JACBYF010000121.1 GCA_013415235.1 Gemelliphila palaticanis
ATATAAAGGTACCATTAGGGTAGGCTGACATTTTAAGTCACCATATTTACTTTTTTAGTAAACAGTTAAGGAAAAATTTCTGCAGTGAATTCTCAAAAACGACCTGCGTTTCTCTAAGTGTGTTCAGTGTGGGAATTTCATTCTCTGAAAATTCAAGGCCTGATTTATGCCACAAAAAGGCCAAGGATGTATGAAAGGATTCTACATTCCCATTCTAAACAGGAAACGGCAAAAACTATGCACACTGCATTTTTAAAAGACAATTGATAAAAGAAAGCCTGTAGTTTTTCTTAACAATGTTCCGGAAGCACATTGAAAATTAATAATTAAAAAGAAGGCATGTTTCAGCTTGATATGGTTGTTTTAACTGGTAAGTAAAATATACCTACATTTCTACTTCGTATTCATAAGGATACATATAGGG
>JACBYF010000122.1 GCA_013415235.1 Gemelliphila palaticanis
GGACTGAAAAACACAAGACGCTAGTAAGGAGGGATCCCTAATCTCACTCTGCTTCTTGCACCATGCTTCTCCTTTCCAAGATCCACCCAATACGAGGAAGCAGGAGGGCAAAACTCATTAGCTAAATGTTGGAGGGAGAGATGAAGAGCTATTTCTCTTTTAAAATAAAGTTTTCAAGTACTTTGTGCCCAGAGCTAGGGCTCATAGTGTTGCTCAGTTCCAAGGGTCATTGTTCACTTTGTATAGAGTTGTGCTCCAAGAGATGATATTGATATAGAATGGGAAGAGGGCCCCCTGGAGTTACAGGATCCCAAGCCCTACACCCCACACCTAACACAAGGCCAATCAAAATGTATCAATGGACTGGCAGCTTGGGGTGGAGTGGCTCTGGTGTACATATTTTTGGGGGTTGGTGTTTTAAGG
>JACBYF010000123.1 GCA_013415235.1 Gemelliphila palaticanis
CACTTGTTGATGCTGACTCAGAAGCTGATGTGCTTGCTGATTCTGATGCACTTGTTGATGCTGACTCAGAAGCTGACGTACTTGCTGACTCAGTTGCACTTGTTGATGCTGACTCAGATGCTGATGTGCTTGCTGATTCTGACGCACTTGTTGATGCTGACTCAGAAGCTGATGTGCTTGCTGATTCTGATGCACTTGTTGATGCTGACTCAGAAGCTGACGTGCTTGCTGATTCTGATGCACTTGTTGATGCTGACTCAGAAGCTGACGTACTTGCTGACTCACTTGCACTTGTTGATGCTGACTCAGATGCTGACGTGCTTGCTGATTCTGACGCACTTGTTGATGCTGATTCAGAAGCTGATGTACTTGCTGATTCTGATGCACTTGTTGATGCCGACTCAGATGCTGACGTGCTTGCTG
>JACBYF010000124.1 GCA_013415235.1 Gemelliphila palaticanis
TCAGAATACCTCCCGGCTCAATGGCATCTGCCAGCCCGGCAAGAGAATTACGTACCAGCGTATTTTCCGGGAACAATTCATACAGTCCTGAGACAATTCCCAGCGTCGGTCGAGGTAGCAGCGCAGCCAGTTCTTCACGGTTAAAAGCATCCCCCCTTTCAAAACGCGCACGTGCCGCCATTGCGCGAGACGCTATCATTTCCTGGCCTCTCGCCACATTTAATTCGCTGTAGTCTCGTAGCAAAATTTCATCCACTGCCGTTTCACTTTCCAGCGCATCAAGTACATAACGCCCGTGACCAGCAGCAACATCAACCACCCGCACCGTCGTTCCCTGCTCAGCAAGTTTGGCAACCGCATGCTGAATCAACATCTGCATATGGATTTTACGCTGACGGATCCCTTTCCAGCCCACGCTATTG
>JACBYF010000125.1 GCA_013415235.1 Gemelliphila palaticanis
GCTTGAGCAACTCTTTCGCCAGCCTGGAGCAGGCGTTTGGCTTGCCCTTCCTGTTAAAGCCGCGCCAGGGCTTCGGCTCCAAAGGCATCGTCCGCATCCAGGATAAAGACGGCTTCCTGCGACACCAGCACCTGCTCGGGCCGGTGCTCATGGCGCAGCCGATCGTCGGCACCGACGATGAGGAATATACGGCGTCGGCCTTTTGCGACGGCCGGGGCGACTTCCACGCTTGCCAGACACTCAAAAGAACGTTGTCGAAGGACGGCTACACCGAGCGCGCTCAAGCCGTTTCGAGCTTACCCTTCCTGCAGACGATCCAAGCCTTGTGCGCCCTGTTCCTGCCCGTCGGCCCGACCAATTTCCAGTTCAGGATATGCCAGGACGGCATCAAGCTGCTCGAAATTAATCCGCGCATCTCCTC
>JACBYF010000126.1 GCA_013415235.1 Gemelliphila palaticanis
GGCGAAGATCCAGGGCGACTGCTATGCGGGCGGCATGGGCCTCGTCGCCGCATGCGATATCATTCTGGTTGCGGAAGACGTGCATTTCTGCCTGAGCGAAGTGCGGCTGGGACTGATCCCGGCCACTATTTCACCGTATGTCATCAAGGCCATGGGCGAAAACGCGGCACGCCGCTATTTCCTGACCGCCGAGCGATTCTCTGCACAGGAAGCGCTGCGCATCGGCTTTGCCCACGAGGTAGTCGAGGCAAGCGCGCTGGACGCGAAAACGGCCGAGGTACTCAAAGCGCTGACGGGCAACAGCCCGCACGCCGTGGCGCAAGCGAAAACGCTGGTGCGCGAAATCGCCGGCCAGCGGGTCGATGACGCGCTGCTGGCGGACACCGCCGAGCGCATCGCGCAGATCCGCGCCTCGGAGCAG
>JACBYF010000127.1 GCA_013415235.1 Gemelliphila palaticanis
TTCGTGTGCCGCGTACGGCCGATGAGCAGTTTAGAGCGTTACCTCAAGTTGATGCCCCACGCCCTGGGGACCTGCTTTTCTTTGGCGATCGTCGCAAAGCCTCCCATGTAGGCATTTATCGCGGCAATGGCCAAATCATACACGCCCCTGGTAATGGCCGGGCGGTAGTGAGCGTGCCGTTAGAAGTAGACTTCTGGCAAGAGCGCTTTTTGGGTGCTGCCTGTCCCGCCCCTTAACTTTTCCTGCCAACGGCCGATAGCCTACTTAGTAACCAGCGTACTAAGTCTGTAATTCAGTGTTAGTATATCGACCAAAAGTCACGTAACTACACGTTTTTTAACATGGTGTTCTGGTATAGCTGCCGCCTCACCTATCAGCGATTAACGAGGAATCAAGAGACGCATGTATCACTCCTTGAA
>JACBYF010000128.1 GCA_013415235.1 Gemelliphila palaticanis
CCCCAGGCCACCGAGAAGCAGAACGTGCGAACTCAACCACTGCACCACTGGTCCGGCCCCTCAGATGTTTTTAAAGTGAGAGTGTTATTCATACTATATTATTCTAACATAATATTTTATAGCTCAAGTCACTACTATTGTAATAAACCAACCCTCCAAAATAAAAATTACCATGAGCAGACTAACAGATTTAACCAGCATTTCCTAACAGTGTTCTATAAGACATTAGTGAGGGTTCCTCCAAGAGATTTCTGATGGTCAAATCTATTTGGCAACTATGCCCTGTGCCCTCCTCTTAAAGATTCTTAGTACAAATTGCCTCTGAGAAGTTGTTACTGAAAAAAAAGTACTCTATTTTGTTTAACACAGTGCTTCTCACACTTATTTAAGAGTAACAGTTTCAACAAAAGAATGTTGT
>JACBYF010000129.1 GCA_013415235.1 Gemelliphila palaticanis
GTCTTGCGCGTCTGACAGTTTGTAGTTGACAGTCACGACCGTATTTTTGGCAATCTTCATTATGCTTCCTTTCATTGTATAAGCTGGCAAATTATACCTTCACGCCGCCAACGGCAGGCGCATTCCTGCATTTCCGGTTGTTATAATGGGCGCATGAAAAAATTAACTCTCCTCGGCGATATCACGCCGGCGCAATTCCTGCGCGACTACTGGCATAAAAAGCCCTTGTTGATCCGTCAAGCCGTGCCTGGCTTCAAGGCCCTGTTCGATATCAAGGCCCTGGCCGAACTGGCCACCCTCGACCACGTCGAATCGCGCCTGGTCAGCCATGCGGATGGCCACTGGAACATGCAGCAAGGTCCGTTGACCAGTCTGCCCTCGCTGAAACAGAAGGAATGGACCTTGCTGCATGTTCCAG
>JACBYF010000012.1 GCA_013415235.1 Gemelliphila palaticanis
ATTTTATCTAGTTCATTTACATTAAGATAATTTTTTTCAATAAGAAAATGATTATTAGTAGCAATAGCTTTTTCTATATCTTTTTTTACAATACTAGTAATATTTTTTACCTGATATATTTTATCTATAAGATTTTTATTTTCTTCGAAATTTATTTTCAAAATAGATTCTAGTTCATTGATATTAATATTCAAAGAAGTATAATTTTTAGAAAATTCATCTATTCTATTTTGATTAATTTGATTTTTTTTCAAATCAATTTCTATTCTACCTGTTAAATCATTAAATAAAACTAAATTTTTAGAAAGTATCGAGAGTTTATTTTCTATATATGTATCTGAATAATCAGTAACTAAAATATTAAGCTTATAATCACTAACATTATCATTAGATATTAATACTTCATTATTGTTAACTGATATTAATGATATATCAAATTTTTTATTTTCAAAATTTGATATATCAAACGAATCAAGTCCATACTTTTCTTTTATTTTAATATTTTTTATTATATTATTTACATCTAATTCATTAATAAATTCATCATTAACGAATATATTTAACTTATTTTTACTTTTATCGAACTCTACTTTATTAATGTTATCATACTCCACGCTAGAAACTAATTTTTGTAGTTCATCATCACTAAAAAAATTATTATTACTACAAGCAGAAGTGTATACTAATATAAAAAATATAATAAGTAATTTTGATAATCTTTTCATATTAATTTATATGTTAAAATAACTCTGGCGCTGATATAATGTTTAAATTCTCATCAATTTCAAATACTAATGGAGTTCCTGTTGGTAAGTTTAAATCTAGAATTTTTTCATCAGATATATTTAATAAATATTTGATTAAAGCTCTTAAACTGTTACCGTGAGCTGAAATTATAACATTTTTACCTGCTTTAATTTCTTTTGATATGTCACTTTCCCAGTAAGGTAATACTCTATCTATAGTAAGTTTTAAACTTTCTCCTGTTGGAAGTTCATCTTTTGATATGTTTGCGTATCTTTTCTCATTTCCTGGATAATTTGAATCTTCTTCAATAACTTGTGGTGGTGCTACATCAAAACTTCTTCTCCAAATATGAACTTGTTCATCTCCATACTTTTCTGCAGTTTCAGCTTTATTTAAACCTTGAAGACCTCCATAATGTCTTTCGTTTAATCTCCAGCTTTTATTTACCGGTATCCATAATTGATCCATTTCCTCAAGAATTATATTTAATGTTTTTATAGCTCGTTTTTGGTAAGAAGTATAAGCTACATCAAACTCTAATCCTAATTCTTTAAGTTTTTTTCCACCTGCTACAGCTTCTTGATGACCTTTTTCTGTAATATCTACATCAACCCAACCAGTAAATTTATTTTCTAAGTTCCATTGGCTTTCACCATGTCTAGTTAATACTAATTTCATTTGAAATCCTCCTAATTTTTATATATTAATTATATACTCAAAAAAAAAGTTTTTCAATATTTTTAACGAGGTAAAACGTTTTTATTTAATCTTATTTTTTTATTTTGCTTTTTTACTATTTTAACTTCATTTTTTTCAAAAAATATACCTACTTTTACTAAGCATATTATTATTACAATCCAATATATAAACATAGTATTTTCTCCTTAAACAACAATATTAAGTTTTCCGTATTCTTATAATATCATACGGAAAACCGAAAATCAAGTTTTTTTGTTCAGTTTTCTTAATTTTTTTCTATTTCTATTGATTTTTTATACGGTTTCCTTTATAATTTTATTTAGTTATATACCTTTAGGAGATTTTTTATGAGTTATATTTTTAGTGAAAGATTAAAACAATGTTTAAAAGAGAAAAACATAAAACAAATTGAATTATCAAGAATGAGTAAAATTACCGCCTCATCTATTAGTGACTGGATAAAAGGAAAATATATACCTAAACAAGATAAACTATATAAAATTGCGGAGTGTTTAGACGTTAATCCACATTGGTTAATTGGTAAAGATGACGAATATCAAGTTTCTAATAGTAAGAATTCATATGAAGACTTATCTGATGTGATTGATAATATAAGTAAAATCCCTATATTAGGAGAAATTTGTGCTGGTAACGGTGTTTACTGTGAAGAGATTTTTGATGATTTTATGTATATTGATCAAAATACTAAAGCTGATTTTGCATTAAGAGTAAAAGGAGATAGCATGATAGAAGCAGGAATTTTAGATGGCGATATAGTGTTTATAAGAAAAAAAAGCTATGTTTCTAATGGAAAAATAGCTGCTATATTACTTACAGAAAATAATGAAGCTTCTCTTAAAAAATTCTATAAAACAAAAGAAAATGTTGTTTTACAGCCTTGTAACTCTTCTTATGAACCTATAATTACTAAAAATGTAGAAGTTATAGGAGAATGTGTAGGTGTATATAGAGAACTATAATAAAAATCCCAATTATTTAATTGGGATTTTTATTATAGTATATTAGTAGATAAATAATATATTTCTAATATAGCTTTATAAATTAAATAGCCTATTACTATAGATAGAGCCATATTAATTATAAATATTTCTTTATCACTGTTTTTCTTGAATATTTTATTATAATCTAATCTAATTAAACATTTATTTACTATTAAAATAAATATAAATAATATAAGTAACTTTATTATCTCCATAATTCACCTAAACTAGAACATGTCGAACCAACCTTTTTTCTTGAAATACCATAGCATTCCTGTAGCTATAGAAAACATAATTAATAATACTATATAATATCCGTATTTTGTATGTATTTCAGGCATATTTTCAAAATTCATCCCATACCATCCAACTATAAAGGTCAATGGTAAGAATATTGTTGATATAACTGTTAGAGTCATCATTATATTATTAGATCTAAATGAGTTAAAAGTCATGTAATTTTCTCTAATATCACTTGCTAATTCTCTACTAGCTTCTACCATCTCCGTTTGTTGTACTAAGTCGTCATATATATCGTGAAAATATTTTCTGTCATTTTCTGTCATTTCTACTCTTCTAGATACTAAAAATCTATGTATAATTTCTCTCATAGGCATTAATCCTCTACGTAACTTTAATAGATCACTTCTTAGATCAAAAACCTCATCCATTATTTTACTTCCTTTAGTGTGCGCATCATTTTCTTCTAGCTCATCTAGTCTATTTTCTATTTTAGAAATTAAAGGATGATAGCCTTCAACTATTTCTGATATCAACATATGCATAATATGAAGTGGTCCATAATTTCTTCCTTTAGATTGCACTTTAGAAATGACTTTACTTATATATCTAATATGAGAAAGATGGAATGTAACAATATAGTTTTTCCCTATAAACATATTCAAAGTTTCATAGTCTGCATCTATATTTTTTAAAACATGTGAAACTAAAAATATTTGTTGTCTACTTATTTCTATTTTCGGTCTTTTTAATAATGTTAAACAGTCTTCAATTAATAATTCGTGAAATTTAAAAAACGTTGATAATAAATGAATTTCATTTTTTGTAGGTATATTAAAATCAACCCAATACCAAGCTATGTTATCATCTTTTACTCGTTCTAAAGGTATATCTGTCAATAAATTTCCAGTTTTATCAAGAGCTATTATTTTCAACATATTTTCCACCTCCAATTATTATATAATATCATAATTTTCATTTTTAGTAAATTTTATTTAGAAATATTCCCTATATGATGCATTAATATTCCGGCAGATACGGCTACGTTTAAACTTTCAGCTTTTCCTTTCATTTCTATTTTTATTTTTTTATTAACTTTTTTCATTACTTCTTCAGATACACCGTTAGCCTCATTACCAAAAATTATTGCTATTTTACCGTCTATTTCTGTTATATTGTCTATGTAGCTATCAGTATCAAGTGAGGTCGCAAATATATTAAATTCTTTCATATTATCTAATTCTTCTAATAAATCTATGTTATCATAACAGGATATATGAAAATTACTCCCCTGCATACTTCTAATTACTTTTTGATTATAAATACTCGTGCTTCCTTTACCTAAAATAACACAATCATAACCGAATGCATCAGCTGTTCTAATTATTGTCCCTAAATTACCTGGATCTTGTATTTTATCTAATATTATTACTTTTGAGTATTTATTAATATTCATTTTTTTATCTTCAATATTACATATTGCAAATATACCCTGTGTATTTACTGTTTCTGATATATGTTTTGCAACTTGCTCTGTTATGTAAGTAATTTTAAATGAACTTAAATCTATACTATTTTTTTTATTGAAATTTTCAACAATAAATATCTCTTCTATATTAGATTTGTTGTATAAAATTGCTTCTTCTACTAAATGTAGTCCATCTAAAAAGTATTTACTATATTTTTTTACATTTTTTATTTCTTTTAATTTTAATATATCTTTTATTTTTTGATTATTTATCGATGTTATTAACATATTGCCCCTTCTAATTCGTTATATATTGTAAATATCACGTTATTATGTTATAATTCTCCATAGCTATTATAACATAATGTAGGAGGATTTTATGCAATTTTGGATTAATTTAGCAATAGTTATAGCTATAATAGGTGCAGTTAGTGCATTTAGTTATATTAGAGTTAATAGAGCTGTTAAAAAATTACCTTATGCTGAGTTCAAAAAAAATATTAGGAGTGTTCAATTAGTTGATGTAAGAGAACGTGATGAATTTAAGTATGCACATATAAATGGTGCAAGAAATATTCCTTTTTCTCAATTAACGTTCAAATACTCATCTTTACTTAAAGATAAACCTATTTATTTATGTGATAAAAATGGAACTGTAGCACCTCGTGCTGCATTAACATTAAAAAAACACGGTTTTAATGATATATATATGCTTAAAAATGGACTTCAATCATGGGAAGAAAATTTAAAAACAAAAAAATAAACTTATCATAATGATAAGTTTATTTTTTATTTTATTTTTTACCGTATGCTAAGAAATAAAGTCCTGCAACCATTCCTAGACCACCAATTAGATTACCAATCCAAACAAAAGTCATGTTGTGTGCAAATTCTGCAAATGTTATGTGTGCTCCTGCAAAATAAGCAGCTGGTATTATAAACATATTCGCAACAACGTGCTGGAAGCCTATAGATACGAAAGTCATTACAGGAAACCATGCTCCTAATATTTTACCTGTAACATCTTTAGCACAAAATGATAGCCATGCACCCATACTAACTAACCAGTTACATCCAATTCCTGATACTATTGCTTGTAATGTATTTGCATTAATTTTTGCCTCTGCAGTATGAATAGTTTTTTCTATTACTGATCCTTCTGTAAGTCCTACAATGTGTCCAAAGAAATAAGCTACAAATACAGCTCCTATAAGATTCATGAAAGAAATTAAAACATAGTTTTTTAATAATTTTTTGAAATTAATTTTTTTCGATAAGAAAGCTGAACCTACTGCCATCATATTACTAGTAATAAGTTCTCCTCCACCTACTAGAATACAAGCTAAACCTACAGGGAATACAGCAGCTCCTATAAAAGTACCAAAACCTCCCCATTCATGTGGAAATGTACCTGCTATTCTTACATAAGCTAAATACCCTACACTTATGAAAGCTCCCCCTAAAAAACCTAATACTATCATATATAACAGGTTAGCATTAGCTTTGGCTTTTCCTTTCTCTGAAGCATATTCATATATTTCTTGTGGTTCTAAATATAGTTTAGACATCTCACACTTCTCCTTTATTTAATTATTATATTTACTATTACATTTATTATTATACATCAGCAAAATTTGTTTTTCAACACTGTAATGTAACAAAATTTTATTTTCATGTTTTTAATTATATTATAAATATTGTCTATATCCTTGCATTTTTTATAATAGAAATCTATAATATATTATTAGTAAATGTAATATTTATAATATTACTTAATTTTAAGGAGAATTTTAAATGACTAAAGAAAATATAGCTGTTATTTACGGTGGAAAAAGTGCAGAACATGAGATTTCTTTACTTACTGCTAAATCTATAATTAATGCAATAAACAAAGATAAATATAATGTATATCCTATTTTTATATCACATAAAGGTATGTGGGCAAGAGGAAATAAAATAGACTATAAAATAAATAGTGAAAAAGAATTAGTATTCACTAATTTTACTCAAAACATATCTTCATTATTATTTATAGATGAGAAAAAAATTGATGTAGTTTTTCCTGTTATACATGGTACTAACGGAGAAGATGGAACATTACAAGGTTTTTTAGAAATAGTTGATATTGCATATGTAGGTAATAATGTATTATCATCAGCTACTGGAATGGATAAAGCTTTTATGAAAAAATTATTTGCTAGTGCTGGCCTACCTCAACTACCTTATGTTGACTTTATTTTACCTGAATGGAAAAATAATAAAGAGCTTATTTTAAAGAATTTGGAAGATAATCTTAATTACCCTATGTTTGTAAAACCAGCTAATCTTGGTTCATCTGTAGGTATAAGTAAATGTGATAACACTACTGAACTTATAGCTGGTATAGAAGAAGCCTTTAATTTTGATAGAAAGATAGTTGTAGAACAAGGTGTTACAGGGGCTAAAGAGATAGAAGTTGCTATAATAGGTAATGATGTTATAAAATCTACTGATCCAGGAGAAATATTAAACATTTCTGCCTCATCTGAATTCTATGATTATGAAACTAAATATACAGATGGACAATCTAGAATGGAAATTCCTGCTAATATAAATAAAGAACTTTATCCTAAGTTTAGAGAAATGGCTGAGCGTTCATTTAGAGCTATAGATGGATGTGGATTAGTCAGAGCTGATTTCTTCTTAACTGCTGATGGAGAAATATTTATAAATGAGGTTAACACAATGCCTGGATTTACACCATTTTCTATGTTTCCTTCTCTATGGGCAAATATGGGATTAACTTATGAAAAATTAATTGAAGAACTTATTAATCTTGCAAAAGATAAGTATAATTCAAAAATAAATATTAGAACTGAGTGTTAATTATGAAATTTTCAATAGAAGATATAAAAAATATACTAAAAATAGATGATTTTAATATAGTTAATAATGATTATATTGAAGGAGTTTGTATAGATAGTAGACTTGCTACAAAAGGAGATTTATTTATTCCTTTTGTAGGTGAAAAAGTTGATGGACATGATTATATTCAAAAAGCATTTGATAATGGTGCTTCTGCTGCTCTTACTATGAGAGATATTAACGATTCTACTAAAAACCTATTAAAAGTAAAAGATTCTTTGGAAGCAATACAATTATTAGCTAAAGAGTATTTAAAAGTTCTAGGGGCTAAAGTTATTGCTATTACAGGTAGTAATGGTAAGACTACTACAAAAGATATAGTAACAGAAATAATTAGTAATAAGTTTATTACACATAAAACAGCAGGAAATTATAACAATGAATTGGGTGTTCCTCTAACTATATTAGCAGCCCCTATTGATACAGAAGTTTTAGTTTTAGAAATGGGTGCAGATGGTTTTGGGCAATTAGAAGAACTTTCTAAATTAACAAGTCCAGATTTTACAATAATTACTAATATAGGAGAAAGTCATATAGAATTTTTCAAAGATAGAAAAGGAATAGCTAGAGGAAAATTTGAAATAAATAGTTATTTAAAAAAAGATGGATATTTTATTTTTAATGGAGATGAACCTCTATTATTAGATCTTGTAAAAAATAACAATATTAACTACATATCTTGTGGTGAAAACTCTAACAATGATATTATAATTAAAAACTATTCTCTTGGTGAAAATGGAAGTTCATTTAATTTAAATGTTGTAAATAGTTTAATAAATACTAATTTGATAGGAAAGCATAATTCTTTAAACATTGCATTCTCTGTTGCATTAGCAAGTAAATTAGGAATAGAATATGAGGATTCTGTAAAATATGTTTCTAATATAAATTCCTTAACTAAGATGCGTTTAGAAAGTATTAAATATAATAACGATAGTCTTATTATAAATGATGCATATAATGCTAGCCCTACTTCAATGATAGCAGCATCCTCAATATTAGAAGATTTAAAAAATTATAATTACAAAACATTAATTTTAGGTGATATGTTTGAATTAGGCCCTGATGAAGTTATATTTCACTCTAAAGTAGGAAAATATATAAATGATAACACAAATTCTATAAATAAAGTCATAACTATAGGTAAGTTATCTAAAAATATTTCAGATAATATAAGTAATATTGAAACATTACACTTCTTTAACAATGAAGATGCTTTAACTCATTTAAAAAATAATGTTCATAAAAATGAAGTATTACTTTTTAAAGCAAGTAGAGGAATGAAATTAGAAAAAATTATCGAAAATTTGGTGAGGTTAGCAGATGAATAAAAAATTATATTCTTTATTAACTACTATTTTATCTTTAATAATAGTAGCTAGTATATACTTCTTTAGTGATGGTAGTTTATTAAAAACAAAAACAGATAATTCTAATAAAACTATTGTCAATGGTATTGAGGTTAAAGGTGATACAACTAAATATCCAGTAGAATTTTTAAGAAAAGTGGATGGAGATACTATAAAAGTAAAATTCAATAACAAAGAGCTTACTGTAAGGTATTTATTGATTGATACTCCTGAAACTGTTAAAGAAAACACACCTGTTCAAAAATACGGACCAGAAGCCAGTGAACTTAACGAAAAAATATTAAAGAATGCAAAAAAAATTGAAATTGAATTTGATAAATATGAAAAACTTGATAAATATGATCGGGCACTAGCTTACGTCTATGCTGATGGAAAAAGTGTTCAGGAGCAGTTACTTAGAGAAGGTTTAGCAGAAGTTAAATATGTTAAAGAACCGGATTCTAGATACTTAAAAGAATTTAATAAAGCTCAAAATCAAGCTAAGGCTAATAAAAAGAATTTGTGGAGTTGATAAATAAAGAATTTATTTTATATAAAATACGGATATGGATTTTTCCATACCCGTATTTATTTTACAAAATAATTTATTAGTTATTATTTTATTTGTCTTTAACTACTTTATAATACCTTTAAATTTAAGGTAATTTTCATAATCCATCTCTTTATTAATTGCTCCACCTTCAGGAAGTATTTCTACTACCCTATTAGCAATTGTTTGAATAAATTCATAGTCATGAGATGTGAAGAATACAGAGCCTTTAAATTGAATTATACCTTCGTTGACAGCTGTTATTGATTCTAAATCTAAGTGGTTTGTAGGCTCATCTAAAAGTATGACATTAGCTCTAGATAACATCATTTTTGATAGCATACAACGCATTTTTTCTCCCCCTGATAGAACATGCGCTCTTTTTAGGGCTTCTTCTCCCGAGAACAGCATTCTTCCAAGGAATGATCTTAAGTATGCTTCAGCTTCTTCTTCTGCAGTTGATACATATTGTCTTAACCATTCTACAAGGCTTAATCTTAGACCATCAAAGTATGGTGTATTATCTTTAGGCATATAACTTCTTGATGTTGTTATTCCCCATTTTATAGTTCCACTATCTGGTTCTATTTCTTCAGCTAAGATTTTTAATAGTGTAGTTTTTGCTACTTCATCTCCTAAAAGTATAACTTTGTCATTAGGATTTACTGTGAAACTTACATTTTTTAATACTTCTTTACCATCTATAGTTTTACTAATATTATCAACTATTAATAGGTCATTTCCTATTTCTCTATCTGGTGTAAATCTAACATATGGATATCTTCTACTACTTGGTTTAATATCATCTAAAGTTATTTTATCCAACATTTTCTTTCTACTTGTTGCTTGTTTTGATTTAGAGGCATTAGCAGAGAATCTAGCGATGAATTCCTGTAACTCTTTAATTTTTTCTTCTTTTTTCTTATTTGAATCTTCTAGCATTCTTCTAGCAAGTTGACTTGATTGGTACCAGAAATCGTAGTTTCCTACATATAATTGTATTTTACCAAAATCTAAATCACAAATATGAGTACATACATTATTTAAGAAATGTCTATCGTGGCTGACTACTATTACTGTATTTTCAAAGTTAATTAAAAATTCTTCTAGCCACTGTATAGCGCTAATATCCAAACCGTTTGTAGGCTCATCTAATAATAATACATCTGGATTTCCAAATAATGCTTGCGCAAGTAATATTTTTACTTTTTGAGAGTTATCTAGTTCACTCATTAATGAATAGTGAATTTCACTAGGTATTCCTAAACCTTCTAACAATTGAGCTGCATCACTTTCTGCACTCCAACCATCCATTTCAGCAAATTCACCCTCTAATTCTGCCGCTATTATTCCATCTTCTTCTGTAAAAGGATCTTTCATATAAATAGCATTTTTTCTATTCATTACATCCCAAAGTCTCTCGTGTCCCATCATAACAACGTCTATAACTTGATTTTCTTCATAGGCAAAGTGATTTTGTTTTAATACTGCTAATCTTTCTCCTTTTCCTAATGAAACATTACCTTGTTGAGAATCTATTTCTCCTGATAACAATTTTAGAAAAGTTGTTTTTCCTGCTCCATTGGCTCCTATAAGACCATAGCAATTACCATTTGTAAATTTTATATTTACGTCTTCAAATAATTTTCTATCTGCAAATCTAAGCCCTAAATTTGTAACTTGTAACATTATTATTCTCCTTTATTTTTCACACTAGCTAATAAACTTTCTATATGCATAGCATATTCACTAGTTTCGTCATATGTGAATATAAGTTCTGGAAATTTTCTTATTTTTATTTTTTTTGCAACCTCTGATTTTACAAATCCTTTTATTTTAGATAGTGATTCTTGAGTTTTATTTTTTTCTTTTTCTCCACCTAAAACTGTATAGTAAACTTTGGCTTGTGAGTAATCACCTGTAACTTTAACTTCTGTTATTGTAACAAATCCTAAGTCATGATTTTTTACTTTAGTAGCTAGTACATATGTTATCTCTTTTTTTATTTGTTCACCTAGTCTATTTACTCTTAACTCTGACATATTTCTCCTTTTTTATCTTTTTATCTCTTCCATAACGAACACTTCAAAGACATCACCTTCTCTTATATCGCTATAGTTTTCTACGGTGATACCACATTCGTATCCGCTTTGTACTTCTTTTACATCATCTTTAAATCTTCTTAGAGTATCTATTTCTCCTTCGTATATAACAATACTATCTCTTATAACTCTAACTTTTCCGTCTCTAGAAACTTTACCTTCTGTTACGTAAGATCCTGCTATTGTTCCTACTTTAGAAACTTTATAAACTTGACGAACTTCTGCTAATCCTATAACTTTTTCTTTAAATTCTGGATCTAGAAGTCCTGTCATAGCTGCTTCTATTTCTTCAATTACTTTATATATTATACTATGTAATCTTATATCAACTTGGTCATTTTGTGCTAATTGTTTTGCGTTATTATCAGGTCTTACGTTAAATCCTATTACTACTGCATTAGAAGCTAGCGCTAGTGTTATATCTGATTCGTTTATTGCTCCAACTCCTGTATGGATTATACGAACATTTACACCTTCTACATCTATTTTTGCTAGTGACATTGCTAAAGCTTCTACTGAACCTTGAACATCAGCTTTAATAATAATGTTTAGATCTTTCATTTCTCCTTGCTTCATTTGTTCAAATAAAGTGTCTAATGAAACTGCCGAGCTATTTTGTCTTTGACTTTCTATATATTGTTGTTGACGCATTTCCCCTATTTGACGCGCTGTTTTTTCATCACCAAATACTACGAATCTATCCCCTGCATTAGGAACATCTTGTAGCCCTGTTATTTCTACTGGAGTTGCTGGTTTAGCTGTTTGTATATTTTTACCTCTATCATTTATCATCGCTCTAACACGACCAAATGTATTTCCTACAACTATTGGATCTCCTACTGTAAGTGTACCATTTTGAACTAATAGTGTAGCTACAGCACCTCTACCTTTATCTAATTTAGCTTCTATTACTGTTCCTAAAGCTAAACGATTTGGATTTGCTTTTATTTCTTGCATATCTGCAACTAATAATACCATTTCTAATAGGTCATCAATACCCTCACCTTGTAGTGCTGAGATAGGAACAAATATAGTATCTCCTCCCCAATCTTCTGGCATTAGTCCTCTTTCTGCTAATTCGCCCATTACCTTATCAGGATTTGCCTGTGGTTTATCCATTTTATTAACTGCTACTATAATTGGTACATCTGCTGCTTTAGCGTGATTTATTGCTTCTATTGTTTGTGGCATAACTCCATCATCAGCTGCTACTACTAAAATAGTTATATCTGTTACTTTAGCTCCTCTAGCTCTCATTGTCGTGAACGCTGCGTGTCCAGGTGTATCTAAGAATGTTATTTTTCTATCGTTAACTCTTACTTGATAAGCTCCTATATGCTGAGTAATTCCACCAGCTTCTCCTGCTGTAACTTTAGTATTTCTTATAGTATCTAATAATGTTGTTTTTCCGTGGTCAACATGTCCCATTATTGTTACTATCGGAGGACGTACTTTGGTATTTTTTTCATCTTCTTCTACTTCGAAGTATACATCTAAGTCTTCTTTATTAATTTCTACTTCTTTTTGAATTTCTTTTCCATAATCTATTGCTATTAATTCTATTTGTTCTAATGTCAATGATTGGTTTATATTAGCCATTATTTTTAATTCAACAAACAGTTTTTTTATTAATTCTGTAGAAGCTATATTAAGAACTTTTGATAATTCTCCTACTGTCATACCATCTTTTACTAAAATAGTATCTTCACTTATTGTTTCTTCTGTTGGAGCTTCTATCATAGCAGGTTGTTGGTTTTTATTTTTTTTATGCTTTTCTTTTTTTATTTTTTTCTTTTTAGGTTTTATATGTTTTTCCTCTTCATAGTAATCTTCTATAGAATCTTCTATTTTTTTACTTTGAATTGGATCTTTTTTCTTTTTAGATTTTTTTTCTATTTTTTCTTCTTCTTTTTTGTTGAATAGACTTTCTAGATGTTCAAATCCTTTTTCTGTTAACATAGACATATGACTTGACACTTCTATTCCTTCAGATTTTAGTATTTCTATAATTTCTTTTGAAGGTTTATCTACTTTTTTTGCATATTCGTGCACTCTAATTTTCTTCATTATTGATATATCCTCCTTGTTGTATCAATTGCTTTAATTTATCACTAAATCCTTTATCTGTTATTCCAATAGCAACTCTGTTCTCTTTTCCTATTGAAGCACTTATATCAGATATTTTAAATGCAGTTATTGTTTCTACACCATAATATGAGGATTTGTCTAATATTTTTTTTCTTGTATTTTTTCCACAGTCTTGAGCTATTAAAACTAATTTTATTGATTTATCTTGTAATCCTTTTATCAATAAATCTTCTCCTGTGATTATTTTTCCTGCTCTAGTCATTAATCCTAATAAATTTAATGCTTGTTTCATTATTTCGTAGGTATCGACTTTCTATATATTAATCTTATTACTTCATTGTAAATAGGTTCCATGTTTTCTGAAGTTGTTTCGAAAAATTTTTCTAATTTTTTTTTGTTTCTTGCTTCTTCAATTACACTTAATTCTGATACTACATAAGCTCCTCTACCTGCTTTTTTTCCAGTAGTATCTACAGAAATTTCTCCTTCTTTATTTTTTACTATTCTTATTAAATCTTTTTTAGGAAACATTTCTTGTGTAAGTATACATTTTCTATTTGGTACTTTTCTTTTTTTCATAGATATACCTCCTAATTTTCCTCAGTTTTTATATCTATTTTCCAACCTGTTAATTTTGCTGCTAACCTAACGTTTTGTCCTTTTTTACCAATAGCTAATGAAAGTTGATCTTCAGTAACTACTACATTTGCTATTTTATTTTCTTCATCTATTGTTATTGATGTTACTTTGGCTGGTGCTAGAGCGCTAGTTATAAATTTATCTATTTCACTATTCCAAGGAACTATATCTATTTTTTCATTGTTTAATTCTTCTACTATAGCTCTTACTCTTTCTCCAGATGGTCCTACACATGATCCTACTGAGTCTATATTTTTATCATCTGAATGTACAGCTATTTTTGTTCTTTCTCCAGCTTCACGAGAAATACTTTTTATTTCGACTATCCCATCATATATTTCAGGAACTTCTTGTTCAAATAATCGTTTTATAAAATCAGGATGCGATCTAGAAGCTAATACATGTGGCTTGCTTCCTTTACTAGGGTTGTCAACTTTAGCTATATACACTTTTATAGGTGTTTGTGGGATGTAAACTTCTCCAGGAACTCTTTCATTTTCCCCAAGTATAGCTTCAATTTTCCCTAGTTTTACATAGACATATCTAGTATCAACTCTATCAACATATCCGGATTTTATTTCTCCTTCATACTCTATATATTCATTGTAAAGTACTTCTTTTTCTGCATCTCTTAATCTTTGCATAAGAGCTTGTTTGGCTGCTTGAGCACCCACACGACCAAAATCATCAGGTATGTCCACTTCTTCAAATATATCTCCTACTTCATATGCTGGATTAACTTTTAAAGCATCTTCTAGAGCGTATTCTATTCTATCATCATAAACTTCTTCTACTACATCTTTTCTTATAATAAATTTATAATCTCCTGTAGCTCTATTAAAATCTACTCTTACGTTTTTAGAAGCATTAAAATTCTTTTTGTATGCTGAAAGTAATGCCATTTCTATTGCTTCAAATAATATATCTCTTGATATTCCTTTTTCTGTTTCTATTAAATCAATTGCTTTAAGCAATGCCTTGCTCATCTTCTTTCTCCTTATTGTTTATGTATTAAAATTTTACAGCTAAGCGTATTTTTGCAATTTTTTCATATTCTATTTCTATTTGTTTTTTTCTAGCTTTATCTTTATATTCTATTTGTAATTTGTTATCTACTAAAGATAGCAAGTCACCATAAAACTCTTTTTGACCATTAATTTTTTCATAAGTTTTTAAATAAACATATTTCCCTATTGAATCTGAAATTTCATCTATGTTTCTTAATTCTCTTTCTATCCCTGGAGAACTAACTTCTAGATAATATTGTTCACTTATGAAATCTTCTTTATCTAGTTCTTCAGCCATTTTTTCACTTAATAATACACAGTCGTCTAAACTTAAAGTACCATTTTTATCGAAATATATTCTTAAGAAATAGTCTGATCCCTCTTTTGTATATTCTACATCATATAAAGAGTATTCTGTATCTTTTATTTGCTCTAGAGCTATTATTTTTACTCTTTCTACTATATTCACTTTTAACACCTCTCTCTATCTAACATAAAAGAGCGGAGAATCTAAATTCACCACTCTTTAGGTTAATCTATTCAGTTAATAATTATTTTATCATAAACAGTTAATAACGTCAATTATTTAAAATTAATAATATCATTTATATTTATAATTTTATTTATCTTCACTATTATCTTTATAAAATAATCCATAAATATATTGTTCAGGATCAAAAATTTCTAAATCGTCTATATTTTCACCTAAACCTACTAATTTTACAGGTATATCCAATTCTTTTTTTATAGCTATTACAATACCACCTCTAGCTGTACCATCTAATTTCGTAAGAATAACTCCTGTAACATCACTAACTTCTTTAAAAACTTTTGCTTGCAATATCCCATTTTGTCCAGTTGTAGCATCTATAGTAAGTAAAACTTCATGAGGACCATTAGGAATCTCTTTTTTTATAACTCTTACTATTTTTTCTAGCTCTTTCATAAGATAATCTTTATTTTGAAGCCTACCTGCTGTATCACAAAGTAAAACATCATAATTCTTTGCTTTTGCCGACTGAATAGCATCAAAAATTACAGATGCTGCATCTGCCCCTTCATGAGATTTAACTATATCAACATTACTTCTTTTAGCCCAGACATCTAACTGATCAATAGCTCCAGCTCTAAAAGTATCACCAGCTGCTATTAAAACTTTTTTTCCTTCTTTTTTTAAATTATGAGCTAGTTTTCCTATAGAAGTAGTTTTCCCCACTCCATTAACCCCTACAAATAAATAAACTGTAAGCTCTCCTGATTTTTGCTCTTCTAAGTCAACTTTAGTAGAACCTTCCATATATATATCTACTAATTTAGATATTATCATTTCTTTTAAATCTTCTGGATTCTTTAAATTTTTAAGCTGAGACTCTTTTTTTAAATAATCTACTAATTCTAATACAGTAGTGTAACTAACATCCGACTGTATAAGCAACTCTTCTAAGTCTTCAAAAAACTCTTCATTAATTTCTCTATAAGAACTTATAAGTGTGTTTAGAGCATTAGAAAAATTATCTCTAGATTTTTTTAATCCCTTTTTAAATTTTTCAGTTATTAATTGACTTTCTATTAATTCTTCATAATCATCTAAAGAAATTAAATCATCATTCAACTTTTCCTGCTTCGAAAATTTATCTTTTAACTTACTAAAAAAATTACTCATTTAAAAAATTCTCCTCTAATATATTTTTTAATTCTAACGGTAATACATAACTGACTCCTTTTTCTTTCATAGTAACACCGTATATTTTATCCATAACTTCCATAGTTCCTCGCCTATGAGTTATTACAATAAATTGATTTTCTTTGGAATATTTTTTTAAAAACATAGAAAATTTATAAACATTATCTTCATCTAAAGCTGCTTCAACTTCATCCAATATGACAAATGGAGGTTTTTTTATTTCTAAAATAGCAAATAATAAGCTCATTGCTGTTAATGCTTTTTCTCCTCCTGATAATAATGATAATTTTTGTAACTTCTTACCTGGAGGACTAACCTCAATATTTATACCACAATTTAAAATATCCTTATCATCATCTAAACTAATTTTAGCATATCCACCACCAAATAAGCTTTTGTATATATTATCAAAATTAGTTGATATCTTATTAAAGGTATTTAAAAATCTTTCTGTTACTTCTTTATCTATTTCACTTATTGTACTATATAATTGCTCTCTAGATGAAACTAAATCTTCTATTTCATTTTTATAAAATAAATATCTGCTATTTACTTCTTGATATTCATCAATAGAATTTATATTTACACTTCCTAAACTTTTTAATTCTTTTTGTAATTTATACACAATATTTTTAAAGTTAGACAATTCTTCTAAAGAAAATTTAGATAACCTATATAATTCTCTCTCATAAGTTGTATTATATTTTTCTAATAAATAATTAATATTATCATCAAGTTGGGCTTCTTTTTTACCAAAACTAAAATTTATTTTTTCTAAACTATTATTTATATTATTTAGTTCTAAATTTATATCTGATATATCTTGATTTAATTTTTTTTCAGAATTATAGATATTATTTTTTTCATTAGAAATTGTTTTTTCTTCTTCCTTTATATTATATATGTACTCCTCTATATCTTCTATTTTTCTCACATTATTTTCTACAGAAAAAGTATTATTAGCATTTAATAAATTATTGTAGCCAACTTTCAACTCCTTTTCATCTAATTCTAGTTGTTCAACTTCTTCTTCAATTTCTAATATTTTACTCTTAATAGATTTAGTACTATCTAATAATCTGTATTTATTTATATTTTCTTGAGATAACTGATTTTTTATATTAACATCATCATTTTTATAATTATTCTTTTGAATATTCAAATTATCGATACTAGTATTAATTTCTGATAATTTGCTCTTAATACTTGATAAGGTTGACAATATAACATTTTCTTCTTCTTGTGAGTAACTACTATTAATACTTGATAATTTATCTTGCTCTCTAGATAAGGCATCAGATATTATTTTTATTGTCTCTTCTAAATTTTTAACTTCTAGATTATATTCATTTAAATTTATTTCTAATTTATACAGAGTTTCATTATTATCTTCTAATTCTTTATTAACGTTTATTATTTCAGTATCTAAAGTAGATAATTCCTCTTTTAAAGTGAGTATCTTACTTTCTATTTTATCTATATTAATACTTAGATCTTCTAATTCAATTTTGTTTTTTATAATTGAATTACTATTTTTGTATATTGATCCCCCAGTTATAGATCCTCCACTATTAATTACTTGTCCATCTAAAGTTACTATTTTATACTTAAAATCTAGCTTTTTAGAAATTAAATTTCCTGTATATAAATTATCTACTATTAATGTTAACCCTAACAAATTATTTACAATATTATAATACTTGTTATCAAATGTAACTAAATCAGATGCTATACCTACAAAACCTTCTATATTATTTAAAGTTGTTAATATCCTACTTTCTATATTTCTTGGCTTTATATTATTTAATGGTAGAAATGTTGCTCTACCCTTACCTGTATTTTTTAGCAATTCTACACACACTCTAGCAACATCTGCATTATCAACAATTATATTTTGTTGAGAAGATGATAATGCTGTATCTAAGGCAACTATATATTCCTTGTTTATCGTAAGTATATCTCCAACTGTATTGTGAATACCCTCAATTTTATTTTTGTTAGAAAGCACTTCTTTTACGCCTATGTTATAATAATTCAAGCTATTGTTCTGATTCTCTAAAAATTCCTTTTTATTATTAAAACTAAGTAATAAATCGTTTCCTTTTGATATATTATTCAATAATTCTAATTTTCGTGTTTTATTTTTTTCATTTAATGTTTTTAAATTTAAAATTTCTGATTTTATTCTAAATAACTTCTGCTCAGAATCTGTTATTTTAAACTTACTATTTTCTAAAAGTTTTTTCTTAATAGATAATTCTTGTTTTTTTTCTAGTATATCTTCATTAATAATATTCCAATCACTATCCAAATTTTTCTTTATATCATTTAATAACTCTAATTTATTTTGTAATTTGGACTCTTTATTTATTAAATCAAAATATTCTTCCTTTAGTAAATCTATTTGTTTATCTATATCATCAGCATTAAAATTTATACTACTTTCTAAATTTGAAATTCGATTAGATATATCTTTTTCTTTTTCAATATTCTCTTTTAGATTATTTTTTAAAATATTTATTTTGGAAATTAAAGATTCTTTTTTATTTTCTATTTTTTTTATATCTGAAATAAATTTATCTTTTAAACTATCTGCATTTTTAGTTTTTTCTTCAAATAATGTTAATTCGTACTGTAACTTTTCTTTTTCTTTTACTTTTTCCAATTCTTTATTTTTCAAATCATTGTATATTGTATCTATTTCTTGTAATCTATTTTTTAAATTAGATATTTTCAAATTAAAATCATTATTTTTTCTATTTAATTCATCCCTAGATAAAATAAGTCTGTATTTCTCTTCTTTATAATCTTCTAAAATACTGCTAATATATTTTATATTGTAAACTTTTATAACAATATCTTTTTCTTGAAGCTCTTTATTTATTTCCAAATATTTTTCTGCTTTATTTTTTTGTTCTTCTAATATATTGTTTCTTGTCTCTATTTCTAAAAATATATCGTTTAGTCTAGTTAAATTATCATTGGTTTTTTCTAACTTTAAGTGAGTTTCTTTTCTCTTATTTTTATATTTTAATACACCTGCAGCTTCTTCTATAATTACTCTTCTATCTTGAGGTTTAGAAGATATTATATTTTCAACCTTACCTTGAGTAATTATGCTATAGCTTTCTTTATTTATTCCTAAATCTAAATATATATCTGATATATCTTTTAACTTTGACTTTTTCCCATTTAAAAGGTACTCACTATCTCCATTTTTATAAAGTCTTCTAGTTACAATTTGATTAATATCATTTTCTTCTGAATAAAAAGTTAAACTTACTTCAGCAAAATTTTTTGCTTTTTTTTCTTCGGTTCCAGAAAAAATTATATCTTGCATACTGCTACCTCTAAGATTTTTAGCAGATTGTTCTCCTAACGCCCATCTTATAGCATCAATAATATTACTTTTCCCAGATCCATTAGGTCCTATTATTCCAATTAAATTATCATCTAATGTAAAGTTAAACTTATTACTGAAAGATTTAAATCCTTGAACACTAACTTCTTTTAATTTCAAATTATACCTCCTTAGAGTTTTGAATAATATTCAAAGCCTCTTTTGCTGCTATCTGCTCAGATTCTTTTTTCGTTTTGGCTTTACCAAGCCCTAGTTGTACATCGTTTATTTTTACACAACTTTTAAATAATTTATTGTGTGATGGACCTGTACTCTCTACTAAACTATAAGATATATCACCTAATTTATTTTCATTAACATATTCTTGAAGTTGAGTCTTATAGTCTTTAAATAGATTATCTATATCTTTACTAACCTCTAAAAAAAGTGTTTTTTCTAAAAATTGAATAACTTTGTCTATACCTTTATCTAAATACAATGCCCCTATAAAAGATTCAAAAATATCAGCAAGTAATGCAGGACGCTTTCTCCCACCTATTTTTTCTTCACCTTTTCCTAATTTTATATATTTATCAAATTCTAGACTTAGTGCGTATTTAACTAAAGTGGGCTCACAAACAATTGCAGCTCTTATTTTTGTTAATTCACCTTCTGTTAAAGATTTAAAATTATTAAACAAATGATGACTTACCGCCAATTCTAGAGAAGCGTCTCCTAAAAATTCGAGTCTTTCATAATGAAAATTTTTTGCTAAATTTTTATTTTCATTTATATATGAAGCATGTGTAAAAGCCATATTATAAAAATCACTATTTATACTAATTTCTAAATTATATTTTGTATTTAATTCATAAATTAATTTATTTACACTATACACTATAATATCTCCTAATTATTTATTATAATAGTATATCACATAATTAATCTATTTTCGATATTATAAAAATAAAAAGACTTATTTCAAAATAAAATAAGTCTTCGTCTAATATTCAAAAATGGGGCGGCTGACGGGAATCGAACCCGCGTATGTCGGAACCACAATCCGATGCGTTAACCACTTCGCCACAGCCGCCATAAATAAAAAAAATTGAGATTATAATAATGGCGGTCCCGACGGGAATCGAACCCGCGATCTCCTGCGTGACAGGCAGGCGTGATAACCGCTACACCACGGGACCTTAATAATTAATCTCAATTCAAATGGTGACCCGTACGGGATTCGAACCCGTGTTACCGCCGTGAAAGGGCGGTGTCTTAACCACTTGACCAACGGGCCAAAAACGGAGTAGGAGGGATTTGAACCCTCGCGCCAGTTTCCCGACCTACACCCTTAGCAGGGGCGCCTCTTCAGCCTCTTGAGTACTACTCCAAGCTCCACAGGCAGGACTCGAACCTGCGACCCTCTGATTAACAGTCAGATGCTACTACCAACTGAGCTACTGTGGATAAATATTCTTTAACAGAACATTTACTATTATACACATTTATATTTTTATTGTCAATACTTTTTTAAAAAAATTATAAAATTATTATATATATTTAATTCAATGTGATTTTTTATTAATAAAAGTCGTTGTAATATTAACTTACAACGACTTACATAATTTTATTTTTTCTTTTTCTTTTTTGACACTAATTGAACTTTATTAGGGTCTACTGCATTACTTTGTTTTTTTTCTGGTTTATAAGGTGGATATAACTTATAACCTATATAAGTTTGTCCTATCATTATTATTCCCCCTATAATATAGTAAACAGCTACTGCCCCCGCTACATAGAATGAAAACGCAGTTATCATTATTGGACTCAACCATTGCATCATCTTCATTTGATCTGCCATTGCTTCTTGTCCTGGTTGAACATTAACAGGCATTAGAGACATTTGAACTTTCATTTGAACAAAATATACTGCAAATGCTATTAGTGGCAATACATAAGATCTAGTTCCTAAGTTAAATCCTAAAAATGTAGAATTTATAATACCTTCTGAATATAAAGGATTTACCAATGTAAAATATAAACCTGACAAGAATGGCATTTGGATTAATATAGGTAAACATCCTCCTACTGATATAGGGTTAGCGTTATACTTTTTCATAATAGCCATCTGTTCTCTTTGAAGATTCATTTGCTCGTTTCTTATACGTATTTTATCTTCTTTTGTTATTGCTCTAACTTCTTCTTTTTTTAGTTCTTGAAGTCTTTCTTGAACAACAGATAATTCTGGTTTAGCAAGCTCCATACCCTTCTTAGATTCTCTTTGAGTCTTATAGTTTTGAAGCATGAATGGTAATATTAATAACCTAACTATAACAGTTATTATTATTATAGCTAATCCCCAATTTCCAACTATATCATATATAAATTTTAAAAACATATCCATAGGTTTAACGAATGTATCATAGAAAAATCCATCTCTATCATCTGCAGAACATCCAGTAAGCATTAACATCATTAACAAACCTAGTGATATTGCTGTTAATTTCTTTTTCAAAATATTTCTCCTTTAAATTTATTTTTAACCCTTTGATTATAGCAAATATATCTCTACTAGTCAATCAAGCTATTGTTAGCTTTATCAAGAATTTTTCCTCTTAGCTCCTTATTTGAGATAATATCATATTCTTTTTCTATTGTTGTATTTTCTAAAAATGCATATTTGTATAAATAAGACAACTCATCTTCTATATAAAATTCAAAATTTCTTATTTTATATATTATATTTAAAATATTATCTATGTTTATTTGGACTAATTTTTCTAATTCTTTAGAACTATATGCTTTATAAGCATCTCCTCCATTGATAGCTTTATTTTTTGTAACTCTTGTAAACATAACCTTATTAGAGTTTAAAGCAAAATCAGATGTTAGTAGTAAATCCATATTTACAAGACCTCTTAGTCTGTATTTACTTTCTTCTTTGTTGTAGTCTGATATTTGTCTATAAAAAGCTCCCATTATATTATAAGTGTTTTCATTATACATTAATTCTAAAGCTACAATGTATGTTAAAAGTTGTGATACTTCTCCATTATAAAAGCCATTATAATTAAAGTCTGTTTCGCTACTCTTGTAATCTATTATCAAATAATTTTTTCCATTTTTGTCTATTCTATCAATAAATCCAGAAAATTTTACATTTGATAAATTATATTTGTTTTCTATTTTTCTAAAAGATTTTTTATCGTCTAATGTAAATTCAATGTATTCTTTCTTAATATTAAATTCAAATCTTTTTTCGGTCGATAATATTTTGTAACCTGTAATAGCTGTATATTTTATTTCTAAACATATACTTTGGGTTATTTTCAGTAACGATTTTTTTAATAAATATTTATTAGTATCTATTTTATTTATTAATTTTAAATAATTTTTAATATCTTCTTTTTCTGACTCTTCCACTATTTTTTTTACATAATTAAATATATAATTTTTATTTATTACATATTCATCAATATAATCAAACATCTGTGCTTTTTCAGATTCTTTCAATATCAAATCCTTTATTGATTGCTCATCTAATATTGAATGATAAAAATTACCTGTATTTAATGGATTTATACTATATTCCGATATTTCCTTAATATTTAAAATGTATTTCACAAAAAATATATATGGATTTTTTAAATAACTATTTAATTTAGAGGCACTAAAGTTGAGAAATTTACTAGCGTTTAATATTTCTAAATTATTTTCTAAATTAATTTCATTATTTTCTTTCTGTTTTAAATCATAAAAAATAGCATAATTATTATCTTTTAACCTATTTTCATCATCAAGTTCTTTATATATGTATTCATTAACTTGTTTTTCTTTATTAACAACTTTCTCGTTTTCTTTATTTTTCAAAAGTTCTATTTTATAAAGTACATTATTAACTTTTTTATAGGTTTCTGAATCATTTGATATAGATTTTTTATAGTTCAACAATTTAGATTGAAGTCTGTTTAATTCTGATAATGTATATATATCTTCAAAATTATAGCTGTCAAGCAATATTTTTCCAGTTATATATTTATAATCTAATGATATTATATTATCTGCTGATAAAATACTTTCACTGCTTGTATAATTCTTAGGGAATATTTTTTTTATATTTTCAAAGTAAATAGATATATCGTCTTCTTTGTTTGTTTTATAAGTATAACTTATATAAAGCTTACTGCTAGATCTGCTTATTCCAATATAACTAACGAATTCTTCATCTACTAATAAATTTTTAGTTGTAGGGAAAATTCTTATATTATTTTCAATAAAACTTTCTTTATCCTTATCAGTAATTATTCCGTTAGGAGATATCTTTTTAGGATAATTTTCTTTATCAAATCCTATTAAAAATACTACTTTTTTATTTTCAACTTTTGCTAAATCTACATTAGACATTATTACAAAATTATCTATTTCCGGTATAGATCTATATTTTATATTGTTTAAAGATTTTATTAATATATTTCTAAAATTATCGTAATTTACACTCTCATCTCCAAGATTTACAATCAAGCTATCCAATATTTCTAAAAATTTACTATATATTTGTCTATCAATACTATTTTGCAGTAATTCTTCTAAAAATTCATATTCTTCACTATAATATTCCATATTCATTTTTACGTTAAAATAAATTAAAATATCATCTATTTTTTTTATGTAAGATTTAAAAGTTTTTTGTTTATGTACTTTTTTTATTAATTTATCTATATCTAGTAATATTTGCTGAATTATAAGTAAAGCTGTTTCACTATACTTTTTATTGGGTATTAAAAAGTCATCGTTATTAATATCTTCATAATTAATTATTAATTTTTCATCCAAAATATTTATAAGTTCAAATAAATCTACTTGTTTTATATGTATATTGTTATCATCTAATATTATTAAATCTTTAAATTCAAGTAGTTTTTCTTTTAAAGCATTCTTATTTATGTCGATTTCTTTTAATAATTTTTTATCAGATATACTAAAATCATTGAATAAAATGTATTTCATAAGATATCTGTAATACAATTCACTAAAGTCCAAAATATTAGTTTTTAAAACATTTAAAATATCATCTTTAAAGTTTGTGTTTCCATAATTAAGAATATTTGTAATAAATTTTATAAGTCTGTGTTTACTTACATCTAAATCTTTGTCTAAATGTACATTTATACCATAGTCCCTAAATAAGTTAATATATTTTTCATAATTAGAATCTCTATACAATATTGCAATATCTTTATCTGTTATATCTTTACAATCTTTTTTTATTTTATAAATATCTCTAGATACTTGTAATATCTCTTCTTCTTTAGTTCTAAATGATTTAATATATAATGAACTATCTTCTTTCATTCTTTCCAAATTTGCATCTAATATTTTAGGGTATTTATCTACCAATTTAGACAGCTCGAAATTATTATTGTATCTATATTTATTTCGTTTGTTTAAAAGTTTTATAGAAAAAATTTTGTAATTATCAAATTCTATTTCATAACTGTATACTTTGTTGTTGTGAAGATTCATAGATATAATTTTATAATCTAAAATTTTATTTTTACTTATTAAAAAATTTAAATTCGATATAACTTCGTGTGATTTTCTATAAATATCTAATTTATACTTAAGTTTACTTTCTAAATCATTAAAATTAATAAAATCGTACTCTATAGTTTTTAAAAATCCATCATCTTCTGTATTATTTATAAAACTTTTATTAATATATCTATTAATATCACCTATTACTGATATAACGACCTTTGCTCCATATTTAATTAGTTTTTCTATATAGTTATATTCTTGTTTTGTAAAATTATAATAACCATCTATATAAAATATATAATTTGATATGTCAACGTGCTCTAATTTATTAGATATTATTGATATGTAGTCATTATTGTCTATATAACTTTTTTCAATTAAATATTTATTGTACTCACTATAAAATTCTAAAACATCTCTTAATTTTATATTATTATAATTATTATTTTTTAAATATTCTTGTAGCTGTAATTCATCAACATCATACTTTTTAAATTCTGATATTATTTCATCTATTACTTCTATAAAATTAAAATCTTGTAATATTATCTTAGATAAAAAATTATTCTTATCTTTTAATTTATTGGCTATTTCTAAATAATAAAAATACTTCACTTCTGTTTTTAAAATATCTTTACTATCCATAAATAATTTTTTAGCTATCATTCTTGAAAAAGAATTAAAATTCATTACATCAATATTAAATGTCGCAGAAAATCTTTCACATAAAATCTTTTCAAAATTATATCCATTTTGTTCAGGTGTTAAAATTATTATTTTATTATTTTTTCTATTTTTATCTATATCTTCCAAAATATATTCTGTTTTTCCTAAACCACTAGGCGCTAATATAATTTCAAGACTCATATATCCTCCTAATATAAAATAAATAACTAGGTATTAGTAATAATAGCTAGTTATTTATTTTCTTATAAATTTTAACTTCCGTAATAATCTCTTACTACTCTGGCTAAATCATCCAGTAAGTCGTCTAATTCTTCCCAACTATAAACAGTAGCCCCACTAGCTAAAGGATGGCCCCCTCCAGAATATTTTTCTGCTATCCCGTTAATAAAAGGACCTTTAGAGCGTAATCTTACCCTTATTTTATTACCTTCATCTATTGCAAAACACCAAGCTTTTAAGCCATCTAGACTTCTTATTAGATTTACTCCACTAGACACTTCTCCTGGGTCTATTTCATATTTCTCCATGTCTGCTTTTGTAACTTTTAAAAATGCCACATGATCATGATACACATCGTAGTTTTCAAAAATAAACGATCTAAATCTCATCATTTTTTCTGATATTATGTCCATTGTATCTATTAGCTTAGGCATATCAAAATTATAATCTAGTAATTCTGCAGCAGCTTTTAAAGTTTTAGGTTTTGTATTAGGAAACAGGAATCTTCCAGTATCTCCAACTATTCCTGCATAAATTAATTCTGCAGCTTTGTCAGTTAATTTAAAATTATATTTTTCATGTAAATACTTATAAAAATCATAAATCATTTCACTGCAAGATGATGATTCTGTATCTACAAGATTAATACTACCATAGTTATCTAGTGGTGGATGATGATCTATTTTTATTAAAAAGTTATCTCTTGTAAATAATTTTCCATCTATTCTAGGAAAATTAGCAGTATCTGTTATTATTACTAAGGTATCATTTTCATAATCTTTTGCTTCTACCTCATCGGTATTAAATAAAAATTTAAGAGAAGGAGATTCTTTACCTACCAATATTACATCTTTATATGGAAAATTATGCTTTATTATTTCTCCTAAAGCTCCTTGTGAACCATAGGCATCTGGATCTGGTCTCTCATGTCTATGGATTATTATTTTAGAGGATTCTTTTATTTTATTATATATTTCATCATATATGCTATATTTATTATTCATTAAAATCTTCTTTCTTTTAGTTTCTTTGGAATACTTGACAAGTTACTAAAGCTTTTGCAACTAACTCATTTTTGTCATAAACCTCTACATCAAACTTAGCTGATTTTCTTCCTATATCCATTATTATAGTTTTTGTAGTAATTATTCTATCTAACGGAACTGTTTTTAAGAAGTAGAGATTAACATTTTGCATAAGTACTTCACTTCTATTATAGTTATAACTTGTTATATGTATAGATTCGTCTATTATACTTATTAAAGCAGATCTTGAAAAAGTACCAAACTGATCTAACATTTGAGGTATTACTTTAATTTGTAAGCCGTCAGCTCTAGGTACTATACCTTTTCTTATTATTTCATCAAAAGTATCACTATTTTGATTTTCTTGATATCTGTTATTAGTTAGCATTGAATTTATAACAATTTTTCTTGTTACTATTCCTAGTAGGGTATTTTTAGAATCTATAACAGGCATTAATTCAAAACCTTCTGATAACATAGTATTACCTATAGAAGATACTGGATCGTTTAAACTAGCTACGGTTACTTTTCTTTCCATTACATCTCGTATACTATCTGCCTTATCTTGTCCAAACACATCTCTAGCTGTTACTATACCTACTAATTTTCCATATTCATTTACTACTGGAAATCTAGTGTGCCCTACTTTCATTTGTAAATCATACCAATCTTGTACAGTAGAAGTTATATCTATAGTATATATACTCTCTCTTGGAATATATATACTCTCTACAGTAACAATATCTCTTTTTATAATTTGGTCATTAGTCACCCTATTTATTAAGTGTGCAACAGAAAAAGAATCATGAGGAGTTACTATTAATGGTAGATTTTTAGAATCTGCAATCTTTCTTATATCATCACTAGGAACATACCCTCCTGCGACCAAAATTGCACAGTCTTTATCTAATGCCATACTTATTACATTAGGTCTATTACCTACTATAAGCAGTGTACCTTTTCTTATATGCTGACTCACCTGTTCAGCATCCATAGCTCCTATAGCAAAATCTTGTACAATTTGATGGATTCCTCCTCTACCAGCGATTAATTGTCCTCCTACTATATTAACAATTTCTGAATAAGATAATTTTTCTATATTATCTCTTTCTTTCTTCTGAATTCTTACTGTACCTACTCTTTCTATCGAAGAAACAAAACCTTTATTTTCTGCTTCTTTTATAGCTCTATAAGCTGTTCCTTCACTTACTTTTAAATCTTTTGCTACTTGTCTAACTGAAATTTTATTTCCAATTGGCAAACTTTTTATATATTCTAATATTTTTTGATGTTTAGATTTCATAAATTAAACTCCTTACTTAAATATAACATTATGTAACAGTATATAACATATCTAGCTATATTATATATCTTTAAAAAGTTATTTTCAAGTAATATTTAAGCTGTTGTATAATTGTTTATTTTTTATATTTGTTATAGCCTTCTTTATTTTCTTGCTTCACTCTACCAATTGTCAAGCTATAATCATCTATATTTTCTGTAACTGTTGTTCCAGCAGCAACAGTTACATTATTCCCTATCTCTAATGGTGCTATTAAATTAGTATTGCAACCTATAAATGTGTCACTGCCTATTTTAGTTTTATGTTTATTCTTTCCATCATAATTAACAGTTATTGTTCCACAACCTATGTTAGTATTGCTACCTACTTCTACATCTCCCATATAACTAAGATGAGCTGTCTTTGATTCATCACCATAATGTGCATTTTTTAATTCAACAAAATTACCAATTCTAACATTATTACCTACTATAGTATTATTTCTCAAATGAGCATAAGGCCCTATACTTGTATCATCTCCTACTTGAGAATCCATTATTGTAGACTGTAATATTTTTACACTATTTCCTATTATTGAATTTTCTAAATAGCAATTAGGTTTTATTTGACAATCTTCTCCTATTATAGTATTTGATTTTATTGTAACGTTTGGATAGATTGTAGTATCTATACCTATTTTTACATTAGGTGCTATATAAGTACTATTAGGGTCAACTAAAGTTACTCCATTTAGCATGTGATAATTATTTATTCTATTTCTCATAATATTTTCTGCATAAGCTAAGGCAACTCTATCATTAACTCCAAATGTTTCATCAAAATTATCACATAAATATGTTTCTATTTTCAAACCTTTTTCTCTTATTAGATAAATAGCATCTGGTAAATAATACTCTCCTTGATTATTATCATTTTTTATTTCTTCTAATATTTCAAATAAAAGTTCATTATCAAAGCAATATATTCCAGAATTTATTTCTTTTATATTCTTTTCTTCATCTGTTGCATCTTTTTCTTCTACAATTTTCACAAGTTTTCCTTCTTCATCCCTTACTATTCTTCCGTAAGCATAAGGATCATCTGCATAAGCTGTTAATACAGTTGCTTGAGCATTACTTTTCTCATGATGACTTAACATTGCATCAACAGTTTCTGGAGTTATTAAAGGCGTATCTCCATACATAACTATTGTAGTTCCTTTTTTCCCCACGAGCTCTTCTCTTGCCATTTTAACAGCATGTGCTGTACCCAATTGCTCTGCTTGTAATACAAATTTACTTCTATTATTCAGTACACTTTTTACCTGCTCAGCTCCGTGTCCAACTACTGTTATAATTTCTTGCATATTAAGATCTTCTATACTATCTAAAACTAGCTCTACCATAGTTCTATCACATACCTTATGCAATACTTTATACAATTTTGACTTCATTCTTGTCCCTTTTCCAGCTGCAAGAACAATAGCATAACGATTATTCATTTTCTAATTTTACCTCTCTCGCTTTTATTAATTGATTTATAGCATTTCCTTCTTCTACTTTAAATTTCCCTGTAAATTCATTTATATCACTTAGCCTTACTAAATAAGTATATTCAGCTGAATCTATATTACCTGAATCAAAGCATTCTGCTAAGACAGCCATTCCTACAACTTCTGCTTTAAATTCTTGCATTAGTGTTCTCATTCCTGTCATAACACCTCCACCTCTTAAAAAATCATCTACTAATAATACTTTAGAGCCCTCTTTTAAACTTCTTTTAGCTAAAATCATAGTCTCGATTTTTCTAGTTGATCCTGAAACAAAATTAACAGCCACTGTTGTTCCCTCTGTAACTTTATTATCTCTTCTTATTATTACTACAGGCTTATTTAAAACAGAAGCTACCGCATAAGCTACCGGTATACCTTTAGATGCTACTGTTACAACTGCATCTATTTCATTATTTTGATAAATGTTTGCTATTAATAATCCTAGTTTATTCATTATATTAGGATTTCCAATAATATCTGATAAATATATGTATCCTCCCGCCAACAATCTATTATTTTCTTTTAATATATTAATAAATTCTAGAATTATTTCTTTTGCTGACATATCACTTAATACAGGCTGAAATATTACTCCACCATTTACACCAGATAAAGTAATTACATTACCTATATTTTCATCTTGAAAACTAGTTTTTATTATATATATATCCTCACTAATAGAAGATTTAGCTTGATTAAACTTATTTACAAAGTATGTTAAAGGAATTAATTTATTAGGATTTTTCAACAAATATTCTGTCATCATAACAATACGTTCACTTCTTTTATGCTTCATAATTTTCTCCTAAATATTTTAATATAATGTTAATATATCACGAATATTAATATTAGTAAAGTATTAAATAGTTTGTTTTTTATTAACTTTAACAACAAATTTTTTATATCAATTATAATAAATATACTATATTATTGATTATTGTAAATATTTATAGTAGAATATTCAATAATATAAATAACGAAAGAGGTAAAAATATAAAAATGGATCTCAGTATCTTATTAAAAATTTTATTGATAATATTACTACTGCTAGGTTCTGCATTATTTGTAATGGCTGAATTTGCTTTAGTTAAATTAAGACCTACAAGAATTCAAGAACTTGCAAAAACAGGTAACAAGAAAGCAAAAATATTATTAAACATGGTAAATCATCTTGATAACTACCTTTCTGCAACACAATTAGGTATAACTATAGTTTCTTTAGGACTAGGTTGGATTGGAGAATCAACATTTTTTGCTTTATTCAATCCCTTATTTCATCTATTGAATATAAACGAAGCTATAACTCATACAATATCATATACCGTATCTTTTGCTTTTATGACATTACTTCACGTTGTTTTAGGAGAGTTAGTTCCTAAAACTATGGCTATACAAGCGGCAGAAAAAGCGTCATTTAGAATTGCTATTCCTATATATTTCTTCAGTAAACTAATGCACCCTGTAATATGGTCATTAAATGGTCTAGCTAATTTAATAACTAGATCTCTAGGATATAGCAGTGTTTCTGCTCATGGTGAAATACATAGCGAACAAGAGTTAAGAACTATTATGCAATCATCTAGAGCTCATGGTAAAATAAACGATACAGAATACAGATATGTTGAACGTGTCTTTGAATTTGATAACAAAATAGCTAAAGAGATAATGACGCCTAGAACCGAAATTGAAGCAGTAGATTTAGAAGATTCACTAGCTATAATTATGCGACAAATGAAGCAAGAAGAATATACAAGATATCCAGTAATAGAATATGGTGATAAAGATGATATAATAGGGATAATAAATGTAAAAAAACTATTTTTTGCGGATAAAGAAATAAAATCAACAGAGGATTTAGAAGAATTTATATCACCTGCAATTAAAGTTTTTGAGCATACTCCTATATCTCAAGTGCTAAAAATTATTAAGCAAAATAGAGAACATATGATAATTGTAACAGATGAATATGGAGGAACTAGTGGTATAGTAACTTTGGAAGATATAATTGAAGAATTAACTGGTGAAATTAGAGATGAATTTGATGAAGACGAACAAAGTTTGATAAAAAAATTAAAAAATGGACACTACCTTGTAGATGGTTGGGTTCCTATACAAGATATTAATTCATTATTCTCAGTTAGTATCCCTCACGAAGAAGTAGATACTATAGGGGCATATATATATATGATTAAATATGAGTCTAAAGTTGGTGCAACTTATGAATATGAAGATGTAGTTTTCAAAGTTAGATCAATAGACGATCACCAAATAAGACAAATTGAAATATGGAAAAAAGAATAATAGTATAATAAAAAAGTCACAAAACTTATATAATAAGCTTTTGTGATTTTTTATAATTTCTAAATTTAATTGAAATAATAACTTAATTTTAATATTATTATTGTTATAGTTTTTATGTTATAATAATATATAGAACTTACTCAGAGGTATAAAGCATGAATAACAAAAAAAATTCCAATAAAAAATTTAATAAATATTCATTTTCTGAAATAATCAATAAAACAAATAGTTTTAAAATAAAAATTATGGAAAACACAAAAATTTTCATAAATAAATTTATTTTTAATAACAATAAAAATGATAATAATAAAACTATAAATAATACAATTACATTATCTATAATATCAGTTTTTTCTGCATTGATACTATCTATACTATTATTTTTTGTTTTTAAAATATTTATATCAGAAAAACAATCTTATGGTGAATACAACATAAGTTACGTAGAACCAAAATCTTCTCAAAACACTGTAGAAGAACCAAAAATAATAGAAGTAGAAAGAGTCAGTTCTAATGCTATTGATGAAGAAATATCTGCACAATCATCATATAAATATGAAACATATAAATTTAATGTAGATAGAACAATAGTTACAAAAGAAAAAGTACATTTATTTAACTCTCCAAATTGGAATGATTTTTCTGATATAGTCCCAGAAAACTCCAAATTCAATGTCGATTTAATCACATCTCCTGGTGGCTATATGATGTATAAAATATCTGATGGAAAACATCAAGGAAAATTTATTACAGCAAATAATAACCTAATAAATTTAGATAAGATTAACGATAATATAGATTTAAGCCTAATCAAAAAAGCTATAGCTATAAAAATTTTAAATAACACTAATAGCTATACAAGTAAGGATCTTAAAAAAATAAAAGCTATCGTATATAAAAATGTTATTTTAAACATAGCTGGTATAGGTATATCAGATAATAACCGACTAATTTACCATATTGAGGATGGATCATTTATTTTAGCAGATAATTCTAAATTAGTTGAAACAAATAGACCTGTAGTAAATGAAGAAAAAGATAAAAAGAAAGATAAAACTACAACTAATAAAAATAAAACAAATACTCAAAACAATAAAAATACTCAAAATAATAAAAGATAATGTTTAAATATTTTGATTAAATATACTTATAGGTAAAAAATAGTAAGACTGAACATTAAATAACTTTGCTGGAAACTGATTCCCATTATTTAATATTCAGTCTTACTATTTTAATATACTAAATAAACCATAAAATATAAATAAATAATAATAAAATAATTAAATATTAACTTTTATACTAAATTGAAGCCATACACAAAAATTTTTATATACTCATTTTTTTATCTCATAGTTACAAATTCTTCTGCTCCTGTTGGATGTATTGCTACCGCATTATCAAAGTCTTTTTTAGTTGCTCCCATTTTTATAGCTACTGCAAATCCTTGTATCATTTCGTCTACACCATATCCTATACCATGGAGTCCAATAACTTTTTCATCTTCACCTAAACAAACTAATTTCATAACACTAGGTTGTCTATGTTTAGTTACAGCACTATACATAGGAGTAAAACTAGATTTATAAACTTTTATATTTTCTTCTCCGTACTTATCTATAGCTTGTTTTTCTGTAAGTCCTATTGCTCCAATAGCTGGATGGCTAAACATTACTGTAGCTATATTGGTATAGTCTAGATGTTCTTCTGGCTTATTATTAAATAGTCTTTCTGATAATTTTCTTCCAGCTGCTACTGCAACAGGCGTTAATTCTACTTTACCGGTAACATCTCCTACTGCATATATCCCCTTAATATTAGTATTTTGATATTTATCTACACTTATATATCCTCTTTCGTTTAGTTCAACGCCTGTAACTTCTAAATTCATATTTTTAGTTACCGGTTTTCTTCCAATAGCCCAAATTAAGTAATCAACTGTAACTTCTCTACCATCTTCTAAAACTATAGTTATACTATTGTCTTCATTTTTAATTACCTTTTTAGGTATTGCAAATGTATGAAGATTAAGTTCAGTATCTTTCATTACATCTAGTAAAGTTTCAACTATTGTATGATCAAAATTTCTTACTGGAGCATGTTGCCTTACTAGTAAATGAGTTTCTACTCCTAAACTATTAAAAACACCTGATAACTCAACTGCTATATAACCCGCACCAACTACAGCAACTCTCTTTGGTAATTCTGTTAATTCAAATACCTCATTTGATGTTACTCCATACTCTGCTCCTTCTATATTAGGAATAACTGGTTTTCCTCCAGTAGCTATAAGAATATTATCTGCAGTATATGTTTTTCCATTAACTTCTACTGTATTTTTATTTACAAATTTAGCATATCCTACTTCTACATCCACATTATTTTTTGATAATACATTTTCATATGATTTATGTATTCTATCTATATATGCAGTTCTATTTTCTACTAATTTTGAAAAGTTAAAATCATTTACTTTAACATCAAAACCATAATCATTTGAGTAAACATTTATAGCCTCTGCTATTTGAGCACCATACCACATAACTTTTTTAGGAACACAACCAACATTTACACAAGTACCTCCTAGTTCTTTTCCTTCTATTAGAAGACATTTCTTCCCGTATTGTGCCGCTCTATTTACTGAAGCTATACCTCCGCTTCCTCCACCTATCGCTATATAATCATAATTTTTTGTCATTTTTTACCTCTATTTTTAATATTATTTTAATTTTAATCCTTGCAATTTTTCTTTTAATGAATTATTTTCCAAGGTATCTTTACTCATGTACTTCTTCAAATCTTTGTAACTAGCCTTTTCTTTTTTGGTATTTTTTATTTTTTTATCTACTTCTTTTTGCTTTATAGAATTACCACAACTACAACGATAAGTTGCATTTTCTCCACTTCCAAATAAGGTCATTTTTTTGTGGCATGTATCACATCTTAAATTAGTTAATTTACTTACAACTTTTATGTTTTTACAATTTATATTAGAACACTTTAACATTTTTGTTCCTTTTTTATCTAAATCTAACATAAAACTATTACATTTTTCACATCTTTTCCCACTGATATTATCATGCTTGAATCTATCTTCACTATTTCTTATTTCATTTACTAAGTCAAATGTATAATTTTTTATATCTTTTAAAAACTGCTCTTTTTTGATTTTATTTTTAGCTATATTGTCTAATTGTTTTTCCCATATGGCAGTCATTGACGGGCTTTTTAATTTTTCAGGTGCCAAATTTAAAAGTTGCTTCGCTTTATTGGTAGTTTTTATTTTATTATCATCCAAAATTAAATAATCATTACTAAATAATTTTTCTAAAATATCAGCTCTAGTGGCAACTGTTCCTATACCATTAGTTTCTTTTAATATTTTTCTTTCCTCTGCACTATCTACATATTCAAAAGGATTTTCCATAGCATATATTAAAGTTCCTTCTGTAAAATAATTAGGTGCTGATGTCTGTTTTTTAATGTAAACTAAATTATCTAATATATATTGTTTATTATCTAACAATACCAGATTATTATCTAAGGAATTATGTTCAAAAATCTTATAACCTAATTCGATATTTATTATTTGCTTATTACTAAATTTTTTATTTCCTAAAATAAAGCTATATTCAGTTTCTTTATATTTGTTATTAGGTAATAGATTTTCTAAAAACCTTCTAACTACTAAATTGTATATTTTTAATTCTAAATCGCTTAACTGATTGTAATTTGGACGTTCTTCTGTTGGAATTATTGCATGATGATCACTTACTTTAGAATTGTTAACAATTCTCTTTGTTTCAAAATTTTTACTAGATAATATTCCCTTAACAATAGTAGAATATTCTCCTGTGCTAACGGCTCTTAATCTATCTCTTAGAGTTCCTATCATATCAGTAGTAATGTATCTACTATCTGTTCGTGGATATGTAAGAATTTTATGTCTTTCATATAGACTTTGTATTATATTCAAAGTTTGTTTAGGAGAGATTTTATACATACTACTAGCTAATTGTTGAATATCTGTTAAATTATATAATGGCTTAGGACTAGACACCTTATCTTTTGATTTAGCTACAATTTCTACTTTATTATTTTTATTACTAGTTATAAATTTCTCAGCATTTTCCTTGTTAAAGTCACTATCATTTGAGAGAAAATTTATATTGTTTATTTTACACTCATATATAAAATAATCTTTCGGTTTAAAATTATTAATGACGTCTTCTCTATTTTTTACCATTTGAAGAGTAGGAGTTTGCACTCGACCACAATTTAAACTCGCATTGTATTTATAAGTAAGTGCTTTTGAAGCATTTATTCCTATTAGCCAATCAGCGTGCGCTCTAGCTAATCCTGAATTATATAGCCCTTCATAGTCTTTTCCAGGCTTTAAATTTTTAAAACCATCCTTTATTGCCTTATCAGTAACGGATGATATCCACAACCTTTTTATTGTTTTTTTTGATCCTGATTTCTCTATAATATACCTTGCTACAAGCTCTCCTTCTCGTCCTGCATCAGTTGCTATTATTATTTCTGATATATCTTTTCTATTTATAGCATTTTCTACTATTTTGTATTGTTTAAAAGTTTTACCTATAATCTCTGTTTTCATAAACTTAGGTATCATAGGTAAACTTTCTAAAGTTACATTTTTAAACTCCTTGTATTTATCTGGTGTTTGTAAAGTTATCAAATGCCCTAACGCCCAAGTTACAACATAATTACTTCCTTCTAAGCAACCATTCTTATTTTGGAATGCCCCTATATTCTTAGCTATATCTCTAGCTACAGATGGCTTTTCACATATTACTAAACTTTTCATAAAAACCTCTATTCTAATTTTATAAATAAATTATATTACTAATTATTATTTTTATCTAGTAATTTATCTTTCTATAATATATAATAATTTTATGAATATAGGAGGTGAAAATATGAAAAAACTTTATGCAATAACAATTGTAATATTATTAGTATTATCTTCTTTCTTCATTTATTACAAATTCTTCTATAATAATGAATTAAATTTAATTGATAATAGTAATAAAAATTTAGGAAGTTATAACATTGTAAAAAAAGAAAACTATATACTTGCAGATTTGAATACTGAAGATAGCGATATAAATAAAATTATTGATGAATATAAAAATAAACTTATAGTAGAAGCTGAGAAAAATAAAGATAAGAAATATGTAATAGACTTTGATTCTAATTTGTATTTTGATACTATAATTCAAATTAGATATAAGTTAATATCACAAAATAACGATGTACAAGATATTAAAAATATCATTATAAATAAAACATCAAAAAAAGAATTACTTTTTGAAGATATTTTTAGAAACAACCCATTTTTACTTAAGGATTACTTTCCTAATGTAAATATTGAAGATGTTGATAAAAATATAATACAATTTGAAGATAATAATATTTTAGTTGGTAATAAAGAAAACCAATTAGTTATAGATACGAAATCAATGACTAATCTCTTTAAAAATGGGAATGGGATACCTAATTTATACAACGGAGAAGTTTTAAAACCTAAGAAATTCAACTATGACCTAAATAAAAAATTAATAGCTTTTACATTTGATGACGGCCCATTAAATGAAAATCATATTAAAATAAGAAACTTGTTTAATGAGTATAATATTCCTGCAACGTTTTATGTAATAGGAAATTTAGTTGATTCTAGACCTGATGTAGTAAAACAAACATATTTAGATGGGCATACTATAGCAAACCATACCTATACTCATCCAGGGCTGCCTAACTATAATTTAACGACACTTTCCCCAGAAAATATAAGATCAGAAATAGAAAAAACAGATGATGCTATATTTAAAACTATAGGTGTAGATGCTACTACTTCTCGTCCTCCTGGAGGATTTACTAATAAATACGTAGAAGATAATACAGTACTACCTATGATAAAGTGGGATGTAGATTCACAAGACTGGAGATTTAAAAATAATCCAAGTGTCGTATATAAAAATGTACGTCCGAATATAAAACCTAATTCTATAGTATTGTTTCATGATTTATATCCATCAACTTATGAAGCGGTAAAAAAACTAATACCAGAGCTTATAGCTGAAGGATATCAGTTTGTAGATATAGATACTTTACTTGAAGTAAAAGAAAGCAATAAAAAAAGCAGCTAGAATTTTCTAACTGCTTTTTTATTTATCTTGCAATTTTTACCGCTCGAACTTCTCTTATTACGTTTACTTTAATATTTCCTGGATACTGCATAGTTTCTTCAATTTTATTCCTTACTTCTTTAGCTATTTTATATGCTCTAGTATCATCTATTATTTCAGGATTCACTATAACTCTTATTTCTCTACCAGCTTGAATAGCATAAGTTTTTTCTACACCATTGTGCTCATTAGCTATTTCTTCTAATTTCTCTAGTCTCTTAATATAATTTTCTAAAGACTCTCTTCTTGCTCCTGGTCTAGAAGCTGATAAAGCATCTGCCGTAGCTACTATTACTGATATAGGATTAGTAGCTTCTACATCGCCATGATGAGATGCAATAGCATTTATTACAATAGGATTTTCTTTATACTTGGTAGCTAAAGCAACTCCTACTTCAACATGAGATCCTTCTATCTCATGATCAACAGCTTTTCCTATATCATGAAGCAATCCAGCTCTTCTAGCTAAATTAATATCTAAACCTAGTTCTGAAGCAATTATCCCAGAGATGTAGGCAACCTCAATAGAGTGCTGCAACCCATTTTGACCATAGCTAGTTCTATATTTCATTTTACCTAATATTTTTATTAAATCTGGATGCATATTGTGAATACCTAAATCAAAAGTAGCTTGTTCACCTGCATCACGAATATTTTGATCTATATTTTTTCTAGCTTTGTCTACTGCTTCTTCTATTTTAGATGGATGAATTCTTCCATCTTCTATAAGCATATTTATAGCTGTTTTAGCTATTTCTCTTCTTATAGGATCATATCCTGATAATATAACTGCTTCTGGAGTATCATCTATTATTAAATCAACACCTGTTAGAGTTTCTAACGTTCTAATATTTCTACCTTCACGTCCTATAATTCTTCCTTTCATATCATCAGAAGGAAGATTAACAACTGTTACAGTTGCTTCGTTTATAACGTCAGAAGCAAATTTTTGCATAGATTGAATTATAAGCTCTCTTGCACGCTTATCAGCAACATCTTTTGCTTCAATCTCTCTATTTCTTATGTATATTGCAGTTTCCTTAGACATTTCTTCCTCTATAGAGGACATTATTTCTTCTCGAGCTTGTTCTTCAGTAAGATTTGCAATTCTTTGCAACTCTGTTTCTTGTTGAATTTTCAATTCATTAACTTCAGCACTTTTTTCTTCAAGAGCCTGTAACTTTTCATCAACTTTCAACTCTCTATTACTAACTAACTCATCCTTTTTACTTAGTAATTCTGTTTGTCTGTCTAAAGTAGATTCTTTTTGAATAAGTCTTTCTTCTTGCTTTTGAATATCACCTTTTTTTATTTCAATCTCTTTATTAGCTATGTTAATTAATTCTTTTGCTTCTTGCCTAGCATTTTGCAATTCTTTTTCTGAAATATATTTAGCTTCTTTTCTTGCTTCACTAACTATATAATCAGCATCTTGTTTTGCTTGAATTAATTTTTTATCTATAAGATTTTTTGAGATGATATATCCTGATAAAAGCCCAACAAGTAAAGTTGCAACAATGTATAATACTAACATTTGCAACCTCTCTTTACATTTTTATTGATATTATTTTTCAAAAATATCACTCATTTGATTTTACAATATTATCTTATAAAAGTCAATGTAATTTAATTTTTTGAAATTTTTAAAGTATAAAGTATTGCATTATAAATTATCATATGTTATTATATACAAGTATGCAAAAATACACATGTTTGAGTGGGAGAGTAAAAATATTTAATTACTCAACTATGACCACATCACGAAAAATAAATTAGGAGGTTTTATCGTGGCTAAAAAAATAATAAAATTAGTTAAGTTACAAGTACCAGCAGGAAAAGCTAATCCAGCTCCACCGGTTGGTCCAGCATTAGGTCAAGCTGGTGTTAACATCATGGGATTCTGTAAAGAATTCAATGCTCGTACACAAGACCAAGCAGGATTAATAATTCCAGTAGTAATATCTGTATATGAAGACCGTTCATTTACATTCGTTACTAAAACACCACCTGCACCAGTATTACTGAAAAAAGCAGCTAAAATTGAAAAAGGATCTTCAGTTCCTAACAAAACTAAAGTTGCTACAGTAACTAAAGCTCAAGTTCAAGAAATAGCTGAACTTAAAATGGAAGATTTAAATGCAGCATCTGTTGAAGCTGCTATACGTATGATTGAAGGTACTGCACGTAGTATGGGTATCTTAGTATCTGAATAGGAGGAGAAATAAAATGGCAAAAAAAGGTAAAAAATATCTTGAAGCGGCTAAATTAGTTGATTCTTCTAAACTATACTCAGTACTAGAAGCAATCGAATTAGCTCAAAAAACAAGCGTTGTTAACTTTGACGCAACTGTAGAAGTGGCTTTCCGTCTAGGAGTAGACACTCGTAAAAATGATCAACAAGTACGTGGTGCTGTAGTTCTACCTAAAGGAACTGGTAAAACAGCTAAAGTTCTTGTATTCGCTAAAGGAGAAAAAGCTTCTGAAGCTGAAGCTGCTGGAGCTGACTACGTAGGACAAGGAGAATACATCACTAAAATCCAACAAGGTTGGTTTGACTTTGATGTAATCGTTGCTACTCCAGATATGATGGGAGAAGTTGGTAAAATCGGTCGTCTTTTAGGACCTAAAGGTTTAATGCCAAACCCTAAAACTGGAACTGTAACAATGGATGTTACTAAAGCAGTTAATGAAATTAAAGCTGGTAAAGTTGAATACCGTGCTGAAAAAGCTGGTGTTGTTCACACTCCAATCGGTAAAGTTTCATTCTCTACTGAAGATTTAGTAGAAAACTTCAAAGCAGTTCAAGATGCATTAGCAAAAGCTAAACCAGCTGCTGCTAAAGGAACTTACTTCAAGTCTGTAGCTGTAACTACAACTATGGGACCTGCTGTAAAAGTTGATACTGCAGAATTCAAGTAAAATAACTTAAAGGAATTGACAAATTGTCAATTCCTTTTTTATCTATTATATATAATCTGAGATATTCTATAGCTAAATACAAAACTTGCTATAAATAATACTATTTGGAGTAAAATTATACTATAAAATCCTATGTATTCTAAATGATTTATTAAAGCACTTATACTATGAGTAAGTAAAACAAAAACAAATAGATTGTAGTTTGCTTTATTGCTTATTATTGCTATTCTCAAAAATATATAAAAGTTACTTATTATTGCCAAAGTTAAGTAATTTTTTATATTTTCTATATCGTTGTTCAAGGTACTAAATAATAAAACAAATATAAATATTACAAAAATTTTATAATATACAGATAAAAATTCTAGTATCACCCTATTTTTATAATTTAAGTATTTATTATATGAAATATTATTAGAATATAAATTTATCCCTGAAAATATTATCAGTACTGTTAGTAAATAAAAAAATACATTATTATAAGTTCTATTATAATTAAATAGATTTACAATAAACATTATAAATGATAATCCAGAACATAATCGCAGAGTAAAAAATTCTTCTTCACCTTTAATTATATTTAATGCAATAGCCTTTTCAAAAATTTTTATCATATTATATACCCTCTTTTCCTTTTTGACTTGTAGTTATCTTTCGCTAATATAACGCCAATTATTAAAGTAAATATATTTATTATAAACAGCAACAATATTTTTATTAAATTATTATATGAACTATCTAAAATGTAATTTATAGGAAGTACTAATGAAAATAATAGTATACTTCCTAATATAAGACTTTTCACAATTCTATTATTTCTAACGAAAATAGGAACAATTATTGAGTTTAGAAAATTTATTGTAATTAAAAATTCATACAATAAGTATATATTAAATTTTCGAAAAATAATTGTAAAAGCTAAAAATATTATTAAAATGATATAATATATTAAAATTTTATGTATAATCACAATAGTCTTTTTAAATTTTAAATTATTAATATACGTTCCGTAATAACTTGGAATATGTGTATGTTGAAAAGCAAGTACAAAAACCATTAATGTTAATTGTGAATCTGAAATATTTATAAAATAGACATATCCAATAAATGATAAAATTATACAAACACCTATAAAGAAATGTTTTTTTAAAGATATTTTGGAATATTTTCCTACACTTAAAGTATTTACTGCTCTTAATTTATTAAATAAATTTATCATAATATCACTCCTTTTTAAATTTATCTTTAAAAAGCCTAACAATTTTAAAATATAGCATATTTTCTTTTATTCTAGATTTATAATTATTACTTGATAGAATAACAGATATACATATAGTGAAAATATTTATTATAATTAATAACAATATTTTTACAAAATAACTATGTTCTAAACTCAATACATAATTTGTAGGAAAAATTAATAAAAATAATATTATTAATCCTACTATAAAATTTTTTATTCCTCTATTTTTTCTAATAACAATAGGTACGGTTACTAAATTAATAAAATTTAATATAATAACTGCATCATATAATAATTCTTTAGTGAAGTTATGTTTACTTATTTTTAACCCAAATATTAATAGTACACCTATAAACAGAAATATATAATAAAATAAAA
>JACBYF010000130.1 GCA_013415235.1 Gemelliphila palaticanis
CTGCACAATGGCAGCTACGACTTCAACGACCAATTACTGCCGATCGGCGCCAGTTTCTGGGTCAAGCTGGCCGAAGCGAGCCTGCCCGTCGCCTGAATCAGCTCAATTTGTCCGGAGCAGTGCCCAGGCGCTGGCCCGGATTCAACGCTTCCAGGGCCAGCAAGGCTGCCGCATGGTCGGCTGTCGGATGGCTAGTGGCGAGGGTTTCATAGCGCTGCGTCACCAGTTGCGTCACCGGCAAGGTGACGTGCGCCGCTTCCGCTGCCGCGAGAATATTGTGCATGTCCTTGATCTGGCTTTTCACCTGCCCGCCAGCAACAAAATTGCGCTCCAACATGCGCTGGCCATGTATTTCCAAAATCTTGCTCTCGGCAAAACCGCCGCGGATGGCCGCCCGTACGGCGCTCGCATCGGCGC
>JACBYF010000131.1 GCA_013415235.1 Gemelliphila palaticanis
GTTCAAGCCGCACTGCGCGAACTTCACGCTGGACACGATAGGGCCAGGCTGGCGGACGCTGGAACTGTACGCCGAGGGTTCTCTGGAAACGCAAGTGCATCGTCTGCCGGGGACTCAATTCCGACCCGATACCGCTTCGGAAGGATACTGATGTCTACGCTTCTTTATCTGCATGGGTTTAATAGCTCTCCGCGTTCGGCAAAGGCATGTCAGCTTAAAAGCTGGCTGGCGGAGCGCCACCCTCATGTTGAGATGATCGTGCCGCAACTGCCGCCGTATCCTGCCGATGCGGCAGAGTTGCTGGAATCTATCGTGCTTGAACACGGTGGAGCGCCGCTCGGCGTCGTCGGATCGTCGCTGGGCGGCTATTACGCCACCTGGCTGTCGCAGTGTTTTATGTTGCCTGCGGTGGTGG
>JACBYF010000132.1 GCA_013415235.1 Gemelliphila palaticanis
CGGCTACGGCTTTGCCGGCTCCACCTTCCACGCTCCCGTGCTGTCCACCATCGATGCCCTGGAATTGACGGCCGTCGCCTCCAGCAAGCCGGAACTCGTGCACAAGGACTGGCCGCACGCCACCGTGTATGCGGAAGCGGCGCAGCTGTTTGCCGATCCATCGATCGAGCTGGTCGTCATCGCCGCGCCCAACGCGGCGCATTTCAGCCTGGCGCAAGCGGCGCTGCAAGCGGGCAAGCATGTGGTAGTGGATAAACCCTTCACCATTTCCAGCGTTGAAGCGCAGAGCCTGATCACGCTGGCGCAAGAACGCAAGCTGGTGCTCAGCGTGTATCACAACCGGCGTTGGGATGGTGACTTCCTGACGCTGAAAGCGCTGCTGGCACAGGGTACGCTGGGGCGCATCGCCAGCGG
>JACBYF010000133.1 GCA_013415235.1 Gemelliphila palaticanis
GTTATGTCCATTTCACCGGCATGCTGATCGAGAGCGCTAGAGACGAGCCCGACATCCGCAATCAGGTTCGATAGCCGTTCAAGCACTAGGTTGAAGTTGCCAGCCAACTCACCAATTTCATCAGGGCAACTGGCATCTAGGCGTTTACTCAAGTCAGCTTCACCTCGTGCTATCTGCGCCAGGCAAAGGCTGACCTCTTTGACTGGTCGCAGAATGTGACGCCGGGTCAATAGCCACACAGTCCCCAAGGTAGCGAGCAACAAAACTGCGGTGACTGCCAAGTTTTGCAGTAATACAGTTTTCAGGGTCGTTCTCAGCGCCTGGTTGTTGAACTCAATATCCAGCATAGCCAGCGCCTGACCATGATGCATTACCTGTGTGTTGAGCCGGAAGGAGACATTAGCCGCGTTTTTC
>JACBYF010000134.1 GCA_013415235.1 Gemelliphila palaticanis
GGTCCAGCAAGTCGGTCGCGGCCGGCGCATCGGATGCGGATACAGCGAGGGCTTCTGGGGCTTCTGCCTGGGCGCTCATCTCAATCCTCCTGTGCAGGGAACTGCGGTTTCAGGCTGGCCAGACTGTCCGTGTTGTTCAGCACTTCCGTCAGCAAGTCTTCCAGCTTGTCATTGCCGGCCAGCTTGTTGCGCAAGTCGGCCAGCTTGGTGCGCGCCTCGAGCAGCTTGCGCAAGGGATCGACCTGGCGCACCACCGATTCCGGGCGGAAGTCATCCATCGAGCGGAAGTGCAGGTCGACGGCGAACGTACCGCCCGCCTCGCTGATGCGGTTCGGCACGGCGAAACGGGCCACCGGCTCCACGCCGGCCAGCACTTCGTCGAAGTTGTCGCGGTCGATGGCGACGAACTTGCGG
>JACBYF010000135.1 GCA_013415235.1 Gemelliphila palaticanis
GCGTTTCCCGGCGTGCGCGCCATGTCGCCGGCCGAGATCGGCGCGGCCGCCGATTGCGCCATCGTCATGGGCGGCGATGGCACCATGCTGGGCATTGCGCGCCAGCTGGCGCCATTCGACGTTCCCTTGATCGGTATCAATCAGGGGCGCCTGGGTTTCATGACCGATATTCCGCTCGAGCGCATGCTGCCCGTGCTGGCGCAAATTCTCGGCGGCCGCTTCAAGGCCGAGCGCCGCACCTTGCTCGAAGGCAGCGTGCTGCGCGACGGTGAATCGATTCACGTGGGCATGGCCGTCAACGATGTCGTCGTCTCGCGCGGCGGCGGCGCCGGCATGGCCGAGTTGCGCGTCGAAGTCGACGGCCACTTCATGTACAACCAGCGCTCGGATGGCTTGATCATTTCCACTCCCACG
>JACBYF010000136.1 GCA_013415235.1 Gemelliphila palaticanis
GTGCTGGCCGGAGTGGGCGTGGTGCTGATCGCCGTGCTGGCACTCTGCGTAGCACTGCTGCTGGCGCTGAGCACGCCCGTGCTGCTGCCCCTGTTGATTCCCGTCGCCATCGTCTGGCTGATCGTCAGCCGCAAGCACAAGCAGGCACAAACGCATCAGCACAGCCTGTAATCACTGCGCCATGAACTTGCTGAGCACGCCGTCGCTGCCGCCATCATTCTGTTCGATGCGGTTGCGCCCGCCCCGCTTGGCGCGGTACAGCGCCTCGTCGGCGCGCGCCAGCACGGCGTCGCAATCGGCATCCGTGCCGGCCATGGCGGCCATGCCGATGCTCACCGTGATGGTGATCAGGATACCGCCGTCGGTGGTCAGGGAACTTTCCGCCACGCGCCGGCGCAGCCGCTCGGCAAACA
>JACBYF010000137.1 GCA_013415235.1 Gemelliphila palaticanis
GGTGATGGGGATTGTGCTCGGCCTGGTTGCGGGTTACTTCGGCGGCATTGTTGATAACATCATCATGCGCGTCGTCGATATCATGCTGGCGCTGCCAAGCCTGCTGCTGGCGCTGGTGCTGGTGGCGATCTTTGGCCCCTCTATCGGTAACGCCGCGCTGGCGCTGACCTTTGTGGCGCTCCCGCACTACGTGCGTCTGACCCGCGCCGCCGTGCTGGTGGAGGTGAACCGCGATTACGTTACCGCTTCCCGCGTGGCGGGCGCAGGCGCGATGCGCCAGATGTTCGTCAATATCTTCCCGAACTGCCTTGCGCCGCTGATTGTTCAGGCGTCGCTCGGTTTCTCTAACGCCATTCTCGATATGGCCGCCCTGGGCTTCCTCGGCATGGGTGCGCAGCCGCCGACACCGGAG
>JACBYF010000138.1 GCA_013415235.1 Gemelliphila palaticanis
TCTGGAAACCGGGCAGCATCCGGCGCAGCGACGCCTGATTCTGGAAGAACTACTGGCGCATAACCTGAGCATGCTGGCGCTGCGTGCCGGCGCGCAGCGTTTTCACGCCCAGCGGCTTAGCGCGAACGATTCACTGAAAAATCAGCTGCTGGCCGCATTGCCGTTCAAACCAACGGGTGCGCAGGCGCGCGTGGTGGCGGAGATAGAACGCGACATGGCGCTCGATGTGCCAATGATGCGTCTGGTGCAGGGCGACGTCGGTTCCGGTAAAACGCTGGTCGCCGCACTGGCTGCGCTACGCGCCATTGCGCACGGCAAACAGGTGGCGTTGATGGCGCCGACAGAACTGCTGGCCGAGCAGCATGCCAGTAACTTCCGCAACTGGTTTGCACCGCTTGGTATTGAAGTGGGT
>JACBYF010000139.1 GCA_013415235.1 Gemelliphila palaticanis
GCCCGTGACGAACACGGTAATGCCGGCCAGTTGCGCGCAGATCATGGTGGCGGCCACGGTGGTGGCGCCCAGTTTGCGCTGCGACAGGACGAACGGCAGGTCGCGGCGGCTGACTTTCATGGCGTCGGGCGAAGTGCCCAGCAATTCCAGCTGTTCCGGCGACAGGCCCACGCAGATCTTGCCGTCGATGATGGCGATGGTGGCCGGCACGGCGCCGCCGTCACGGATGATCTGTTCCACTTCGCGCGCCATTTCCACGTTTTGCGGATATGGCATGCCGTGCGAAATGATGGTCGATTCCAGTGCCACGATGGCCTTGCCGGCGGCGCGCGCGGCTAGGACTTCTTGCGAGAACAAGAGGAAATTCTGTAATTGGGTCATGTGTCAATCCTGTTGAAAGAGGGTAGGGG
>JACBYF010000013.1 GCA_013415235.1 Gemelliphila palaticanis
TTCATGATATACGATACGCTGTAAAAAGTAGAAATGTACTTGAATTAAATAGGTTAATAGATGCATCTACTGATGGTTTAGCTGATAGTGTTAAGGTGGCTATTAATACTATGAGAAAACATAAAGATTATATGCTTAATAGTGTTAAATATGATATTTCTAATGGTTCTTTAGAAGGTATTAATAATAAAGTTAAGGTTCTTAAAAGGATCTCTTATGGTTACCGTAGCTTTTATAATTTTAGATTACGTATTTTAGTTGTTTTTAGATTATTTGTCTCTAATCGTAAATTTATTGGTGATTTGGTTGATAAAAAAATAACTAAGCAGCAATTTGCCGCTTAGTTATTTATCTCATTTTATTTCCATGCCCCGTATTTGACTTAGAGCCAGAATTTTATTTTTTTATAGTTATCTCTTAGTTGTCTAGTTTATATTTATTATCATATTAATTTTAAAAAATTAATATCAAAATAAATATAATTGTTTGTAAATCACCTCTTCTAAGGCTTTTTTATTATAATATACACAGACCTTTCTTACAAGGTCTTCGCAAGTTTATAAATAAACCCTTGTAAGTAGGATCCCCTGCGTATATTTTTTTAACCTTGGGGAAGTATGTCGGTGATTTTTTATATAAATTCAAAAATATCATTGCGTATTGTTAATTATTTGTTTTGTTATGGAGACAATTTGGAGACACTTTATATTATTTTTTATTATTTTAAAACCATATATAATATTGTAAAAGGTTATAAAATAGGCTTTTTTAAGTTACATTATTTTAGTATTTTATTCCCATTCTATCGTCGCTGGGGGCTTAGATGTTATGTCGTAGACTACACGGTTTACGTGTGCTACTTCGTTTACGATACGTGCTGATATTTCTTCTAACACTTCAAATGGTAAGTGTGCCCAGCTTGCTGTCATTCCATCTATACTTGTTACGGCACGAACTACTACTGTATAGTCGTACGTACGTACATCTCCCATAACTCCTACTGAACGAATGTCTGGTAAAGCTGTAAAGTATTGCCATACTTCGCTTTCTAATCCACGTTTAGCTATAACGTCACGTAATATAAAATCACTATCTCTTACTATTTGTAATTTTTCTTCTGTAACTTCTCCAAGAACTCGAATTCCTAATCCTGGTCCTGGGAATGGTTGACGCCAAACTATTTCTTTTGGTAATCCTAAAGCTTCTCCTAATGCACGAACTTCATCTTTAAATAATGTATTAAGAGGCTCGATTAATGCAAATTTCATATCTTCTGGTAATCCACCTACGTTGTGGTGAGATTTGATTGTTTGAGCATTTTTTGTTCCTGATTCGATTACGTCTGTGTATAGAGTTCCTTGAGCTAACCAAGGTACGTCATCTAATTTTGCACATTCTTCATCGAATACATAAACAAATTCGTTTCCTATTATTTTACGTTTTTTCTCTGGATCTGAAACACCTTTTAGTTTATTTAAGAATCTTTCTCTTGCATCTACTTTTATTAGGTTGATATCCATTTTTTCACCGAAAGTTTCCATAACACCTTCAGCTTCACCTTTACGTAATAATCCATGATCAACGAACATACAAATTAATTGATCTCCAATAGCTTTATGTAATAGAGCTGCTACTACTGATGAGTCAACTCCTCCTGATAAAGCACAAAGAACTTTGTCTGTTCCTACTTGTTTACGTATTTTTTCAATATGCTCGTCTATAAAACTTTGCATTGTCCATTCTTCTTTACATCCACATACATTACGTACAAAGTTTTTAATTAGCTCATATCCGAATTCTGAATGACGTACTTCTGGGTGGAATTGGAAGCAATAGAAATTACGTTCTACGTTTTGTGCTGCAGCTATTGGGCAGTTATCACTAGTAGCTACCGCTTCAAAACCTTCTCCTAAAGCAACAACTTTATCAGAGTGGCTCATTAAAACATTTTGAGTTGCAGGTGTATTTTTAAATAACACTGCATTTTCTGTTACTGTTATAGGATGTTGCCCATATTCTCTACTTGTCGCAGATTCTACTTTACCACCTAATTTATGTTGCATAAGTTGCATTCCGTAACAAATACCTAATACTGGTATTCCTAAATTAAACAACTCATCATCTACTGTCATAGAGTTTTCTTCATAAACAGAGTTTGGTCCTCCTGATAAAATGATTCCTTTTGGATTCATTTTTTTTATTTCTTCGATAGTTATATCGTTATCATGTAATTCAGAATAAACTCCTAATTCTCTTACACGTCTAGTAATAAGTTGATTGTACTGACTTCCGAAATCAAGCACTAAAATAAATTCACGACTCACGTTTTGCCTCCTAATGTAAAATTTCTAAAATTTAATATTATATATTATATCAATTATATTCAAATAAGTAAATTACAATATATAAATTAAGTGTTTTCTAAAAAATAAAAATAGAGTGAATTTATGAATTAAAATATATATTCAAAATTCACTCTAAATACTTATGTTTTTTATTAAATAAGGAGAGCTCCATCCTTTTGATAGAGCGTTTAGAAAAAATTATTTACTATTTATAATTATATTATAAATATTCTTCCTTAATTTTACTTAATATATCAAATTAAATTTGATAAAAATAAATTATTTTTTCACTACTCCTTGACAACGTGGGCAAAGTAAATCTTCGTCTACTTCATCTACTATCGTCCAGCATCTTTCACATTTGTGACCTTCTGCTTTTGTTACCGAAATTGTTGAGTAATCATATTCTTTACCATTATTTTCTTTCACCGTAACTTTACTTACTATGAATAATTGGTGTAGATTATCTACAGTATTTAATAGCTCAACTACTTCTTTATCATTGCTATAAATTTCAACAGCAGCTTCTAAAGATTTTCCTATTACTTTTTCATTACGGCTTTCTTCTAAAGCTTTAAGAACATCATCACGAACTTCTAATAGTTTATCCCATTTTGCTTCTAATTCTTTATCATCAATTAAGTTTACAGTTGGGAAGTCTGTTAGGTGAACTGATTCTTCATTGTCATAAGGCATGTTGTCATAAACTTCTTCTGCTGTAAATGATAAAATTGGTGCTATTAATCTTACAGATTTACTTAAAATTGTGTAAAGAACTGTAAGCATACTTCTTCTAATGTGTGATTCTTCTGATTCGATATATAAGATATCTTTTCCAAAATCTAAGTAGAATGCTGATAATTCAACGTTAAAGAAGTTAATTAACTCATTCATAACGTTATTAAATTGATAATTTTCATAGCTTTTTAACATTTTAGCTACTACTTGTTCAAATTTAATTAACATATATTTATCAAGTTCTGTTAATTCTTCGTATGCTAATAGGTCTTTTCTATTATCAAAACTTCCGTTAAATAAGTTTCCTAATAAGAAACGATAAGTATTTCTTAATTTTCTATAAGTTTCTGAAACTTGTTTTAAAATATCATTAGAAATTCTAACGTCTTGTGTATAATCAACACTTGCTGTCCATAAACGGATAATTTCTGCTCCTAGTTGTTTTCCAACATCATTTGGAGAAATAACGTTTCCTAGAGATTTACTCATTTTATGTCCGTTACCGTCCATTACAAATCCTGCAGATACTAATTCTCTATAAGGTGCTTCTCCAGAAATAGCAACTGAGTTAATTAATGATGAGTTGAACCATCCACGATACTGGTCACTTCCCTCTAAGTATAAGTCTGCTGGATAAGTAAGATCTTCACGTAATGTACAGCATCCTTGGTGAGAAGTTCCTGAATCAAACCAAACGTCCATTATATCCATTTCTTTTGTAAATACTCCATTTGGACTATCTGGATGTGTATATCCTTCTGGTAATAATTCTTTAGCTTCTTTGTTAAACCAAGCATTTGAACCTTCTACTTCAAAGATTTTTGCTACGTGTTCAATTAATTCGCTATCTAAAATTGGTTCTCCATTTTCTGCATAAAATACTGGAATTGGTACTCCCCATACACGTTGTCTACTGATTACCCAATCTCCACGATCACGAATCATATTATAAAGACGTGGTTTCCCCCACTCGCTATAGAATTTAGTTCTATCTACTGCATCTAATAAATCTTGACGGAAAGCGTCTACTGAACAGAACCATTGTGGTGTTGATCTAAAGATGATTGGCTTTTTCGTACGCCAGTCGTGTGGATATGAGTGACTGATGTTTTCTTGTTTTAATAATGCTCCTTTTTCTTCTAAATGAGCAATAATATCTTTATTTGCATCAAATACGAACTTACCAGCAAATTGTCCTGCTTCTGCTGTAAGAACTCCTTGATTATCTACAGGTGATACTACTCCTAATTTATATTGAAGGTGTCCTACTAAGTAGTCATCAACCCCGTGTCCTGGCGCTGTATGAACAAGTCCTGTCCCTGCATCTAGTGTAACGTGATCTCCTAAAATTACTGTTGAAGTTCTGTCCAAGAATGGATGTTGACATAATAGGTACTCTAAGTCTGATCCTTTAACTTCGTTAACTACTTTGTAATCTTCCCAAGCAAATTCTACGACTAATTTTTCTACTAAGTCTTTTGCTAATAAATATTTTTCTCCGTTATGTTCTAATACTTGATAAACGAAATCTTTATTAACTGCGATACCTAAGTTTGCTGGCAATGTCCAAGGTGTAGTTGTCCAAATTACAAATTTAGTTCCTTTTTCTAAAAGTTCTGTATCGCTAACTAACTCAAAACTAACATAAATTGATGGAGAAGTATGATCACGATATTCGATTTCTGCTTCTGCTAGTGCTGATTCTGAAGATGGTGACCAATAGATAGGTTTTAGCCCTTTATAAATATATCCTTTGCTTACCATAGTTTTAAACACTCTGATTTGCTCTGCTTCAAAACGTGGATCTAAAGTGATATAAGGATTTTCCCAATCTCCAATAACTCCTAGTTTTTTAAAGTCTGCACGTTGTTTGTCGATTTGTTTTAAAGCATAGTCTTTACATTTATTTCTAAATTTATTAGCCGGCATAGACTTTCTATCAACACCGTTATTAACTAAAACTTGTTCAATCGGTAATCCGTGAGTATCCCAACCAGGAACAAAATTAGATAGGTACCCATTCATATTTTTATACTTAACTATAAAATCTTTTAAAATTTTATTTAAAGCATGTCCAATATGAATATTCCCATTAGCATAAGGAGGCCCATCATGTAGTACATAAGTAGGTTTTCCTTCATTCTTTTTAAGAACTTTTCTGTATAAATCCATTTCTTCCCAGCGTTTTAAAAATTCTGGTTCTTTGTTTGGTAAATTCCCTCGCATTGGGAAATCTGTTTTTGGCATTAGTAATGTATCTTTTAATTCTACCATTTTATACTCCTTTCAAAATAAAAAACTCTTAAAATAAGTTAGAGGGCGAATTACTCCACGGTACCACCTCTTTTAACTCATTTTAAGAGCGCTCATTGTCAATATTAGTTATTATAAATAAAGTGATAATTTTTAAATAATTTTGAAACTTTTCACCAACCAGCTTCTCTCTAAAAAAATCAGTTTAAAAATCTTGTCTTTATCAAAATGTATTTAAATTATATTATATTTTCTAAAAATTTTCAAGTTATTATAGAAAATTTATAAAATAAATTGAAATACTGATTTTATAGAAACAATATTATATAAATTTTAATATAGTATTAGTTTGTTAATTTAGAAATAATATAATCAAAATCTTCGTTTAGTAAATGCACACTATCTTTTCTCATAAATTCTTCATATACACTATCTAGTATTTCTTCATTATCTATTGATTTTTCAATACTAATAAGTGCTTTTACAAAATTTTCGTAGTCATTTTCGATAATGTTATTTATTATTGTCTTTGTTTCTTTAAAGTTCAAATTTACCTCCTATTAATAAAAATTACTGCAGATTAGACTAGCTTATCTACAGTAATTCTATATTTCATTGATTTTTTGTTTTGAACACTATTTTTTATAGTGTATCTTCCATATTTTCTTATAGATATTAGATCATCTATATTACAGTTTTTTTCTCCATTAGTTATAATTGTATGGTTTAACTTTATAAATTCTTTTTGTAGCATTTCTTTTACTTTACTTCGAGATTTATTAGTTATTTTTGACACTATACTATCTATCCTATGAGATGAAGAAACAATTTCTAATTTTTCGTATTGTTTTTCTAAATGTATGATATCTAAATTTTCTATTATTTCAAAACTTAGCACTGCTTTGCCTATTCTAGAGAAGTTCATAATTATATAGTCTGCTACAATCTGATCAACAAATATATAAATGTCATCTTCTTTTACTACAATATCACCTATACGATTATAATTAACTCCTATGTTATGAATTGCTCCTAAAACATCTTTATGTTTAACATTTTGAAATTTGCTATTAAATTTAGCCGTTAAACAAACTATATCGTAACTAATATCATAATAGTCATTAAAAATTAATTTAGCCCGGCATCTCTCTGCATCAGAGCTACCTCCAAAAAATGTAAGTTCAACAGCTATTTTATTATAATCTATTAATTTTTTTAACACTTGTTGTTCAACTTGTGTTAAAAAAGGAGTTAATTCATTTTTTGTACTATTTAGGTTAATAGTTTGTAACAAGTCTTTTGCTATTAATTGTTCTTCGTTATTAAAAATATTACTATTTAGTTTTTTCATAGTTTAAAAAACAGAAACTCCAAATATTAATGAATATATTAACCTTTCTATAAAGCCTAATGCAAGTATTGCAAGTATCGGAGAAAAGTCTATCATTGCCATTGGTGGTAAAATTTTTCTAAATAATTTTAAATAAGGTTCACAAATATCTTGTAAAAATTTTATAACAAACGTATCTCTTGTGCTAGGAAACCAACTAGAGAATATATATACTATAAGAGATAATTCGTAAAATCTAAAAATATAACTAATTACTTTATATAACCAAATATAAAATGTACTATCCAAATTAATACTCTCCTTCCGAGAATTCTCCAGCTACTTCTACACCTTTTGGTACACATAGATAAATTTCATCACCTATAGTTTTTAGTTTTGCATCAATAGCATATATCCCACCAGATATAAAATCTAGTAGTCTATCTGACGTTTGTAAATCTAATTTATTCAAATTTAAAATAACTACTTTATTAGCTTTAATATCATCTATAATATCTTTGCTATCAGCAAAAACAAGAGGTTCTAAAAGTATTACATCCCCTTTTTTAGATTTAATATCTGTTAAATTAACTTTTTTTTGAGAATTTGTTACTTTTGTTTCTCGTTGAGAATAATTTTGTTCATCTTTAGTTTCAGGTCTACTAACTCTCTCTTCTTCAAATATTTCATCTTCTTCACTTGAAAACATATTATTAAACTTTTTTAACATACTCATATCTGCACCTCTAACTTTATTCTATCAAAATATTATAACATATATAATATATAAACTCTAGTATATTCAATTTTATTTTGTTTATATAATACAATAATAATTATTTTTATAAATTTCTGCAAATATAATACTTTTATTGGTATAATTAAATTAATATAAAATAAGGAGGTAAAAATATGGCTAAATTAGAAGTAATTGCTACTAATAAAGATGATATTTTAAAAATTGATTTTTCTAAAGCTAGTAGAATTGAACTTGTAGAAGAGTTAGAAAAAGGTGGATTAACTCCAAATCTAGATTTAATTAAGTTTGCAAAGGAAAATAGTGATTTACCTATCCGAATTATGATTAGACCTCATGATAAAAGTTTTAATTATGACAATGAAGATATTGAACAGATGAAACGAGATATTGATAATGTTAAAAATATTGGCTGCGAGGGTGTAGTGTTTGGTGTTCTTAACGAAGATAATGAGTTGAATTTTGAAGCAATGCAACAATTAGTAAAAATAGCTAAACCGATGAAAATAACATTTCATAGGGCTATAGATGACATACCTACTAATAAATTAGAAGAAACTTTACTAAAATTAGAAAGTTTAAAAATAGATACTATTTTAACTTCTTTAGGTCATATAGAAGAAGAAAAAGATAAAAGATTTAATATTTTAAAAAATAGTCAAATAGAAGTTATGTATGGTTCAGGTGTTTCTGTAAAAAATATAGATATAATAAAAGAAAAATTCCCGCTTGAATTTTATCATGTAGGGTCTTCAGCTAGAAAAAATAATTGTTTAAAAGAAGACATAGTTGTAGAAAAAATAGATGATATTGTAGATAAAATTAGTTAAAAAAATAAATTTATAAAATAAAAAAATCTAAGCGATAATACTATCACTTAGATTTTTTATTAATTAGGCTGTTGCTTTAGATAAACCTTTTTTAAGCATGCTTATAGCTGTTATTATTACTACCGCAATAACTACCCATAGTAATGTACTAACATCCATATCTTTTACAATTTTAGCTGCTACGAATACCCCAATAACTCCACCTATTGTAATAGCTAAAGATCCTATTCTTGTATAGTTTCCAGCTTTAATAAACTCTGGAGAACCAATAGCCATAAGACCTGCACAAGAAGCCATCATAATTGGGAACGCTACTTTAGGATCTAATCCTAACATGTAAACCATAGCCATACATGGTGCATAAAGACCAACACCTGCCATCATTAGTGCTCCTAGAATGAAGTTTCCAACTACACCGATAACTAATTTACCACCAGTTAAGCCGATAGCTGTACCTACTCCTAGACCTTTAATCCATCCCATTTGACCTGCAAGCATAAGCCCTGCAGTTATTAATAAACAGATACCCATAAATATTTGAATTTTTTTCTCTGGTAATTTATTTACTACACGAGCACCAACTATAGCTCCAGCTATAGCTGCAATAACCATTGAGAATAAAGTAATACCTTCAACTTCTACAGCTGTTAAGAAAATAAATGCTTCTGCTAATACTGGAATAGTGTGTGAAACGTTAAGAGTTCCTGGTATTAATTTATCATTTTTTAAAAATTTAGTTACTTGGAATAACATTGTTGTTGGTGCAAAACTTCCTATACCTAAAGTATCAAAGAAGTCTGTTACAAAACCTATAAAGAATGCTAAAATAGGATTTTCTTTTCCTAAATTATCTTTGTTTTTAACTATGTCTATTGCAAATAAAGCTACAAAGTAAACTCCACCTGCTCCTAATACTACTAGTAATAATGTTAATAAATCGAACATATTTTTCCTCCTTCTATCCTAGTAAGAATCCGTAAGTTAATGGATCTTCTGGATCATAAACGTAATTACTGAATCCGATAATATATCCAGATCCTGTTATTTCTGGAATAATAGCATCGTATCCTTCTAATTTTCTTTCTTCTAATATTCTTCCTTTGAAGATTGTTCCTAAAATACTTTCGTATACGAAAGGTTCTCCTACTTTTAATTCACCTTTTGAATAAAGTGTTGCTAATTTAGCTGACGTACCTGTACCACATGGTGAACGGTCTATATTTCCATCTCCAAATACTACTACGTTTTTGAAAGTAGCTTCTGGATGAGTTGGTTTGTCATAAATTTCTACTAAATCAACTGTTTTAATATGAGATAGTGTTGGATGTTGTATTTCTACTTGAGCGTTAACTGCATCTCTTAACTTAAGAGCTTTCTCTTTTAATAATGAAGCATTTTCTGGACATACAGTAAGTCCAAATTGATCTGCTGAAATTATTGCGAAGAAACTTCCTCCGAATGAAATATCAAATTTAACTTTTCCTAATCCTTCTACTTCTAACTCAACATTTTCTTTATATAAAAACGACTCTACATTTTTGAATGAAACTTCTTTAACTTTTAATTTATCATTTAATTTTGCTGTTGCATATATTAATCCTGCTGGTGTTTCAACAACAACTTCTTTTTCAGTTGCACCTTCTTCTACTTCAACCATTCCAGTTTCTATAGAAGCTGTAACTGCTGCTATTGTGTTGTGTCCACACATATTTAAGTAACCACCAGTATCCATAAATATAAGACCAAAATCAGCTTCTTCTGTAGTTGGAGATAGTATAAATGCTCCAAACATATCTTGGTGTCCACGTGGTTCAAACATTATAGATTTTCTAATATGGTCCATGTGATCTATTAAGTATTGCTTTTTCTCTACCATGTTTTTCCCAGGTATTTTTGGTATTCCTGCTGTTACTAAACGAGCTGGTTCTCCTGCTGCGTGTGTATCTATTACTGATATCATTTTATTAAATTTCATGATTTATCTCTCCTTGTAGATTATTTTTAAAACTTTCCATCTTTTCTCATTTTTAATTTTAAAAGACTTAGTGCTTTTCTAGCATCTAACGAATCTATGTTATTTTGTCCTACTATTTCTGTTTCTACGCCTTCTTCTGATTTATTAAAATCAATTACGTATTTAGTATATTCATTTTCTACTACAAATTTATGTTTCCCCATAAATTTTAACCCGACTATAGATATACCTCTTTCTCCTATCTCAAACATAGTATTAGCATAATCAACATCACTATTACCCCAGCCATCGGCTGAGATAATAGCTCCGTCAGTTCGCATAGCATCAAGCCATACTGCTGTTCTAAAACCAACTAAATTTTTTAATTTGTTGTCTTGTGGTGTTCCTACTACTACTACTCCTTGAAAATCTATTTCAGGATCGTTTGCTAAAGTATCTAAAAGAGGATCTCTAAAGTGATGTAGACTAGTTTCTTTTGTTGATGGTCCTATTCCCATTTACCTACACCTCTTTCTACACCATTGCCCTAATCGCCCCATCACGATACTCATTAGGAGTTAGTAATATCGGCATATTTTGCATATCTATTATTGAAATACCTTTATCCATACCACTAGGTTCTGCTGGGAAAAGTTGATTGTCATACATCATTCCTTGTCCTGCAACTTCTTTAACTAAAGCAACCTTAGGCTTTCCTGGATTTTTTTTGTTAAAGAATTCATGAACTTCATCAGCATCTCTACCACTTAGCATTTTCATAACTTCTCTAATGTTTTGTAAGTATAGATCTGATAATTCAAATATTGCTGTTGCTAGTGCTCTATCAAAGTTTATTCCTGCTTTAATAGTAACATCTATATGTATTAAATAATCTTTATCCCCTGGAGTGCCTGCTTTATTAAGAACTAATTGTTCTTTCAAAATACCTTCTGAAGATCCAAATTCATGCATTTGGTGCCCTTCTGTATTTGCTCCTGTAAGCAAAGCATATACTCCTGTTAAGGTATGAGTAATACCCTCTCCTACTCTACCTAAAACCTTTGTAGATATAGGTACTATATCCATTATTGTGTTTACATATATATTGTGATTACCGGGTTCTATAATTTTTATTTCTACCTTTTCAAATAAATTTTTATTGTATTCTACTTCTGTACTAAGCATAAGTTTCCCATTGTCTATTTTTATCTTATTACCTAGACTTACAGATTTAATGTGGAATACTTTTATTTGCAGTCTATTATCTTGCATATTATCAACCCTCTGCTTTTCTACTATATTTACATACCCTACTTTTGCAAAAATTACTGACAACTTCCCTATAAGTGCAGTATTTTCACAATACTGTAAATATAGTTTAGTTAAAAATAATAGGGAGGTTGCCCTCCCTATTATTTTATATATTAGCTATATACTCATATGGAAGTGGCACTATTTTTCCTGCGCTTGGTATTTCAACTAATTGTGTTAAAGTGTCTTTTAATATAGCTGTTTGTTGTTCTATATTATGTGGTTCTCCTGCGTTCGCACCCATTGGTACTAATGGCGCTACTGATCTTGGAGTACCGTTTTGACGCACTACTGGTGGTAATGCTGCTATTAAGATTGTAGGAATTCCTGCTTCCTCTATTGCTCTCTGCACGATCACGGCAGTTCTATGGCAAGTACCTCAACCAGCTGTCAGAACTACTGCGTCTACTCCTTCTTCTACCAATTTTTTAGCTATTTCTGGACCTGTTTCTTCAGTGAAAACCTCTTGGTTTCCTCCTCCACCCATGAATCCGTAGTGATTTTCTCCTACACTACCAATGAATCCTTCTGCTGCTAATTCATTAAGACGATCTATTGGGAACATACAGTTAATATCTCTGTTAGCATCTGCATTATCGTATCCTCCGTGTGATACCATTAATGCTTCACTTCCTGCTGCATTAGGAACTACTCTATAAGTTGTATCCCCTGCTAAGTTAAATCTTGCATCCGTTTTTAAGTGTACCCCTGCTGCTGTTGCTAAAGCTACTTTCATATCTTTTAATTCTTTAGTAACTGGTGCCCAAACTGGTTTTGGTGTAATAGGTACGAATATTTCTGATTGTAATCCTTCAAATACCGTTAATGACATTCTGATTTCTCCTTTCGAATTGTCTATTTATTTTTATTTTGAATATCTTCTTGTAATTTTTTTGTATTGTTTATAGCACTAACATAATGCTCATTAGGTTCTTCTGATAAAACTTCAGGATAACTTAGTAAGAAAGCTACTTCTTGTCCTACTTTTACATCATATTGTGATATAAGCATTCTTAATGGAATTTTAAATTGCCCTAGTCTCCCTTTTATATCTATTGTTACACTTGCATCTGTTAATTCTACTATTACCCCTTCAAAAACTCTTTCTGTTGAGGCATATTTTAATTTTTCATACATATTAATTACTCTTCTTTTTCATAAATTTCTTGACGTTTTTTACTCTTAGGTAATACTTGCTCATTATCTACTAATTCTACTTTTTGTCCAGTAGTTTTTTCAATTACTTCTATGTTGTTGAACTTAACGTTTGGATTCCATTTTCTTTCTGCTTTTTTAATTGTTCCTCCACCCATTTGAGTTTTTAACATAGCTAATGCACGAATTGCATCTTCTTTACATAATGTGTTGTTTGATAAGATTTCGTTTTCGATACCTTGTTTAGATTTGTTGTTATCTACCATTGCGTTCATGTACTCGTTACCTACAACTAATGCACCTTGAACTGCTGAGTAAGTCATACCTACAACTGATACTCCACGTTTACCTACTTCTTCGATGTGAGAAGCAAAGTCGATATGGTTGTTACCGAATCCTTCTGTTGTTACTATTACTCCATCTAAGTCCATAGCTTCAATAGTCATACCTAGACGTTTAGATACATAGAATTTTTCTGAGTTAGCTTGTGGAGATCCTACTAAAAGTACCCCTACTAAATCTATTTCTTCGTCTGCCATAGCTTCAAGAACTAGTGGTTCACGGTAGTAGTGTCTTGAACATTCTTTAGATGCTGGTCCTATACAAGTTAATGCGTGTACCCCTCCATCTAATAATTCAGTTGGCGCTAACATTACAGGTAAGTTTCCTAAGTCTACGTTAGGTTTTGCTCCTAATGTTCCTACTGGCTCAACTGGTAAGATTAAGTTGTCGTGCATAGCTCCTTGTCCCATGATTTCTTTTACAACAAGAACTTTTTTGTTTCCTGGACGACGATATTGTTTAATGTGCACATCTCCTACAACTAGGCTTTCATCTTTAACAGCTTTAAGTGCTTTACGGATTTCTTCAGTTATGTAGTCAAATGCTTTGTGAGCTGCTAATGGTCCTGGACGTTCCATATTAGCTCCTTCTTTAATTATAACTTGACCTTTAATGAAGATTTCTCCTTTATCTGGTGCACCTGGGCGTCCCCACATAATATTTCTTTCTAATTCTCCTTCTGAAGAACCGAACTCTCCAATTTGAACTCCGTTAGCATCAGTTCCTGTAAGAACCATTACTACACCTTTTAGCTCTCTAGAGATACCGTGTCCTAAATCTCCTTCTTCTTTACAAGCTATAGGTTGAACGTCCATTATAGTTTCACTATAAGTATCATATTTATCAGGAGTAATTATTTCTAAGCTAACAGATTCTACTAATTCTTCTGAAGCTGCTGCTTCTTTACATAAATCTTCTGGTGTTCTTATAGTTAAAGTTGTTCCATTGATTTCTGTTTTTTCTCCAAATACTACTTTATCTATTTTGTAGTGTTTAGTTATTAACTCTCTAATTAATTTTGCTTCACCTTCTTTTTTAACAGGTGCTTCAGCTACTACTTCTTTTGTTTCTGATACTGCTTTTGAAGCAACTTCTGGTGCTACTACAGATTCTACTACTTGAGTAGCTGGTTGCACTGATTGTGCAAATGCAGCAACTGGAATTTCTATATCAATTCCTCTACCTTCATCTATGTGTAATTTTAATACTTGTGCAGCTCCTACTGGCGCAACTGGTGCTACAGATGAAACTGAGGCTACAGGTGCAACTGGTGCTACAACTGGTTTAGCTTCTACTTTTTCTTCTACTTGTTCTACTTTTTCTTCTCCACCTTGAACTTTATCAAGAACAGCTGGTGTTAATGGTACTAATGAGTCACAAGTTTTTGTTAATTTAGCTCCTAAAACTTGTCCTATAGTTAGTGCATCTTCTGGGAAAGTAAGTAATCCTGAATCTACTAAATCATCAAATAATGCTGGATCCTCTAAGTTTTCTGGTCCAATAACTATCCCTTCTTCTGCTCTACAGCATAATACCGCTTTGTCATTTAGATGCTCTTTTGCCGTTTCTTTTGTAATCGCCATTTATATGACCCTCCTAATTAATATATTATTTTTTTACTATACTTCTATATAATTTGTGTCCGGCACCTCTAAGTACATGATCGGTACTATGGTATACTGCTACTCCTAACCTAGGAGCTACTCCTGTTACCGTATTAGTTCAATCCTGACATGTACCTGCTATTACAGCATTTGCGCCATCTTTTTTCATTTTTAGTATTTTTTCTGCTTGTCCTGGGCAAATTCCTGGAAGTTCACAACGATATCTTCCATTTTTATCTTGCTTCATACGTTTACACATATGAACAGATACAACTTCCGATCCCATTCCATCAGCTATTTCTCTAAGTCTTTCTTCTCCTGCACCACATTCACAAATAAGTATTCCTACTTTTTCTTTTCCTGTAGGATATGGCATTGCTACAAGTATTCCTCCTGTAGTTTTTGAAACTGGAGTTTCATGCTTACCACTCTTACCTGTAAACGGTCCACCTAGAACTATTTCTCCGTGTGGTTTTATATATCCTCCAGCTTGTTCAATAAATTCTCCAACTGGTAATCCTATAGGTACATCAAAGAAAACTTGGCCTTCTTTTACTCTTCCTCCAACAGTTAAGTCTTTGTCGATAAGAGGTTTATCTTCTTCTATAGCTTCAACTATTCTTCTTATAGTTTCTGTATTAGAAACTAAAGCATTAGCTTCTAAAGGTAGTTGTCCTATTTCTAAAGTTTTCCCTAAAACTTCTCTAACTATAACTCTCTCATCTCCTGCTGGATAAATATCTGTAAGTATTTTTACAGAGACAGTAGGTTCATCTTTACAAGCTTTTCCTATCGCTAAAAGTGCTTTTCTATATTTTGTCTTCATAGCAATATAAGCATGTTTAGCACCTGTTATTTCCATCATATATTTAAGACCGCGAACTAAAACTTCTGGATGTTCTTCCATATATTTAATGTTATGAGAAAGAATTGGTTCACATTCAGCAGCATTCGCTAATATATATCCACCTTCAAGTTTAGTAGATAATTTTATACCTGTAGGAAATCCTGCTCCCCCTAAACCAACTATACCTGCATCTTTTATTTTTTGTAAATAATCATCTGTCTTAGCAAGCTTAACATAATCTTTTGTTTGAATTTCATCTAACTTAAGAGTTATAGAACTTTCTGTTACATTTTCTATAACACCTGATAGACTAGAATGTATATTAGCTCCTAAACCATTAGGTACAGCTATTAATTCTCCTCTTTTTACCTTTTGTCCAACTTCAACTATAGGTTTACATGGTGCTCCTACGTGTTGTTTTAAAGGTATTTCGATAGTTTTAACATTAAATTTGTACATGAGGTTTCCTCCTTTCTTTAATATTAAGTAGTTTCAAGTAGATCTTCTTATCTACAAAGTTATTATAATACAGTTAAAAATAAAAATCAATACTTTTTAGCAAAAATATCCAACAATATTACAACAAAAAATACAACAACCAAACAAACCTTTGTTTCGCTTGTTTTCATAACTTTTCATAGTGTAATACAACTATAAATGTAACTGTTTCTACAACATTTTTAAATGATAATAATTGTCAATTATTTGAAACTGTTTCAGGATTTTTAAAAATATTTGTACTAACTGTACTATATCTATTTTGAATTATATCAATAAAATTAAATAATTTAATTTTATTGATAAATTAACGAAAAATAATAAATAAAATTATATTAACAATTTATAACTCATAATTTGAATTTGATACTCTTTTATAGTAGAATATAGGGGAAATATTAAACTTCAATTATAAATTAGGAGAAATTATGAATAGAGTAGTAATAGCAACAGCGTACAGATCTGCAATAGGTAGTTTCGGTGGCTCTCTTTCAAATGCATCACCAGTTAAGGTTGCTGCAGAAGTAGTAAAACATTCTTTAGAATCAGCAAATATTGATGCAAATTTAGTAGATGAGGTTATTTTTGGCAATGTGCTACATGCAGGGCTAGGTCAAAATATAGCTAGACAAATATCGGTAGAATCAGGAATACCTAAGGAATCATCTTCTTTCGTAATTAACAAAGTATGTGGTTCAGGGCTAAAAAGTGTTACACTAGGAGCTAGCAGTATTATGATAGGCGAAAATGATATCGTTGTTTGTGGCGGAATAGAATTTATGAGTCAAGCTCCATACATATCTAAAACTAATAGATTCGGAAGTAAGTTAGGTAACACAGAATTATTAGACAGTATTATTAATGACGGATTGACTGATGCTTTTGAAAATTATCATATGGGTATTACGGCAGAAAATATTGCCGAAAAATATAATATATCAAGAGAAGAAGCTGATAATTTCGCTTTAAAAAGCCAACAAAAAGCAACTAATGCAATAAAAAATAATAAATTCAAAGAAGAAATTGTTCCTATAAATATAAAAGTAGGCCGACAAGAAATTATATTTGATCAAGATGAATATCCTAGATTAGATAGTTCAATAGAAAAATTAGCAAAACTAAAACCTGCATTTAAAAAAGATGGAGTAGTTACAGCAGGTAATGCTTCTGGTATAAATGATGGAGTAGCAGTTGTTATACTTATGTCTGAAAGCAAAGCAAAAGAGTTAAATGTAACACCTTTAGCTTATATAGAAGGATTTGCTACTTGTGGACTAGACAATAAAGTAATGGGACTTGGCCCTATAGATGCAACTAAAAAACTTTTAGCTAAACAAAAAATATCTATAAATGAAATAGATTTATTTGAAATGAATGAAGCATTCGCAACTCAGTCTATAGCGGTAATAAAAGACTTAAATCTTCCAGAAGAAAAAGTTAACGTTAACGGTGGGGCTATAGCATTAGGTCATCCTATAGGAGCTAGTGGTACAAGAGTTTTAGTAACTTTAGCTAACGAATTAAAAAAACAAAATAAAAAATATGGTTTATGTTCTCTATGTATAGGTGGAGGACAAGGTATATCTCTACTAATTTCAAGAGATTGTAAATAATTATAGAAGGTGATTATTATGAATATAGGAATAGATAAAATTGGATTTTCGATGCCTAAATACTACTTAGATATAAAAGATTTAGCTAACAAAAGAGGTATAGATCCTGATAAATTTACTAAAGGATTACTTCAAATAGAAATGAGTATAGCTCCTAGAACTCAAGATATAGTAACATTAGGTGCTGCTGCTGCTCATGAAATACTTGATGATGATGACAAAAAAAATATAGACATGATTATAGTGGGGACCGAAACAGGAATTGACCAAAGTAAAGCTGCATCTGTATTTATACATGGTCTACTTGGAATACAACCATTCGCTAGATCTATAGAAATAAAAGAAGCTTGTTACGGAGCTACTGCTGGATTAGAAATAGCAAGAAATCACATCGCAAATAAACCTAACTCAAAAGTTTTAGTAATAGCTAGTGATATAGCAAAATACGGTATAGGTGCTGGTGGAGAATCTACTCAAGGTGCCGGGGCTGTAGCTATGCTTATAACAAAAGATCCAAAAATAGCAATAATAAATAATGACAACATTTATCAAACTAGAGATTTAATGGACTTTTGGAGACCTAACTACACTCCATACCCTTGTGTAGACGGTAAATTTTCTACAGAGTTATACTTAGACTGCCTTACAACTACTTGGAATGAGTATTTAAAACAAAATAACAAGACAGAAAATGACTTTAAAGCTGTTTGCTTCCATTTACCATTCCCTAAATTAGGACTAAAAGGATTATCTGCAATTTTAGAAAATAAAGAAAACAAAGACTTAACAGAAAACTTTAACAAATCTATTCTTTATAGCCAAAGAGTAGGAAACATATATACAGGTTCCCTATTCTTAGGATTACTTTCTTTATTAGAAAATAGTACTACTTTAAAAGCAAATGATAATATCGCATTGTATAGCTACGGAAGTGGCGCTGTATGTGAAATATTTAGTTTAACACTAGTTGAAAACTTTGAACAACAATTAAACAAAAACAGAATAAAAGAACAATTTGACACTAGAATAAAACTATCTATAGATGAATACGAAGAAATATTCTTTAAGCAAATCGAAGTAGATATTAACGGAAATATAAAGTTAGAACATTACAACGATAATAGCTTATTCTATTTAGAAAAAATAGAAGAGCATAAGAGAATATACGCAAATAAAATAAAATAAATTTTCAAAATACATTCAAAGATAAAATTTTGAATGTATTTTTTATTTTTAAAAAATGGCTGTAACTTTTAGAAAATAAAATTATATAGAAAATATTTAAAGCGTATACTCTATATGATATAATTAGATTATCTTATAACAAGGAGTACAAATATGTTCACTGGATTTTATAAAAAAACTAGACAAGAAAGAATTGATATATTAAAAAAAGTAAACAAAATAAACGAAAAAGAAGAACAAATACTATTAGAAAATAAAAATTTAGATGTAGATATAGCAGGAAAGATGGCTGAAAATCACTTAGGTACATTTTCTCTACCTTTTAGTGTGGTTCCTAGTATGATAGTTAACGGTATAGAATGTACTATTCCAATGGTTACAGAAGAACCTTCGGTAGTAGCAGCTTGTAGCAACGCAAGTAAAATAATCAACAAATCAGGTGGTTTTTTAGCTAATGTACTTGATAGAAAAATGATAGGTCAAGTAGCTTTATATAATATAGAAGACATTAAAAAAGCTGAAGAAGAAATAGAAAAAAATTATAAAAAGTTAATTGATATAGCTAACGATGCCCATCCTTCTATAGTAAAACGTGGAGGTGGCGTAACTAATATTTCCCAGAAAATATTAGTAGAAGATGAAACTACATTTTTGGTTGTTTATATAACTGTAGATGTTAAAGAAGCTATGGGAGCTAACATCTTAAACAATATGTTAGAAGCATTAAAACCTGTATTAGAAAACATTTCTAACGGAAAAGCATTAATGGGAATTTTATCTAATTATGCTACTAGTTCACTAGTTACTGCAAAATGCTCAATAAACGTAGATTCACTACACAAAGATATAGAAGAAGCTAGAAATATAGCTTATAAAATGGAATTAGCTAGTAAATTTGCTAAAGCAGACCCTTACAGAGCTGCAACTCACAATAAAGGTATTTTCAATGGTGTTGATGCAGTAGTAATAGCTACGGGTAACGATTGGCGAGCTATAGAGGCAGCTTGTCATACTTATGCAACTAAAGACAATAGATACAAAGGACTTTCTACTTGGAAGTATGATAAAAAAGAAAATAAACTTTTAGGAGAAATCACACTACCTTTACCTGTTGCTACAGTAGGTGGTTCTATAGGACTTAATGAGACAGTAAAAATAGCACATAACATTTTAGGAAATCCAGAAGCCAAAAAATTATCTGAAATTATTGCCTCTGTAGGACTAGCTCAAAATTTTGCAGCTTTAAAAGCTCTAGTATCAGTAGGTATTCAGCAAGGCCACATGAAACTACATGCTAAATCTCTTGCTCTTATAGCAGGAGCTACTAATAAAGAAGTAGACAAAGTAGCTGAAGAACTACACAATTCAAAACATATGAACTTAGAAACAGCAAAACAAATTTTAGAAAATATACGAAACAACTAATAAATAAAAAAGAGTATGCTTAATTGAAATTTAAACCTTTCTTACCTATAAGGCTTTGAAACAATTTCAAAATCATACTCTTTTTATTATATTAAATTATTTTTTACTAGTTTTTAAAGATACTATTAATAATAGCGCTCCAATTACAGAACCTATTACTAAGGCTAATAAATATAATGCTGGATTAGTTACACCTTGAGCTGCTACTGCAAAAATCCCACCATGCGGTGCTTTTGAAACAGACCCAAACATCATACTTAAAGCTCCTGCTACACCACTAGCTACAAATAACGGTGGTATAACTCTTAAAGGATTACTTGCTGCAAAAGGTATAGCCCCTTCTGTAATAAACGCTAATCCCATTACATAGTTTACATAAGCACCATTTCTTTGATTTTCTGGCCAAGTATTTTTACTAATAGTTGCTGATAATGCTATTGCTAAAGGAGGAACCATACCACCTATCATAACAGCAGCCATTACATCACTTCCTGATGTTCCTGATGATGCTAAAAGTGCTGTTCCTGTTACGTATGCAGCCTTATTAATAGGTCCACCCATATCGATTGCCATCATAGCTGCTACTACAAATCCTAAAACTAATTTTCCGCTTCCACCTAAACTTGTTAAGAAACTTTGTAAACCTGTCATTACACTAGCCATAGGAGCATTAATTACAAATACCATAAGTAAACTCATTATTAAAGTTCCTAATATTGGGAATATAAATATAGGTTTAAGTCCATCTAAAGCACGAGGCATCCAAGAAAATGCTAATTTTAAGAACTCTATAATTCCACCTGCTAAAAACCCTGCTACTAAAGCTCCTAAAAAACCTGATGGAGTATAGGCAAATAAATCTCTACCAACAGAATCTGCTAAAATTCCTGGGTTAGCTAAAATACCACCTATAAGACCGATAACAAAACCTGGTCTATCTGCAATACTACGTCCTATAAACCCTGATAAAATAGGTAACATCATACTAAATGCAAATTTACCTAATAAGAAAATAAACTCTGCAGTTTGATTGTAATCTTCTGCTTTTGGATCAAATGAAGTAATACCCCACATAAATGCGATAGCTATTAACATACCACCTGCTACTACAAATGGTAACATATTACTTACACCTTCCATTAGATGTTTATATATTTTTCTTCCGATACTCTCATCAGAAGAAGATTCTTCTACACCTGCATCTCCTGAATGTGCATATTTACTAGCCTTACCATCAAGTATATTTTGAATTAATTCTTTTGGTTTATTAATACCATCTGCTACTTTTGTTATTATAGCTGATTTACCATTAAATCTTGCTAATTCTACTTTTTTGTCGGCAGCTACTATTACACCAATAGCTTTTTCAATTTCTTCTTTCGTTAATCTATTTTCTACTCCTATTTGACCATTAGTTTCAACTTTAATATCTACTCCTAATTCTTTAGCAGTTTCTTTTAATTTTTCTGCAGCCATAAAAGTATGAGCTATACCAGTTGGACAAGCAGTAACAGCTACTATATAAGGTTTTTCACTATTTAAAGCAGCTACTTCTTCTTTAACTTCTGATTTTTCTACAAATTTTTCAAAAACTTCTTGTAATTCTTTTTCATTAGAAACTTTTTCTAAACCTTCTTTTACATCTTTATCCATTAAAGCTGTAGATAATGATGCTAATGCTTTTAAATGTTCATCCGAACCACCTTCTGGTGCACAAATCATAAATATATTTTTAGCAGGTTGTCCATCAAAACTTTGCCACTCCACTCCATCATTACTTTTAGCATAAACTATTATTGCTTCTTTAAAGTCTGGACTTTTAGCGTGAGGTATTGCTACTCCTTCTCCTACTCCTGTTGTTGATTGACTTTCTCTTTCTAATAAAGCATTTAAAAATTGTTCTTTGTTAGATAGTATTCTTTTATTAACAAGCTCATCTGTTAATTTATTTAAAGCATCTTCTTTATTTGTTGCACTAAAGTTAAATTGTGCTAAGTTATATTTTATAACTGATGTTAATTTCATTATGTTCTCCTTTAATTTATTTTAGTTACTGTTAATTGTTTTACTAGTTCTTCAATTAATTCCTTACTACCTACTCCAGCAGAAAATGAAGTTGCTCCTCCTGCTGCTGAAGCATATTTTAATGCTTCTTCATAACTATTAGTTTCATCATATTTTGCAACAAACATAGCTAACATACTATCCCCTGCTGCTACTGTTGAAACTACTTTTCCTTTTGCAATATCTACAGAATAAATATCTCCTGATTCTGTAAATAAAGTTGCTCCTTTTGAACCTTTTGATACTAATACATTTTTAGCTCCTAAAGTCATAAGTTTTTTAGCATAAGTAAATAATTTTTCTTCACTATCTATCTCTACTCCAAACATTTCTCCTAATTCAAACTCATTAGGTTTTACTATGAATGGCTGAAATTTTAAAGTTTCTAAAACTAAATCTTTATTACTATCTACTACTAATTTTGCTTCATTTTTAGAAACTAGTTCTGCTATTTTTATAAAATCATCAGTATTCATCCCTTTTATAATATTACCAGATAAAAATACTGTATCTTCTTTTGTTAAATTGTTTAATTTATTAAAAAACTTCTCTATATCACTTTCCGATACTTCACTACTTTGACCGTTTATTTCTGTTTCTGTTCGGGTAGTTAATTTAATATTTATTCTAGTATTACCTGCTGTTTCTACAAAGTCAGAAATAACACCTATTCTCTCTAATTCTTTTTTTATGTAATAACCTGTAAATCCTGCTACAAAACCTAAAGCTTTGGTAGCTTTACCTATATTGTTTAAAAGTATAGAAATATTTATTCCTTTTCCACCTACTACATATACCGCTTCAGCCGTCCTATTTAGTTTTCCTAACATGAAATCTTCAGATTTGGTAAGCATATCTACAGCTGGGTTTAATGTAATCGTGTAATACATTATGCCTCCTCCTTTTGTACTTCAATAATATTAGAATATTTTTTAAACTCATCTGGAACTATGTAAGAAAGTATTATCGCATCATCTAAATTAGCAATTTTTTGAAATTTTCTATGACCAAATTTTGATATATCTGCTAAAATATATTTATTTTTACTATTTTTTAATGCAATAGATTTTATATACGCTTCACCTTCTTCAGCTGTTGATAATCCGAAATCATGATCTATTCCGTTACAACCTACAAAACAAGCATCAAAACTATATTTTGATATTTGTTCTACAGTATTTATTCCTATCATAGCTTGTGTTGAATGTTTTATAGTTCCACCTAATACTATCGTATGAATTTTATTTTGAATAAGTCGACTTAAATGATAGACAGAGTTTGTTACTACTGTAACTTTTCTTCCTTTAATATAATCAATAATGTCATAAGTAGAAGTTCCTGCATCTAAATATATAGTTTGAGAATTTTTTATAAAATTATCACTAACATATTTTGCCACTTTTTTCTTATCTAATATATAATCATTCTTTTTTGAATCTATCGTATTTTCGACACCACGAGCAGAATCTTTTTTTGCAGCTCCACCATGAGTTCTATAAATCAAATTTTTCTCTTCTAAATACGATAAATCTCTTCTTATAGTTGCTTCAGATACATTACATAAAGACATCAACTCTTTTAATGCAACTACATTTTTTTGATTTATAAATGATAATATTTCTTTTTGTCTTAAATTCATTACTGTCTCCTTATTTGCCAAAATTATATTATAAAATTTGCACGTTCTCAACACTTTTTATAAAATTATGAAAGAAAACGATCATAAAATCAAATTTTATGCTCGTTTTACATCTTTTAAGTGATTGTTTTTCAATATTTAAACTATTTAATCTAGATACTCTCCCCCCTGAACACCTAGATATTGTTCAAGTGAAATATTTTCATTATATAATTTTGTTGCTAGATCGTTACCCAAATATCTTAAATGCCAAGATTCTTCATTATAACCAGTATAATTAACATATTCTTTTTTGTATCTTACTACAAAACCATAATTATGGGCATTGTGTTCTAACCAACTTGCTGCATCTATACTAGATTTAATTGTTCCAGGAGCACCTAAAAGTTGACCTTGATTATCTATTAAATCAAATGCTAATCCTGATTGATGTTCACTATAACCTGGTCTTGCAGAAAATGTATCAGCTTGTTGTTTACCGTGAGAAGATACATAATTATTGTAAAGCGTCCCTTGGTACTCATAACTTCTAAAACCTGATGTTTGATTAGAAACATTCATACCTTTAGATTGCATATCTGCTATCAATTTATTTACAGCTCGTCTAGCTTCTGGATCTTCTCCTCTATTATAAGTTCTAGGTAATGGATTTTTTTTGTTTATTATCATAATACCATTTACATAAGTAGGTTCTGTAACTGTTTCTGGTGTTATAATTTGATTATTTAAATTATTTTCTTTATTACTTACTTTATTTTCACTTTTTTCGACTCTATTATCTTTTGAACTATTATGTTCTTCATTATTATTTGATTTCTTAATTTGTGAAGAATTAATCACAGATTTATTATTTTCTTTATTAACAGCTGTTTTCTCTTCTGAAAAAAAGAAAAAATTCACAATAAAGTAAATAGAAATAAATAAAATAAAGCCAAAAAGTAAATAAATTAACTTTTTCATAACTTATCTCCTATTAAAATAAATATTTTGCCACAAAATAACAAACAATCATTAATATAGTAGAAGATATTAAACAAGCTGTTAATACTGCTCCACCACGTTTTTTTAAAACTTCAAAATTTACACTAGTTCCTAAGGAAAACATAGCCATACCTAAAAATATATAAGCTAAATCTGATATACTAGCTGAAATATTTTTGAAAAATGGTGTATAACTTCCTAACATACTCATCAAAATAAAACCTATAATAAAATATGGTAACGGAGCTTTTTTAGTTTGCCCTTTAGCTTTATTAGGCATAAAAGATAAAAATATAATTACCAATACTAACATTAGTACTCTTGATAATTTGGCTAATATTGCTGTATCCAGTGCTAAACTTCCTCCTGCTCCTCCTGCTGCTACTGCATGAGCTATCTCATGAAGGCTACTTCCAGCAAATATTCCGTATTGATAATCTGTTAATCCTATATAAGGCTTTATAGTTACTTCTATAAAAGTAAATAATGTCCCTAAAATTGCAACTACTGCAACAGCTAACACACTATCATCTGCTTTAGAATTGATTTGCGAACTAACTCCCATAACTGCTGCCGCTCCACAAATACCACAGCCACAAGATGATAATATGGCTAAATCTCTTTCTACTTTGAAAAATCTACATATCAAATAAGTCAAAGTTATCATAAAAGCAACTATAAAAAATGCTAGAAATAAAGTTTTTTTACCTTCTGAAATAAGTTTATCTATAGCCAACTTACTTCCTAGTAAAATTATTCCCAATCTTAAAAACTTATTACTAATAAAGCCTAATTCTGATTTCATATTTGGTAAATATTGTTTAAACACAATCTGAAATACCATACCAATTATTAAAGCTACTACTAAATGCCCTAAAATTTTTAGAAATCCTATTTGCGCTATAAATTTAGAAATTATAGATATTATTAGTGTAACTAAAAAAACTAAATAAAAACTACGTTGTTTTAAAATATTCATTGTTATCCCCCCTATTTAATAGTATAGCAAAATTTTACAAATAAAAAAATAGGCGCTAATAAAGAATTTCTTTAATAGCACCTTCAAATTAGGTAATTAAATTATTTTATTTTTTATTATTAAAGTATTCTCTAACTATTGGAGCAACTTTTGTACCGAATAGTTCTATAGCTTTCATAGTATCTTCGTGAGGGATTGATCCTACAGGTAAGTGTAGCATAAATCTATCAAGACCTAATTCTTCTACAACTTTAATTATTTTCTTCGCTACATCTTCTGGTGATCCTACGAACATAGCTCCGTGTTCTCCTACAGATCCTAAATATTGCTCATAAGTTAATTCACTCCAGTGATGTCTTTCTTTAGCAATTTGGTCTGTTAAAGTTTTTGTTGGGTGGAAGTATTTTTTAACTGCTTCTTCTGTAGTGTCAGCTATGAATCCCCAAGAGTGAGATCCAATTTTTAGTTGCTCTGGACTATGCCCTGCTTGCATACCATATTTTCTATATAAATCTGTTAAACGTTTGAAAGCTAAGGGATTTCCTCCTATTATAGCATAAACGATAGGTAATCCTCTGTGAGCTATTTTTAAAGTAGACTCTACATTTCCACCAGTAGCAACCCAAACAGGTAATTCCTCTTTAGAGCGTGGGTACACTCCTTTAGCATCTATAGTTTGAGTATGTTTTCCTTTCCATGTAACTATTTCATTTTCACGGATATTTAATAACATATCTAATTTTTCATCGAATAACTCTTCATAATCTGATAAGCTATATCCAAATAGTGGGAATGATTCTATAAATGATCCTCTACCTACCATAACTTCAGCTCTACCATTTGATAATGCGTCAACTGTTGCAAAGTTTTGATAAACTCTTACAGGGTCATTAGATGATAATACTGTTACCGCGCTTGATAATTTAATGTTTTTTGTATTAACTGCACCTGCTGCCATTATAATTTCTGGAGCTGATACTGCAAAGTCTTCTCTGTGGTGCTCTCCAATAGCATAAATATCTAAACCTACTTTATCAGCAAGTTCCATTTCTTCTATCATATTTCTTATACGCACGTCATGAGCAATTACTTCTCCTGTTCCTTCTAGTGGAGTAGTTTCACCAAATGTACTAATTCCTAATTCTACCATTGTTTTGTCCTTCTTTCTTTTTTAATAATTTTATTTTTTAGTTTATTACTAACTAGTAATAATATTTTAACATGATTTTTTTTATAATGCAACAAATATGTATATTGATTTTAAAATAATATTTTATCTATATTAAAATACCGAAAAAAAGCCACAAAACTAATTAAATTTAAACAAGAAATTAGATTTGTGACTTTTATTTTTTAATAAATAAAAATTTTATTTGGTTTTAAGATGTATTTTATAATTAATAGTTTAGAATATAAAAGTATAAAGATAATTAGCTAAAATACCCGCAACTATACCTCCAATTGTATGAGCTATAATAGCTTTAGAAGATAATTCTCTAACTCCTAGAGCATCCATCATACCTATATGTGTACTTAAATAACCACTCCAGCACATACCCATAGCTGTAAATACAGCAATATCATTTCCACCTATTAGCCCTTTACTAAGGAAACTTGGAACAAGAGACATAGCTCCTCCTACAGCTCCTAATGATGTAATAGGAAATGCTATAGCTTCTGGTGAAGTAAATCCAAATAAAGGTTCAATAATAAATGATAATTTATCTCCTAACCAAGGAAGTAAACCTACTCCTTCATAAGCTGCTCCTGTATAACCTCCTTCTGGCATATTAAAAGTTAGCATCATTACCATCGTACATACTATTAAAACTCCTGGAATAATAGCTAAACCTAATTCAACACCTGTTTTACCTCCTTCTAATAGTGTATCTAAAACTCTCTGGAACATATTTCCATCTCTTATCTCTCTTTTATTTAAGAAATCATCATTTCCTTGAGTTTCTGGATCAAAGTAATCTTCTGCCTCATCACCATAATATTTCTTAGTCTGGATAAGCATTAAACGAACACTAACTATACTACCTATTATGGCAGCAATATTACCTATAAGTGCAGCTTTCCAAAAATCTGGTCCTTGAGTCATCATAAACATAGTAACAACAAGCCCCATACCAAAAGCTGTTCCTAAATTACATAGTGCTGGTACTTGATATTTTTTAAAGTAAACAGTAAATTTTTTGTCCTTCGCAAAAGATATTATTGCTGGATTATCAGATAAATAAGTGGCTAAAGCTCCTGTGACACTTGCACCTGGAAGTCCCCATAAAGGCTTCATTAAAGGAGCAAACACTTTATTTATTAAAGCAATAACTCCAAACTCTGATAACAACATACTAATAGCTCCTGTGACTACAGCCATAGCCATTATAAAAAATACTGTATTTAATAATAAATCATGTGCTGTTGCCATCATAGTTTTGAACATAAAAGCCAAGCCCATTTTTTTAGCCATTAGTCCAAATATTAAAAATAAAACTCCCAAGAAAACAAAAGTCTCTGTACTTATAGCCTTCTTGGTCTTAACCTTGGTTCCTTTCATAATTTGTCCTCCTTGTTTATTAAAGTTATTTTATATTATTATATTCAACTCTATTATAACACAGTCAAAAGAAAAATCAACAAAAAATATTACAGAATTCTATATAAAGACAAAACCGCACTAAATAAATATAAAAATATTTATTTAGTGCGGTTTATTTTTGTAAACTGTATGTAAACTTATATATCATATAAACAAATAGTATATATTGTTGTATTTAACATCGAATATAATTAACATATTATAATATATAATATTATTTTATACACTTAATTTTTAGTATATTTTCCACTCAAAAAACTTGTTATACTATAGTTTTTATAATAGCTATATAACTTTTACAATTTTTTTATATTGCTCTTTTATAGACTCATCTAACTTAGAATCAGTTATAATAGCTGATAAATTATAAGACTTATAAAAAGCATAAAAAGCATAAGTAAAAAATTTTGTACTGTCTGCTAAAACATATTTTTCTGTAGCGTTATTTAATATAATTTCATTACATTTACCTTCTTCTTCATCGGAAATTGTAATATTTTCTAAATCTACTCCATTAACTCCCACAAAAGCTTTGTTCACACTTATTTTACTTAAAGTTTCTTGAGTAAAATAGCCTACAAACCCCTTTGTTTTAGCTCTATACCTGCCACCTACAAATATTAAGTCACTATTTGGAGATTCTTTAAACTGCTCAAAAACTGTTATTGAATTGGTTACTATGTTTATATGTTTATCTTTTATATAGTCATATAAATGTACAGTTGTACTGCCAGGTCCTATAAATATTGTTTCATTTTCTTTTATAGTTGCTGCTGCTTTTTTACATATTTCTTTCTTCTCAAGTACATTTACATATATTTTTTTATTATAATTATCTTCTTGATAAAAGTTTTTAGGTTTATACTTAGCTCCACCGTGAACTCTTGTAAGCTGACCAAACTCTTCTAATTCTTTTAAATCTCTTCTTATTGTCATTTCAGCAACATTCATATATTTAGAAAGATCAGATACTTTAACTAATCTTTTCTTTTCTAATTCATCTAATATATACATGTGCCTATCTATTTTAAGCATTATAAGAACTCCTCTTAATTAAGCCTCTAAATCTACGTTGTGATAAACTTGTTGAACATCTTCGCAGTCATCTAACATATCTAACATACGCTCAAATTTAGCTTTGTCTTCTTCATTTAAAACTACTTCATTTTGAGGTATCATAGATATTTCAGCAACTTCAAATTCTTCAATACCTGCTTGTTTTAAAGCATCTTGTATCTCATGGAAGTTCTCAGGTTCACCATATATAATACTCATTTCATCTTCTACTAATATATCTCGAACATCTATATCTGCTTCCATTAAAATTTCTAAAAGTTCGTCTTCAGATTTTCCAGATAAACCTATTACAGCAGTATTATCAAACATATAATTTACAGAACCCGTAACTCCTAAATTACCTCCATTTTTCCCTAACGCTGTACGAACTTCTGCAGCAGTTCTATTTACGTTGTTTGTAAGTGTATCTATTATTACCATAGTTCCACTAATACCAAAACCTTCATAACGTAGTTCGTCATAGTTTTCTTCTGATCCACCTTTTGCTTTTTCGATTGCTCTGTCTATTATATTTTTAGGTACTTTGTATGTTTTTGCTCTTTCTAATACAACTTTTAGATTTCTATTACTTTCTGGATCTGGCTCTCCAGTTTTTGCTGCTTGGTATATTTCTCTACCAAATTTAGCGTATATTTTACTAGTATTTGCATCTTTTGCAGCTTTTTTCTCTTTAATGTTATTCCATTTACGACCCATAAATATTCTCTCTTTCTTTATAAAAATTTATTTCAATAAGTACAATAATATATTATATTATTTTATTAATTTTTTCAATAGTTTAAAATAAATTAAGGATAGCGGTTAAACGTAAAATTTATATTACTTTTAACCTCTACCCTTACTAATTTTAATTTTGTTTATTGTCTTTTGGTTCTTCTTTTTTCACATCATCATAAACATCTACTGTCCAACCTACTGGATTGTTTTTAGAATCATATGCTCTTTTTATCTCATATCTCGCACCTTTTTTAGTTTCAGCTACTCTATCGTTTATAGCTTTATCTCCATATGCAGATGCCTCACTTTGTTTAGCAAAAATTTTCCCAGTATTTCCTGGTATACCTTGAGAAATATTTGATGATTCGTTACTATTATTATTTTCTGATTTATTGTTATTTTTTTCTTCTTTATTTTCAATAATATTACTACTATTGTTATTAGAATTATTAGAAGTATTGTTAGAATTCGAATTGGCATTAGAATTTACACTACTATTATTAGAAGATATTTTTTTATTTGAAGATGAGTTATCGTCTTCTTTATTAGAATTATCATTAGATTTTTCACTAGAAGAATCTTTCTTTTTATCTTCTTTATTTTCTTTATTTTCAGATTTAGACTTTTTGTCTACAGAATTATTACTTTTTTCATTAGATTTTTTTTCACTAGAATTATTATTTTTACTAGATGTAGTAGAACTATTACTAGACTTGTTAGCGTTAGGTCCTGTAAATGTTAATATAGAATACACTGCTCCGCAAAATAATATAATTAATAATGCTGTCCCTACTAAAATTTTTAATAACCTACTCATTAATAATCACTCTCCTTTTTATTAAATATTAATAATATAATTATACCACTTATTTAAAAATTGTAAACTAAGCCATTACATTTGCTTTTTAAAGAGTTTATTATGTTATAACCTTTACTTTTAGAAATATTCATTTTTTCAAATATAAGTTTATAGTCATAACCTTGAATAATATATTTAAGAGCTTGTTTTTCTTCAGAATTCAATATACTTTCTACACTTAAAAATAATTCTCTTTCTTCTATATTATATTCTTTACTTTCAAACAACTTTAAATTTTCTATTTCATCTAAACAACTATATTTATGTCTACTTCTGCTCCTAAGTTCATCTATTATTTTTCTTTTCATTGTAACGAAACTAAACCTTTCAAAATCTTCTTCTTTTATAACACCCTCTTCTAACATAATAAAACTAACTAGTAAACCTTCTAAAGCGTAATTATAAAATTCATTGTAGTTTCTAGGAAGTATATTACACTTATACATCGCTAATTTTATTTTCTCTTTATTAGTATTAACTAAATCATTAAATTTTAATTCTTGCTCATAAGTTAATTTATAATCCATAATCTTCTCCTTAATAATTTTATTAAGACGTCTTGTAATATGATTTTATAAAAAAACTTCTAGCCTAACAATAGATTTTAAAGAAGACTAGCTATATAAACTAATTAAACCAAAAAGAAAGTTCATAATCTTAATAGACTACGAACTTTACTTAATTATTTTTTTTGAGATATTATAATACCTACAAAAACTACTACCATACCTATAACTTCTCTAGTTGATAATATTTCTCCCAAAATTATAACTCCACCAATAGCTGCTACTACTGATTCTAAACTCATAATAAGGGATGCTGTATGTGCAGGTATATTTCTTTGAGCTATTATTTGAAGTGTGTATGCGACGCCACTAGAAAGTACTCCAAGTGCTATTAGCGATGGTAGAACTTCCATAATGTTAGATAATACATAACCTTCTTTAAAAGCTGCTATCGATAAACTCAAAACTGATACTACTATTAGTTGACCTATTGATAGATACATCGCATTAACTTTAGTAACAGCATAATCAATAACTATTATGTGTAACGCAAATAAAATAGCACTTATTAAAACTAATAAATCTCCATATTCTAGTGTGAAATCTCCTTTTATTGAAAGCAGATACAATCCTACTACCGATAAAATTAAACCTATTAAAAAATATTTATTAATTTTATGTCCCAGTATAAGCCCCATTAAAGGAACTATACATATATATAAAACTGTTATGAAACCTGCTTTACTTGCAGTAGTGTAAGCCAAACCTATTTGTTGAATATACATCGCAAAAAACAATGCTAAACCACAACTAATAGATAAAATTATAGACCTAGATTTACTTTTAACTACACCGAATTTAGGTTCTTGACTTTTGTATAAAAAAGGAAAAATTAAAACAACTAAAAATAAAAAAATTACTGCTATACCTGATCTAAAACCAACTACTGTTAAAGGCCCCAAATGCTTACTAGCTATACTTTGCCAAACAAATGCAAGACCCCATATTATTGTTACTATAAGTAACAAAATTTCCGATATAAATTTTCTCATTATTCACTCCTATAAAATATATTTTTCTACATTATATATTTTATAATATAACGAGATTTTTTCAAATAAAAGATATTAATTTTATTATTTATTCTCTTTTTCATCTTCTAAAAAGACATCTTTCTTATTAGATAGCACTCCTAAAAATAATAAAATACTCAATATTATACATATAGTTTGTTCTATTTTATTAAGTAATATACTTATGTTCATATCAAAATAGCTAGATGCTATATTATCAATCAACATTAATATTAATGACACTAAGCCTATCCAAAACATATGTAACTTTACTCGTTCTTTTAAACTCAATTTGAAACTCCTATATCTAAAAATAAAATTAATTGTATTTTATATACAAATAAAAATTGTATGGTTGTTTTCGCTTTCTTAACTAATATAAAAAGGACCGACAAATTGTCAGTCCTTTTCTATTTATTTAATTATCCTTGATTCGGTTTATCAGCAGTTAATTCTAACTCGTGAAGAGATAGTTTGTTTTTACCTGCTTTAATGTAATCATAGTTTTTAACACGGCTATTTACCCAGATTAAATCTGTTTTCCAGCTGAATGGTAACCAAGCTTTTGCTTCTGCGAAGTGCTTATCAAACTCTTGGTAAGTTTGTTTGAATTTAGCATCATCAAACATATCTGGAGAATCAAATTTAGCTAAATCTGCTCTTAATGTATCGTCAATATATCTTTGTAAGTTAAGTTGAGATTTTTCTCCGATGATTGCTGATGGGTCTGGATTTGTTCCTAATCCCCAAGCTCCTTGGAAGATATCGATATTTGGATCATCTGATTGAACAGCTTGAGACCATTCTTTTGGTGCCATTAACTTATCATTTACTAATTTAACGTCTAATCCTACTTCTTTCCAAGATTTTAAGAAAGTTTCTGCTAATGCTTGGTCAAATGATTGTCCAACATCACGAATACCGAAGTTGAAAGTAACTTTTTCACCTTTAGCATTTTCACGTAATCCATCATTATCAGTATCTTTCCATCCTGCTTCATCAAGAAGTTTTTTAGCTTTTTCTTTATCTACTTTAAGAGATGGGTTTTCTTTGTTGTATAAGAATTCAACTACTGGTGGGTAGAATCCTGATCCAGTTGGAGTAAATCTTAGACCTTTGTAGATTTTCTCATTGATTTGATCCCAGTCAACTGCTAATCCGAATGCTTCACGAACTCTTACATCAGCTGCTTTAGCATTAGGGTCTACTACTACTTGACCTTTTTCTTTATCAAATTTACCTAATTTAAATCCTACATAAGATAAGTAGAATGCTGGTCTTCCTAAGAAAGTACCGTTTTTAAGTTCTTTAGAACTTTCGTAAACTTCTGTAGAGATTTCTCCCATCATATCTACATCCCCTGCTTTAATAACACTACTTGCTTGTGCCATAGGGATACGTTTCATTTCTACATTTTTAATTTTAACTTTATCTTTTTGGTAGTAGTGCTCGTTTGGTTTTAATAGAACACTTTCTCCTTCTACATATTTATCAATTACGTATGGTCCGTAAGATAGTGGTTTTGTATTTAATTCTGCTTCTGCAAATTTAGTGAAGTCTTTTGATGCTTCTTCTACTTGTTTTGCATTTAAGAAACTAGAAATAAATCCACTTCCATAAACTAAAGCTGGTTTTAATTCTGTATATTGAATTTCTACAGTTCTTTCATCAAGTTCTTTAATTCCAGAAATTTTATCAGCATTTCCTTCGTGGAATTCTTTCATACCTTCGATTAATTCATAAGGCTCTTCGTAACGAATATTTTCTGTATAATCTTTGTTACCCATTAATTCATAAGTAGCAACGATATCTTTTGCAGTAACTGGCTCACCGTTACTCCATTTTAAATCTTTATGAACTGTGAATTTTGCTTTTTTAGCTTCTTTATCTAATTCAAATTTAACTGGTGCATTTTCATCACCTTGAGTAAATCTATATGCATCATCTTGTGCAAAAGTATTACCTACCATTGCACCAATAACTTCATAGTCAGTTGCTTGTAAGTAGAATACAGGGTTCCACATACCTGTAAGTTGGTCATTACTTAAAATACCGTATTTGAATGTAGATTCAACAGCTGTTCCACCGTTATCTACCATAGATTTAAATTCAAGAGCTGGTTTTGAAGCACTTGAAGATGATGAAGATGAAGAACCTCCACCTGCTGAACATCCAGCTAATACTACTGATAAAGCCATAGCTGAACTAAAAACTTTTAAAAATTTACTTTTTTTCATTTAAAATACCTCCTAGAAACAATAAAAATAAAAATCATTAATTAATTTAACGATTTTTGAAATTTAATTAATTAGTATTTTAACATCACAAAAGTAAAATGTCAATATAAATTATCAGAAAATTTAATTCTTTTGTAATTATTTTTTATATTTTTTTATAAAAATTTTGATTTCACTATATAAAAAAACTAAATATTCAACATATTATATTTTATTTTTTATAATAATATTTAACATGTACTTTTTTCAGAAGATATTTAAACTTATTAAAACAGTTATAATACGTCTTTTTGTATACTTTATTTAAAAAACATACAAAAATTACTATTTAAAAATATTTATATATAAATATAGAATATAAACACTAAAAAAGACTTCGATAAAAATTATTTATCAAAGTATTTTTTATAAATTATATTATATTATCCTTGATTCGGTTTATCTGCATTTAATTCTAATTCGTGTAGATATAGTTGATTTTTCATAGCTTTTGTTAAGTCGTAAGATTTAACACGGCTATTCACCCAAACTAAACCTACTTTCCAACTAAATGGTAACCACGCTTTTGATTCAGCAAAGTGTTTATCAAATTCTTGATACGCTTCTTTGAATTTAGCATCATCAAACATTTCTGAAGATGCAAATTTTTCTAGATCTGCTTTTAACGTATCATTAGTATATCTTTGTAAGTTTAGTTGTGATTTAGATCCTATCATCTCTGTTGGATCTGGATTAGTACCTAATACCCAAGCTCCTTGGAAAATATCTATATTAGGATCATCTGACTGAACTGCTTGAGACCATTCTTTTGGTGCCATTAATTTATCATTTACAAGTTTAACATCTAAACCTACATCTTTCCAAGACTTAACAAAATTTTCTGCTAGAGCCTGATCAAATGATTGACCTACATTACGAATAGCAAAGTTAAAAGTAACTTTTTCACCTTTAGCATTTTCACGCAGTTTATCATTATCTGTATCTTTCCATCCTGCTTCATCAAGAAGTTGCATAGCTCTTTCTTTATCATATTTTATAGATGGATTTTCTTTATTGTATAAAAATTCAAATACTGGTGGATAAAATCCTGATCCTGTAGGAGTAAATCTTAAACCTTTGTAGATTTTTTCATTAATTTGATCCCAGTTAACAGCTAATCCAAATGCTTCACGTACTTTTACATCTGCTGCTTTAGCATTAGGATCTACTACAACTTCACCTTTTTCTTTATCAAATTTACCTAGTTTAAATCCTACATAAGACAAGTAGAATGATGGTGCTCCTAAATAAGTACCATTTTTAAGTTCTGATGTGTTTTCGTATATTTCTGCTGAAATATCTCCTAACATATCCACTTCCCCTGCTTTGATTACGTTACTTGCTTGAGCTAAAGTAACACGTTTAATTTCTACAGATTTTATTTTAACTTTATCTTTTTGATAATAATGCTCATTAGGTTTTAGTAGAACACTTTCTCCTTCAACATATTTATCTATAATATATGGACCGTAAGATAAAGGTTTTGTATTTAATTCTGCTTCTGCAAATTTAGTAAAGTCTTTTGAAGCTTCTGCTACTTGTTTAGCGTTTAATATGTTAGCTATAAATCCACTACCAAATACTAAAGCTGGTTTAATTTCTTTATATTGAATTTCTAAAGTTTTATCATCAATTTCTTTTAGTCCCGAAATTTTGTCTGCAGTACCTTCATGATACTCTTTCATACCTTCAATTAATTCATAAGCATCATCATAGCGTACATTTTCTGTATAATCTTTGTTCCCCATCAATTCATAAGTAGCTGCTATATCTCTTGAAGTAACAGGCTCTCCATTGCTCCAAGTTAAATCTTTGTGTATTGTTAAAGTTACTTTTTTAGCATCTCTATCCAATTTAAATCTTACAGCCGTATTTTCATCACCTTCAACAATTCTATAAGCAGAATCTTGTTCAAAGGTTTTTCCAGTCATAATACTTACCACATCATAATCTGAAGATTCAAGGTAAAATACTGGATTCCACATACCTGTAAGAGCTGCATCACTTAAAATACCATATTTGAATGTAGATTCTACAGTATTTCCACCATTATCAACTGTTGTCTTAAACTGATGAGCTGGTTTAGACGTACTAGATGATGAGCTAGTTGATCCCCCTGATGAGCATCCAGCCAGCACTAAAGATAGCGCCATCGCAGAACTAAAAACTTTTAAAAATTTATTTTTTTTCATTTTTTCTCCCCCTAAAAAATATTATTATATTATTATTAAATTTTTAAAATTAATTTATATTTGTTATCGTTTACATTATAGCACTTAAGATTTATATTGTCAATATAAGCGTTTAAGAGTATATAATTATTAATTTAAATTTTTATTTTTCAGAAATAAATAATTATTATTTTGAATTTTTTAATATAAAATCTACTTTTATTGTATTTTTCTTAAATTTATGAGAAGAAAACAAAAAAGTTCGACTTATCGCTTTATTTAACTGATAAGTCGAACTTGAATTTATTTTATAATCTTTGACGAGCATCTAACGCACGACGTAATGCTTGCCCAATATAATTTATACTAAGTGCTAAAATTAATATTACTAAAGCAGCAGGTCCCCAAATATACATTTTATTTACAAGGATATCTGCATCTTTTGCATAAGATAATAGAGTTCCTATACTTGCTGTTCCTACTGGAAGACCAAAACCTAAGAATGATAAAGCTACTTCTAATCCCATATTAGCTACGAACAATAGTGTTGCTTCTACTATTATTATTGATCCAATATTAGGAAGTATACCTTTTAACATAATTGTTAAATCTTTTGTTCCCATTGTTTTAGAAGCAAGAACATAATCACGTCTTGATTCTGATAAAGCCTTACTACGAACTAACCTAGTTGGCCCCATCCAAGCAAATGCCGATAGCATAAATATAAAACTTACTATTCCATAATCTTTTTTTACACTAACAAAGACTATAATAATCATTAAGTATGGTAAAACAACTAGGAAGTCTATAAATCTCATTGCTATATTATCTACTATACCACCATAGTAAGATATTACTAATCCTACTAACGTACCTACACAAATAGTTATAGTAGTAACACATAATGAAACTATAAGAGAATTCATAGTTCCCATCATAAGTAAACCAAAAACTGATTTACCTCCAGACTCAGTTCCTAATAAATAACCATCTTCCCCAGGAAGTAAAAATCTATTTAATATATCTACATCTTGATAGCTAGCATGCAAATCAGTAACTCTTATATAAATATTAAAAAGAATTACAAACGAAATTAAAGATACTAGTATTATAAGAGAAGTTAATGCTATTTTATCCTTTTTAAACTCACGTGATACAACAGACCATGTAGAAGGATATGAATTATTTATTTTTTCTTTTGTATTATTTGACATTTTTAATCCTCCTAATCTAATTTAATACGTGGGTCTACTATTGCCATAATTATATCTGACAACGCACTACCTACTAAAGTTAAAAATCCTGAGAATAACATTAGCGTTGTAACAACACTGTAGTCCCTATTATTAATAGATGAAATGAATAGTTCACCCATACCTGGATATCCAAATATTGTTTCAACAAAAATTCCACCTGCAAAAAGTCCAGTTATAGTAAAACCAAAGAATGCTGCTATAGGTAAAATTGAGTTTCTAAAAATATGACCTGAATAAACCTTATTTATAGGAACACCTTTACTACGAGCTGTTCTTACATAATCACTTTGTTTAGCTTCAATAACCTCATTACGTAAGTACTGAATAGTACCAACAGTTCCTAATAAAGCCATAGTTATTGCCGGTAATAATAAATGATGGAATTTACTTAAGTAATATGCAAATGTCCCATTATTAACATTAATATCTACAGATCCACTAGTTGGGAATAATCCTAATTGGAAACCGAATACTAAAATCATAACTAAGTATAAAACAAAGTTAGGAACTGATATAGCTACAAAGTTATATAAATTTATAGCTCTATCTAATTTACCATTATTATATCTACCTGCAAGCATACCTAAAGGTATAGCTATTGAATAAGTTAATATCGCTGTTAAAAGAGATAAGTTAAATGTATTGAAAATTCTTTCTCCAATTAGAGTATTAACAGACTTACCACTAACGTAACTAAGCCCAAAATCTCCTCTAACAAAATCTTTTAGCCAATTAAAATATTGTTGATACCACGGATCATAAAAACCTTTTGCACGACGAATATTTTCTATTTGCTCTTGAGATATTTTAGGATTTTCTGCAAGTCCACTAAATGGATCTCCAGGCATAGCTTTAGCCATTAAGAAAACTAAAATACTAAGAATAAATAATTGAGGAATCATAACTATTACACGTTTTAATACTACTTTCCACATTATTTTTCTCCTCCTTTCATCGCAACATAGTGAGTATCTGTTAATTTTTGAAGACCATAAACTTTTCCGTCTTTATCAAAATAGTCGTTATAATGTTCTTCAAACTCTTTTTCTACTTCTTTACGAATTTTTATATTTTCTTTAGCTTTATCTACATCTGTACTAGGTATAGCAGCTATTAAACGTTTAGTGTATATGTGTTGTGGGTTATTATAAATATCTTCTCTAGTTCCTCTTTCTACGATACGTCCGCGATACATTATATAAATATAATCACACATATGCTTAACTACACCTAAATCATGAGATATAAATAAATAACTTATATTAAAATCTTTTTGAATTTTTTTCATGAAGTTAAGAACTTGCGCTTGAACAGAAAGGTCTAGTGCAGAAACAGGTTCATCTGCAACTATTAGACTCGGATTACACGCTATAGCACGTGCTACACCTATACGCTGTCTTTGACCCCCAGAAAACTCAAATGGATATTTGTATAGAGCGTCTTCTCCCATACCTACTATATTTAATAATTCTAGTACTCTAGTTTTTGTTTCTTCTTCATTAAGATTATCAAAATTGTTAATAGGCTCTGATATAATATCTATTATTCTTTTTCTAGGATTTAAACTAGACATAGCATCTTGGAATATCATTTGAACAGATTTGTTATAGTTAATTTTTTTTCTATTAGCTTTATTAGTTATATCTTCATTATTATATGTTATGTTTCCAGAAGTAGCATTTTCTAAACCTAAAACTACTTTACCTACTGTAGTCTTACCACTACCACTTTCTCCTATTAAACCATAAGTTTTCCCTGGTTCTAAATCCAAGCTAACTCCATCTACCGCATGAACATAACTTTGAATCGTATTGAAAAAACCTCCACGAATAGGATAGTGAACTTTTAAATCTTCAATTTTTAACATTAGTTTCCACCCTCCTCAAAATTAAAGTGTTTATAACAAGTACAACGAACAAAGTGTCCTTCTTCTACCTCATGTAGTTCAGGATGATCTTCATGTGAATCTTCCGATAACCATGGAACACGAGCAGAAAATCTACAACCATTTCTATCTAAATTTTTAATAGAAGGTACCATTCCTTCTATAGCATAAAGCTCATCACTTCCATCTCCATCTAACTGTGGAATACTTTTTAATAAACTTCTTGTATATGGATGTTTTGGATTTTTAAATATTTGGCTAGCTGTTCCTAACTCTACTACTTCTCCTGCATAAAGAACAGCAACTCTATCTGCCATTTCAGCCACTACACCTAAATCGTGAGTTATTAATATAACTCCTGCATGCATTTCATCTTGTAATTCTTTTAATAAGTCTAAAATTTGAGCTTGAATAGTAACATCAAGTGCTGTAGTAGGCTCATCTGCTATTATTATTTTAGGCTTACAAGATAAAGCCATAGCTATAACAACACGCTGACGCATACCTCCAGATAATTCATGTGGATATTGTCTAGCACAACGTTCTGGATAAGGTATTCCTACTTGAGTTAATAATTCTATTACCCTAGCATCTCTCTCTTCTTTATTAAGCTCTGTATGATAAATAAGAGCTTCTTCTATTTGCTTTCCTATTCTTTGAAGTGGGTTTAAAGAAGATAACGGATCTTGGAAAATCATACCAATCTCTTTACTTCTTATTTTATTCATTTCTTCTTCTGATAATTCAATTAAGTTTTTTCCATCATAAAGAACTTCTCCTGTTGATCTAGTTAAGTTCTCATTATGTAATCCCATAACAGTAGTAGCAAGAGTAGACTTACCACAACCACTTTCTCCAACTATTGCTAAAACTTCATTACTATATAAATCTAAACTAACTTTATCAACTGCATTAAAGTAATCATCTTTAATTCTAAAAGCAGTTTCTAAATTTTTTATCTCTAATAACTTTTTCACCAAATAACTCCTTTCTGAGTTTTATTAATTAAATCAAATACAAATTAATTTTAAAATTTTACATAATATATATATTATAAGATTTCTCCATAAATTGCAATAGAAAATTTTTCAATTATAGAAAAAAAAATAAATTTTCTGATTATTTAGTTCAAATATCTAAATTCTGAACTATAAATTTACCAAATCAGTCTGAATATCAGGATCGGTATCTAAAATATTAATATCTTTTTCTAAATCAAAACCATTTTGCTCCAAAATATTATTTGTTGTCATCCTAGCTAATTGTTTAGTATTATTTTCTTTACTAAGGTGAGCTAGATAAATGTATTTTGTTTTGTCTCCTATGATCTTTGGTAAATAGTTTGCTGCATCATTGTTAGAAAGATGCCCTAAATCTGATAAAATTCTTTGTTTAGTTTTCCACGGATAAGAGCAACTCAAAAGAATATTTTCTTCGTGGTTACTTTCATAAACTAGAGCGTTAGAATTTTTTATATAATCTGCCATTTTTTCTGAAATATAACCAGTATCAGTTAGAATACTAATTTTTTTATCCCCATCTTCAAATGTATAAAACTGAGGATTGGCTGCATCATGACTAACACCAAAACTTCTTATTTCTAAATCATCGATTGTAATTAGAGTTTCTTTTTCAAAATGAAATTTTAAGTCTGTATCTATTTTTCCTAAATTCATATTTTCCCAAGTAAGTTTATTAGCATAAATAGGTATTTTGTATTTTCTTGATAAAACACCTACTCCTTTAATATGGTCTATATGCTCATGAGTTACTAATATAGCATCTATTTCATCGACATTTACATTTATATTTTTTAAATTTTCTTCTACTTTTTTCCCTGTAACTCCTGCATCTACAAGAATTTTTTTATTTTTATTTTCTATATATATACTATTACCAGTGCTTCCACTAGCCAATACTGATATTTTCAAAATTTATCTCCTTAAATTTTATTAAATATAATAATTTTTAATAATAAAATACTTAAACTATTGTTTTTTATATACTTTGAAAGTTAAAAACATAGTTATAATAAATCTTATTGTATTGGAAGCTATTTTTAATGTTTCATTATAGCTAAAATAATCTGAGTATAAAGTTATCAAATGAACAATTACTAATATAATAGAAAGAATCTTCATATAATTTTGTCTTTTTTGCTTGTAGACATTAAAAACTATAATTGCTATAACTAAAGATAATAATATGTCTAAAAATAAATTAGTCGGCATAATTTCTCCTCTTTATTTTAATATATATATTGATTTTACAACATAAAAAAATTTTTTAAAAATAATCAAGCTACTATCAATAGTGATTTTTTATTATTATTGTCAAATTAATGTAATTAATTTCTAAATATCTATTTTAAATAATTATTATTTATGAATTTTTAGTTTCCATTTATATATTAAATGTATTATAATATTATTTTAAATAGTAATGATATAAAATATAGATAAATCTATAAATAATATTAAATATATCAAACATACAATATTAAAATTATAAAAGAAAGGTTAAAATAATGGAATATAAAAAATTACAATTAGAGACTATTTTATTCAATAGTGAAGACATTATTGCTACTAGTGGAGATACATCTGATTCTCCTTTACAGCCAGCTCAACCACAACCGCAGCCTCAACCACAACCAGGTACACAAGATGGACAAGACAATAAGTTCAATGATTAAATAGAATATAATAAATAATTTTTTATAATTTTATCTATTATAAAAATTATAATTTTAAGAGGCGACATAAGTCGTCTCTTTTTTATTATACTTTATTAGATAAATCATAATTACTTTAGTTTAGATATTTAATAACTTGGAATATTCTCTATTATAAAAAATATAACTTACTTTTATATTACAAATA
>JACBYF010000140.1 GCA_013415235.1 Gemelliphila palaticanis
CCGTCGTAGCGCGCAGGCTGCGACACATCAATCTGATACTCCACGCCGTCAATCACATCAAAGTTATAGGTGCGAAAACCGTCCCAGTTGATCAATGACTGCGGTTTACTGCTGTGGACATCAATCTGATTGAACTGCCCGGCGGAACATTCCAGCCACTCTTTTACCTCTTTGCCGCTGGCTTTTACGACGACCAGCGTGTTCGGATAGAGGTAAAGATCGGCGGCGTTGCGGAAGGTAAGCTGACCTTTTTCCACTTCAACAAAGCTGGCAGGATCGTTTTTACGTCCACCGACTTTAAACGGCGCAGCGGCAGAGAGCACCGGCAGTTTCGCCAGGTCCGGGTCGCCCTGAATAAAGTGTTCGACATACGCTTTCTGCGCGTTGTTCACCACCTGCACGGTAGGAT
>JACBYF010000141.1 GCA_013415235.1 Gemelliphila palaticanis
CCCCTGTCTCACACCATGATTTCGTTGTCATTACGTTCAGCGATCTGTTATTTTTAATTTTGGAGGAAGCATGTTTAAGAATACCCGTTTGTCCGCATTTTTTGCCGCGGTTCTGTTGTCCGTCACCGCCACTACCGCTCTGGTAGCAGCTCCGGCATTCGCTGACGCGCCAGCATCGGCTGCCGCTTCGGCTCCTGCGGCAGACGCTGCACCAGCACCGGCACCAGTTGCTGCAGATGCAGCCGCTCCAGCAGCGGACGCAGCAGCTCCAGCCAAAACCGAAGAAGTGCACAACCCGTTCGGCCTGTCCGCAGTCTGGGACGGCGGCTTCGTGCCACGCGCTACCCTGATCATCCTGTCCATCATGTCGATCGGCAGCTGGTACATCATCATCACCAAGCTGCTGGAT
>JACBYF010000142.1 GCA_013415235.1 Gemelliphila palaticanis
TGTTTACGTTGAGGGGTAACTTTTTGCAGGAGTGATTCGTCTGTTAAGGGTAGGTGCCGCTTTCCAATAGCTTTTTTTCAATTGCTTTCTAACGAGGTGAATGTGCTTCCCTATTTGATTCGTCAAACCCGTGGGCTGATGACCGCCGCCGCTATTGCCAGCATTCTCTCTGGGCTCTTTAGCGTGCTGCTGATTGCTCAAATTAATACAGCGTTAAATAGCGATGCTGCTAGTCGTGCCAGTGCTGCTTGAGCTTTCGCAGGGATTGCCTTGGCCCTAATGGCCTGTCGAATGGTGTCAACGGCACTGTTTGAACGGCTGGGGCAGCGTGCCTTGGCCGAGCTACGCAGTTTTATCGCCCAGTGTGTGGCCGTTACCCCCTTCGCTCAGTTTGAGCGTGTGGGCAG
>JACBYF010000143.1 GCA_013415235.1 Gemelliphila palaticanis
CGCTGACACCGTGCAAGCGCTGTAGAAACGCTGTAAAAGCCAGGGAAAAAGGAGTGCATCATGGACCGCAATGACATCGTCGACGTCCGCGCCGTGGACAAGGCCACACTGGATGGGCTGCGCGCCTGGGGCTGGGTCAGCTATGTGCTGCACCTGATCGTGGCCGTTACCGCCGTGATACCCAGCATGCAGGCCAGTGTGGGTTTGTTGCTGCTGGCCCTGGTGATCGATCTGGTCAAGCGCTCCGCGGCCGAAGGCACCTGGCATGCCTCGCATTTTTCCTGGCGTATACGCAGCGTGATCTGGTGTGGCGTGCTCTACATCATCACCGCACCGCTGTGGCTGCTGTTCATCGTCCCTGGCATGGTGGCCTGGGGGCTGATCTCGCTGTGGTTCCTCTACCGCAT
>JACBYF010000144.1 GCA_013415235.1 Gemelliphila palaticanis
GTATTTTGGACTTTGTTGTACTGTTGGAGCTTCTTCTACTTTTGCTCGTAGTTCTTCTTTGTTTGTATCAACTCCGTTTAATGCTTCTTTTGCTCTTTCTATTTTTTCTTTTGCTGCATTTACTTCTTCTTGTGTCGCATTTTCTTTGTCTAGTACTGCTTGTCCTTCTCTTACTGCATCGTCGTATGCTGATTTTTTATCTGGTGTTGCATTTGTGTATTTTGGACTTTGTTGTACTGTTGGAGCTTCTTCTACTTTTGCTCGTAGTTCTTCTTTGTTTGTATCAACTCCGTTTAATGCTTCTTTTGCTCTTTCTATTTTTTCTTTTGCTGCATTTACTTCTTCTTGTGTCGCATTTTCTTTGTCTAGTACTGCTTGTCCTTCTCTTACTGCATCGTCGTATGCT
>JACBYF010000145.1 GCA_013415235.1 Gemelliphila palaticanis
TGCCCTCCATTGTTCCACTGGTGCCAATCTTGTGTCCTCGGCTAAGACCATGAACCACCGGGGACAGGGATAAGATCTCTGCAGCCCCAGGACACCCAGCCCTGCTTGGACATGTTCCCCTCCTGTGCTGATTGATGGGGGGGGGTGTGAAACGTGTGGCCTTTTGCAGGCAACTCTAGGAGGGTGATGAGCTTTACAGATCTGCCTGGTGCCTGAAATGGAACCACACACATAATTCACTCACATGTATCTGCTCAGTCGGGCTTACATTCGCTCTGCCATCCTGCCTCCAGCTCACGCTTGATGCCTTACAAGTCTGGACTCCTCCTCCAGCACATGGTGGCATGGCTGGCCTGTCCCAAATTCCTGACCTTTAGGCCTTGGGTCCCTGTGGGCAGTGTACTGC
>JACBYF010000146.1 GCA_013415235.1 Gemelliphila palaticanis
AATTATATAACGCTAAATTGTAGGGAATGTCTGTATGAGCGATCATGCCCAGGAAGTGGTTCCGGTTAATATTGAAGATGAACTGAAGAATTCATACCTTGATTACGCGATGAGCGTTATCATCGGTCGTGCTTTACCTGACGTAAGAGATGGCCTCAAGCCAGTTCACCGTCGCGTATTGTTTGCGATGAACGTGCTAGGTAATGATTACAACAAACCTTATAAAAAATCGGCACGTGTGGTTGGTGATGTTATCGGTAAGTATCACCCGCACGGTGACAGTGCCGCGTACGATACGATTGTTCGTATGGCACAGCCGTTTTCTTTACGTTATATGCTGGCTGACGGTCAGGGTAACTTTGGTTCGGTTGACGGTGATAGTGCTGCCGCCATGCGTTATACCGAA
>JACBYF010000147.1 GCA_013415235.1 Gemelliphila palaticanis
ATCATCCTCGGCTATCCGGCCGCGCAAGCCGTGGCGCGCGTGTCGCCGAAGTGGCGCGGCCTGGTGGTGGGCATGATGATTTTGCCGCTGATGGTTTCGCCCATCGCGCGTACCTACGCGTGGATCGTCTTGCTGGGGCGTAACGGTGCCCTCAACGCGGCGCTGGTCAACATGGGTTTCACGGACGAGCCGCTGCGTTTGCTGTTCAGTGAATTTGCCGTGTTTGTCGGCTTGCTGCAATTGCTGCTGCCGCTGATGCTGATGTCGCTGGCCGGCGCGCTGGAAAACCTGCCGCGCGACGTGGAACCGGCCGCCGCCACCCTGGGCGCCAATCCATGGCAAGTGTTTTGCAAGGTCACCCTGCCGTTGACGCAGGAAGGCCTGGTGGTCGGCGGCACCCTGGTGT
>JACBYF010000148.1 GCA_013415235.1 Gemelliphila palaticanis
GCTAGGGTTCGACCGCCCCGCACCTCTCCTTGAGAGTGGGGGGATGGCACATCCTCATCCCCTCATTCTTGCCGGCGCTTTGGTCGTGGCACTGGGCTTGGTCTTCGCCGCCACTTTCGCGGCACTTCGGGCAGCAGCAGCCGCGCGGCGCGCCATCGAACTTGCCGAAGCCGCTGCGCAAGAGTCGGCGCGGCAACAGGTCGCGCGCGGCGAAACGCTCGAGTGGTTGCAAGACCATGTGTCCCGAGGTATTCAGATCCTGGCCAAGGGCTGTGGCTCAGGAGAGGATGGCTATCAAGGCGGTGACGACGACAGCTATAGCGGCGATGCCGGCGCCAATCCAGGCAATCTTCACTGACCTCGCAGCGATCTCGTTTGCCGCTCGGGCCAAACGCAGCGTCTCCTC
>JACBYF010000149.1 GCA_013415235.1 Gemelliphila palaticanis
GACAGATCCATCCCGTATATCCTTTACATTTAATTAAATAATAAAATCACATGGAATATACTACATTGCATAAAAATCCGCGCACCGTAGCGTAATCCCTCGTCGCTTGAATAACAGGCCTCGATTGATTTACCGGCTCAACATTAAGATTAAATGAAGAATATGTCGAAACCACACGTGAGAACATGAATAACCGTGAATAAAACGACATTCTGGCTGGCATGGTGCGAACCATCGATTCCAGCAAATATGCCAGAAAACGATTATCGCCATAAAACAGCGAAATATTCAGCTAAGGTAAATGCCCACAAAATAATCGCGTCCAGCCTTTCCCTTCCGACCGGCCATTCGCGCAATCCTGCATCCGCCGCAATTGCTCCCGACGACCAAAGGCAGCCATGCTT
>JACBYF010000014.1 GCA_013415235.1 Gemelliphila palaticanis
TTTTCTCCTGCTACTCCTACTACTTTTATTTCTCTTTCGCCTTCGTATAATTCATCAGTTTTTTCTTCTAACTCTGTAAATGGTATTGATTCTATTCTTGTTGATAGTTCTTCTACGAAATCTACAGACGGTTTTTCTTCTGTTGTTAAATTATCTGTTGGTTTTGTAGTTTCTTTTTTCTTCGTTCCTACTTTTACTATTTGGTTTATTGGAGATTTTGTTATTGAAGTTGATAGTTCTTCTACTTTTATAACTTCTCCATTAACAACATAATTTTTGTATATAGTTGTCTTTTCTCCATTTTCCCCTACTATTTTTACTTCTTTTTCTCCCTCATATAAGTCCGCAGTAGGTTCTTCTATCTCTACGAATGGTATTTCTTGAGATTTACTAACTATTTCAGTTTTAGTTAAAGATTCTTCACTAGTATTTTTATCTATATTTAATTTTTCTTCAATTTTATTGTTTGACATTTCTAATTCTGGTTTGATTAATTCATATAATCTTCCATATTTAGTTGAATTATCTAGTATATCCTTAGATTTTATATATCCTACATATCTATAATTTGAAATGCTTATCTTTTCTAAATTTTCCCCTGATATATAGCTACTTAACGATTTTGTTATAAGCTTTATTGTATTTTCTGCTTCTACACTATTAACTACTGATGTTCCTAATGTAGCTGATGTTAGTAATATTACACCCACTAAATATTTATTTTTATTTTTTCCTATTCTATATACAGCTAATAAACCTAATACTCCTAAAGCAGCTAAATAATTCTTACTACTATGACCAGTATTAGGTAAAGTTTTTTCTTCTTTTACATATACCTCTATATATGTATCATTTGTTTCTGCTATTTCTTTAGAAATATCATCTCTTATAACTAGATTTTTCTCTATATCTGTTAGTTCAGCTTCGTCTATTGCTAAATATTTTACCTTTATTTTTTCTTCACTCTTATTTTTTATTGTTTCTGCTGATTTTTCTTCTGCATTAACTATATCAACAGAAGCATAAAAAGTATTACATAAAAATACAGATGCTACTCCTAGTGTTAACTTCCTTATTGAAAATTTTTGTTTCTTTAAATATTCCATTATATCTCCAAACTATATTAAAAATTCTATTTAGATAAAATTATACCATAAATATAAGTATTCATTATAGCGTTTAGGCTTAACTAAACATAAATTATTTTTTATTTTATGTTAATGTTTTCAAAAAAAATATACATATTAAATTTATATTTTAATACGTATATAAAAATTATATTAATTTTAAAATTTGTTTCACGTAAAACATTTTGTTTATAAAAAATCTTTTTCTAATTTTTCTATTATATTTTTGATTTCTAATTGATTTATTGTATGTTCGTTGTTGTTCCCAAAAACTAAAAATTTGCTATCTACCAATTTTTTTATGTGAAACGATACTCCTGCAGGCGTTATATTTAATTTTTCTGCTATTTCTTTATTTCTTAATTTATCTTGTGTTAAAAGTTTTAAAACATTGTATCTATTACCATCACTCAATAGTTGCATCTTTTCAAAAAATTCTTCTTCTCTATATTCGTTATCTATATTTAAAAGTTTTTCTGTTAGAGTGCTAAGTCCTAATACACTTTTTTCAGATGAAACATTAAAATATAGTAGAGCTACCGGCGGACTAAAAATAAACAAGTTGTTTTCAGTTTTTATGATATCTGCTATTAAATTTGTATCTATAAACTCTGTTCTTCTTAAAAATTTTTCTAGTTCAAAATTCTTCCTATAGTCATTTCTGATTTTTTTACATTTATTATAAAAATCAGTATAAAAACTTTCTACATACTCATATATTTCTTTTGCTTCTAAAAGGGATTTTTCTATATTTAAAATACTTTTTGTAAATCCCCACTTTTGCTCACTAGTTATATTAATATTGTCAAAATAAATTATTAAATCTTCTTTTGTAATGTTATCTTTTTTTTCTAGTAGCCCTTCTTTTACCATGTTTTCATACTCATTAAATTCTATCAACTTTTCTTCTTCTAAAGAAAGTACGTAGTCAAAAAAGGTAGTCATATTTTTTATTTTTTTTGTTTCTTTAAAACTTTTAATATATATTTCCATTAAAACTTTGCTAAATATAAAATAATTGTTTTTTATTTTTTCTGCATAAGGTTCTAACTTCTCTTGAATAAATTTTATATCTTCTGCGTAATCGACCATATACTTTAATTGTTCTTTTGTATAATTATCGTCCATTTCTGATTTTAAATAATGTGCTGGAACTATTAGCAATTCCATAATTTTATTTTGCAATTCATTGTACAGTACCGTCATATTTTTCTCCTAACTATTATTTTTAATTTTATCATTTTTTGAGAAAAATTGCACTTTTATAATTAATATTAAATTTAATAAAACAAATATTAATATTATAACTTTTATATTTACAAATGTTATCGCCCAAGAAAAAATAAAACTAACTATTACCATTACTATTTGTGCACTTGTTCCTAAAAATCCAAAAACAGTGCCAATAATATTAGGGTTTACATTATTTTGAATTAATGCAGATAATTTAGGGTTTATAAGACTTACTATTATTGCTATTAGTCCTATAAATATTAATGATAAATATATTTTGTGAAAATATAAACTAACAAATATTGCTAACGACACTACTAAAACTGTAATTAACAAAGGCATTATTTCGAATTTTTCAGAATATTTTATAGCAACAATACTGCCAAAAATTGAAGATATTGATAAAACTATAGGAAATGTTGCTATAGTTGTTTGGCTATTTATTATAATAAAATCACTATGCTTACTTATTAATAAAATAAAAATAGGATTAATCACAAACAAAATTGCGTTAATAAATGGTATTACTAACATTGCTGAAATTACTTCAGGAAAACTTTTTATCTCTTCTAAAACTATTTTAAAATTATTTTTAAATTCTTTAAGCATATTTCTATTAAAAATAACATTATCTTTTAAACTTTTTTCTTCATCTTTATAAATATTTTTTAACGGTTTATATATTGTTAAAAATATCAGCAATGCAATTATAAAAGTAGCTGAATTTATATAAGCTATCATACTATAAGACAATATTCCTATTAATAAAATTCCAAAAACTCTAGCTATTATATTTATAGTACTAACTATCGAACTTTTAAAAGCTATAGATTTTTCTCTAAGTTCATTAGGTACTACTTTTAAAGATATTGGCAAAAATAAACTAGACTCATATTGCCCTATAATATCTGATAAAAAATTTATTACTGCTGCGACAATAACAATCCACAAAGCAGGGGAGTAACCCATTAAAAACCCTATAATCATATATAAAAAAGAACTAATTACTAACGTTAATGCTATTTTGTTCACTCTATTAATTGATTTATCGGCAAAATATCCTAAAAAAATCGCAAATATCCCTGGTAATGTCTCTGATATAGTTAATATTGCAACTCCATATTCAGGACTTTCTAAAAACACTACATAATTTACTAGTGCCAAATAGAACATAATATCGCCTATATTAGAAATAATATCCGAAGTTAAAGAAGTAATATATAGTCTATTTTTTAATAATTCTTTCATAGAAACCTCCTTTTTTTGTTTTTGTTTAATTTTAGTTAAGTAAATATTTAACTAAAATATATCATTTATTTCCAGTTAAGTCAATACTTAATTTTATTTCAGTGAAAATTTTAATCTATAGATATTTAAAATATTTATGAAAACGTGTATAATTATATAAAATAAAATAGTTGGGAGATTTTTTATGAGAACAGCAATTTTAGTTATGACTTATGGCAGTCCTGAAGAGTACACATTTGAGGGTATTGCCGAATTTTTCACGAATATTCGTAGAGGGAGACGTCCTAGTGATGATGAGATTTCTCATTTGTTAAGTAATTACTTAAAAATAGATGGGTCTCCTCTGCAAGAAATAACAAAAAAAGAAGTTGATTTATTAAGAGAACGTCTTGGAGATACATACGAAATTTATTTTGCTAATAAATTTTCTAGACCATTTATTCCTGATGTTATAAATAAAATGGAGCAAGATGGTATTACGGACTGTATTTGTCTAATTTTAGAGCCTCAATATTCTATTTATTCGGTTATGGGGTATGAAAAATTTTTAACAAGTTCAAAAATAAAATTTAATCTAATAAAAGAATGGTACTTAAACGAACACTTAATTAATTTTTGGGTTGAAGAAATCAACAAAATCATTAATCGTATCGATAATCAAAGTTACAAAGTTATTTTTACTGCCCATAGCGTTCCAGAAATAGCAAAAGAATATGGGGATCCTTATATCGAACAAGTTGAAAATATGGTTAAATTATTGGCTAAAAAGCTAAACTTACTGCCAGAAAACTTCACAAATGCTTGGCAAAGTGAGAGCGATATTGGTATGCCTTGGATAAAACCTGACGTTTTAGAATATTTAAGAGCACAAGATAACCATCCAGAAAATTATATTTTTGCTCCGATAAGTTTTATAAGTGATCATATTGAAACTTTATTTGATAACGATATTGAATGTAAAGAAATTTGTAAGGAGATAGGGGTTAATTATCACAGACCACCAATGCCAAACTATGATTCTAGACTGATTGATGCACTAGTTTCTACAATTGAAGAAAATAAAAACAACGAATTTGTTTACCTAGATGGAGAAACTGGTACTTTTAACGAAATGGAATCACCTAGTAAAAAAGATGATTTAAAAATGCCGGCTTTTGTTAAAAAATTAATAGCAAAAAAAGGAAAAGAAAATGTTAAAATGCCAGAACATATTAGAAAAATGTTAATAAAAGCAGGAAAAATAAAAGAATAATTTCCTAGGAAATATTTTAAAAGGGTGATATTTAAGTATGGTAGAAAAACTAAGAAAATTAGGAAGAAAAAGTTATTTTTTTAATGCTATATTAATAGGGGGGATTGGTTTTATTTTTGACACTATTTTTTACAATTACAACCCTATATTAATTATGTTGTGTGCTATTCCTATAGTTATCATGTATTTGTTTTTATTAGGACTTATTCCTAATAAATGTATAAGGATTCTATTGTATTCTTTAAATTTATTAATTTTAGGATTTTTACTTCACTATTTTGCCATACTGGGTATTTTACAAAAAATAGCATTAATTGTTATTTTAATTATAAATTTAATAGTATCTATCGCTATTTATAAAAATACATTTTTGTTTATTTCTACTAAATAATTTATTATAAAACCTGTAGGGATTTTACTCTCTACAGGTTTATTTTATAAGATATGAGATTTTTATTTTAATACAAACAAAAATTAATTAACATATTATTTTAAAACTAATATTTGTACATGTATTTTTACCTTTGAAAAACTAATGTTATTTTATCGTTGTAATAATACAGTTTTTTGTCTTTTTTGTTTCACATGAAACTTTTTACATTTTTGGTAGTTTTGTTATTATTTCATTATACTCGTTAAATATATTTTCTACTATTTCTTTTACAGGTTTTACTTCTTTTATTAAGCCTGATATTTGGCCTGCTAGAACAATTCCTTCTTCTAAATTGTTATTTATTATAGAATTTATAAAACCTTTTGTTTTTAAAGAATCTAATAGTTCTTTGTCTGCATTATTCTTTTCTAATTCAGCATATTTTAATAAATAATCATTTTTTATAGCTCTAAAAGGAACTCCTATATTTCTACTTGATACTACTGTTGATGTATCACTAGCTTCTACTAATACTCGTTTAAAATCATCAGGCACTAAACATTCTTCTGATGCTAAAAATACTGTACCTAATTGTATTCCTTTTGCACCTAAAGAAAATGCAGCAGCTAATCCTCTTCCATCTGCAATCCCTCCTGCTGCTACCACGGGTATATTTACAGCATCAACAATCTGTGGAACTAAGGTTATAGTTGTAGTTTCTCCCACATGACCTCCAGACTCTGTACCTTCTGCAACTAAAATATCGACACCTAACTCTTCCATTTTTTTAGCAACTTTTACATTAGGAATTACAGCAATTACTTTTATATTATTTTCTTTTAATTTGGGCATATACGGTTTTGGAGTTCCTGCACCCGTAGAAACTATTTTTACACCTTCTTCTGCAATAACATCTATTAATTCATCTATATTTTTATTCATAAGCATAAGATTAACTGCAAAAGGTTTATCTGTTAATTGTTTTGTTTTTTGAATTTCTTCTCGTAATTCTTCTTTACTTAATCCTGATGAAGCTAGTATTCCTAATGCTCCTGCATTTGAGACAGCTGAAACTAATTTATGATTAGCTATCATTGTCATTCCACCTTGAAATAGGGGATATTTTATGTTTAATATTTCTTGAATTGATTTCATATTTTACTCCTTTTTTACTATGTTTTATTATTATATTATAACAGTTATTTTATTTGAATTCAAATTTTATAAATTGAAAAATCTAAACATATAACTACATAATTTTAGTTTATGTTTAGATTTTTTTTTGTTATTTACTTATGATATTATAATAAACTACCGATGTTAATTTGTAAATTATAAAGTAGAATATACTAAATAATAGTGCTGTTATTAACATTGCATATAAAAATATTATAGTATTTGATAGTTGGAATATTTTTAATACTTTTTCTATAAAAGGATATGCAACTGTAACGTGAATAAGTGCTACGATTAATGGTGAAAAGAAAACTATTAAAACTTGTGATTTTATAGACTGTTTTATTTCGTTTTTCTCTAATCCTACTTTTTGCATAATAGTAAATTTGTCTTTATCGTCGTATCCTTCAGTTATTTGTTTGTAGTACATTATCATTACTTGTGATACTGTAAATACTAAACTTATAAAAATACCGATAAACATTAAACTAGCGTAAACATTTTTTACGTCTTTTTCTCCGTTTATTTTAGACTGCAGATCAAATATTTCGCTATTTTCATCACTTTTTGTTAATTCTGTTAATTTATTTTCTACATCTTTTATTAATTTATCAACGTCATCTTTAGCATTATTTTTTAAATCAAATGCATAAAATGTTTTTAATATGTTTGAAGAATAGTAATTCTTACTTTCTTCTGGAACTGTATTTATTATTTTATTAGCAATACTTTGTAACTCTTTTTTATCTTTTACTACAACATAATAAGTGTCTGTTATATTTTGCTCTGCACTTGCTATATTTTCTATTTTTAAAATTTCTTTTTTTATTTTGTATTCATCATTTTGAATTTTAAATGTATTTGTATCAACATTACCTTTAGAACTTTTTATTAATATCTCATTATTATCAAGTTCTTCATTCAAATTGTTATTTTTGTTATATTCATCCAAAGAAATAACTATCAAACTAGCTACACTTGCATTATTAAAATCTGCCGACTCTATTGCTATACCATCTTTTTCTTTTATTCCTACTGCTGTAAGGAATGTATAATTTAATACATTTTTTTTACTATTATCTGTTTCTTTTAAATAGTCGTTAGTCACTTTTTCTATAACATTTGCACTTTCATAATTTGCTCTATATGCACTTATTTGAACATCTCTAGGAAAATTATTTTTTACAAAGTCTTCTGTTCCGTAATATAAACTAACTGTAGATCCTAATGTTACAAGAGACATCGTAGATAGAATACAAATACTCGCTAGTCCTACTGCATTTTTTTTCATTCTATAAAGCATACTAGATACACTTATGAAATTTTTTGTTTTGTAATAATAATTTTTGTTGTTTTTTAATATTTTAAGAACAAATATACTTATTGCTATAAATAATAAATATGTTCCTATTATTACTGCTACTACTGCATAGAAGAAATTCATTAAAGCTGCTATTGGAGTTTTTATTACCAACGCTGTATAATATCCATATCCTATTAAAGTTAATCCAATCAAAGATAGTAACCAACGTGATTTTGGTTCTTTTTCTCCAACTTTATCTTCTTTTAATAAACTTATTACATTCAATCTATATATTTTAAAAAGTGTACTTAATAATATTAAGAAATATACTACTCCAAAAAATATTGATGTTATTGTTATTGCTGTTACTGAAATATTAAAACCTAGCTTAACTTCTCCTCCTGCTAATTTTACTAGGAACAGATAAGCTAATTTATCAAAAATGATACCAAATAATATTCCAAAAATAGTTGTAATTAAATATATAATAAAAGTTTCTAAAAATACGACTCTCATTATATGACGTTTAGTCATTCCTAAAACTGCATAAAGTCCCAACTCTTTAATTCTTTTCTTTATTAAAAAACTATAAGTATAAAATAGAAATATTATTATTAATATTGCCATAACATACATTCCATACATTAGCATCTGCTTTGTTGCTGTTGAGGTAAGAGTATTATTATTTCGCAAAGATGCCATAATATAAAAAACTATCGTTATAAATATTGATGATACTATGTAAGGAAAAGTCATCTTTTTATTATTTTTTACGTTATTAATTGCTAATTTGCTATAAAAGAAATTACTCATTTATTTCACCACCAGACTGAATTAATGTTAATGAATCTGATATTTTTTGGTACATTTCTGTATTCGTGCTATCTCCTTTATATACTTCGTGGAATACAACTCCATCTTTTATAAATAAAACTCTATTTGCTCTACTTGCTGTTTTTACAGAGTGAGTTACCATTACTATTGTATGTCCAGATTTATTAATAGCATCAAAAACATCTAATAATTGATCTGTAGATTTTGAATCCAAAGCACCTGTAGGTTCATCTGCTAAAATTAGTGTAGGATTAGTTATTATTGCTCTTGCTACTGCAACACGTTGTTTTTGCCCTCCAGATATTTGATAAGGATATTTGTTTAATAAATTATCTATACCTAGTGCTTTTGCTATTTTTTGCATTTTTGCTTCCATATCTTTATACTTTTTATTTGCTAAAACTAGTGGTAACAAAATATTATCTTTAACAGAAAATGTATCTAACAAATTAAAATCCTGAAATACAAAACCTAAATTTTCTCGTCTAAAAGTTGCTAAATCTTTATCTTTTAATTTAGAAAAGTCTATTCCATTTAGATTAATATTTCCAAATGTAGGTTTATCAAATGTTGCCAACATGTTTAGTAGGGTAGTTTTACCACTACCACTTTCTCCCATTATAGCTACATATTCTTGTTTATCAATGCTAAAATTAACATTTTTTAATGCTTCTGTACTTGTTCCTCCTAGCTTACTTGTGTAAACTTTTTTTAAGTTTTTTACTTCTAATAACATTATTTTTCTCCTTATAATATTTAATTAAATTATATTTTGTAAAACTTAATAATTCCTGATTTTACTAAAATATTTTATTTAAAATCACACTAAACCTTTATTTTAAATTAATGTTTATAGCATAAAATAAAGTCGTTTTTCTTTATATTTAAATTGTACTATTGTTTTTTAACTCTTTCCATAGCTTTTCCTTACAATATTCGATTTAATCTTACAATTTTGTAAGATTACTAAATTATTATTAAAATTACTATCTCTCTATTAAGTTTAACAACTTAAAATGTTTTACGTGAAACATTTTATTATATATTCTTGCCTTTTGATAAAAGTCTGTTTATTTCTTTTAATTGTCAGAAAATAACTTGACAATTTACTTGATATAAATTATAATATAGCTATAATTTATAAGGAAAGGATTATTTTATGAAAAATTACAAAGAGTATAAGATAAATGGCTTTAACTTTTTTGTTAGCGACTATTTTTCTTTTTCGTATAGTGAGGAAAAAAATCGTATTATTATTTTTGATGAAGATGATGATCTTTATTACTTTATAATAAAGTTTAGAAAAAAAGATAATGGGGAACATAGTTTGATTTTTTCATCAAAAAGTCTTTTCTTACAAGAAGTTGATGGCAAAAATGTTTATATAAGAAGATACAATGCAGATGGGAAGTTTTTTTAGGAGGTTTGAAATGGAAAATTTTACATTTAACACAGAAGATTTTTTTGGATATAAATTTCATATAGCAACTACTTTAGATTTTGCTTTTGATGCTAAAAGAAAGATGTTATTAGTCATTGATGAAAATAGCGATTATTTAAACGGGGTTGTTTATTTTTATGAATTAGAGCAGGGCAAAGTAAAAATAAAATTTAAACCTAGAGGGGATTTTGTTTTTGAAGTAGTAGAAAAAGAAGTCTATATTTATAATTTATATAATAATTTAGATTAACATATTAAAAACTCATAGTTGATTAACAGCAACTATGAGTTTTTAATATATATTTTATTAATTTGAATTAAATTTTTACTATACTTCGTATCCTAACATTATTCCACCACGCTCTGCATAGAAACTGCACAATCCTTGTGTTGGTATGTAGTTTATTATAGCATTTGGGAATTTTTCTAACAATATTTTTTTTATTGTTTCTGAAACTTCGACATTGTTACAATGTGCTATAGATACTTTTCCACCTTTGTATCCTTCTTTTAACATTTCATCAATAAGAGTTGCTATTGCTTTTTTTGTACCTCTAGCTTTATGTAATAACTCTAAAGTACCTTCTTTGCTAGCTCTTCCTACTAATTTGATGTTAAGCATTCCTATAACTCCACCAGCTAACTTGCTAAGGCGTCCATTTTTTACTAAATTATCTACTTTTTCTAAAATAAATAATAGTCTAGTATTAGCTACGTAGTTATCTATTTTTTCTACTACTTCTTCAAATGATAGATTTTCTTTTATTAATCTGTTTATTTCTTGAACTATTAAGTCCATTTGTCCACCTGCAGATTTCGTATCAATAACGTGTACATTTGCATTAGGATTTTCTTCTAATAGCATTTCTTTTCCTATTCTGGCACTATTATAACTACCAGACATAGTTCCTGTTATAGTGAGAACTATAATGTTATCAGCACCTTCATATGTTTTTTTGTATGCTTCAGGACTAGGGCAAGCACTTGAAGTTTTTTCTTCTGTTGAGTACATATAGTCAATCATAGATTCTACGTCTAATGTCCCGTCATCAGAATAATTTTTTTCTCCTATTTGTAATATTAATGGAGCTTTTACATATTTTGTATTTGGTGCGATATCTTCTATTACGTTCCAATTACTTCCAGAATCAGCAACTATTTTCCAATTCATTTACAAGTTTCTCACTTTCTAATTTAATTTAATATATTAAACATATTATATCAGATATGTATAGTTTTAAAAAGTATTTTAAATAATATAGCATTTATTAGTACTTTTTTGAAGAAAAATGGATTTAATGAATTTCAAGTATTTTAATTAATACTTGACATATAGATATACAAAGTATATATTTACGGTGTGGAGGTGATTAAAATGGAACAAGTTGTACAGGAATATACTACCTTGTCACAATGGGGTAACTCAAAAGCAACTATAATACCTACAAGTATTTTGAAATTGCTAGATATTGATGTAAATCAAAAATTTAAAGTTTCTGTTAAAGATAAATCAATTATCCTAACACCCGAAATCCAAAAACCGACTAATATTCATGAATTATTTGAAGGTTGGCAAGACGACAGTATTCGCTCTAGCGAAATGGACTGGGGAAAATCAGAAGGGAATGAACTATTATGGTAGTATCACAAGGAGATATTTTTTGTTGATTTTAATCCAAGCATAGGTCATGAGCAGAAAAACAGAAGACCTGCTATTGCTCTTAGTCATGATCTAGTTGCTCGATTTGGAGGCTTGACTATTGTAGCACCTATTTCAACAATCGATAGAAATTATCCAACTTATCACACATTAAAAAGCACTAAAAATATTAAGGGGAAAGTTCTTCTTGATCAAACTATTGCTCTGGATCTAAAGGAACGAGGAGTAACAAAAATTGAAGAATCAATAGATAAATCAGAACTTAAAGACATTATTGATAAATATAAACTCTTATTTGATTTGCTTTAAATAATTTTCATTGACTTTTTCTTTTTACTATTTATATTTATTAATGATATTTTTTGATTTTATCTTGATAGATTGTAAAATAAAGTGCGACAGGTAAAGAAATAGAAAACTCATTATCAATGTTAGTAATTATAAACTTAACAATATCAATAAATTGTGAATGCGAAATACCTACAAGTACACACAGCTTTATTCAGGAGAAAACCCGTTATTTGAGGATGGAGATATATTTAGAACGATTATTCCTCTAAAGAAGATAGCGATGCAAAAGGTTAGGGGCGACAATGTCCCTCACGATGTCCCTCACAGTGTCCCTCACGATGTCCCTCAGGGCAGAGATGAACTGATTGAATTTATAGAAGCACAAGTAAGATTAAATAATAAAATTACAAGACAGGCTATTGCATAAGGTGCAGGGGTAAGTGTAAAGACAATACAAAGAACTTTGAAGGAAATAGATAATTTGCAATATGTAGGTAGTGGAAATAATGGTCATTGGGAACTTAATGAATAAAAGTAAGTTGCAGAACTATGATTTTTAGTAGGTAATTGATTTCTAAAAGTGCCATACAATAAGGTTTTGCAATAGAAAAATTAAGTTGCAGCACAAAAAATAAAAAGGTGATTAGAGTAAAATCTAACCACCTTTTTTGTTTGGAAAAAAGAAGGAGGTAAAAACGCGAATAAATGATTTTCATAACATTTTGGAGCTTGTAAAACAAGATATTTTGCAAAGTGAAGCATAATATATGAAACTCCTAAAGGTTGTCGGAAATAATCAGAGATATGACTTTAGAAGTCAATTAAGTATTTATGATAGAAATCCTGGAGCGACATCCTGTGCCAAGTTCGATTATTGGAGGGAACGATTTAATAGGACCGTTATGAGAGGGCAGAAAGGTATCCCTATCTTAGAAGACTATGGCACATACAAGAAAGTTGACTATAGTTCACACAAAGCACCTCAAATTTTTTAAATCTTCTAAGTTTTCTATTTTATATCTTGTTTTTGTTTCTATATTTATTAACACAAGTATTTTTTCCTTTTTATTTTTTACTTGTATTATATATCATTTTGTACATTTTTATTTTATAATTTATACTACATGAGGAATTCGACTATATGATTGAGGATTTAAGGGAACAGGGGCAGACAAAAGACCTTCCTTATGTTCAAGGGGAAAAAGATGACCTTATAAATATCGTCGGAAATGTTGTAGGTAAGGTCGATGTCATTGAAACAGAAAACAAGAGCGGAGAAACCTTTAAGGTGGTGAATTTCTCCGTAGTTTCCAAAGAGGATGAGGGTAATAAGGTATATCATAATTGCTCCGCTTATGGAGAAAAGAGTGAACTTCCAAAGGATTTTAAGCAGGGAGATTTTGTAAAACTCTTTGGTCAAATCAGAACTTCTATAGATGATAACGGTAAGGAGCATAGCAATGTAAGGATACTATCCTCAAAGCTCTTAAAGGAAAAAGAGCAGATGAAAGGACAGGATAAGAGTCAAGAGATTGCTAAATTGAAAAGCGAGATAGAAGAAAGAGAAAAAGACTTATTTTATGCAGATTCTTGGGAGCAATCAGGACAGATTAGAGCAGATATTGAAAAAATGAAAACTAAGTTAAATACCTTGCTCAATTCTGAAAAAGGAAAAGAAAACGATAAAAAATCCATACTTGGAGCTATCAAGAAATATCAGGCGGAAGATAAGGAAAAACCTAAAGAAAGTAAAGAAAAGCCAAAAGAAACGGAGATATAAATTTATGGTCGGTGTGGTCTTCGGACTGCACCGGCTCTTTTTTTATAAATATTGACTTTTATTCTTATAAATACTATAATTTAAGAACGAAAAGGTGGTGATGCAAATGAGTAAACGGGAACTCCTGCTAAAAAAAATAAAAGAAAATAATGGGATTATAACTACCAAAGAAGCCTTAAATCTTGGTATTCATAAGGATATCCTAAAAGAATTAACCATAAAAGAAGAACTCGAAAAAATAGCCAACGGACTCTATGTACTTCCGGATGGGAATATCGATGAGTATCTTTATTTCTCATACAGAATACCCAAAGGTATTTTTTCTCACGAAACAGCAGCGTATTTACAAGGATTATCAACACGAATGCCCCTTGTTTATGTGATGACTGTAAAGGTAGGAGATAATGTCAGCAGAGTTAAGTCGGCAAGAGATAATATTATTTTTAAGTATGTAAAAAAAGATTATTACGATATTGGGAAAATAACTATAACCAGTCCTTTTGGTAGAGAAATATCAGTATATGACAAAGAAAGAACCATACTTGATATTATCAAAGATAAGGACAGAATAGATGCACAAGTATTTAGCGAAGCAATAAAATCTTACTTTGCAGGTAAGGAGAAAAATTTATTAAAACTGTCGAAATATGCTATTAAGATGAATATGGAGCAAGCTTTAAAACGATATACGGAGGTGCTATTATGAAAACATCGGAACAGATAAAAGGAGTGATTAGGAACATATCTAAGAAAACAGGAGTTAATCCGAACTCCCTGCTTCAGATGTGCTTATTTGAAGGAATACTTGAAAAACTCTCCAAATCAAAATATAGTGAGAATTTTATATTAAAAGGAGGACTTCTTATCTCCTCTCTTATCGGTGTTGATATGCGTAGTACGATGGATATGGATACCACGCTTAGAGGCATTCCGCTAAATGAAGTTTCTATAACAAAAATCTTAAATGAAATATTAGCGATTGAAATTGATGCAGATATTGAATATAAGCTGATTAAATTATCGCCAATAAGACAGGAAGATGTGTATGAAGATTTTTGTGCAAGAATATCCTGCATTTTTGGGAAAATAAATGCAACCTTAAATATAGATATAACGACAGGAGATGTTATTACTCCAAGAGAAATGAATTATTCCTATTCAAAAATCTTAGAGGAAGGTACAATACCAATTATGACCTATACCATAGAAACTATACTCGCTGAAAAATTTGAAACCATTTCAAGCAGAAATATTACCACAACAAGAGCAAGGGATTTCTATGATTTGTATATGATATACAGCATTTATAAAGATAAAATTGATAAAGGCATATTAAGAAAAGCAATAGAAAGAACGAGTAAATACAGAGGTTCTTTTGAAACAGCTTTACAGTACAAGGAAATAGTAGAGTTGTTCCGGGAAAGTGAAACACCAAAAAAACTATGGAAAAAATACACACAGAATAACCCATATGCTAAAGATGTTAATTTCTTAGATACTATATCAGTCTATGAAGAAATAGGTACTGTATTAAATGTGAATGATGATACTAAATAGTATTATGATTGGTGTGGTCTTTAGGGCTGCAACGGCTCTTTTTTTGTTTCTCAAAAAAAGGAGATAAAGATTATCTCTCCATCTCCTTACCAATATAAATTCCATAATTCTTTCGTATCTTATAAAGCTCATCCATAGTCGATTTTGAGGAAGAATACTCTTTCATCAGGGTATTCTTTTTTTCTTGCAATTTATCAAGCCTATCCAAAATCTCCTTTGAATTTGGCAGCTTGGAATAGGACTTTTTAAGCTTGGAAAGAGCATTTTCATAGAGGGTAATTTGAGCCTTGTATTCCTTAAAAAATGCCTTATCAGATGGATTAGAGCGATATTCTTTGTAGTGTCCACGATATTTTTTGACGGTATGGACTTGTTCCATCGTAGCAGATAACTGTTCCATTTCCTTATCAATAGCTTTTATTTTATCTTGCAGATGTTGTTGTAAATGTCAATATAAAAATATACAAAAATTCAAAAATAAAAATGTACAATTTTAATTATTGATTTCATCAGAATCCAAATAAAGATTCTTTAAACGATAAGAATTACCTTTTATAGTAACAACATTAGAGTGATGTAATAGTCTATCTACAATAGCGCTAGCTATTAAAGGATCCCCAAATATTTCATCCCATTGATAAAAATTAATATTAGTAGTAATAATAGTACTATTTTTCTCATATCGCTTATCTATTAATTGAAAAAGCAACTTAGAATCTTGATTAGATATAGGTAAATATCCCAATTCATCTATAATCAACAATTTATAGCTTGATAATTTTCTTATTCTATCAGAAAATCTACCTTCTAAATGTGCTTTCTTTAAAGTATTAATTAAATCAACACATTTTATAAAATAAGTGGAATTTCTATTTTGAGCTACAGTTACACCTACAGAAATAGCTAAATGAGTTTTTCCTACTCCGCTATTACCGTAGAATATTATATTCTCTTTCTTTTTTATAAATTTTAAAGAACGAAAATTACAATACGAAATTAGAAACTTTTTATTTGTAAAAAGTAGAAAAGAAATACCCTTATTCACCAAATATGTTATGAACCCCAAAAGTTGGACAAACCAACTGGAGGGGTTTTATTATGTCAAAATTAACAAGAGAAGAAAAAATAGAAATGTACAAAAAAAGGAAAATAGGAGTAACTATTACAAGTTTGTCGAAAGAATATAAAATTAATAAAGAAAATATTGCATACTTAATAAAATTAATAGATTATAATGGAATAGATATACTAAGAAACGGAAAAAAACCGCTATTATGAGCCTCAATTAAAAGAAGAAATAATTAACAGAGTATTGATTGATAAAAAGTCTCTCAGGCAAACGGCTATAGAATATGGCTTACTAAATAAAGGGATATTATATAATTGGATTAAAAAATATAAAGAAATGGGTTATAATATAGTTGAGAAACCGAAAGGACGACCTACTATGAAAACAAATAAACAAATTAAGGAAATTAACCCAAATGACAAAGAAGCTTTACTAAAACAGAAAGAAAAGGAAATACTGTACCTAAAGGCAGAGAATGAATACCTAAAAAAGTTACACGCTGTAATTCAAGCAAAAGAAAAGCAACAACAGAAGAAAAAGTAACGATAGTATATGAATTACAGCATAAATATCCATTAAATATACTTTTAAAAATTTCAGGGATAAAACGTTCAACATACTATTATAATATTTCTAAAGTTAATAAAGATATGAAAAATGATGAGATTATGAATAAAATAATTGAAATATTTTATGAGCATAGTAAACTATACGGATATAGAAGAATAACGTTAGAGCTAGAGAGACAAGGATATAAAGTAAATCACAAGAAAGTACAAAGACTTATGAAAATTATGGGCCTTTACGCTAAAGTCCCTAGAGCTAAATATAAGTCATATAAAGGTAACTATAATAATAAATGCAGTAATAAATTATTAGAAAAACAAGAATTAGAGAATCATATTATTTATAAGAGAAACTTCAAAACAAATCGATGTAATGAAGTATGGTCTACTGATGTTAGTGAATTTCATATAGCTAGTGGAAAACTTTATTTATCACCAATAATAGATATACACAATCGAGAAATTGTAGCATATAATATTTCTAAAACCCCTAACTATGAGCAAATTAAAGCTATGCTTAATGAAGCCTTTGAAAGGTTTGATGACTTAGAAGATATAATACTACATTCTGATCAGGGCTGGCAATATCAAATGAGAGATTATCAGGAACAATTACAAAATAGAAATATCATTCAATCTATGTCTAGAAAAGGCAACTGTTTAGATAATTCACCTATAGAAAACTTCTTTGGAATTATGAAAAATGAGATGTTTTATGGCAACGAGTATAAGTTTGATAGTTTAGAAGATTTGCGCATAGCTATGGAACATTATATTGAATACTATAATACTAAAAGAATAAGTTTAAAATTAAAAGAACATACTCCTGTTGAATTCAGAAATATGTCCAATACTAATATTTAATTTTTATGTCCAATTAATTGGGGTCATAACAATAGGTGAAATAACAGGGTATTTCTTTTATATGTTTTCTATCTTTTTATATTTTCTTTGCTAAATATTATTTTAACTACAGTTCCTTTTTTTAGTTCCGAAGTTATCTCTATTTTATGTCCTAATTTATCCAATGTTTTTTTCGTCAAATATAGTCCTATTCCACTCGATTTTTTATCTTTTCTTCCGTTAAAACCTGTATATCCTTTTTCAAAAATCCTCGGCAAATTATCTGGTTGTATTCCAATACCATTATCTTCTATGAATAACGTATTTTCTTCTCGATATATTTTTAAAAAACCACCTTTAGAAGTATATTTTAAAGAATTACTTACTATTTGATCAAATACAAATTCTAGCCATTTTTTATCACTTATTACGGTTAAATCAACATTATTTTCTATTGAAATTTTTTTGTGAATAAATATGTTGCTATGTTTTTTTATTACTTTATTTATAAGAGTTTGTAACTTAACATTTTCTGCATAAAAATCATTTTTATCTACATCTAGTCTTAAATAGGTTAATACTAACTCTACATATTGTTCTATTTTAAATAATTCTGCCTCTAATAATCTTTTTTGATTTGCATCTTCTTCATTTTCTATTAAAAAACTTAATGCAGAAATTGGAGTTTTTATTTGATGAACCCACTGCGTATAATAGTCCGTTATATTATTTTTTTCTATATTTGTTTTTTCAATTATTTTTATACTTTCTTTTTTTAGATTGTTAATTACCTCTAAATAAAGATTGTATTCTGTAGGATATTTTTTGTTTATTTTATAAACAGTGGTATTTGTGTTTTCTTTTTCTAAATTTAATAATTTTATTCTTTTTTTGAATAAGTAATAGTCATAAACAAAGTAAACTAAAAAAACAATTAAAATGACTGTTATCGGATAGAGTATTATTTCTAAATCTAAATCGTATAAATAGAGTATTATACTAATTGATAAAATTGATACAACTAGGGTTGATAATAGTTCTATTTTATCTTTTATATAAAATTTTAGCATTATACTATGTACCCCTTACCTTTTTTAGTAATTATATAATTATCTATACCTATTTGCTCCAACTTTTTTCTTAGTCTATTTACATTAACAGATAAGGTATTTTCATCAACAAAGCTCTCAGATTCCCATAAATGTTTCATCAAAGTATCTCTAGTTACTATAGTTTCTCTATGTTCTAATAATACATGAAGTATTTTTGCCTCATTTTTTGTTAATTCTACACTATTTTCTCCGTATTTAGCTATATCTTTAGCAGCATCAAAAATTAAATTTTTATGATTAATCAAATTATTCTCGACATTAAAGTTGTAAACTCGTCTTAATATTGCATCTATTTTGGCTTTTAATACTACTAGTTTAAAAGGTTTTGTTACAAAATCATCTGCACCTACATTTACAGCCATAACTATATTCATATCATCAGAGGCAGAAGATACAAATATTATAGGAGTTTTTGATAATTTTCTTATTTCTTCACAATAATAATAACCGTCATAATGGGGTAAATGTATATCTAATATAACTAAATGTGGTTTAAATTCTACAAAATCAGCAATGACATTTTCAAAATCTTCTACTATTTTTGTTTGAAAATTCCACTTTTCTAAATATCCTGCTATGGAGTTAGATATAATTTCATCATCTTCTACAATTAATACTTTATACATATTTTCTCCTATGTTTCACGTGGAACTTTTATTTTCCTAAACAGAATCTACTAAATAGTTCGTTTATAAGTTCTTCACTCGTATTTTCTCCTATTACTTCTCCTAATAAGTTAAAGACATTTGTGTAATCTATTAATACCATATCTACTTCTAAACCTAATTGAGCTGCATTTATTGCTTCTTCTAAACTTTTTAGTGCTTTTGTTATCAATGTTATTTGGCGTGTGTTTGATAGGTATGTTGCATCTTTTGGTTTAGCTTTTCCATCAAAAAACATATTTCTTATATGTTTTTCTAGGTTTTCTATTCCTTCATAAGTCATCATAGATGTTTTTATAATAGGGTGATTGTAAGCTATTTTTTCTACTTCTTCGATATCTATTTTTGTTTCTAAATCTAATTTGTTCAAAATAACTATCGTTTGTTTGTTTTCTGTTAATTTTAATAGTTCTCTATCTTTATCTGTTAGTTCTTCACTACTATTTAATAAAAATAGTATTAAATCAGCTTGTTCTAGTGCTTTTTTACTTCGTTCTACTCCTATTTGTTCTACTATATCTTCTGTTTCTCTTATTCCTGCTGTATCTATCAGTTTAATAGGTACGCCTTTTATATTTACATATTCTTCTAATACGTCACGAGTTGTCCCAGCTATATCTGTTACTATCGCTTTATTTTCTTGTAACAAATTGTTCAAAAGTGAGCTTTTTCCTACGTTAGGACGTCCTATTATAGCTGTATTAAGTCCTTCTTTTATTATTTTACCTTGTTTTGATGTTTCTAATAGATTTTCTAAACTGTTTTTAATACTTACTGATTTTTCTAGTATAGTATTGGTTGTTTCTACTTCTAAATCATCATATTCGGGGTAGTCTATATTAACTTCTACTACTGCCAAGATGTCTAATATTTCTGCTCGTAATCTTTTTATTAGTGTTGAAAGTCTTCCTTGCATTTGGTTGTTAGCTAATAAACTTGCTTCATCTGTTTTACTTTTTATAAAATCTATTACTGCTTCTGCTTGAGAAAGGTCTATACGCCCGTTTAAAAATGCTCTTTTTGTAAATTCTCCTGGCTCTGCCATTCTCGCTCCATTTTCTAGGCAAAGTGATAATATTTTTTGAATAGTTATTATTCCACCATGACAGTTTATTTCTACTACATCTTCACAAGTGTATGTTCTTGGGGCAGCCATTTTTACTACCATAACTTCTTCTATTTTTTCTTGCGAAGTAGGATCTATTACATACCCATAGTTTATTGTATGACTATCAACACTTTGGACAGTTTTATTTTTAGGTAGTTTTACTATTTTATCTGCTATTTCAAATGCTTCATCTCCACTTAATCTTACAATACCTATCGCTCCTTCTCCTAAGGCTGTTGATATTGCTGCTATTGTTTCATTCATATTTTTTCTCTCTTTCTAAAGTAAATAGGTAGGTTATCAAGTAGATTTTTCAATCACTCAATAGGCCTACCTATAAAGTTATTTATTCTAAATAAAATTTTTATCTACTGTATATCAATATTTACATACAGTATCATTATATTATATTTTTTATTATTTTGTCTTATTTTTTACTTATTAATCATATTTAAGTATTCTATAACTAATTTTAAATCTCTTAAATCAAATTCTTTCGGTAAAAATTCTACTGCACCATTAGCTAGTGCTTGTTTTTTATATATAGGAACGTATCCTACACTACTACAAATAACAATTTTTGCTTCTGGATATTTTTGTGTTATTGTTTTGGTTGCTTCTAAACCGTCCATTTCTGGCATACATATATCCATTATTACAAAATCTGGTTTGTAGTCTTCATACATTTCTACACCCGTTCTTCCGTCGTGTGCTAAATAGACTTCAAGACCTGCTTGTTTAGCTATTTTTTCTGCTCTTTCAAAGTAGTAGGGGCTATCTTCTACAATTAATACTGTTTTCATTAGTACTCCTATTTAGCTGTTATTATTAGATATCTATGTGGATCTTGACCTACAGATTCTGTTTCTACATTTTTTATATCTTTTAATGCGTTATGGATTATTTTTCTTTCAGAACTTGTCATTGGTTCTAATTCTATCGGTTTTCCTAGTTTTTTAGATTTTTTAGCCATATTTATTGCTAATTCTTCTAATGTTTCTTTTCTGTTTTCTCTATATTCGTCACAGTCTACATTTATTCTGTAGTAATTTCTTGTATATCTCTTAGCAAGGTTCTCTGCTAATACTTGAAGGCTATTTAGTGTATTTCCTCTTTTTCCGATAAGTAAGCTACTATTATCTACATTTGTTATTCTTAGTGTGTAGTTTCTATTTCCTTCTTCTTCAAAGTTTACTACTGCCGTATCAAACCCCATAGAATGTACTATTTTTTGAATATATGAAACAATTTCTTCTTTGTTGGCTACTATTTTATCTTCTCTTTTTATTTCTTCTCTCGATAATTGTTCTTCTGAAATATTTTTTTCTTCTTCTACTTCTTCTTTAGTAACTTCTTCTTTTACTTCCTGAACTTCTTCTTTTATTTCTTCTTTTTCTATTTTTGTTTCTAATACTTCTTCTTTTACATTTTCTAATATTTGTTGTTTGCTATTTTTATTATAATTTTCATCTAATGGTGTTAGTTTAACTTCGGCTTCTTTTTTGAATAACCCAAATAAACCTGTACTTCCTGCTTCTAATACTTCTATTTTTACTTCATTTTCTGTTAAATTAAGGTCTTGTAATCCTTTATTTATTGCTTTTTCTACGTTTTCTGCTTTATAAATATACTCTTGCATTATTTTTTCCCTCTATTTTTATACATTTTTGTTTTTGTTAAAATATGATTTATTGAACTGTCAAATTCTTGAAAAGGTATATTAACAGCTCCTTGTCTAACTATTATTATTATATCGTAATTTTTTATTATATCTTTCCTTTTGTTTATACACTCTCTAACATATCTTTTTAATTTATTTCTTAGGTGAGCTTTTCCTAATTTTTTACTAACAGATATTCCTAGACGCATATGTTCATTTTCTTTATTTTCATTATAATATATTACGAATTGTCTATTGGCAAATGATTTTTTTTTCTTTATTATATTATCAAAATCAGAGCCTTTTTTTATTCTATATTCTTTTTTCATATGTAAACCTTTCTATGTAGTATATTTTAACAGTTTATAGCATATTTTACAACTATGTATATAAATAAAGATTCCTTTTTCTTTAAATAAAAAAATAGAAGTTTAAAATTTTAATTCTAAACTTCTATATCTATTTTTCTATTTAATTAAGCAGATAGAACTTTTCTTCCTTTAGCTCTACGTCTTGCTAAAACATTTCTTCCGTTTTTAGTACTCATACGAGCTCTAAATCCATGAACTTTTGAATGTTTTCTTTTATTTGGTTGATACGTACGTTTCATTTTAGTCCTCCTCGAGTTTTTTTATTGATAGATGTAATAACTATAAAATATTATCACATAAACTTAATAAAATCAAGTATTTTTAGCTATTTATTTTTATAAAGTTTTTCAACAATAAAATAATTTAATTGTTAAAAACTTGTTAATTCTTTTTGAAAAACTTTTTCAAAAAAAATATTTTTCAAAAAAAATAAACACTTTTCCACAGATTTAAAAAGATTTAACAAAAAAGTTTTCCACAAGTTTTTAAATCCTTTTAAAAACTTTTTTAATCCTTTGTTTTATAGTTTTATTATGTTTAAATTTTTTTTAATTTTCTTTTATTTTTTATTGTATTTTTATTTGTTTAACAAAAAAATTAATCTGTGAATTTTATTTTTAAACAGTTTTTAAAAACTAAATTAACAACTTGTGGAAAACTATTGTTTATGTTATAATTTTATTGTTTGTAAGGAGGATTTTATGAATAACAACAATTATTTATGGGAAATTGTTTTATCAGACATAAAAAAAGAAGTTTCTGATCAAGTATTTAATACTTGGTTTACTAACAGTTTTATAGATAAAGTTGATTTCAACAATAAAAAAATTACTATTATTAGTGAAAATATTCTAATATCAGATTATTTAAAAAGTGTTTTTGATCAAAAATTCAAAACTTCTTTAAAAAATAATACTTCTATTGATTTTAATATTGAATATAGCTATATTGGAGAAAATAAAAGTATAATTGAGGATAAAAAAATACCTGAAACTTCTACTAATAGTTTTATAAACGAAAAGTTTTTAGCAAAAGATAAACCTTCTGGTATGCAAAATTTTACTAAACAACCTTCTTTTATTTTTGAAGATTACAAAGAACCTGAAATGAAAACAGTTCCTTTAAAAAATAATAAAAATAAAGGTTTAAATAGAAATTTTACTTTTGATAATTTTGTTATTGGCGAGGGTAATAATCTTGCTTATAATGTTGCTTTATCTGTAGTTGAATATCCAGGTGTTCATAATCCGTTTTTTATTTATGGAGGGGTTGGTCTTGGGAAAACTCATCTTCTTCATGCAATAGGTAATGAACTAGAAAAAAATAATCCTGATTTTAATATTGAATGTGTTTCATCTGAAAAATTTATAAATGAATTTGTTCAATCTATTAGGTCTAATTCAAAAGATCAAAATTTGGATGAGAAGTTTAGAAATAAATATAGAAATGTAGATGCTCTTTTAATTGATGATATTCAATTTTTAGCTGATAAAAAGGAAACTCAAAATACTTTTTTCCATACATTTAATGAATTACACATGAATGATAAACAAATAGTTTTAGTTAGTGATAGACCACCTTCACAATTAGATGGTCTAGAGGATAGATTAGTTTCTAGATTCGATTCAGGAGTCATTTCTGATATAACTCCTCCTGATTATGAAACTAGGTTTGCTATAATATCTTTTAAATGTGAAAAATATCAATTAAAAGTAGATGATAATATTATTAGTTATATTGCTGGAAACATTACAGGAAATATTAGAGAGTTAGAAGGTGTCTTAAAAGAAATAGACATTATCACTAAAAGAACTAACAAACCTGTAACTATCCATATGGCAGAAGATATTATTAAAAGAAGAGTTAAATCTTCTAAGAAAAAAATTGTACCTGATGATATAATTAATACTACTTCTGATTTTTTCAAAATTTCTATAGATGATATACTATCTTCTAAGAGAAATAAAGAATTAGTTTATCCTAGAATGATAGCAATGTATCTATGTAGAGAATTAACAGACCTTTCTTTACCTGCAATAGGTAAATTATTTAATAAAGATCATTCATCTATTTTCTATTCAATAAACAAAGTTTCTACATTTTTAAATGAAAATGAAAATAATATAGTAGATACAATAGAAAATATAAAAGAAAAACTAAATAATAAGTAATGTTAAAAACTTTTAAAAAAATAGCATACTTTTCAACAAGTTTTCAACATAGTAAAAGTAAACAACTATTTTATTTTTAATAAGTTTTCCACAGTTTTAACAGGCCTTATTATTATTACTATATAAAATAAATATATATAAAGGAGAAAAAATGAAATTTTCTATAAAAAAAAGTAAGTTTATAGAAGCACTTAATGTTGTTTCTAGAGCAATAGCACCTATTCCTGTTTTTGATATATTAAAAGGTATAAAGATAGAAATATTTAATAATTATATTATATTAAAAGCAAGTGATTCTTTAATTTCTATAGAGTATGTTATAGATAAATACATTGATGACAAAGAAATGTTTTCAACAGATTCAGAAGGAGAAATAGTAGTACCTTCTAAGTACTTTATAGATATTATAAAAAAAGCTCCTACAGAATATATAGAATTTGATGCTAATTCTAACTCTATAAAAATTTCTTCAGGTAATAGTGAATTTAATATTCAAGGATATGAAGTAAATGAATATCCAGATTTTCCTATAATATCTAAAGAAAATAAATTTACTATTTCGGCAAATTTATTTAATAATATAATTAAAGAAACTATATTCTGTACTGCACAAAATGATCAAAGACCCATTTTAGAAGGAGTTAATTTAGAGTTATTTAATAGTATTTTAACAGCGACTGCAACAGATTCTCATAGACTTAGTAAAAGAAAAATTTCTTTAGAAAATATTAATACTGAACAAACTTTTAATATGATAATACCTAGAAAAGCATTACAATCTGTTCAAAAAATAATAGAAAATAGAGAAAATGATATAGATATTTATTATGAGGATAATAGAATAGTATTTGTATATGAAAATATAACTTATATAATTTTATTAATAAGTGGAAAATATCCAAATACAGACAAACTTATACCTAATATAAAAGTATGTGAGGTAGAAGTTAGTGGTAATATTTTATTTGAAGCAGTAGATAGGGTATCTTTAATAAGTAGAGATGATAAAAATGATATAGTAAAACTTTCTATAAATAGTGATACAATAAACATTTTTTCTCAATCAAAAGAATTAGGAAATGCTGAAGAAGAAATATATGCAAATATAAAAAACGATGAAGATTTATTTGAAATAGCTGTTTCTGCTAAATTTTTAAAAGAAGCTATACATGCAATAAACTCAGAAACTATAATAATTAAGTTTTCAGGTGAACTAACAGCATTTACTATAGAACCTAGTGATTATCATAGAGATATAGTGCAAGTGTTATTACCTGTAAGAACTTATTAAAAAAGAGGTAATAAAAATCAATGAACATAAAAAAGAATAATATATATATAATAATATGTCTTATATTATTAGGATCAATATTGAGAACACCTATTACAGGTATAGGAACTATTATAGGTATTATAAAAGAAAATCTAAATATTAATAATACTTTAGCTGGAATGATAACAACTATACCGCTAATAGCATTTACATTAATTAGCCCATTTGCTGCTAAATTTGCAACTAAGAAAGGTTTAGAGAAAGCATTATTTTTATCTATATTAGTAATAAGTTTTGGACTAGCTTTAAGATTTTATATAAACACTTATGTATTATTTATAGCTACATTTATTATAGGAGTAGGTATAGCTATAGGAAATGTTCTTATACCTGTATTTACAAAAAAATATTATGATAATAGACTAGGAGTTATGACAGGTTTTTATACAGTTATAATGACAGTTACAGCATCAATATCAGCTGCAATAAGTTATCCTTTATCAAAATCAAATATAATTAGTGAAAACTTTAGCTTAGGATTAGCATTAAATATATGGTTAATAGTGTCAATAATCGGAAGTATATTTTATTTCATTCTATATAGAAAAAATAATAATGTAGAAAATAGACAACATGAAGAAGGAAATAAAGTAAATTATAATATTTGGAAAAGTCCAAAATTATATTCTGTGACTATGACTATGGGATTACAATCGGCTCTATTTTACTGTAGTGTTTCTTGGTTTGGTGAAATTATGATTTCAAAAGGATTTACACCGACAGAAGCAGGAATACTACTTTCTGTAAGTCAATTTGCACAATTTCCTGCAACATTTTTAATGCCAATAATTGCTGATAAAATAAAAAATAAATTAATAATACCTATATTTATATCATTTAGTTACTTAGCTTCTATAATATCGTTAATATTAATTGATAATAATATGATGCTTATGATATTAGTTATGATATTTTATGCATTAGCAGGAGGAGGATCATTCTCATTCGTTATGTATCTATTCTCATCAAAAACAAATACAGCAGAAGAAGCATCTAAAGTTTCAGGAGTTGCGCAATCAGGAGGCTATCTATTAGCTGCTATATTCCCTCCATTACTAGGGTATGTAAAAGATGTATCAGATTGGAATACAGCTTTAATAATATTATTCGTAACAGCAATAGTATTATTCGGAAGCATGATACATTGTAGTAGAGAAGGAAATATATTGAAATAAAAAGAATTTTAGTACTATTTAATGAACCCCAAAATTTGGATAAACGACTTTTGGGGTTTTTACTATGTTAAAATTAATAAGAGAATAAAAAATATAAAAATAGAAAAAGTGGAATAATTATTTAAACATTATCTAAACAATATAATATTAATAATTCAAGTATTAGCTATTTTAATAGGATTAATATGATTAGTGTGCTTAGAAATGGAAAAAATCTGAATTAAAAGAAGAAATAATTAATTGTGTTTTGATTGATAATGAATAAATAAGTGAAACAGCTATAAAAAGTTAGGAACTTCTTTTTTATTATTAGAATAATAAAATTGAATTTAGTAAAAATATAATTTATAATAATTTTATAAAATCTTTATAATTTATTAAAAGGAGAAAATATGTTTAGAAATAATAGAAATTCTCAAAAAAAAGAATATTATTCTATAAGAAAATTTAAATTTGGAGCAGCTTCAGTAACAGTAGGAACAGCTTTATTTTTTCTTATGGGGGGAACAGCTTCTGCTAACGAAGTAGTAACAGAAACTGCTAATGTAGAAAGTAAAACTAATGAAGAAGGTTCTTTAGAGGCTAGTGAGAATACAGCCCCAGTAGCTGAAACAAACAAAGTAGAAGTTGCTGTAAAAGAAGCAAGAACTGCAAATATTTCATATACAGTAAAATATGTAGATGAAACAGGAAAAGTATTAGATACTGTATCTAAAGTAGAAACAGTAGAGACAACTGATGAAGTAGCTTCAAAAATAGTTACAGTAGAATCAGATGTTAAATCTGACAAATTAATAGGATACAAACTTAAATCTACTGAAGACACTTCTAAAGTATTAGTATTAAAAGAAGGTTCAGAAAACGAAGTAGTATTTGTAGTTACTAAAGAAATACAATCAGATTCAGAAACAATAATTGATGATACAAATTCATTTGTTTCTGAAAAAGCAACAACCAAACCAGTAGTTAAATTCAAAAAACCTAAATCAAGTGCAATGCCACGTCCAGCTAATGAAGGTCGTTCATTCACTGAAGGTGCTAGTTTCCGTGCTGATACAACATCAACACCAACAGTAACAGATCCAATGCCTTCTGGCTATACTGTGGATACTGAGCGTTTACCAGAAGAATTACAAAAATTCAGTGACAAATCGAAAGATATCGTTACTTTTGGTATCGTTCAAAATGATGCAACAAACACTTACTTTAGCTATATTTTAAATAAAAGAACAGGAACATACGAAGTTATTCAATTTAATCCAGAAGGTGTTGAATTAACACGTCAAACAATCCCAAATAATGGAACTTCAACGAATCTTTATTTTGACGGAGGAAAAACACGTCTTAAAGCTCAATTTCGTGCCGCAGAGCAGGGTTCAAGTCCCTTATCATTAAGCTTACAAACATTTGCAACAGCTGAGAAAGCAAAAGAAGAAAATAATGCTAATCCGTTGCAATCACTTGCTGGACGATTCAGTGATGGGTATGTTGATAAGTCATCTGGTGAGAGACGATTTGGACTTATCGAGTATTACGCTCCTTTGGTAGCATACTCAGACACTAGCCATACCAATCTATTAACGGGAACTGAAATTCATCCTGACGTTATTCAATCTGGTTATACTGGAGAAACCTATACAACACGTCCGTTTAATCAAGCAGGTGAAGCAGGTGAGAATTTTGATGTTCTTGCACCATTAAATACTAATGGGGTATTAACGACTGCAGCATGGAAAGAAAAAGGTCAAGTTGAAGATGTTATCATAGAACAACCTTATTCAAGATGGGTAAACAAAGCGCAAGAAAATGGTACTTTACTTCGTAAAATTCGCTATGAGATAGTGGATGATGAAGGTAACATGAAAATTAGTGTCTTTTATGCAGATAAACCAGCTGGTTATGATGTTAAAAATCCTGAAAATGGACCAGAGCCTAATTTCAAACCAGCGATTGCAATTAAAAGAGAAACGAAACAAGACCATACCTATACTATTGGTGGAAATAAATGGAAAGTATCAAGTTATGAAGTAGAAAAAGCTGAAGTAATCGTAAAACCATCTATTTCTGAGACTGGACCATATACAGTGCCGTTTAAATCAGAACATTTTACTGTTTATGAAGATTTTGTAACTGAAGGCGGATACCCACCAGCGGAAGGAAGAGTTTATGCCAATAATGTCTTGAATGTCCGTAACCCATTCCGCCGTGCATCAGATGAGATTAAATATTACTATACACAAGAAACAGCTGTTGTGAAGTTCTTCGATGTAACAGATGGGGGCAAACGTGACCTAAACGAAGATGTTACTGGTATCAATGGTAAAGGTGAATCATTAATCCCTTCAGATCAAGGAGCTAATGCAACAGGTCAGTCAGTTTCAGATATTATTGCTGAGTATCAAGCAAAAGGTTACAAAGTAAAAGTAAATGGTTTTGATGCTAAACCTACATTCAATGCAACAACTGCAGAATATCCAGCTTACGGTACTTCAGAAGAAGACATGAAAGCTAACGAAGCTGCACGTCGTGAAACAAACAAAGCAACAGTTGAAATCACACTTGAAAAAGTAAAAGGTTCAGTAGTTGTTAACTTTGTTGATGAAGCTGGTAATCCAATTCCTGGAGCTGATTCAGTGAATGCTGTTACTAACTCACCAATTATTGATGAGAATACTTCTAGACCAAATACTTATGATGTTACAGCAGAAGAAAAACAAACTATTACAGTTGGAGATAAAACATACGAACTAGTGCCAACTAAAAATGCAACACGCCAAGATAACGGAAGTTTTAGTGTTACAGATGGTCCAGTACCAAACTCAACAGGTACAATAGTTGAAGGAACAACTTATGTAAACTATGTTTACCGTGAAGTGCCAAAACAACAATTAGCGAAATTAATCTTCAGAGAAGTACCAAGTAAAGAAGAAGCATCTAAAGAATCAGTTTTAGATATTAATAAATACCCTTATACAGCAGATCAAGATGTAACAGGTACAGCAGGGCAACCAATCAACTTTGAAAATGTTGCAGATGCTAAATCAAAATTAGAAGCAGCAGGTTATGAAATTGTATCTGATGACTATAGTCGTGAAGATGGTACAAAACCTGAATACAATGATGTAGAAGGTGATACACAAGGATTCAAAGTAGTAGTAACACCACGTTACGAAGATATTCCTCCAAAAGATACACCAAATTGGCCAGAGGGAACACCTGAAAAGGATAAACAGGAAAAATTAGTAGAAAGAGTAACACGTACGATTCACTATCGTTACTTAACTCCTGATGGAGAAGAAGCATCAGCAGATGTTGTAGAAACTCTTGAATTTGAACGTTCAGCACGTATAAATATGGTTACTAAAGAAGTAACATATACAGAGTGGACACCAAAAACAACGACAACATTTACTAACGTAACATCTCCTATCATTGAAGGATTTACAGCAGATAAATTAGAAGCTGGTGAATTTACAAATATTAAAGCAACTGATGATGACAAAGAAGTAACTGTTATATATACGCCAAAAGCACCGAAAACAGGAAAAGTAGTAGTAAACTATGTAGATGAAGAAGGTAATGTCATCAAAGATCCAGTAGAAGATACACCAACTTCACCAGAAGGTACTGAATACAGTACATTAGACAACAAACCAGAAGAAATTACAAATCCAAAAACTAACAAAGAATATGTGTTAGTAAAAGTTAAAGAAGACAGTGATCCTGAAAAAGGTACTGTTAAAAAAGGCGAGACTAACGTAACGTATGTATACAAGGAAAAACCTAAGGGTAATGTAGTTGTTAAGTATATTGATGTTGACGGTAATGAAATCAAAGATCCAGTAGAAGACACTCAAGAGTCATATGTTGGAACAGACTACAATACAGAAGAAGATAACAAGCCACAGACTATTAAAAAAGAAGGCAAAGTGTATGAGTTGGTACCAGTATTAACAAAAGGTAACGAAACAGGTAAGGTTGTAGAAGGTACAACAACTGTAACATATGTTTATAAAGATGTTACACCAAAACCAGAAGCACCTAAGACTGGTACAGTAGTTATTGAGTATGTAGATACAAAAGGTAATCCAATTAAGACATCAGTTGTAGATGATAAAGATGTTCCAGTAGGTACAGATTATGATACAACAGATGAAGATGGTAAGCCATCGACAATCACTGTAGGTAAAGACAAGTATGTCTTAGTACCAAGTTTAACGCAAGGTACAGAAAACGGTAAAGTGGTTGAAGGTACAACAACTATCACTTATGTTTATCAAAAAGTAGCTAACTGGATTCCAGAACTTCCAGGTGTACCGGATAAAGAGCGTCCAAGAACACCATATCCATTCAATCCAGAACAACCAAAAAATCCAATTCCAGGTATTCCAACAAATCCTGAAACTGGTATTCCAGTTATTCCATATGTAGATGGTTATGTACCAAATGTTCCTGGCAAAACAGAACCGTTGAAACCAGTAGATCCAAAAGATCCAAGTAAAGGTTACATCCCACCAAGTCCAGAAAACATTGAAGAAGATACACGTATCCCTTACAAGCTTGTAAAACGTGGTACAGTTATCGTTCATTACGAAGATACTGCAGGTAATGTGTTGAAGACACCAGTGACTGATGAGAACAATGTTCCAGTAGGTACAGATTACAACACAACAGACGAGGGAGACAAACCAACTAAATTGACGCATGATGGTGAAAACTATGTATTAGTACCATCTAAGACAAGAGGAACAGAAGAAGGTAAGGTAGTTGAAGGAACAACAGAGGTTACTTACGTTTACCAAAAAGTAGCGAACTGGATTCCATTAATACCAGGTGAACCAAACCCACCTAAGACACCATATCCATTTGATCCTACAAAACCAGAAGATCCAATTCCAACAGATCCAAAAGTTCCAGGTGTTCCAGTAATACCATACGTACCAGGATATGAACCAGAAATACCATTACAACCAGTAGATCCAGAAGATCCAACTAAGGGTTACATCCCACCAACACCAGAAACACCAGGTAAGGACACACCAATTCCTTACGTACCAGCTAAAGGTACAGTTATTGTTAAGTACCGTGATGTTGATGGTAACCCATTGAAAGATCCAGTGACTGATGAAGATAACGTTCCAGTGGGTACAGAGTACAACACAACAGACGAAGGCGATAAACCAACAATATTAGTACACGATGGAGAAAACTACGTATTAGTACCAAGTTTAACAGAAGGTACAGAAGAAGGTAAAGTTACAAAAGGTACAACAACAATTACGTATGTATACCAAAAAGTAGGAAATTGGATACCATTAATTCCAGGTGAACCAAATCCACCTAAGACACCATATCCATTTAACCCTGAAAAACCAAACGATCCAATTCCAGCGGTTCCAGAGGTTCCAGGTAAACCAGGTGTTCCGGTGATTCCTTATGTACCAGGATATGAACCAGAAATACCATTACAACCAGTAGATCCAGAAGATCCAACTAAGGGTTACATCCCACCAACACCAGAAACACCAGGTAAAGATACACCAATCCCTTACAAACCAGCTAATGGTACAGTTGTGATTGAGTACAAGGATGTTGATGGTAATGTTATCAAAACTCCAGTTAGAGATGAAGATAACGTTCCAGTAGGTACAGTCTACAACACAACAGACGAAGGTGATAAACCAACTACAATCGTTCATGATGGTGAAACATACGTATTAGTACCAAGTTTAACAGAAGGTACAGAAGAAGGTAAAGTAACTAAGGGCACAACAACAATTACTTACGTTTACCAAAAAGTAGAGAACTGGATTCCAGAACTTCCAGCTGTTCCGGATAAAGATCGTCCAAGAACACCATACCCATTTGACCCAGCGAAACCAGGAGATCCAATTCCAGCTGTTCCAGAGGTTCCAGGTAAGCCAGGTGTTCCAGTAATTCCTCACGTACCAGGATATGAGCCAGTAGATCCATCGAATCCAACTGATCCACTAAAACCAGTAGATCCGAAAGATCCAAATAAAGGATATATCCCACCAGTACCAGAAATACCAGGTAAAGATACACGTATCCCTTACGTTCCTGCATATGGTACAGTTGTAATTGAATACAAAGATGTAAATGGAAAACCAATTAAGTCACCAGTAACAGATGAAAACAATGTAAGAGTTGATACTCCATATAACACAACAGATGAAGGAGATAGACCAACTACAATCATTACAGAGAATGGAGATAAATATGTATTAGTGCCATCACTAACACAAGGAGAAGAAGAAGGTAAGGTAACAAAAGGAACAACAACAATAACTTATGTATACCAAAAAGTAGCAAACTGGATACCAGAGTTACCAGGAGTACCAGAAAAAGATAGACCAAAAACACCATATCCATTCAATCCAGAAAAACCAAACGATCCAATTCCAGGTATTCCAACAAATCCTGAAACTGGTATTCCGGTTATTCCATACGTACCAGGATATGAGCCGTTTGATCCAACAGATCCAACAAAACCATTACAACCGGTAGATCCAGAAGATCCAAGTAAAGGATATATACCACCAGTGCCAACAACACCAGGTGAAGATACATTAATACCGTACAGACCAGTACCAGGACAACCAGTTCCTCCAACTACAGGAGTAGAAATACCAGAAAATCCAACACCTGAGAAACCAGTTGAACCAGGAAAACCAACACCTGAAAAACCAGAAGTACCAGGAGAGCCAACACCTGAAAAACCAGCTGAGCCAGGAAAATCAACACCAGCTAAGCCAGCTAAGCCAGGAAAACCTAAGTTATCAAATACAGGTGAAGCAGCAGATTCAGGAGTATTAGCAGGATTAGGATTACTAGGATTTGTATCAGTATTAGCAAGAAGAAGAAAAAACAATAAATAATAGATAAAACAAAGTCTACATATTTATTATTTATAATAAAAAGGTAAGAGATTTAATATTCTCTTACCTTTTTTGTATTTTTATATATTTAATTTAAAATAAAAAAGCATTAATCTTAATTTTGATTAATGCTTTAGTATATTTAAAGTATAATTTTTATTAAACTTCTAGTGCTGCATAAGCGTCGTTAAGAGTCTTCTTAAGAACATCAGCAGAATGTTTCATCTTAGCTAATTCTTCAGAAGTAAGATCCATTTCTACTATTTCACGAACTCCTTCACGTCCAATTATAGCTGGAACACCTATGTATAAGTCTTCTACTCCGTAGTGTCCTTCACAGTATCCACTTACAGCAAGTTCAGTATTTTCGTCACGTAATATTGCTTTAACTATAGTGAATAGAGAAATACCTATAGCATAGTAAGTAGCACGTTTACGATTAATTACTTCATAAGCTGCACGCATAACTCTTTCTTCGATTTTTTCAAAATCAGCTGCAGTATATTTATCAGTTGAAGCTAGGAATTTATCAAATTGTTTTCCATAAACATAAACGTTACTCCAAGCAGCAAATTGAGTATCTCCATGTTCACCTAAAATATATCCACGTACACTGTTAGGAGCAACATCTAATACTTCTCCTAACATATAACGGAATCTTGAAGTATCTAATGTAGTACCAGATCCAATAATTTTGTTTTTAGGGAATCCAGTGAATTTTTGAAGTGCATTAGTTAAAACATCAACTGGGTTAGAAGCTATAACTATAACTCCGTCAAATCCAGAAGCTACTATTTGATCTGACATTTCTTTAACAACTTTCATATTTTTGTCAACTAGATCAAGACGAGTTTCACCTGGTTTTTGAGGAAGACCACCACAAATTACTATAACATCAGCATCAGAACATTGTTCATATCCACCAGATGTAACTTTAATAGGTGGAACTAACGCACCAGCGTGATTTAAGTCCATAGCTTCACCTTCTGCTTTTTCTGCGAAGAAATCTATAAGTCCAAGTTCTTCACAAAGACCACTAGAATAAAGTTGATAAGCAAAACTCATACCAACCATTCCTGCACCTATTAATACAACTTTTCTATTTTTAGCTTTCATGAGAAAACTCCTCCGTATAAATTAATTTTTTACTAAATTATTGCAATATAACAGGGTTATATTAGCTACATTTAAAATTATAACACACTAAAAGAAAAAAAGAAAGCGAAATCAGGTAAAATTTAAAATTATAAAAATAAATAAAATATATATTTTACTTAAAACATAGTTGTATTTTCGCTTAATAAAAAGGTTATATAGAATATTATTATAATAATGAAATATATTTCTTCCTATTTATTATATGTTTATACTAGACTTTATAAAAAAAATTTGATAAAATAATTTGTAAATATGTAAAGGTTTTAATATGTGAAAATAAAAAAAGGAGTGATAATATGACAATAACAATATATGATGTAGCAAGAGAAGCAAAAGTGTCAATGGCAACAGTATCTAGGGTAGTTAATAATAACCCTAATGTAAAAGAAGCTACAAGAATAAAAGTAAAAGAAGTTATAAAACGTTTAAAGTATACCCCTAATGCTGTAGCTAGAGGGTTAGCTAGTAAAAAAACTACAACTATAGGTATTGTATTACCAGATATAGCTGATTTTTCTTCTTCAGAAGCAGTAAGTGGTATTGAATCTGTTGCTAACATGTATAAGTACAATATAATATTAGCTAATTCTTGTCATGATAAAGAAAAAGAAAAAGAAATATTTAACTCATTTGTAAGTAAACAAGTAGACGGAATAATATACTTGGGTCATTCTTTATCTGATAGTTCAAAAAAATATTTAGAAGATATAAATATTCCGGTAGTATTATCAGGAAATATTGGAATAGATGATACTTTTTATTCTATAAATATAAATTATGAAGAAGCCAGTTATAATTTAGTGAAAGAATTTTTAGAAAAAGGAAAAGAAAATATTTCTATAGTAATAAGTTCTTACGAATCACAAAAAGCACAAAGAATTATAAAAGGTTACAAAAAAGCATTTAGTGAATTTAATAAAGATTTTAATTCTAAATTAATAGTAGATGGATATAAATCTTATAAAGAAAGTTCACATGTTTTAAAAAGAATAAAAGAATTAGATTCAGATGTAGTAATAACTATGTTTGATGAAGTAGCTCTATCTATATTGCATCAAACACAAGATTTAAATATGGATGTTCCAAAAGAATTAGAAATAGTATCATTTGAAAATACTAGGCTATTAGATATGAGTAGACCTAAAATATCATCAGTTTTCCATCCTATATTCGATATAGGAGCAGTTGCTATGAGAATTTTAACTAAAGTTATAGACGTGGAAAAAGCTAAGAGCAAAGGTGAAGAATACACAGAAGATGAAATAGAAACATTAAATTCTAATGGAAAAGAATTGTATCTACCTCATAGAATAATTCATAGACAAACTACTAAATAAAATAAAATAAAAATGTATGCTGTAGAGTATAGAAAAATACCTATATAAATGTATTTTAAAATAGCATACATTTTATTTTTTATTTTTTTTAAAAAAAGTATTGACAAAGAAATATAGTTAATGTATAATTATAAAAGTCTTGAGAGAGACACGAACAATTAAAACATTATTTCATTTGAAAGTTAAGAATTCACTTAAAAATATTTTTGAAAATATTTTTAAAAAAGTTCTTGACAAAAGAAAATAATAATGATAAAATAAAGTAGTTATTAACTTAACAACTAAAAAATAAATAACGCGGGTGTAGTTTAGTGGTAAAACCTCAGTCTTCCAAACTGATGTTGTGAGTTCGATTCTCATCACCCGCTCCATTTTAATTATTTGAACATTGAAAACTAAACGAATTAAGTCAACGTTAATTCCAAAAAAGGACAGTTGTGAAAAGCAACTATAAAACTTTTTAAAGAGCTAATCAAGCGAAACAAAGTATTTTGGAGAGTTTGATC
>JACBYF010000150.1 GCA_013415235.1 Gemelliphila palaticanis
GCATGAGCACACTACAAGAACTGCTGGAGCGCGACAGCTTTATTGAACGCGGTGCGCGCAGCCGGGCCAAAGCCTTGCTGGACGCAGGCAGCATGCGCGAACTGCTCGACCCGTTCTGCGGCATCGCTTCGCCCTGCCTGCCGCCACAACGCGTGACGGCCCAGCCCGACGATGGCGTGGTGGTGGCCAAGGGCCTGTTCGACGGCCAGCCGGCCGTGGTGCTGGCCATCGAGGGCGCCTACCAGGGCGGCAGCATGGGCGAAGTGGGCGGAGCAAAAATCGCTGGCGCGCTGGAACTGGCGGCGCGTGACAACCGCCAGGGCGTGCCGACGCGCGCCGTGATCCTGTTCGAGACGGGCGGCGTGCGCCTGCAGGAAGCCAACCTGGGTCTGGCGGCGATTGCC
>JACBYF010000151.1 GCA_013415235.1 Gemelliphila palaticanis
TCCCAGAATAGAGGCGATAAATACCGCAACAGTGGGGACAGATTTATCAACCATCAGCACTTTGGCAACATAGCCAATGATGAATCCCTGGGCCAGATAGGAGGGGCCATTTTCGCCGATGCGTAATCCGACCATGGTCCAGAATGCTCTGGTGCGTTGCCAGAAGCTGCGGGTGTCATACTGTTGCATCTCCTGACCCTGGCGAAACGCGTTCTCTCGCTCGGCTTGCAGGAGTGCTTTTTGACGCTCAAAGACGGGCGTTTCACGCATATGGCGGCGAATAAACAGTGCTGCGGCGGCGATGAGGAAGCTGCAAAGAAAAGGGATGCGCCATCCCCAGCTAAGCAAGGCGTCTTTATCCATTTGCAGTACGATGAGCCAGACTAAAGAAGCCAGCAATGTT
>JACBYF010000152.1 GCA_013415235.1 Gemelliphila palaticanis
GTTGAGCACGTTGTTCTCTGCGTTGACAATGCGTTGCGTGAAAACCAAAGAGGTGCCACGCATTGACGTAATTTCAGTTTGGACTTCGAGCATATCGTCGAGTCGCGCAGGCGCATAATATTCCAGCGTCATTTTACGCACCACGAATGCAACCCGTTCAGCCAACAGCACCTGTTGACTGAAGTGATGATGACGCAGCATCTCTGCGCGTGCTCTTTCATAAAAAGCGACGTAACTGGCGTGGTAAACCACACCACCGGCGTCGGTATCCTCATAATAGACACGAACCGGCCATCGAAATATATTCACTGTACATCCCGGTAATGCAAAAAAAGTTAACGCTTTTAAACGTTGCTACTATACGCGCGCGGATGAGGCTTGGGAATGGGGGGAAGTTAAGGG
>JACBYF010000153.1 GCA_013415235.1 Gemelliphila palaticanis
CTGCGTCACGAAGCAATCCCTGCGCACCGGGGCATGATTACTGACCGTAATGGTGAACCCCTGGCAATATCGACGCCTGTCGTCACTCTTTGGGCAAACCCCCAGGAGTTGCCCAATGATGGTATCCAGCGCTTTATGTTGGCCCAGGCATTAGGCATGACGATTGATGATTTTGAGTCCCGGATAGCGCGCTTCAGCAGTCGGGAGTTTATGTATTTGCGCCGCCAGATGACACCTGAGGCGGCGCAGCGCATTCTTGATCTGCGTACCCCAGGCGTTTATCCCCAGCGGGAGTACAAGCGTTACTATCCCGCTGGTGAAGTAGCCGCCCAGTTGCTGGGCGTGACGAATGTCGATGATGTTGGTCAAGAAGGCTTGGAGCTCGCATACCAGCCCTATTT
>JACBYF010000154.1 GCA_013415235.1 Gemelliphila palaticanis
ACTGCCATCATCTCTTCCACCACCACGGGTTTGGCGATGAAATCGCTGATGCCGGCCGTCATGCAGCGCTCGCGCTCGGACGCCAGCACGCCGGCCGTCATGGCGATCACGGGCAAGTTCAAGCGCAGTTCCGTGCGGATGATATGGGTGGCACTGAAGCCGTCCATGACCGGCATCTGCATGTCCATCAGCACGATGTCGTAGCGCAGCGCCTCCGTGCGCAGCCGTTCCACGGCTTGCAAGCCGTCGCCCACCACATCCAGCGTGGCGCCCATGTGTTCGAGGATGCCGCGCGCCACGGCCTGGTTCAAATGATTGTCTTCCACCAGCAGGAAATGCACGCCGGCCAATTGCGTGCCCAGCGGCTGGTGCAGGATGCGCTGTTCGCCGCCGTCGTTCTT
>JACBYF010000155.1 GCA_013415235.1 Gemelliphila palaticanis
TTTCTTGAGTGCTTGTTATGTGCTAGGCATACAAAAGATAATAAAAGGAGAAGAATTTACGTATCGGTCCCTAAAGACTACAGTTTAATTAGAGTAGTAATTTAAATAGTCATCCTTTCCTTGTTTCACCCAAATATCTATTCTTTAGACCACATCAATGTACTTAGACATATAAACAGTTCAGAACTGAGGAAAATTCTTGATGTCTTCTTTTTAAAGCCTGCTCCTTTTCTCTAGTACTCTTGGAAGACAGAAAAGATAATAGAATTAGAAGACAACTTGGTCGTCCTCCTGTCTTTCTATTCCCCACTTGGCAATCAATTTCGTGATTAGAGTCATGGTTCTTATGTTCAGGTCCCTGCTCTAATTGATTTCTGGGTGGACATGCTCTGAGTTGAAA
>JACBYF010000156.1 GCA_013415235.1 Gemelliphila palaticanis
CCCTTACCGACACCATGAGCACACAGCCTTTGATCTCCGCCTCCCGTTTCTACCAGCGCTGGCTGGGCGCCGCCCCCGAGCGCGCCGCGCAAGTAGCGCAGCTGGTGCGCGCGCCGCTCGACGGGCTCGATTTTGCCGCCGCGCTGGCCGAGCAATCGAACGCCGCCACGCCGCCGCTGCCGGCCGAGCGGGCCATGCGCCGCTTGCGCAACCTGCTCGTGTGCGGCCTGATCGCGCGCGATCTGGGCGGCCAGGCCGACTTGAACGAAGTCGTCACGGCCATGACGGGCTTTGCCGATTTCGCCATCCGCACGCATGTGGACGCCATCATGGCCGAGATGGTGGCCCTGCACGGCATGCCCGTCGGCGAAGAGTCGGGCGAGGAACAGGCCTTGATGG
>JACBYF010000157.1 GCA_013415235.1 Gemelliphila palaticanis
TACTTATAGTTTTCTCGATGTAAACGCCACCCTGGTGGGCGCCGGCGCGGTTATCGACCTTGGAGCAGGATCTGCCAACGCTGAAGAGGGTATTTCTACCGCGATGGTGGACAACAAAAACACCATGCTCATTGGTGCCGACGGCGAGGGTATGCACTCGCTGCACGCCGGCAAGTCCGGCACGGTCACGGTACGCCTACTCAAGACATCGCCGCAGAACGCCAAGCTGATGGCCCTTTACGATGCGCAGGGGCTCAGCTCTTCGCTGTGGGGGATGAACGTCATCACCATCACCAACAGCGCCAGCGGCGATGCCATCGGGTGCCGCAGCTGTGCGTTCAAGAAGCGCCCCGACCTGAACTACAAGAAGGACGGCGACATTGTTGAATGGGTCTTCG
>JACBYF010000158.1 GCA_013415235.1 Gemelliphila palaticanis
TCAGAATCAGCAAGCACATCAGCATCTGAATCAGCATCAACAAGTGCAAGTGAGTCTGCAAGTACATCACCTTCAGAATCAGCATCAACAAGTTCAAGAGAGTCAGCAAGCACATAAGCTTCTGAATCAGCAGCATCAGAATCAGCATCAACAAGTGCAAGTGAATCAGCAAGCACATCAGCATCAGAATCAGCATCAACAAGTGCAAGTGAGTCAGCAAGTACGTCAGCATCTGAGTCAGCATCAACAAGTGCGTCAGAATCAGCAAGCACATCAGCTTCAGAGTCAGCATCAACAAGTGCATCAGAATCAGCAAGTACATCAGCATCTGAGTCAGCATCAACAAGTGCATCAGAATCAGCAAGCACATCAGCATCTGAGTCAGCATCAACAAGGGC
>JACBYF010000159.1 GCA_013415235.1 Gemelliphila palaticanis
CCTTGATTTGTCTTTAAATTCTTATAACCCGCCTTTTTAAGAAAAGAAGTACTGTATTTTTTTTTTTTTGAGGAAGATTAGCCCTGAGCTAACTACTGCCAATCCTCCTCTTTTTGCTGAGGAAGGCTGGCCCTGAGCTAATATCCATGCCCATCTTCCTCTACTTTATATGTGGGACGCCTACCACAGCATGGCGTGCCAAGCGGTGCCATGTCCACACCCGGGATCCGAACTGGTGAACCCCAGGCAGCCGACGCAGAACGTGTGCACTTAACCAATACGCCACTGGGTGGCCCTATGATGAAATTTTTATGGGGAAAATAAAGTCAGACAATTGAGAAACTAAGAAAGAGATGAAGATGTGCACAGTGGCACAGACGCTGGCATCTTCCACACCG
>JACBYF010000015.1 GCA_013415235.1 Gemelliphila palaticanis
AAAATGGATATGTAAATGATCTATTTTATAAAAATGGAGAATTAGGAAATTGGTGGTATTATGACGGAAGTGACTGGTATTTCTTCAAAGATGGAAAGAAACTAACAGGATACGGAAAAGATAACTCTGGAGAAAAATATTTTGTAAATGGAAAATATGCTAATGGAGAGTATTTAGGAAAATTATATTCAAATGGATTATTAGTAAGTAATATATCTTCGAATAATGTAACAATAAAACAATTTTCTGGGAAAAAACTTGCTGATATAAGCCAACATAATGGATATATAGACTTTTCAAAATTAAAAAATGAAGTAGATGGAGTTATTATAAGAGTTGGTTATGGAACAGATGCAGAAGATAAGAGATGGAGAGCAAATGTAAGAGGCGCGATAAATAACGGTATACCTTATGGTTTTTATTGGTATTCTTATGCGTTAAATGAAACTCATGCTAAACAAGAAGCAGCAATGTTTTTAAATGCTATTAAAGGTTATAAACCAGAATATCCTATATATATAGATATGGAAGATGCAGATTATTGGAAACAAAAACAAGGAAGCCACCATATAGCAAATACATGGCTAGGACGAGAAAAAATAATTAGAACACATATCGATGCTTATGAAAAAGCAGGATACTTTGGTGGAGTTTATGCTTCTCGTTCTTGGTTTGATGCAATGAATGATCTATCTAGATATGCTCGTTGGGTAGCACACTGGACAGAAAATCCAAATACTTATAAAAACACAAACTATGGAATGCATCAATATACAGCTAAAGGTAAAGCAAATGGAGTAAAAGGTGATTTAGATTTAAATATATCGCACATAGACTATCCATCAATAATAAAAAATGGTGGATTTAATAATTGGAAAATAGCTAATTAATAAATGAAAAGTAATTGAAATGGAGATAATTAAGTAGATGAAGAAAAATAAATTAAGTAAATTATTACTTATGCTATCAGTAATGAGTGCCCCAGCAATAGTAAATGAAGTTATAGATGAAAATATAGCAGAAGCAAATTATGCGGGAAATGGGTTGTACTACAAAAATGGCTCTTTAGCAAATTGGTGGTATGATGACGGAAAAGACTGGTATTTCTTTAAAGAAGGTAAGAAGTTAACAGGGTACGGAAAAGATAATTCAGGAGAAAAATATTTTGTAAATGGAAAATATGCAAACTGGTGGTATGATGACGGAAAAGATTGGTATTTCTTCAAAGATGGAAAGAAACTAACAGGGTACGGGAAAGATAACTCGGGAACAAAATATTTTGTAAACGGAAAATATGCCAACGGGGTACATAACGGAAAAACATACAAAAATGGACAAGAAGCATCAAGTTTAAAAAATGGATATGTAAATGATCTATTTTATAAAAATGGAGAGCTAGGAAATTGGTGGTATGATGACGGAAAAGACTGGTATTTCTTCAAAGATGGAAAGAAACTAACAGGATACGGAAAAGATAACTCTGGAGCAAAATATTTTGTAAATGGAAAATATGCCAACGGGGTACATAACGGAAAAACGTACAAAAATGGACAAGAAATATCAAGTTTAAAAAATGGATATGTAAATGATCTATTTTATAAAAATGGAGAGCTAGGAAATTGGTGGTATGATGATGGAAGTGACTGGTATTTCTTCAAAGATGGAAAGAAACTAACAGGATACGGAAAAGATAACTCGGGAACAAAATATTTTGTAAACGGAAAATATGCCAACGGGGTACATAACGGAAAAACATACAAAAACGGACAAGAAGTATCAAGTTTAAAAAATGGATATGTAAATGATCTATTTTATAAAAATGGAGAATTAGGAAATTGGTGGTATGATGACGGAAGTGACTGGTATTTCTTCAAAGATGGAAAGAAACTAACAGGATACGGAAAAGATAACTCTGGAGAAAAATATTTTGTAAATGGAAAATATGCTAACTGGTGGTATGATGATGGAAGTGACTGGTATTTCTTTAAAGATGGTAAAAAGTTAATAGGATATGGAAGAGATGCCTCAGGAGAAAAATACTTTGTAAATGGAAAATATGCTAATGGTTTCTATAATGGAGTTAATTATAAAAATGGAGAGATTATATCTAAATCATCAAACAACTACATAAAATACTACTCTCAAAATGATCCAGTTTGGGCTTATAAAGTTTATGGCTTAGGTAATATGTATAATACTGGCTGTGTTCCTACAGCTCTTGCTATGATAATATCTACAGTTAAACACAACGTTTCGCCTCAAACTATAGCAGAAGATTTATACAAAAATACTAGTCATTTTAATAAGAAAGAACCAGGAACGATGGCTTATGGTACAGGTTATATATTAGATAAGTATGGAATAAGATATAGGCTTGTTTATAGTTTAGAGCAATTGAAATCTGAACTATCTAAAGGTAAAATAGTATATGCAGCTGTGGGGAATCAGCCATTTATAACTAATGGTTATACACATGCAATAGTATTAAGAGGAATAGATAGTAACGGTAATACAACTGTATATAATCCACATAGTAGGATGGGTTCTATAAGAACATTTAATACCTCTAAAGTTTGGGCACATAGAAGTGGAGAAAGAGAAGATAATCAACTAGGTTCGCCATTCATTGTAATAGACGCTTAAAATAACAAAAACAAAGGTTTTAACTATATATGTTGAAACCTTTGTTTTTTTGTTTTAAAAAGAGGATTTATATTATCTTTGGCAACCGCAAGATTTTAATGCTTTTTCTAATCTTTCGTTAACAAAATCCCAGTTTACTATTCTAAAGAATTCTTTAATGTAATCTGGTCTGCGGTTTTGGTAATTTAAGTAGTATGCGTGTTCCCAAACGTCAAGTCCTAATAGCGGTTTTTTACCTTCCATTAATGGAGAGTCTTGGTTTGGTGTAGATGTTACTTCTAGTTTACCATCTTTGTTTAATACTAGCCAAGCCCAACCGCTACCAAAACGAGTAGTTGCAGCAACAGTGAATAATTCTACAAATTTATCGTATCCACCTAATTCAGCCTCAATCTTTTCTTTTATAGCACCTTTAAATTCTGATGTATCAGGTTTAGTTAATGATTTCCAGAATAATAAGTGATTTAAGTGACCACCACCATTATTTCTAACTGCAGTTCTAATGTCTTCAGGAACTTCATTTACGCTAGCGTTTAAGTGCCCGATACAGCTAAATTCTAATTCAGGGTGTTTTTCTAAAGCAGCATTTAAGTTGTTAACATAAGCTGCGTGATGTTTAGAATGGTGTATTTCCATTGTTTTAGCATCGATTACTGGCTCTAAAAAATCGTATGCGTATGGTAATTCTGGTAATTCAAATTTCATTTTATATTCCTCCAAAAAAGTATTTACATTAATTATAAAATAAAAATATACATTTAGACAATATTTTTGCTTATAAATGCTATTAATTGAAAAAAAATTTTTTTTCGTTATAATATTATAGAGTTATATTTTATTTGGAGAATTTGTTATGAAAATACTAATACCTACAGCCAAAGAAATGAAAATACCTAATAAATCATATCCTTTTGTAGAATTAGGGAATACTAGTAAAAATATAGTAGATAAACTTTCTATTAAAAGCACAGATGAATTAATGTCTATGTATAAAATTAAAGAAAGTCAAGCCTTAATAGAAAAAGATAGAATTTTTCAAATAAATAATAAAAAAGCATTAACTTATAATGCTATAGATTTATTCAATGGCTTAATGTACAGAAATATAGATAGAGAGAATTTTAGTGAAGATGATTTATATTATATGAAGTCCAATGTTTTCATTACCTCTTCTTTATATGGTATTATAAATGTATATGATAAAATTTCTGAACATAGGCTTGATTTTTTACAAAGACTTGATATTGATGGGTTGAGTTTAAAAAATATTTGGCAGCCATATTATGATGAATTTATAAAAAATGATGAATTAGTTATTTCTCTTTTATCAAGTGAATTTGAAGAAGTTTTTTCAAAAGATATGAGAAATAAAATGATAAAAATTAACTTTGTAGAAAAAATACAAAATGAATACAAAACTCACTCTACTATTTCAAAAAAAGCTAGAGGGAAATTTTTGAACGAATTAATAAAAAATAAGGTTTATAATATTAATCAAATAAAAAATATTACTTTTGATAACTATATTTTTAATGAAGAATTATCAAGTGAAAGAAAAATTGTTTTTGTTAAATTAAAAGGAGAATAATATGTTTTTAAAAGAAAAAGTAGAAATAGACACCAGAAAATTGTATTATGGTTTTCCTGTTGTTCTATTAGGATATAAAGATGATAAGTTTAAATATAATTCTACTACAACTAGTTCATCTTATACTCTAGGAAACACTATAACAGTAGGTATAAAGGCAGATAGCTGTGCAGCTAGGTATATAAGTAAATATAAAGAATTTACGGTTAATGTTCCCTGTGAGAATCTTATGTCTGAAATAGAAATATGTGGATTTTTTAGTGGGCATAATAAGTTACAGCAATCAGATATGCCATATACTTTAGGAAAATATGTAGATGCTCCTTTAATAGATGACTGTTTTTTATCTTTAGAGTGCAAAGTAGTTAATATTATAGAAAATGAAGGCTATATCAATATAATTGGAGAAATAAAAAGACGTATCGCAGATAAATATTTAGTATCTGAAGATGGAAAAGTATTTTATAGTGAAAATATGAAAACTATTCATTTTTCTGGATGTTCTTCAAAAAGGGTCTATAGATATTTAAGTGATGAAGTAGGAGAGCTAGGAGTGTTTGTTGAAGGTGGCACAAATAATTGTGGATAGGTAATAAGCACAATAATAAATGTTTAATGTTATTATAATTATAAATTTTATTTGAATAGGGGTTGACTAGAAATTAAGTCAACCCCTATGTTTATTATTTTACTAATTTTTTGACTATTGTTATTGTAAAGATTATTATTAAAGTTAGTATTGATATAGTACCTAATATTATTAATATTTTCTTTTCAAAACTTTGATTTTCATAAATGCTTAATAGTTTAGATGTTATAGACTTTTCTTCAAATAGAATACCTTTTTCTATTTTTTCATTTTGAACGCTCTCTAGACCATTTTTAAAAATTAACCTATCATTGTTAAACTCAAAGTTGTAACTATCGCTACTCTTATGTACTAATTCTGAATAATCTTCATTTAATATAATATCCTTACTGTTAATATTGTGCTCACCTTTATTTAACACTATTTTATTTTCATATTCGTTAAATCCTTTAAAGAACATAGCATTAACAAATGGATGACGATAATACTCTCCGTTTTGATCGTTCCAATCACCAACTCCCATAACTACACCAATTAATCTAGTGTTATCTTGTTTAGCAGTAGCTATAACATTAAAACCTGCATTAGGGCTTGATCCTGTTTTTAATCCGTCAACTCCTGAAAATGCGTATTTTTCTCCAGGTAGAGAGTGGTTGTAACTTTTGAAAGTTTCTTCATAAGGAGTGCCTATCATTGTAGATACTTTTCCATCTTTGGTGTATTCTAATACTTCTGGGTATTTTTTTAAGAAATTATAAGTTAATATTGCTAAATCTCTAGCTGTAGTAGTGTTATAAGCACTATTATCGAATCTTTTAGGTGAGTAAAAGCCTCCAAACGCACGTGCTACTGCTCCAGATGCGTTATTAAAGTGTGTATTGTTCATACCTAATTCGTTAGCTTTGTTATTTATATTATCTATAAATAGATCTGCATCATTATTAGATAATTTGTTAGCTAACATTATAGTAGCTACGTTAGAAGAAGGAACAAGAGTCATTTTAATAAGCTCTTCTACAGGATATTCTACACCAGCAGTAATTTTATTGTTGCTTATTTCGTGTAGTTTAGATATTGCTTCATCCTCTTTTGTCGCTGTTATTTTTGTATCTAGAGATATTTCTCCTTTTTCTATTGCTTCATATACTAAATATAAAGTTAACATTTTAGATGTACTAGCAGGATCACGAGGTAGATCCATATCTTTTTCCCAAATAATATTACCTTTATCAGCATCTATTAATATTGCAGATTTAGGTATATTTATCGGATTTACTTTATATCCAGCTTCTTTTGTTAGTCTTAAAAATTCATCATCTTTACTGTCCGCTTTTACGATATTAATATTTGATATAGAAATAAAGAAAGCTATAAATAATACAAATAGTTTTTTCATAAAATCCTCCTTAATATTAAATAAAGTATATCATATAATAAAAATATAATAAATATATAGCAGGATAAATAGTGAATTTGGTAATGGCTAAAATGCTAAAAATAAACTTTTAGTGTATAATATTATTTATAAGAAAGGATGTGGTGTTTTGAAATATTATAATTTAAGTGTTCATAGTTGTTATGATTTACTTAATAGTACTATAAAATTAGAAGAATTATTTTCTAAACTTAGAGATAATGGAGTGGACTCTGTATGTATATCTGATCCAAATATGTATGGAGCTATTAAAAGTTATAAGTTATCAAAAAAATATGGTATAAATCTAATACACGCCTTGGAAGTTAAAGTTAGTTATGATTTAGAATTTGTAAAATTTAACATCATAAGTAAAAATGAAAAAATGTTTAAAATCCTATGTAAATTATCTTCAATTATTCAAACAGAAGATTCGGAAATTACAACGGAATTTTTACTTGATTTTTTACAAGAACATAAAGAAGATTTTATTTTATTAGTTGTTAGTGAATTTTCTTCTTTAGCTAATGCTAATGAATTAATAAAAAAATTAGCTGGTTTTGATTATTACTTTGGTTATAACGAGAATTTTAATTACAATATTTATGGAAATATAAAAAAAATAGTTTATGTTAAAGAAAGTAATTATTTAGATAAAAATGATTATCAAACATTAGTTGTAGTTAGGGCAATAAGAGATAATTCAAAATTAAATATACAAGAATTAACAGAAAACTTTGGAGAAAATTTTGTATATACTAATTTCGATATAGAAAACATTTATAATAATATGCTTAATCCTTTAGAAAAAGAAGTGTTTTTAATTGCGTTGAAAAATCAACAAAAAATTATTGATAAATGTAAATATAGCTTGAATTACGAGGGATATAAGTTACCAAAGTACGTTTATTCAGAAAAAGAAGAAATATTTAAAGATAAATCTAGTATAGAATATTTACGATATTTAGTATTAAAAGGCTCTAAGACAAAGCTAGTGGGTAAAAATATACACTTATATAAAAAAAGGTTTGATTATGAATTACAGATTATTGAGGATATGGGGTTTGCTGACTATTTCTTAATAGTTTATGATTTTGTAAAATATGCAAAAGATAATGGAATTTATGTAGGTGCAGGTAGGGGTAGTGCCGCAGGTAGTTTAGTTTGTTATCTACTAAATATAACTGAAGCAGACCCTATAGAGTACAATTTACTATTTGAAAGATTTTTGAATAAAGAAAGAATATCTATGCCGGATATAGATATAGACTTTCAAGATACTAAACGAGATGAAGTAATAAAATATGTTGAAGAAAAATATGGAAAAGAAAAAGTAGCTCAAATAATCACTTATACTACTTTCCAATCTAAAAGTTCAGCTAGAGAAAGTGCGAGAATATTACAATTTAGTGAAAAAGATTTAAAAACAATTAGCAATATGATTGACTCTAATAAAACTTTAGAAGAATGTTATGAAAATTCAGCAGAATTACAAAATTTTATAAATAGTAGCGAATATAATAAAAGATGGTTTAAAGTAGCCCGAAGTTTAGAAAATCTTCCTAAAAATACCTCTGTTCATGCAGCAGGTGTTGTAATAAGTGATAACAATAATCTAGTAGAGTATAGCCCGTTAGAAAAATCTAATGTTACACATTACTTAACGCAGTGGACAATGGATGATATAGAAGAAGTAGGGTTACTAAAAATAGATTTTCTTGGTATTAGATACCTAACTATGGTAGAGAGTATAGTTAAAGAAATACAAAAACAGGAACCTGAATTTGATATTAATAAAATTAATTTTAAAGATAAAAAAGTTTATAAACTTTTTGCGGAAGGTAAAACAGAGGGAATATTCCAATTTGAATCCGGAGGGATAAAAGAAAAATTAAGAATATTAAAGCCCACAGAGTTTAATGATATAGTAGCTATGAATGCTTTATATAGACCTGGTCCTATGGCACAAATAGAAACTTATGTTAAAAGAAAACACGGTTTAGAACAGGTTGAATATCTACACCCAAAATTAGAAAAAATATTAAAAGATACATACGGAGTAATAGTTTATCAAGAGCAAATAATGTTAATAGCTGTTAATTTTGCGCATATGTCACTAAATGAAGCGGACAATATGAGAAGAGCTGTTAGTAAGAAGAAAAAAGAAGATTTAGAAAAATATGGAGAACTTTTCATTGAAAAAGCCATAAGTTCAGGATACTCTAGAGAAATAGCCAATAAACTATTTAGATTAATAGTTATTTTTGCAAACTATGGATTTAATAAATCTCATGCAGTAGTTTACAGTATGTTAGCTTATAAATTGGCATATTTAAAAGTTCATTATAATAGATATTTTATGACTGCTCTTTTAAATAATGTTATTAGTAGTGAGAAAAAAATAAATGAATATAAACAAGAGTTAAATAATGCAGGGATAACATTGTTAAAACCAGATGTAAATTTAAGTTTAGTTAATTTTTCGGTATATAAAAAAGATATAATTTTTGCACTAATATCAATAAAAAATGTAGGCTATAGAGCAGCTTCTGAAATAGTAAATGATAGAGTTAAATTTGGAAAATATCAAGATATAGATGATTTTTTAAGAAGAATGAATAAAAAAGTAGACTATCAAGCTGCAGTTTCTTTAGTAAAAGCAGGAGCATTAGATACATTTGGTTATAACAGAGCTACAACTATGAATAAAATTAAAGATTATTATGAAGATACTAGAGATAATATAGATGATATAAGGTTTGCAATATCTAGTATAAGTGGCTTGACTTTAAAAACAGAAGAAATAGAAGATTATACTATTTATGAAAAAATATCTATGGAAAAAGAAGTTACTGGAACATACTTTTTAAAACACCCTGTTCAAGTAGAAAAAGAAAAGTATTACTATTTACCACTATCTTATATGTCTGATAAAGAAAGTGATAGTTATGTAGAGGTAATAAATATTAAAGAAATCAAAACCAAAAAAGGAGATTATATGGCTTTTCTTACTGTAAATGACGGGAAAGCTGATAAAGATGTAACTATATTTCCTAATGTTTATAAATATGCAAGTGTTTTATTAAAAAATAATCAATTTTTAGTACTATCTGTAACTCCACAAATTAGAAACGATAGATTACAATACATATTAGAAAAAGTAGCTACTTTAGAAAATTATAAAGAATATTGTTTGAATAATATCAAACAAATATATGTTCTAGTTGACGAGGATAATAAGGAATTCATAAAAAACAATGCAGCGCCTAACGGTAGTGCTAAATTAATATGTATATTTAAAGATAATAATATAAGTAATAAAGTAACATCAGTAGAAAACGCACATTTATTTGTTCGAAAATATATGGAACATTTCTCTGGGAAACCTATTAAAATAGGTTATACAAGCAAATAAAAGTTATAAAAAATCAAACAAAACTAAACAAAAAGTATAGAAAAAATAAAAAAAGTATGTTAATATATACTAGGATATAAAACAAAAATTAAGAGGTATTAAAATTATGAAAAAAATAGCAGTTTTAACTAGTGGTGGAGATGCACCTGGTATGAATGCTGCTGTTCGTGCAGTAGTAAGAACAGCTATATACAATGGTATGGAAGTTTATGGAGTATACCAAGGATATAAAGGAATGGTAGAAGGAAACATAAAAAAATTAGAAGTTGGAGATGTAGGTAATATAATAAACCGCGGAGGTACTTTCTTATCTTCAGCAAGATTACCAGAATTTGCTAATCCAGAAATTAGAAAAGGAGCTATCGAAAATCTTAAAAAATTAGGAATAGAAGGTCTAGTTGTAATAGGTGGAGATGGTTCTTACCGTGGGGCTATGGCACTAAGTAACGAAATGGATATTAAAACAATAGGAGTACCAGGTACAATAGATAACGATATTTGTGGTACTGATTTTACAATAGGATTTGATACAGCGTTAAATACTATAATTGATGCGATCGATAAAGTACGTGATACAGCTTCAAGTCATGACAGAACATTCATTATCGAAGTAATGGGAAGAAATGCAGGAGATTTAGCTCTTATGGCGGGTATAGCTGGAGGATCAGAATCAATAATAATTCCAGAAAAAGAAGAATCTCTTGATGAAGTTATGAGTCGTGTAAGAAGAGCAGAAGAAAGAGGGAAAAAACATTCTATCATAATTTTAGCAGAAGGTGTTATGTCAGCTCAAGAATTAGCAAAAATAATGAAAGAGCAATATAACGAAGATGTTAAATATACAATCTTAGGGCACATCCAAAGAGGAGGAGCTCCAAGTGCTATGGACAGAGTATTAGCTTCTAGATTAGGAAACTATGCTGTTCAACTATTAATATCAGGTAACTCTGGTAGAGCGGTTGGAATACAAAATAACAGATTAGTTAGTACAAAATTTGAAGATGTATTTGAAGATACACATTCAGTAGATTTAACTATGTACGAAGTATCTAAGCAACTTTCTATATAATTGAAAACATATACATAGTTATTAAAACGTTTTTCATTTGATTTTCATATGAAAATATTTGAAATAAAGTTACAAGTATTGTAGAATTTAACTGTTGATAAAAAATAAGAGGTAAAAAAGATGAGTAAAAAAACTAAAATAATTTGTACTATAGGTCCAAAATCAGAGTCGAAAGAAAATTTAACTAAAATGGTTGAATTAGGAATGAACGTTTGTCGTTTAAACTTTTCACATGGTGATTACGAAGAACATTCATCAAGAATAGCAACAATGAAAGAAGTTAGAGAAGAAACTGGGAAAAACCTAGCTATCTTATTAGATACTAAAGGGCCAGAAATCAGAACTAATGAAATGGAAAATGGAGCTATCCTTCTTGTTAAAGGAAATGACGTAATAGTTTCTATGACAGAAGTATTAGGAACACCAGAAAAATTCTCTATAACTTATGCAGAATTAGTTCATGATGTAAAAGCAGGAGATACTATTTTATTAGATGATGGACTAATCGGTCTTACAGTAAATAGTGTAGATGTTGACGGTGGTTTAATATATACTACTGTTCAAAACGGTGGAGTTCTTAAAAACAAAAAAGGTGTTAATGTACCAGGAGTTTCAACTAAATTGCCAGGTATAACAGAAAAAGATGAACAAGATATTCGTTTTGGATGTAAACAAGGAATTGACTTTGTAGCAGCATCATTTGTTCGTACTAAAGAAAATGTATTAGAAGTTAGAAGAATTCTAAAAGAAGAAGGATGCGAACACGTACAAATCATCCCTAAAATCGAATGTCAAGAAGCTGTTGATAATATAGATGAAATTATCGAAGTATCAGACGGAATCATGATAGCTCGTGGAGATTTAGGTGTTGAAGTACCTGCAGAAGAAGTACCTATCATCCAAAAAGACATTATACGTCGTTGTAACAAAGCAGGTATTTTTGTAATAACTGCAACTCAAATGTTAGACTCTATGCAAAAAAATCCACGTCCAACACGTGCAGAAGTATCAGACGTAGCTAACGCAATATTCGATGGAACAGATGCAATAATGCTTTCTGGAGAATCAGCAGCTGGAGATTATCCAATCGAATCAGTAGAAACTATGGCTACAATAGCTCAAAGAGCAGAAGATATGCAAGATTACTCTAACATAATTAAAGAAAGAGCGAAAAAAGCATCAAGCAAAGATATAACTAACGCAATTGGTATCTCTGTTGGGTATACAGCTTTAAATTTAGATTTACACACTATAGTAACTTATACAGAATCAGGACAAACAGCAAGATTAATTTCTAAATACCGTCCAAATGCCTCAATATTAGCGGTAACACCTAGTGAAAAAGTAGCTAGAGGACTTAGCTTAGTTTGGGGAGTAGACGCAAAAGTTTCTCATCAAGTTAAATCTACAGATGAAATGTTAGATACAGCTAAATCAATAGCAGTAGAATCAGGATACGCTAAAAAAGATGACGCTATAGTTATTACAGGAGGAATACCTGTAAATGCTGGTAAGAGTAGCGTAGGAACAACTAACTTTATAAAAGTATCAATAATAGACTAATTTTAATATATAAAAACCGAGGATTTTATCTTCGGTTTTTTTATTTATAATTAAATTACAATATCTTTTTTATAAAAAAGATGATAAAATAACGATTAAGGGGGGATATTATGAAAAGTTATATATTAAAATATAAATATAGTTTTGTGTTTATATTTATAGCTATAATAATTAGACAATTATTTTTAATACTAAGTAATTATTTAAATGCAGATGCTATAACAATACTTACAGAAAATAATTTAAACCGTTTTTTAAAAATAATATTATATTTAGCATTAGTTTGGGTTATTATTATCGCTATTGATAGAATAGTAAAAGTAAGACAAGAGATGTTTGTTCAAAATATAGGTATTTCTATAAAAGATGAACTATCAAATTCTTTAATTAATAAAGATGTTCAACATTACAAAGAAAAATCTTCAGGAACCTATCAGTCTTGGTTTAATAATGATATACAAGCTATTCAAAATAAAGGAGTAAAAAATATTTTTGCTTTACTTTATAGTATATCTGGAATGATGTTTTCTCTTGTTGCACTTTTTAGGTATCATTGGATTATATCATTTATAACGATATTAGGAACACTAATTTTGATATATTTACCAAAGGTTTTTGATAAAAAAATACAAGAAGTAGGAATAGAAGTAACGAAAGGTAATGAAAGATACGTTTCAAGTGTAGAAGAAACTATATTAGGTTATGATACTTATTTATCAATAAATAAATTAAAAGCTATACCTTCAAAAATAGTTGAGGCTAGTAATGTATTAAAAAGTATTTTTATAAAGCAGATAAAAATAGAAAGTAATTATTATGCTTTTAACTTTGCTTTAAATGTATTTTTTCAAGTTTTATTAGTATTTATAACAGGATATTTAGTTATAACTCAGGATTTAGAAATAGGGTCTGTAGCAGCAGTTGGAATGTTTGCTAATCTTGTATTTAGTGGTATGAGTGAAATAGGATATAAAATTACTCTTATAAGAGGAGTTAAGCCTATTTTTGCTAAGTTTGATGAATTTATGGTAAATAGTAGTATTTGTGATAAGAATTTAGAAATACAAAAATCTAATATTATTTTTGATATATCTAAATTGAACTTTTCTTATGGAGAAAAGAAAATTTTTAATGATTTTAATTTACAAATAGAAGAAGGTAAAAAATATTTTATTTCAGGGCCTAGTGGAAGTGGAAAGTCTACATTATTAAAAATACTTACAGGGCAAATAAAAGACTATCAAGGTTTAGTTAAATTTTATGGAGTTGATATAAAAGATATTCCTATAAGTTTACTATTTGATAATATAGCATTAATACCACAGAAACCATTTATTTTTTCTGGAACAGTACGTGACAATATTAATATCGCAAATTTTGTAGAAGATAAGTTGATGATAGAATACCTAGAAAAAACAGGTCTTGATAACGCAAAAGATTTTATAAATAAAGAAGTTGGCTTTCAGGGAGAAAATTTATCAGGAGGTCAGAAACAGAGAATATTTATAGTTCGTTCACTAATTAGTAGTAAAAATATTTTACTTATTGATGAAGGAACATCTGCTTTGGATAAAATTTCTGCAAAAAAAGTAGAAGAAATATTACTAAAAGAAAAAAATAAAACTGTAGTTATGATTAGTCATACACTAGATGATGATATAAAAGTTTTATTTGATTTTGAAGTTGAGATATAATTAGTTAGTTTGAAAAGGAGAGTTTATTTATGAACATATTTTTAAAAAATAAGTTGTATCGTTGGTTTTTAACGTCTTCTTCTTTTGGATATATGGGGAGAACTTTATTCGATATAGCTTTTATAATATACGCAACAAATATGACTAATCCTGAATTAGCAATAAGTATCGTGTCAGTTGCTACAACTTTACCATATATAATATCTTTTATTTTAGGCTATTATGCAGATAAGACTAAAAATAAATACTTAGTATTGATGAAAACTAGATTTTATCAGTTTATGTTATTTGTACTATTTATTTTAGTGAATATATTTGGCGTGTCTTGGTGGGTATTTGTAGCTTTAGTTTTAATTAACGTGCTTAGTGATATTTTGGGAGGGTATAATGGTTACTTGTCTATGTCAATAAACACAAGATTAGTTGCCAAAGAAGATTTAAGTTCTGCTATTGCATTTAGAAATTCTATTTATAACTCTATATCGTTAGGTTCAAAAGCTCTAGGAGTTTTTATTTTAGGGTTAATTAGTTATAATTATTCATATTTTGGTATGATAAATGCTGGTTTATTTCTTGTTGCATTTTTGATTTTAAAATTTAAAAGAAAAAATATAGAAGAACACATAGGAGAGTTTCAAGAAAAAGATTCTAGAAAAATAAGTGCAAAAAATTTTTTAAAAGATACTCTAGAAAATCTGAAAGTTTTAAAAGAGATTAAAGTAATATATAGATTTATTTTTCTTTTTTCAGGTATGAACTTTTATTCATCGGCTATATATGCTTTATTGCTAGTATTATTAGTAAAAAATAATAATTTATTATTTGGAAATATAGCTTATACTATTACTCTTATAGAAATGGTTGAAATAGTATGTGTGATATTAGCTGGATTTTATCAAGTAGGTTTTTATAAAAATATGACTTTAAAAAATAATGTAATTATTGAAATATTAATTTTTATTTTATACATTTTAAATATTTTAATTTTTCAAGATAAGATAATTCTTCTTATATTAACTGCTATTATCGGTTATTTATCTGGTATTTCTAATCCAAAGTTAGATTCACTAATATTACATTCTGTACCAGAAGACAAACAAACTTCAATATATAGTATTTTTAGTACTATAATAACTTTAACAGTTCCTTTAGGAACAGTAATGATTTTATTTATAAGTAATGCAATATCTATTCAGATAGCGTTATATATTTTATTATCTATTTTAATTTTATTAATTTTATATTCTTCGAATTTTAAAGAATAAAAACAAATAATATATTTTTTAAAACCTTTGCATTGTAATTTTTTACGTAATTTTTTGAGTAAGCAACTAAAAATGTATGTTTTTGGTTGTTTTTTCTATTGTTTTTAAAAAGATAATGTGGTAAAATTTACTAGCAAAATATTAAAGGAGAAAATTTTATGAAAAAAAATAAAAAATTAATAAGTGCTATTTTATCAACTGCATTAGTCGCAACTTCGATGTTTTTTAATGTTTCTTATGCAGAAGAAACATCAAATAATGTTTCAGAAACAGTAGATATGAGAGTTTTAGCTACAACAGATTTACACACTAATTTAGTAAACTATGATTATTATCAAGATAAACCTTCTGAGAAGATAGGATTAGCGAAAACAGCTGTTTTAATAGAAGCAGCCAAAAAAGAAAATAGTAACACTTTATTAGTAGATAATGGAGATATTATTCAAGGTACGCCTCTTGGAACGTATGTTTCAACAGTAAACAGGCTACAACCAGGGCAAAATCATCCTATGTATAAAGCTTTAGAAGTTTTAGGCTTTGATATAGGTACACTAGGTAATCATGAGTTTAACTATGGTTTAGATTTTTTAGATACTGTAATAAAAGGAACTAAAATTCCACTAGTAAATGCCAATGTTCAAAATATGGACGGAACACCTAAGTATAAGCAGTATGAAATAATTACTAAAAAATACGTAAACAATTTAGGGAAAACAGTTGATATTCGTGTTGGTGTTACTGGAATTGTGCCACCACAAATTTTAAATTGGGACAAAGTTCACCTAGAAGGGAAAATAAAAGTAGAAGATTCTATAAAATCTTTAGAAAAAATAGTTCCTAAAATGAAAGAAGCAGGAGCAGATGTAGTAGTTGTCTTGTCTCATTCAGGAATAGGTGATGCAGAGTATGTTGAAGGTGAAGAAAATATTGGATTCCATATATCAAAAATACCAGGAGTTGATGCAATAGTAACTGGACATTCTCACGCTACATTCCCAGGAGACTATAAAGATTTACCATCTGTTGACGCAGAAAAAGGTTTAATAAACGGTAAACCTACTGTAATGGCAGGAAAATATGGAGATCACCTTGGAGTTATAGATTTAAAGCTAACAAAACAGGACAATAAATGGGTAGTTACAGATTCTAAAGGAGAAATTAGAAAAATTGATTCTAAATCTAATATAGCAGATAATAGAATTCTTGAAGTTGCTAAAGAAGCTCATGAAGGTACTATTAATTATGTTAGAAAATCAGTAGGTGAAACTTCTTCTGATATAACAAGTTATTTCTCTTTAGTAAAAGATGATCCATCTGTTCAAATAGTTAATAATGCTCAAATTTGGTATGCTAAAAAAGAATTAAAAGGAACACAGCATGAAAATCTACCTGTTCTTTCAGCAGCAGCACCATTTAAAGCAGGTACTAGAGGGGATGCTACTGCTTATACTAACATTCCTAAAGGTGGAATAGCTATTAAAAATGTAGCCGATTTATATTTATATGATAATATAACTGCTGTAGTGAAAGTTAATGGTGCTCAATTAAAAGAATGGTTGGAAATGAGTTCTGGATTATTTAATACAGTTAATCCTGAAAGTAAGGAGCCTCAAAATATAGTAAATACAGACTATAGAACTTATAACTTTGATGTTATAGATGGTGTTACTTACGAATTTGATATAACTCAACCTAATAAATATGATAAAGATGGAAAAGTTGTTAATGCTAACGCTAGTAGAGTTCGTAATTTAAAATATTTAGATAAAGATGTAACGGCTGATCAGGAATTTATAGTGGTTACTAATAATTATAGAATGAGTAGTCCTGTATTCCCTGGAGTATCTTCTGCTAGTTATAAAGAGTTATTAGGTTTAGAAAATCGTCAAGTAATAATTAATTATTTAACAGAACTTAAAACTATAAACCCAACAGCAGATAATAATTGGACTTTTGTAAATAACTTAAAAGGTTTAGATTTAAGATTTTTAACAGCAGATAGCGCTAAAAATTTAGTAGCAAATTCTTCAGATATAAAATATTTAAAACCGTCAGATAAAGAAGGGTTTGGAGAATATAGATATATTCAAGAAGAAAAGAAATCTGATTCTGGTATTTTAGAAACTCCAAAAAAAAATAATACACCAGTAGACATAAAAGGTGTAGAATTAAAAGATGATGATTCTAATAGAGAATCTTCAGAATCTAGTGAAGAGAATCCTAAAAAAGTAAAATCAGAAAAACAAGAAGAAACATTATCTGCTACAGGAAATATAGCAGGTGCCACTTATCTATTAGGTCTGTCAATACTAGTGTTGGTATTAATATTAGTATTAAGAAGAAAATTTAAAAATTAATATTTAATTTTAAATAATAAAAAACTAGAGGTATAATATATTAATAATTACCTCTAGTTTTTTTATATTTTTTATTATATTCTATTACCAATCTCGCTCTCTAATAGCTTCCTCAATATCAATGTTAATATCGAACCAATTTAAAATGTATTCAATAGTAGTTCCTATACTGTCACGAGCCACAGTTTCAATTTCACTTTCATTTTCATAGAATTCATCTTGTAAATCATTAATTTCCACAACTATTTCATCAAGTTTATCTTGAATAGTATCTAAATCTGTTTCTCCATTTTCAAGTAATGTAATAACTTTTTGAATTTCATTTTTCACTTTATCTACTAAAAAATTAGGAAAATATGAATCTTCGTACATTTCTTCTAATAACTTATAGTTAGTATCAAAATTTTTCATAATATATAAGCTCCTTTTAAAATATTTGAATTGATAAGAATATTTTTAATAAATTGACTTACCTAACAACTAGAAAAATATTTATTATATTTTCTGTGTGATAAAGTTAATATTATAAAGTTTTTAAAAATTTAACTTATCAATATTTTTGTTTTTTGACTAGCTACTTTTTATTTTTGTAAATTATTATTACTTATAATAAAAAGTATAGATAATTAATTTCATTTTATTCTTCACCGTCATCCTCAGGATCTGGAGCTGGCGGTGGAGGAGGTAGTGGCGGAGGCCAAACTGGAGCAACTAAACCGCTAGTAGTAACAACATCATCTGAAGTGAAATGAATTTCTTCTATTTTTAGTTTGCTATATTTCATGACAAACTCTCCTTTCTGTAGTATTTATAAATTAAATTTTACTATAATTATTTATTTTTGTAAATTATTTTTCAAAAATAAATAATGTATTTAAAGTTATATTTCATTTATATAATATAGTTTTTAAGATTTATATTGATTATATATATCTTATATTTAACATATTTTGTATTTTTTATTTGTGGTGTAATTTTAAAAAAATATCTATATATTTTTCACTTTCTAATTTTGCTTTTTTGTTAGATTCTATATTTCTACCTGATTTTATTTAAGATTAGAATCTAACTATTAAATTTTCTACCGTTGTATTTTCTTATAGAAAACAATAGTAAAATAGCAATAATTATTAACGCAACAATTTTAAAATTCATATCTCCTTAACTAACTAATTAATAATATTATAGTATAAAAAGTATTTTTATGTAATATATATTAACTTTTTATTTGTCTATACTACTATACAGTTCTTTGTTTGAAAATATATGTTTAATATGTTATGATAATTAATTAGAATTGTTGAGAGGAGGGGTATTATGAACAGTATTTTAAGAGTTTTTCGCCGAGATAAACTAAGAGTATTTTTTGTTACTTTGACATCTGCAGTAGGAAATTTATTAACTTTATATCCTGTTACTAGGGTATCTTATGTAGTAGATAGTATAAATAATGACACTCTAACATATAATGATATAGTAAGAGAAGTAACAATATTAATTTTAGTAGGTTTTTTACGCTATATTATAGGTGCTTTAAATGATTACTATACATTTATGGGTTATTATAGAAGTATTAAATATTTGAGTGAAGATATTCAAAAATCTGTTTATAAGCATACACCTATATTTTTTAATAGGGTAAGTATAGGGGATGTAATAAGTAGGTCGACTAATGATGTTATTGATTATATCAGTCCGTTAGCTTCATTTGGTCTATTTTGTTTTTTAGAAGGAGTAGTTTATAACGGATATATAACGGCATTAATATTTAGTAAGTCTAATTTACCATTTATGATAATGGTTATACTACCTTACATTATTCAAACTATATATCTTTATCGTAGAAAGCATACGCAAGAACATTATTACAACAAAATGTTAAAAGTTATGGATAAAATAACTGATGAAACATTAGAAAATGTTAAAGGTATAAGAGTAATAAGAACATACAACTTATTAAATAAAGTGCGCAAACTGTTCCTAGAAAAATTAAATATTTATGCAGATAATAACGTAGAATATACAAAACAAGTACGTTTATTCCAAGCTACTAATATGATAGCAACAGCTGTTTCTTATTTTATAGCTGTAGTATTTGGTTTTTATTTAATAAATAATGGAGTAATGACTATCGGAGATTTAATGTCGGTGTTTGTAGTTCTTACTTTAATACAATGGCCATATATAGCATTATCTCAATTTGTTATTTCTTGTGTTGAAGCAAAGCAAGGGTTACGTCGTATCGAGGAGATAGAAAAAAGTGAAATATTAGTTAATAATAACCTAGCTAATGAAAAATTTACTTTCCAAGATAAAATAGAATTTAAAAACTTCAATTTCAAATACGATACAGATTATGTATTAAAAAATATTAATTTTACAATTAATAAAGGAGAAACAGTCGGAATAGTAGGAAAGACAGGAAGTGGGAAATCCACACTTGTAAAACAGTTATTAAGACTTTATCCTGTTGATGAAAATAGCTTATTTTTGGATGGAAAAAGTATCGAAAAATATTATGATTATTCTGTGAGAGATAATATGGCGATAGCTCTGCAGGAGTATCAGTTGTTTTCTAAATCTTTAAAAGACAACATATTATTTTATAGAGAAAACTTAGAAAACAAATTAGAAGAAGCGTTGATTTTAGCTGATTTGAAAAAAGATGTTGATAATTTTAAAGATGGTGTAGATACTATAATAGGAGAAAATGGTGTCTCGTTATCTGGTGGTCAAAAACAACGTATTGGAATTGCTAGAGCATTAATTTCTAATCCTGAAATTTTAATTTTAGATGATAGTCTTAGTGCAGTAGATGCTACTACAGAAAAAAATATTATTAACAATATAAAAAATAATAGACAAGGGAAAACTAATATAATAGTTGCTCATAGAATTTCTGCAGTTAGACATGCGGATAAAATTATAGTTTTAAATGATGGAGAAATAATAGGAATTGATAATCATGATAATTTAATTGCGGACTGTAATTGGTATAAAGAATTAAATGATTATCAAAATAAGGAGGTTGAAAATAATGAAGAATAGTAAAGCTTTATTTCAATTTATACCTTATATGAAAGAAGCCAAAAGAGATTATATTTTAGGGTTTATAACTGCTATTTTTGGAGTTGGAGGAAGTGTTATAGCCGTTTACTTATTATCAAAAGTATTTGATAATGTAGAGGGGAGTACTTCTGAACAAATATTTAAACGAGCAGTAATTATAGCCTTAGGGTACGGAGTTGTACTAATATTTTCTGGGTTTATGACTTATATTAGGAACATTTATCTAGTAAAAGGTGCGAACAATGTTTATGTTTCTATTCAAACTAAAATATACGACCACATTCAAAATTTACCGATAAAATATTTTGATAACATGCCAGCAGGATCTGTTGTTTCTAGAATAACTAGTGATGCTAACGTAATAAGAACATTTTTTGTTAATACATTTGTTAATATAGTCGTAATAGTATTAAAATTAGTATTTATATACGGAGTACTATTTAGTGTCAATCTTTTATTTGGTTTAGTTATGCTACTTATAATACCACTTATGTATTTTATAATGTATATGTATAACAAACTTAATACAAATAATGTTTTAAAATATCGTAAAGCAAATACACAGTGCAGTGCTGCCATAAACGAGGGCTATCAAAATTTAGAGGTAATCAAGGCTTTTAATAAAGAACAAGAAAGTATCGATTATTGGAAAAGTTTTAATGACGAAAGATACAAATATGGAAGCAAAATAAATGTTTTAGATTCTACAATGTTACATACTTTTACAGGATTTTTAAATGTTATCTTTTTTGCAGGGATAATATTTTATTACAGTTATTCACACTTTAACGATAATAAATACGGTGTTACTATAGGTATGGTCTATCTATTTATAAATTATACACAAGACATTATTTATCGTATAACTGATTTAACTATGGAGATTTCTCTTTATACTCGTGCAGTAGGAGCAGCAGTTAACATTCAGGAAGTTTTAGACTTACAAGTAGAAGAAGATACGGCAAAAATTTCTAGCAAAGAAAATTTCCTAGGAAATATAAAATTTGAGAATGTCTACTTCGCTTATAAAGAAGACAACTATGTTTTGAAAAATATTAATTTAGACATAAAAGAAAATCAAACAGTAGCGTTTGTAGGTTCTACAGGTAGTGGAAAAAGTACGGTAATGAATTTATTAATTAAGTTTTATGAAGCGGATAAAGGTACTGTTTATGTCAGTGGAGAAGACATAAAAAATTACAACAGAGCATATCTTAGAGAAAATGTTTCGATAGTGTTGCAAGATTCATTTTTATTTGAAGGTAGTTTGCTTGAGAATATAGAGCCTAATGGAAATAGAGAACTAGCTTTATCAGCTTTAGAACGAGTAGGTGGGAGTTTTATTTTAGAGCAAGGAAGAACGCTTGATTCAAAAGTAGAAGTAGGAGGAAGTAATTTCTCTACAGGAGAAAAACAACTTATTTGTCTTGCTAGAGCTTTAGCAAAAAATCCTAAAATTTTAATTTTAGATGAATCTACAGCAAACGTTGATAGTGAAACAGAACAATATGTATCTAAAGCAGTTGAAGAACTAAAACATGGTAGAACAACCCTAATAATAGCACATAGACTTTCTACCATAAAAAATGCAGATTGTATTTATGTTCTTCATAGAGGAGAATTGGTAGAGAGTGGAAATCATCAACAACTAATAGCCTTAAATGGTAGATACAAAAAAATGTACGAAACCCAAGTAGGTAGAGTTGATTAAATAATTATAAAAAGATAAAAATTTAATATAATGAACCCCAAAAGTTTGATAAAAAACTTCTGGGGTTTTCATTTAAAATATACTTAATTTTATTGTAGTGAAAGATTACTATTTTCTATTGTTATAAAGAAAATTCCGTGTTATACTTTAGTTGTAAGGGTATTCTAATTAAATTATAAACGTTTAGGGGAGGTAAATATGAAAAAGAAAAATATAAGTTTTTGTATACTTATTTTATTATCTTTAGTTTTAGTATCTTGTCAAAATCATACCAAAAATTATGATTACGATATAGCAATAGTATCAAAAGGTAAGATATCGACATTTAATTTTGATAACGGTGATTTAAAACTTTTAGAAGAAAAAAATACAGACTCTGGTAAGAAAGATTTATTTTTATGGTATGACTTATATCCAAAAGGAGATTATTATTTTTCTAAAACTACTTATAGAAAAACTGGTACTTCTATAGCTAAAACTAATAAAAATTCACTTGATATAAGTTATAAAGGTAATTTAGGCAGAGATATTTTTTCTTATTGTATTGATGAAAATTATTTTTATAGTACATCTATTTCTGATAAAATTTTGTTATCAAAATATAAACTTGAAGATTTAGAATTTGTAGCAGATAATAAACTAAATATTTCTGGAGTTGCTAGAGATATAGTAGAAAAAGATAATTATATATATGTATTAGTTTACTATACTTATTCAGCAGGGGGAAAGAACTCTATATTAAAGATAAATAAGGAAACATTAAAAATAGAAGAAGAAATTGAGCTAGATAAAGAAGGATATTTTTCTAGAATGTTATTAGATAATAATAACTTATATATTACAAAACTAAATAGCTTTATTAGTCCATCAAGAATAGATCCGGGAAATCAAGTATTAATATTGAATTTAGAAACTAAAAACAAAGAATATATACAGGTTGAAAACTATCCTAGTGAAATATATATTGATAAAAAAGAACAAAAATTAATAATTCATTATGATTACAATTTAATAAGAAATGATAAATGGAGTATAGTTGATATAAAAAGTAAAGAAGTTACAAAAACATTAAGTTTTGAAGAAGAATTTTCTGAAAAATCTTATGGAATGACATTTTTTAGTCAAGATTATGAAAATTATTATTTCTTATTTTATGATTCTCTGTCAATATATAATAAAAAAGAACATATTATTAAAAAAATTGATTTGAAACAATTTAATATAGAATATGCTCATGCTATTTTACAGAAATAAATATAATAAAATTTATTAAATAAAGCTGTATAATAAATTTGTTGAGTGTTTTTTATTTACCTACATAATTTATTATACAGCTAAAATTTATATTGGTAGTGGAATATCATATTTACACTCTTTTGTTTTTAATTAAAATTCTAAAGTATGGGGACTTTCCATTTATACATAAATCTTTATCGTCATCTCCCTTTCTAAATTTTATAATCTCAAATTGTTCAGGGTTGAATTTATGTAAAAATGTTATCGGTACACCCATATGCCCCTTGTAATCACTTGGAATATCTTTTGTTTTGTTTACATTTATTCCATTATAATTATCATATTTGGGATAATTATTTTCGTTTCCTTCATATGTCATTTTTAACTCAATGTCTTCATGCCTTTTAAAGTTATCTAAATTTGTTAACCATAAGCAATTATTAGTTGATACAATTCTATTTCCGATTTCATCAATATTTGTTTCGGTTCCATACAGTTCATAATGTTTTGGAACAATAAAACCAGAAATACCTCTTCCTAAATTAATCCCTAACCACACCTTATTATTTTGTATCAATTTAAAAATTTCTTTATATGTAATTGCATTAATATTTCCTATAATTAAAAACTTCTTTTTATATTCTATTAGTAGTGAAATAAATTCTCTAAATAAAGAAAACGGAGGATTAGTTACAACAATATCAGCCTTTTTTAATAATTCAATACTTTCAATACTTCTAAAATCTCCATCTCCTTTGAAATGAATTACATTATCTTTACTAACTTCTTTAAAGTCAGTATCTTTACTACTATACTCATAATAATATCCGCTTTTAAATTGTTTATTTTCATAGTCAAATATATCGTATTCATTTGAAATATAACAAGCACCTATTACTTTTTTGAGTCCTAATTCTTCAAAATTATCTACAAAATATTTAAAAAAGTTACTGGTTATTGGATCATCACAATTACAGAAAACAATTTTCCCTTTAAAGTGAGTTTTATAGTGCTGTAATTCATTTTCTATGTCTTTATATTGAGTATAAAACTCATCGTTTTTATTCTTTTTAGCTTTTCTTAAAAAATCATTTTCGTTTTTTCTCATTTCTTATATTCCATGCTTTTGTTCTGTTAATTGTTTGAAAATGTCTCTACCCAACATTTGCAAAGATGTTTCTGCTATATCCATCATTATTGAATACATTTCCTCTGTTTCCCATATACTACCATCGCCTTTTGTATAAATAGATGCAGCTTGTAACATAATATTTTTTTCTTGGGTTTTTACAAATTTATTCTTACATAAATTTCTATTAAAAGGCATTCCATAATTTGCAGCTGAAAGTCTATCTAATCTGTTTAAAATACCCGATTTGTAATTCAACTCTACAATTCTTCCATCTGGTCTTTCAACAAAAATTGTTTCAGTTAGAAAATTTGATCCTTCCAAAAATATAATATATGGAAAATAAGACTCAGCTAACATATAATTTGCTATCTCAGAAATATTTTTATGAGATCTTTCAATAGCATTTCCTGCAGCCATTAAGTCTTGGTCATTTTTCTTTCCTACTAATTTCCCATTCTTAATGTTTTCAATATCCTTACCCTGATGTTTTGCTTCTGTTATTAATATAACTCTCCAATTTCCATAATCATCCTTAACCTCTATTAAACCACCATCTGGTTTAATACTAGCGTTAGATACAAATAAAGTTTGTCCTAACTCTTCATCCACTTTTTGTAGGGCTTTATTAATTTCTTCTTTACTAATATTACTTCTAAATCTAAATTCTAACTTCGTATACTTTTTTTCTAAATCTAATTGGACAGATTTTGCTACTCTCCCCACCTCTGTATCGTGATTCTTAGCATTCTCTCCAAAAATTCCAACAACTCCTTGAGATTCTTTATGTTGAGTGGTCAACCTAGTTGATTGATTCTTTTTTGCCATATATAATTATCCTCCTTTTTAAATTTTAAAAAATTTATTATACATATTAAGATAAAGTAATAAAATCTATATTAATTATATTTTTATATATTATGTGCTTAATTTTTCTTTTCTAAAATATTTTTCATTTATATTTATTTTAAAAACTTTAACATCGGGTTACATTATATAACTATGTTTTTCAATCTTAACTTTTAATTTTGCTTAATTATAGCAAAAAACTTGAGATTCCTCAAGTTTAGTTCTGTTATATTACTATTTTTAAACATATTATTAAGAAATAATATGAGTTTACTGTATTATAAAAAGATAAAAATTATCTTTTTCTTTTCTGTATGTTTTTTAATTTTAATTGTTATACTGTTAATAATTATAAAATTTTACCAATCAAATTTATGGGCAGTTAAAGCTGCGCTCCATTCATCTTCTTTAAAACCTAAAAGTAGAGTTTCTTGGCTACAGTGAAAAGCTAAAGGACGTTTAATTAACATACCGTCACTAAGTAGAATATCTATAGCTTCATCTTCTGATATGTTAGGAAGTACGTCTTTAAGTTTCAACTCTTTGTATTTTACACCACTAGTGTTAAATAATTTTTTTAATGGTATATTAAAAGTTTTTAAAATGTTTTTTATTTCTTCTTTAGATGGTTGTTCTTTAGTTATATCTATAAACTCTGCGTTAATATTGTGTTCTTTTATAAATTTTTTTGCAGCTCTACATGTAGAGCATTTTGGGTATTCGTATATTTTCATATTATGCTCCTTAAATAATTTTCCTTAAAATAATTCTATCAAAAATAAAAATAAACTACAAAAATTCAGCTTCTAATTTATTTGAATAAACTTTATAATTTGTTATAATTAAATAATCAATATAAAAAAGGAGTTGTATATAATGACATCAGAATTATACGAAAAATTAGAACAAAGAATAGCTAACTATGCAAAGGTTGTTGCTAAAATAGGTATCAACGCACAAGAAAATCAAGAAATAGTTATTCGTTCAAGTATAGAAGCTCGTAAATTTGCATTATTAGTATCAGAAGAATGCTACAAACTAGGAGCTAAAAAAGTAAGAATAGACTGGAATGACCAAAAATTAACAAAACAAACACTAACTTATGCTAGTGAAGAAACATTAAAAGATTTCCCACAATGGATGGTAGATATGAATGAAGATGCTGTTCATAGAGGATCAGGTTTTATTTCTATAATAAGCGATGATCCGGATGGATTATCAAGTGTTGACAGTTCAAAACTAAAAACTGCTATGATAACACGTTCAAAAGCATTAAGAAATTATATGAAAGCAGTTATGAATAACGAATGTCCTTGGACTATAGCTGCTGCAAGTTCTATAGAATGGTCAAAACGTCTTTTCCCAGAACTTCCAGAAGAAGAAGGTTACCTAAAACTTTGGGATTTAATTTTACAAGCTTGTAGAGTAGATGGAGATGGTTTAGCTAATTGGGAAGAACACATTAAAGTTTTAGATGAAAAAGGAGAATTTTTAAATTCTAACCAATTTGAAAAACTACACATAACAAGTGAAAACGGAACAGATTTATATGTAGGTTTACCAAACAATCATATTTGGCAAAGTGCAGGAAGTATAGCAGGAAAAACTGGACAAAGATTCGTAGCGAACATCCCTACAGAAGAAGTATTTACTTTACCTCATAAAGATTTAACTAATGGTATAGTTTATAACACTAAACCTTTAAACTATGCAGGAGTTATAATAGATGACTTCTGGTTAAAATTCGAAGATGGAAAAGTAGTTGATTGTGGTGCGAAAAGAGGAGAAGAGGTTCTTAAAAATCTTCTAGATACAGATGAAGGATCAAGAAGAATAGGAGAAATTGCATTAGTACCATTTGATTCTCCAATTTCTAACACTAATACTCTATTTTTAGAAACACTTTATGATGAAAACGCATCTTGTCATATTGCATTAGGAAAAGCATATCCTACTTGTTTAGTTAATGGAGAAAATATGTCTGATTCAGAACTATCAGCAGCTGGAGCAAATGACAGTTTAGTTCACGTAGACTTCATGATAGGAGAAAAAACTACAACTATATTTGGTGTAACTAAATCTGGAGAAGAAATAGCTATCTTCAAAGATGGAAATTGGGCATAATAAATAATTTCTAAATTATTAAGTATATTTATAAAAAAACTTGTATATGTAGAGAGAAGTATTTTAATTAAAAAGTACTTCTCTTTTTCTTTTACAAAGTATTAATTTATTAAAATATATTGTAGTGATACTTTAAATATAAAAATTATTGCTAAAAAACTTGTAATATGTAATAATTATATTTAACAAAAAGGAGTTTTATATGCGATTAGATAAATTTTTAAAAGTTTCAAGAATAATAAAAAGAAGAACAATAGCTAATGAAATATGTCAAAAAGGATATATTTTAATTAATGATAAAGTAGCAAAGGCCTCAACTGGAGTTAAAGCAGGAGATAAGATGACAATTAACTTTGCCAAAAAAGAAGTAGTTTATGAAATTTTAGAACTAAAAGATAGTACAAAAAAAGAAGATGCAGCAAAAATGTTTAAAATAATTTCAGAAGAAGAACGCTAATTTATGAGGTGAATTTATGTCTGGAAAAAATAAAATAAACATAAGAGATAAAAACTTTAGGCGTGAAGTAGGGGAAGCTAAAACAAAATATAGAAAAAAACGATTCACTATATTTTTAACAATAAGTTTATTGATTTTATTTGTTTCAGGAATCAGAATATATTTTTTTATTGATGAAAAAAAACAACTAGATGCAGAAATAGAATTACAAAAACAAGAAATAGTTAATTTAGAAAAAGAGAGTAAAATAAATGAAATACTTATTGCTAAATTTAAAGACCCATATTTCATAACAGATTTAGCAAGACAAGAATATTCTATGAGTTATCCTGGTGAAATAATATTCAATATACCATTAAGAGAAAATTTTGTTGAAAATTCTATAAAAAATGTTGGGGAAAATACAGATATTAATCCTTCAGATAACAGTAATAAAATAGATGAAGCAAAATTAGAGGAATTGTTGAAAAAACAAAGAAATAAAGAAAAAAAAGAAGATAATAAAAATTCTAATAAAGAAACATAAGAAAAAAAAGAAGATAAAGATAGTACAAAAAAAGACAAAAAAGATCAAGGAAACTAATAAAAGATTCCTTGATTAATTTTTTTATATGATAAAGTTATTAAATGTGGTAAAATAAAGTAAAAAATATATGGAGGCGTTTATGAGTAAATATATAGGGGATGCTTTACATACAGATTTGTATCAAATAAATATGGGGTATGTTTATTTCAAAGATGGTATCCACGAAAGAAAATCGTATTTTGATGTTTATTTTAGAAAAGCACCTTTCGCAGGAGGTCATGCAGTGTTTGCGGGCCTTGAAAAAATAATAAAATATATAGAAGAATTCAAATTTACAAAAGAAGATATAGAATATCTATCTATACAAGGTTATGATAGAGAATATTTAGATTATCTATTTAATATGAAATTCACAGGTAGCATTAGATCTGTAAGAGAAGGGGAAGTAGTTTTTGGTAATGAACCATTAATTAGAGTGGAAGCACCTTTAATACAAGCGCAATTAATAGAAACAGCAATACTTAATATAGTCAATTACCAAACTTTAATAGCGACAAAAGCAGCAAGAATTAAGCATATTTGTCCTAATGAAGTATGTATGGAATTTGGTACTAGAAGAGCTCATGAATTTGATGCTGCTATATGGGGTGCGAGAGCTTCTATAATAGGAGGTTTCGATGCAACTAGTAATGTTAAAGCTGCTAAACTTTTTAATATACCTTGTAGTGGAACTCATGCCCATTCCTTTGTTCAGGCGTACCAAGATGAAAAAGTAGCGTTTAGAAAGTATGCAGAAAATCATAAAGAATGTTATTTTCTAGTTGATACATTTGACACTCTAAGATCTGGGATACCAAATGCAATAGCTGTTGCTAAAGAAATGGGAGATAAAATTAACTTTAGAGGAATAAGATTAGATTCAGGAGATATAGCTTATCTTTCTATTCAAGCGAGAAAAATGTTAGATGAAGCAGGATTTACAGATGCTAAGATAGTAGCCTCTAACGATTTAGATGAGGGTACAATAACACACTTAAAACAGCAAGGAGCTAGAGTTGATATTTGGGGTGTAGGAACAAAGCTAATAACGGCTTACGATAATCCAGCATTAGGAGCAGTATATAAATTAGTGTGCTTAGAAGATGATAATGGAAATATGGTTGATAGAATAAAAGTTTCTGAGAATCCAGCCAAGCTAACAACACCTGGGATAAAGAAAGTTTATAGAATTATAAATAAAGATACAGGTAAAGCAGCAGGGGATTATATAGCACTAGAAAACGAAAATGTTTCTGAATATGATTCAATAGAGCTTTTCCATCCTACACACACTTATTTATCAAAAAAAGTAACCAATTTTTATGCGAGAGATTTACATGAAGATATATTTATAAATGGACAATTAGTTTATGATATACCTACTGTACAAAATAGTAGAGAATATTTGAAATCTAGTAAGTCTGAATTTTGGAAAGAATATACAAGGTTATTAAATCCAGAATTTTACCCTGTTGACCTTAGTTTAAATTGCTGGGAAAATAGGAGTAAAATACTAAAAGAAGTTAAAAATAAAGTTAAATAAACATTAAGGAGTAAGTTCTAATGAGTTTACAAGAAACAATTATAAAAGAATTAAAAGTAAAACCTGAAATTAATGTTATAGAAGAAATAGAAAAAAGAAAGTCATTTATAAAAGATTATTTAAAAAAACATAAATTTATAGAAAGTTTAGTTTTGGGAATATCAGGAGGACAGGACTCTACTTTGTGTGGGAAGTTATGTCAGTTAGCAATAAATGAGTTGAAAATAGAAACAGGAAATGATAACTATAAATTTATTGCAGTAAGACTTCCTTACGGAAAACAATTTGATGAAGATGATTGCAATGATGCATTAGAATTTATACAACCAGATTTTACATGCACAGTTAATATAAAAGATGCTGTTGATGCTAGTTTTAATAGTTTAAAACAAGCAGGTATTATTATAAGTGATTTTGCAAAAGGTAATGAAAAAGCAAGAGAAAGAATGAAAGTGCAATATTCTATTGCTACTATGAATAAAGGCTTAGTAGTAGGAACAGATCATGCTGCGGAAGCTATAACAGGTTTTTACACAAAATATGGAGATGGAGGAGTAGATATAGTGCCTCTATTTGGTCTTAACAAAAGACAAGGAAAGAAATTATTAAAACATTTAGATTGTCCTGAACATCTATATAATAAAAAACCAACAGCAGACTTAGAAGAAGATAAACCTGCTCTTCCCGATGAGGAAGCTCTAGGAATAACTTATAATGAAATAGATGATTACCTAGAAGGAAAAGAAATATCAAAAACATCAAAAGATAAACTAGAGGCATACTATATAAAAAGTAGTCATAAAAGAAGTATGCCAGTAACTTTATTTGATTTTTATAAATAACATAAAAAAGTATTGACAAAATTATAATCAAATGATAGAATTGTAAAAGTCTTTTTCGATTAGGAAAACTCACTTTTATAATTCTTTTTTTATTTTCAAAAAAAACAAAAAAAGTATTGACAAAGAAAAATAGTTAATGTATAATTATAAAAGTCTTTAGAGAGACACGAACAATTAAAACATTATTTCATTTAAAAGTTAAGAATTTCCTTAAAAATATTTTTAAAAAATATTAAAAAAGTTCTTGACAAAACAAAAAAGAAATGATAAGATATAAAAGTTGCTAAAACAGCAACATTTGAACATTGAAAACTAAACGAATTAAGTCAACGTTAATTCCAAAAAAGGACAGTTGTGAAAAGCAACTATAAAACTTTTTAAA
>JACBYF010000160.1 GCA_013415235.1 Gemelliphila palaticanis
GTATAGCTCGATGCATCATTGTTTTTGACCTTCTGGTGGCCCGCGTGCAGGTTGCCGGTCCAGCCGTTCGTCAGGTCGATATTCGCGCCGATGTCCAGGTAGCCGCTGTTCTTGCTGTTGACGATGCCGAACAGGTTGGAGACGGCGTGCGAATACTTGATATAGGCGGGGCCGTACGACAGCTGGCCGTAGACTTCCTGCGTGTCCGCGTCGGCCAGGCCGGCGATATGCTTCAAGCCGTTATCCGCATACACATACGCCAGCACGCCCACGTCATAGCCGATATCGGTCGTCAGCTGGCCGCGCTTGCCCGCATACAGGTCCACTTCCACGTCACCGCTGCCGCCCGCATCCTTGGTCCACTTGATGGTGGAAGCCCAGGCGCCCGCATACAGGC
>JACBYF010000161.1 GCA_013415235.1 Gemelliphila palaticanis
GTCATGCGGGTGTGTTTTGCGAAATAGACTCTATGTTTGTTTCACAGAATTATTTATTCTCGCCGGTCTTGTGTTTTGGCAGCGAGCGCCAACATCGTAAACACGCTTTCTATAAGGTACGCCATGACAACTTCCAAATTAACTGAGCAAACTCAACTGCCGTTATTGCCGTTGCGGGATGTCGTCGTTTTCCCGCATATGGTGATACCGCTGTTCGTTGGCCGTCCAAAGTCGATCAAGGCGCTGGAAGCTGCGATGGAGCAGGGCAAGAGCATCATGCTTGCCGCTCAAAAAGCAGCCGCGAAGGACGAGCCGTCCCCTTCCGATATCTATGAAATTGGCTGTGTCGCCAATATTCTGCAAATGCTGAAGCTGCCCGATGGCACCGTCAAGGTGC
>JACBYF010000162.1 GCA_013415235.1 Gemelliphila palaticanis
AATATAACGAAAGGATATTTGCCATGAATAATTATAACACAGAAATAGAAATAATAAAAGGAGAAGACATAACAAAAAGCTTACTCCAAATAAAAGATAATAATATACAAGTAGAAAATGGTCATAGTATTGTTAAAATAAACAATCAAAAACACTTTATATTTAAAGGAATATTAACATATACTCCTGAAAAATGTTATTGTTGTGGATGTAATAATATTAATAATACAATAGTTAAAAATGGATTTAACGAATTAACTAAAGTTAATCTATTAAAAATATCAGGTATTCCAGCTATATTGGAATTAAAAAAACAAAGATTCAAGTGTAAATCTTGTAATAAAAAATTTGTAGCTACTACTCCATTCGTAAAAAAATATTGTAATATTTCTAGAA
>JACBYF010000163.1 GCA_013415235.1 Gemelliphila palaticanis
TTGAAGACCAACGCGTACTTCATGAACGGGATGTCTTTTTTGATGCGGAAGAATTCCATGGTCTTCCTCCTTAGTTGCTATTGCTATTGCTGTTGCTGCGAGTCGCGACGGAACGATGCTCGTCACCCTCAGGCTTCCACACCTGACCGATAGCAAGGCTCTTGAGCTTCTTCTTGCCGCCGTACCAGAGGTTCACCAGACCGCGCGAGAAGAACACAGCAGAGAACATGCTGGTCAAGATACCAATACAGTGCACCACAGCAAAGCCGCGCACCACACCGGAACCGAAGGCCAGCAGGGCCAAGCCGGCAATCAGCGTAGTCACGTTCGAGTCCAGAATCGTGTGCCAGGCATGCTCGTAACCGGAATTGATAGCGGCCTGTGGCGAGGCACCAC
>JACBYF010000164.1 GCA_013415235.1 Gemelliphila palaticanis
GTGTATTTAATGGCGTGCGCAGTTCGTGCGCCACCATGGACATGAATTCGTCGCGCAGGCGCAGCGAACGCTGCAGCTCAGCCTGCGTGGCGCGTAATTCTTTCAATAAGGCTTCCTGCTGCTGGCGGCTGTGCTCGAGCGCCTGCACCTGGCGCCGCGTCTCGCTGCGCTGCTGGTGCAGGGCGACGAAGACGTTGACCTTGCTTTGCACGGCATTGATATCGAGCGGCTTGTGCAGGAAGTCGACGGCGCCGCTTTCATAACCCTGGAAGGCGAAATTCATTTCCTTGCCGGCCGCCGTGACGAAAACGATGGGGATGTGGCGCGTTTTTTCCGTACCGCGCATCAATTGCGCCAGTTCAAAACCATCCATTTCCGGCATTTGCACGTCGAGGA
>JACBYF010000165.1 GCA_013415235.1 Gemelliphila palaticanis
CCTCAAGGGCAAGCGCGTGGCGGTGTTCCGCGGCACTGCCACCCAGCTCTCGTTCAACAGCGCCCTGGCCAGCCAGGGCTTGAGTGAAAAAGACCTGAAAGTCATCAACCTGGATTTCAGCGCCGCGAGTGCCGCGCTGGCCGCCAGGCAGATCGACGCCACGTGGGGCAGTTCAAGCCTCAGTGCGCTGCAGGCCAAGGGCCTGGCCGAATTGCCACTGACCACCAAGGACCTCGGTGGCGCGGGCAGTATTCAGGCCGTATTGGTGGGCAGCGGCAAGTTCGTCGACGAGCACCCCGATGTCGTGGCCAAGTTACTCAAGGCCCAGCAGCAAGCAGTGCAGTGGTTGACCGATGACAACAACAAGCAGGCCTATATCGACCTGGTGTCGGG
>JACBYF010000166.1 GCA_013415235.1 Gemelliphila palaticanis
CCCGTGCGCAGGTCAGCGATCGTCCGAACAAAGGGGCGATTTACATGACCTACCAGTGGTGGATTGGCGCCTGTAACGAGCTGGTGACGGAGAACTTAAGCCCGATTACCAAAACGCCGGAGTACAAGTACTGCGCCGTGCGCGTCGAGCCGATCGCCGATCAGCGCGCCGCCGAGCAGTATGTGATTGATGAGTACAGCAAGTTGAAAACCCGTCTGCGCGAAAGCGCAATGGGGTAATCTGCCGAATGGCGGCATGAGAATGCCTTATCCGGCCTACGACCTGTTTCCACTGTAGGCCTGATAAGATGCGTGAGCATCGCCATCAGGCATTTTCCTTACAACAGCCTCCGCCGGAGGCTGTTTTTTTATCCATACGATCTCCTGTCTCTTA
>JACBYF010000167.1 GCA_013415235.1 Gemelliphila palaticanis
AGTCGGGCACCTCGCTGATGACGACCTTGTACGACGCCAGCGACGGTTGGATGTCGCGCAGCCCAGCGGTCTCAAAAAGCGGTAGTTGCTTGCCGCTGATTGGCGAGCCTGCGTAGCAAGTTGTGATGAGCCGCTTCAGACCAAGGTGGTTGAAATTCATGGCAAAGTACTTGAAAAAGGCGGACTCATACGGATCGTCGCAATTGCAAAAAACGACCTTCCCTTTGAAGTGTTCGCGGTAGTGGCGCAGCTCTGCCTCGATGTCCGAAAGTTGGGTGTACCACTCGTCGAGGGCCGCACCGTTTCGCGCGCTTAGCGTCTTATTACCTGCCATTGATGTCCTGACCTTTACGTTTGTCTGTTGGATGTGTCTTTTAGGCAATATGATATAC
>JACBYF010000168.1 GCA_013415235.1 Gemelliphila palaticanis
GGCGGCATGCGCGTCGCGAGCCACTTCGTCCATCGAATACGCGCCCGCCGCGCCGCGCCTGCCGCCATAGCCGCGATTGTCCCTGAACACATAGCTGAAAGCGTCGCCATCGAGGGCCATTTCCATCGGCGCAAATGCGTGCGCGTCGCCAAACCAGCCGTGCAGGACGATGACGGCGTGGGGGCCATGGCCCACGCGATGATAGGTATTGTGCATGCAGACTCCTGAAAAAGAGTGCATGGTAGGCGCCCAGCAAGCGGCCCGCTTTCGATGGCAGGTCAAATACTGTAGAGTATGGGCCATGGATGATTTTTATACGGAAGTGCCGCGTTCCTTGATCGCCACGGCGCGCGAGCATGCCCCCGGCGAAATATTCCCCAGCCACAGCC
>JACBYF010000169.1 GCA_013415235.1 Gemelliphila palaticanis
GCGCAGGGCGGGCAGGGTGAGGCTGGCCACGTTCAGGCGGTAATACAGGTCGGGCCGGAACTTGCCCTGTTCGGCCAGCACGCTCAAATCTTCCTTGGCGGCGGCAATCACGCGGAAATTTACAGATATCAATTTGTTCGAGCCGAGGCGCTCCACTTGCCGTTCCTGCAGCACGCGCAGCAGCTTGACTTGCAGGGCCAGCGGCATGCTTTCGATTTCGTCCAGAAACAGGGTGCCGCCGTTGGCGTATTCGATCTTGCCGATGCGCTGGCGCTGCGCACCGGTAAATGCGCCTTCCTCGTGGCCGAACAGTTCCGACTCAAAAATCGATTCGGGCAGCGCGCCGCAATTAATCGCCACGAAAGGGTGGTCGCGCCGCTCGCTGAAGT
>JACBYF010000016.1 GCA_013415235.1 Gemelliphila palaticanis
TCGCTCTTTCTTTTTTTCTTTCATTACTTGCACAGGGGTTTATTATTATTTATTTTCGCTATTGCTCTATAAATAATTAATAAACTGTGTGTAAGTAACACCTAATATTTCCTGCGTCGCTTCGCTCTTTCTTTTTTTCTTTCATTACTTGCACAGGGGTTTATTATTATTTATTTTCGCTATTGCTCTATAAATAATTAATAAACTGTGTGTAAGTAACACCTAATATTTCCTGCGTCGCTTCGCTCCTTGGAAATATAAGGTGTTACTTATATCCATCAGGGTTTTTACTTTGCCATCTCCAAGAGTCTTCGCACATCTCTTCTATTCCAAATTTAGCTTCCCAACCTAATTCTTCTTTAGCTTTTGACGAATCTGCATAGCAAACTGCTATATCTCCGCTTCTTCTAGGAGCAACTACATAAGGTAATTCTCTTCCTACTGCTTTATTCATATTTTTTATAACATCTAAAACTGAATAACCATTTCCTGTTCCTAGATTATATATAGAAAGTCCGCTATTAGGTTCTAACTTTTGAAGTGCTGCTACATGGCCATTAGCTAAATCTACTACATGAATATAATCTCTTACTCCAGTTCCATCATGTGTATCATAGTCATTTCCAAAAACATTTACTTTTTCTAATTTTCCTACTGCTACTTGAGAAATATAAGGCAATAAGTTGTTAGGTATTCCATTAGGATCCTCCCCCATATCTCCACTCTTATGTGCTCCAATAGGATTAAAGTATCTTAATATAACTACATTCCACTCGTTATCAGATTTATATAAATCCCCTAAAACTTCTTCTAACATAAGTTTTGTTCTACCGTAAGGATTAGTCGCTGAAAGTGGGAAGTCTTCTTTTATTGGTACTGTATGAGGATCTCCATAAACTGTAGCTGAAGAACTAAAAATTATATTTTTACAATTATTTTTAGCCATAACTTCACATAATGCTACCGTTCCAGAAACATTATTGTCATAATATTTTAATGGTATTTGAACAGATTCTCCTACAGCTTTTAATCCTGCAAAATGAATTACTCCAAATATATTTTTTTCTAACTTAAATATTTCATCTAACTTTTCTCTATCTCGTATGTCTGCATTATAAAATTTTAAATCTTTTCCTGTTATATATTTAACTACTTCTAAACTTTTTTCATTAGCATTGTATAAATTATCAACAACAACTACTTCATAACCTGATTCTAATAGTTCTATACAAGTATGTGAGCCTATATATCCTGCTCCACCTGTAACTAGTATTTTCTTTGTCATAAAAATTCTCCTAGCATTTTAATATATGATTAATTTTATATTAATATATTTAGTCTGTCAATTTTTTAATAAAAATAGATTGTGATAAGCTTTATTGTTAAATTTATTAATCTTCTCTATTATTTTTATAGAGTATTAAATCTTTAGAAAAATATACTTATGCCTCTTTTCATTGTATATATACTTCTATTTTTTATTATCTTGTTAATTTTGACATAATAAAACCCCTCCAGTTGGTTTGTCCAACTTTTGGGGTTCATAACATTTTACCCTCTCTCTTTTTTTTATGGACGTACGCTGAATACTTGAGCCATAGCAACCATTATTGGATTATCGTGATCGTAAGTAATTGTTCTTTCTCCAAAACGAACGTCGAATGCTAGTGTTAGTGGATAGTCTCTATTAACCATTAAAACAGCCCTGTGTCCTTTTGAACTCATCCAAGAATCAAAGAATACTTTGGCTATAGCTTTTTCATCTAAGTAGTTAGCTACGTAGCGATGACCAGATTGTTCAGATGCTACCTCTCCAGCGTATTGGAAGTGATCCAATACGTCAATACCTTGATTAGAGTAAACAGTTGTCCAACGAGTTCCGTCAGGGCGTTTGTGTTTACCTTCTTCAGCACCTAAGTAACGTAAAGAACCGTGTTCAGCCATCTCTTGCGCTCTTTGTGTATTCGCTTTATCGTATAATGAACCTTTTTCTGTATAAGATAGACCAGCTAATCCTTGTTGTGCCCTAGCCTCATTAACTAATCGTAAGAATTCATCTTTCATTAGTTTTTCGTCAATCATATTGTTTCGAATAGAATTCATAACTGCTTGAGAGTGATTAGTTGTATTGAATCGATAAAACGACTCTTCCTCATAACTCATCTCTGGGTACAGCTCACCATACTCCTTAGTTGTAAACTTGAACCTATCCTTCATCTCTCTTAAACTCATAGCCCATGATTCTTCTTCAGCTAATTGTTTTAATGCAGCTCTATCACGAGTACCCATCATCGTGTAGATCTCATCGAATGCAGGAACGAAACCTGTACCATTATCATTAAAGTCTAAACCTTCATAGTTATTAGCAGCCGTAGAAGTAGATGGTTGTGTAACAACGTCTGCTTTCTTAGTCCCGATAACAATTACTTCTGGTTTTGCGTCTTTACGATTAATAATAGTTTTTTCTTCACCAACAACAGAACCTGTTTTTTGATTAATACGTCTAATTACTTCATAAGTAATAGAACCAGCTTCTGCTTTTTGTTTAACTATTCTACTACCTTCTGGTGCATTATTATCATACTCTGTTTGAGTCGCACCTGGATTAATTGTTTCTGATTCAGTAGTTCGTAGCTCTTTTATTAAAGGTTTTAATCCTCTGATTATGATTCTGTTTTCTTGTGGTGTTACAACAGTTCTTTCTTCTCTTGTGTTTGTAATTACACCTTTGTTTTTTGTAGTTATAGTAGTGATTCTTACAACACCCATTCTTCCTGGACTTTGCATAATGCTATCACCTTCAAAGTGATCGTTAGAATCTCTATAAACAGTATCAAAGTTAATGCTTTCTTCTCTTGTTGTTCTTTCTTCTGTTATAACTGGCTTAGTACCAACTAAAATTAGTTTGTCAATGGCAGGTGTTGTTACAGTTTCAACTGTTTTTGTATCTACTAGTTCATCCTTTTTATAAACTTTTGTGATGGTAGTAGTTTTCTCACCTGGTTGTCCTTGAACTTCTACTCTTGTTTCACCAACGTATAATGAAGCATCATCTTTTTGAATTGTTTTGTTCGGGATAGCTGTTGTAATAGTTTCAACTGTAGTGTTATCTATAGCTTTTGTACCTACTACAATCACTCTGTTTACAGCTTCTTTTGATAAAGTTCTGCTAAACTCTTCACCGTCTCTATACACAACTGTGTACTCTGCTGGCGAACCTTGTTCTGTCACCACCCTATAATCAGTGTATTTAGAATCATCTTCAACAATAGTTTCTTTTATTGTAGACTCATCGCTTGTAATAATTCTTGTTTCTTCTACAACAGTTTTTTCTACTTCTGGTTGTGGTTGAGCTTCTTCAGAAGGAGTCACGGCAGGAGTTTCCTCTTTACTTTCTTCTGCAGCAGGTTTGCTTTCTTCTGGTTTTGGTTGAGCTTCTTCTGGTGCTTCAACAACAGGAGTTTCCTCTTTACTTTCTTCTGCAGCAGGTTTGTTTTCTTCCGGTTGTGGTTTGTTTTCTTCCGGTTGTGGTTTAGCTTCTTCTGGTGCTTCAACAACAGGAGTTTCCTCTTTACTTTCTTCTGCAGCAGGTTTATTTTCTTCTGGTTGTGGTTGAGCTTCTTCAGAAGGAGTCACAGCTGGCGCTTCCTCTTTATTGTCTTCCACAGTAGGTTTGTTTTCTTCTGGTTGTGGTTGAGTTTCTTCAGAAGGAGTCACAGCTGGCGCTTCCTCTTTATTGTCTTCCACAGTAGGTTTGTTATCTTCTGGTTGTGGCTGAGTTTCTTCTATCGGTTTTACAATAGGAGCTTCAGCTTCAGGTTTTACAGCTGGCGCTTCTTCTTTACTTTCTTCCACAGCTGGTTTGTTTTCTTCCGGTTGTGGTTTAGCTTCTTCTGGTGCTTCAACTACTGGCGCTTCTTCTTTACTTTCTTCTGCAGTAGGTTTATTTTCTTCTGGTTTTGGTTGAACTTCTTCTGGTGCTTCAACAACAGGAGTTTCTTCTTTACTTTCTTCTGCAGCAGGTTTGTTTTCTTCTGGTTTTGGTTGAGCTTCTTCTTTACTTTCTTCCACAGCTGATTTGTTTTCTTCTAGTTTTGGTTTAGCTTCTTTAGCAGGAGTAACAGCAGGTGTTTCTTCTTTAGTTTCTTTCACTTCTACTTTAACTATATCTCCAACTTTTACAGGTTCTTCTACTTGATACTTAACTGTTACTTTTACAGTATGCCCACTTAATACGCCTTCTACTACTTCTTTTTTATTTACTAATTGTTTTACTTCTTTAACTGCATTTGTTTTTGGTAAAGTTTTAACTTCTGATTTTACTAACAATTCTTCTACAGTTGCAATTTCATCAGTTTTTAAATCTCCAACTGTATAAGTTTTTGTTACACCATTAATTGTCATTAATATCTCTACATTTTTTACATCTTTAGTAGCTTTTACTGTTGCTACTGCTTTTCCATTTACTTCTGCAACATCTACTTTTACATCTTGCATACTAGTTTTAGCAACAATTATATTTTCCGCATTGGCTTCTTTAACTGTACCTTGTAAACCTACTAACGCTAACCCTACTGATAAAACTCCGATTGTTAATTTTTTTATTTTATATTTAACATTCATATAAACACTCCTTTTAATAATGTATTATTAAATAATTATACATTATTATATATTTTTTGTAAAGTGTACACTTTAATAGGCATAATTTATAAAATTTAATAAGTTTTATTACATTATAACAAATAAAATATATAATATATTTTTAATCTCTCTATAATAGTATTATATTTAAAATTTATAAAATGTATTAAAATTAATTATATTAGCATATTATATTAATAAATATTAAAAATAGAGCCACAATATATTTCAAGTGGCTCTATTTTTATTATTCTATATCATTTTGTTCTTTTTTTAAAAATTTATTAAGAATACCGTTAGCTTTTTCTACACTTTCTTTACTTTTTTCTACAGCATTATTTATTTTTTCGTCTGTACCTTTTTTAAAATTGTCTACATTTGTTTTCATGTTTAATACTGATTCTTGTAATGCTCCTACTGTGTTAACAAAGCTTTCAGTAGAATCAAATAGAGGATTAAGTTTTTCTGATTTTTGTTGTAAATCCTCTGCTAATATATTAGTATTCTGCAATAAAATATTTGTTTCTATCATTATAGGTTCTAGCTGTTTTTCTACTTTTTTAACTGTTTCATTCAAATCTTTTGCTAAAACCATACCTTCTTCACCTAAAGAAGTTAAATCTTCTAAACATTCTGTAGCTATTCTCGCTGATTTTCTCACTGTTCTTAGTGTGATTGCAGAGCTTATACAAATTATTAAAACTCCTATTCCAGCTAAAAATATTCCTGCATAAGCTAAAGTTATCCAATCTATATTTGGCATATTAAATTCCTCCTAATTATCTATTTATTATATTTTAAAACATTATAAATGTAATTACAATGTTTTTTCTAAAACTGTTTCTAAAAATCTTTGTTGATATTTATTAATATCTCCTGCTCCCATAAACAATATTACAGAATTTTTCATGTTCTCAAAATCTTTGAAACTGTTTTCTCCATCTACTAGTCTAGATTTAGGTATAATATTTTGTAAATCTTCTATAGTTACATTCCCTTTTTGTTCTCTTGCAGAACCAAATATTGGATATAGATATACTAAATCTGCTTGCTTTAAACTATCTGCAAAATCTTCTAAAAAGGCTTCTGTCCTAGTAAATGTATGTGGTTGAAATACTGCAACAACTTCTTTATCTTTATATTTTCTTCTAGCAGTATTTATCGTAGCTACTATTTCTTTAGGGTGATGCGCATAGTCATCAACTATTATGTTGTCTTTATATTTATATTCAGTAAACCTTCTTGATGCATTTTTATAATTTTTTACAGAAATTTGCATTTGTGATAAAGTTAAACCTTCTATATCTCCTAGTGCTATAACTGCAAGAGCATTACTTACTTCATGTAAGCCAAATACAGGCATGTTAAAAGTTCCAAAGTATGACCCCTCTTTATATACTTCAAATTCTGTTCCTAATTCATTAGTTACAAGATTTTTTGCTTGATAATCGTTATTATCATTAAAACCATAAGATACCATTTTAGCACTTTTTGATTTTAATTTAGACGCAAGTCTATCGTCTCCACAATAAACTACTGTATCTTTAACATTATCTACAAAATTTTGAAATGCATCTAAAACGTCATCCTCGCTCTTAAAATAATCAGGATGATCAAAATCAACATTAGTTACTATAGCATAAGTAGGTTTGTAATGTAAAAAGTGTCTATAGTATTCACATGCTTCAAACACAAACAAATCCGGATTTTTAAAACCAAAGCCACTACCATCTCCTATTAAATATGATGTGTCTTTATTATCTTTAAACAATGTGCTTGCCATAGTAGTTGTTGTAGTCTTTCCGTGAGCTCCTGTAATAGCTATAGATTTTAACTTATCAGATAGTTGACCCAACATCTCACTATAAGTATATGTTTGTAGTCCAAGTTCCTTAGCTTTAATATATTCTTCTTGATTTTCTTTAAAAGCATTACCTAATATTACTATTAATCCTTCTTTAATATTATCTATACTATGCGGTAATATTTTTATATTTCTTTCTTCTAATTTCTTTTGCGTAAAAAAATAAGTATCCACATCTGATCCTTGAACATAATGCCCCATATCATGAAGTATTTGTGCCATAGGACTCATACCAGATCCTTTTATTCCTATAAAATGGTATTTATTCACCAAAATTTGCCTCCTTAATAAATTTCGGGTAAATTTTATATATCTTTTAAATTCTACATTATAATATAGTTTTTTTCAACCTTTTTGAATATAAATAATAATTATTATATATTTTTTAAAAACTCTAAAACATCATCATACTTGTAATCACAATTAATAATATTATTTGTGCTAACATTACTCAAATGCCAGTTTCTTTTAATATGACAAGTTTTAAGCCCTAATTTTCTAGCAGGAGCTAAATCATGGTGTACAGAGTCACCTACCATAAGTGTCTTTTTAAATTCTAAATTATTTTCTGCTAATATTTGAAGAAATGCTCTTAAATCAGGTTTATTAATATCTGTTTCTGTTGATATATATATCTTATCAAATAAGTTCGTTATCTCTAATTTATCTAATTTTCTATACTGCTCTTTACCTATTCCATTTGTCAGTATAAACAGTTTTTTATTTTGTTTTAATTGTTTTAAAATATCTACTAACGTATCGTCTTTAGATATGTATTCGATTATGTATTCAAACATATTTTTATAGTATTCTTTTGCATCTACTTCATCAAAAACTATTCCAAAATCAAGCATAGTTCTCTGTATTCTTACTCTTCTAAGATCTCGAACTCTTAGCGTTCCTGCTTTTATTTCTTCTAATATTTCTTTATCGTAATTTTTAAAAGTTTCAAAAAATTGTTCATATGTTGTATATTTATCAAGATTATAATTATAAAAAACTTTTTTATGTGCATATATCCAAGCACTGCTAAAGTCATATAGAGTATTATCCAAGTCAAAAATTATAGCATCTATATTATGCATATTTTACCTCTCAACCAAATAAAATGGATAATTTGATAAACTTAACTCCATTTCTATATTTTTTAACATTGAAACTTCTCCATCTGTCTGTATATAACGGGGTTCACTAATAAAAACTTTAAATTTCTTTCCTGGTATTCTTATAATATTACTTGTTTTTTCAAACTGCTTTTTAGTAAACAACACGTGATACAATAATTTAGGAATAATCTTTTTAGTAACATCTTTAACTACAATTAATCCTATACTATTATTATTTTTATAAGCATAAGGATCTATTTTTATTCCACCGCCATAGTAGCTATTATTCATAAAACTTAAAAATAAAATATTACTAAATAAATATTCCGTTTTATCATCTACGACTATTTTTGCTTCATAGCTTTCAGATTCTTTATATGCATTCATTATTTCTGATATATACGATAATTTCTTAAATTTTCTAGTAATTTTTGCTTTATTAACATTATGCAAATTACTTACTACAGCATCAAAACCTATACCTATTCCATTAAGGGCAACAAAATCAATGTTGTCTTTAATATTTTTTGCCTTTATTAATTCTACTTTTTCTTCTTTAACCAAAAATAATTCATCTAAAAACTTATTCTCATCTAATGTTAAATTTAAAGATCTAGCAAAATCATTTCCTGTTCCAGAAGGAAAATAAGCTATTGGGTAATTATAACCACCAAAAACTAGCCCGTGTAAAGCCTCATTTAGAGTTCCATCTCCTCCTACTACTACTATTCTATGATTTTCTATATTTTTTGTTTCTTCTACTATTTTATTTACTAGTGTTTTTGTATGTTTAGGATATTCTGATATATATATTTTATAATTTATATTTTTATTATTACAAGCAGACTGTAACCTGGCTAAACTTGATTTTCCATTAATTCCACCTGCATTAAGATAAACAAGTATAGATATACTTTTCATATTTATAGCCTTTCAGAAGTTTATTATTTTAACAATATTTTATCATATAAACATAAAAATATTATAATTATAAATATTAAAAAATCCAGAAAAATTAATTTTCTGGATTTTAATTATTTTATTACATTCCCCAAGCGCTTAATCCTTGACTATTATAAGCTTTAACCGCCGCATTTATTTGATCATCAACTGTAGCAGTTGATCCCCATCCTGGCATAGTTTGGAATAATCCTGAAGCTCCTGAAGCATTTCTTGCATTAACTTGACCATTTGATTCTCTAGCTATTATATGTTCCCAAGTTGATGCTGATACCCCTGTTCTTGCTTCCATTTGTTTAGCTGCATAAGCTCCTGTTTCACCTGCTGTATTTCCATTAGCTAAAACTACCGGATATCCTGATGGTGCTGGTGCTACATAGTTATAGTTTACTGGAGCAGTATTATAACTTGTATTATATGAAGGTGAATTATAAACTACTTTTGTTCCTACATAAACAACCTCTTTTGTAGCTTCTGTTATTGTTTTTTCTGATACTACAGTTTCAGAAATAACTTTTCCATTTTCTTTTACTACTTCTTTTACTACTTCTTTCTCTCCATTTTCACCAGCTGTTTTTACTTTCTTTTCTCCTACTAATAAATCTGGATTAGACTCTTCTACAGTTTCATATTTTATTTCTTCTTTAGTAGTTTCTTTTATTTTTTCTACTCTAGTTATAGTAATAGTATCAACAAATTCTACTTCACTTTGTAAGTTAGGTGTAACCTTATCGTATTCTCCTAACGTTATATTTAGCTCTTTTAATATATCTTCAACTTTTTTATAAGTTGTTTTTTTGTTTAGAGTAGTTTCTCCATCTTTAATTACTACATCTCTAGATTTAAATATTTTTAAAGTGTCACCTTGTTTTATTTCACTGTCTAAACCTGGTTCTACTCTATCGTATTCTGATATTATTATACCTTGTTTATCTAATATTTCTTTAACTGTTCCTTTTTTGACTTTTGTATTAATTACATTATCATCTAAATGAATAGCTAAAGCTACCGTTTTATATTCTTCATTAGCTATATAAGCTCCAGATGATAAAACAGCCGTTACTGATAAAGCTGCTATAAATTTCTTAAACTTGTTCATTTTTACCTCTCTATTTTAAATAATCTACAAGCATTTTCGTAAGTTGCTTGTGCTATGTTGTCATAATTTGTTTCTCTTAAATCTGCTATTTCTTGTGCTACGTATTTTACATACCCTACTTCATTACGTTTCCCTCTATAAGGTACAGGTGGTAAATACGGACAATCGGTTTCTATTAATAATCTATCCATAGGACATTCTTTTGCTACTTCTTTAGGATGTTTAGCATTTTTATAAGTAACCGGTCCTCCTAGCGATATGTAGAAATTTTCTTTTAAAGCTAATTTCATACTTTCTACAGAACCAGTAAAGCAGTGCATTATTCCACCAACTTCTTTTGCATTTTCTTCTTTTAGTATTTCTAAAACATCTCCCATAGCATCTCTACAATGTATAACTATAGGTTTGTTTACTTCTTTGGCTAACTGTATTTGCTTTTTAAAGACTGCTTTTTGAACATCTTTAGGACTTTTATCCCAATGATAATCTAAACCAATTTCTCCTATAGCAACAACTTTAGGATTGTTTAATGCTATTTCTTTAATCATATCATATTTTTCTTGATTAAAGTCTATAGCTTCAACAGGATGCCACCCTACTGTTAAATATATGTCATCGTATTGTTCTGATATTTCTAAAGCTCTTTTTATACTTTTGTCATCAAAACCTACTAAATTAATTAACTTTACTCCATTTTCTTTTGCTCTTAAAATAGTTTCTTCTAAATCTTCTTTAAAAGCATCATCATTTAAATGTGCATGAGTATCAAATAACATAATTTCACTCCTTACCGTTACACATTATAACAAACTAAAATGTCATAAATATATCGTAAATGTTTCTTTTTTGTTACAAAATCAACATTTTTTTAAGAAAACTTTTTCATAAAAAAAGAAATATTGACTTTGAAAATCAATATTCCTTTTGTAAAATTAACAATTTATTTATAACTAAAATCCTACAGCTTCATTTATATCGCAAAGCTTGTTAATCATAATAGCTCCACTTTTTATATGTTCATTTAATGCTATACTCATCTTATCTCCGAATCTTCCTGGCAAACAAAGTACATTATTACCTATATCTAAAGCATACTCTATAGTTCTAGAAGTACCACTTTTAACCCCCGCTTCCGTTATTAACAAACCACATCCTAATGCTGCAACCAATCTATTTCTTTCTAAAAATCTGTATTTTCTTATTTTTGTTGTCGGAAAATATTCAGATATAATTAAATGTTTTTCTTCCATTATTTTATATAAATATTTATTTTCTTCTGGATATATAGTGTTATGCCCATGTGCAATAACTCCTATAGTGTAACCTTTGTTTCTTATTGTTTTTATATGTGCTAAACCATCAACTCCTGAAGCTATACCACTAACTATAACAAAATTATTTTCTACTAGGTGTGGTACTATTATGTCTAATGCACCTTCTGAATATTTAGTATTATTTCTAGTTCCTACAATAGATAATTTCCTTTTAAATAGTAACAAATCTTTATTACCTCTATAAAATATAACTAGCGGAAAATCATAAAGTCTATATAAATCTACAGGATAATATTCACTATCGAAAAATATGTAATCTACCTTATAAAATTCAAAGTACTTTTTAAAATTAAAACTTAAGTTATATTGAAACTTTTCATAACTATCTTCACAACTTTTTCCGAAATAGTTTTTAAACTGCCTTAATGTAAGATTAGCTAATTCTGATATTTTATTTACCTTTTTTAATGCTTTATGAATTTTTAGAGTAGTTATATTTTCAATAGCTACTAAAGATAATATTATAATTTTTTCTTCTTCTGTTAGCCTACTATTAATTAATTGTTCTTTTTCCATAATTTACTCCTTTTTTAATAATAATTTATAATAACTATTTATTACGTTCATTAAAATTTGATTTTTATCTTTTGTACTTATATAAATACTATTTTTAAGTTCTAAATAATTAAGCATATAACTGACTATTTCATTATAAGTCTTATTATCATTAAACAATCTATAATATTCTGCTTGCCATATTAGTAGCGGTGTTCTTATTAACAACTGTTCGTTAATATTAAAACCTATTTCTTTAGGTATATTATTTAACGCTATTCTTTGATTATAAAGACTACTAAGCAGTTTGTTTTTTACGGTTTTGTCAAATTTTAATTGTTTATAAATATAATTTTCAACATCTGATTTATAAATTGTAGTTACGTTATCTTCCTTAAAAAATTTAAAATCCAATGGAAAACTTAATTTATTTAAAGGAACTACTATCTTTTTACAAATTGCATTTCTTCTTTTCAAATTGTGTGCCCATAGTTGATAAAAAATTATATTTTGACATTCTCTATCATATCCATAGAAAAAAACGCACCCCTTGTGATAGTTTAAAAAATTATCTACAAAAGGTGCGTATCTTATATGCACTATATTGTTTTGTACTTTTAGTTCTTTAACAAACTTATTTGTGTCTATTAACCAAATTAGCTTAATACCTGCATTCTCATATCCTAAAGTTCTATTTTTAAGTTCAGAAAATGGGATTACCGATCTTTGGTACTCTATTGCTATATTAAGATTTTCTAAATAGACATCTGCAATTTGTAAACTATCCCTCGTTTTAAATATATGTTCTAATTTTACTTTTTCATATTTGTTTTTTAAGTGTTTATATAATTGCTCTTTAACTTGCAAATGTTCCTTACTTTCTTTTTTATAAGTATTTAATTTACAATTACTATTTTTTACATGTGCAAAGTGAGAATTTATTTTTATTCCTTTTTTAAATATTACTTTACTCCTACACAATGGACAAAAATAATTTTCATTTTTATTAACATTCCCGTCTAGAGCATTAAATATATCACCAGATTCCCTATAAACTATATACATAAAATCCCTACTTTTATTGTATTTTTTTCTTAGCTACTATTATTTCTAACTCTATTGTTATTTTTTTTAAGTTCTTTATATCTTCTTCTGTTACTTCTTTAGAAAATGTTAGAGGTGTCATATTTAAAAAGTTTTTTGCATCATCATATTTCAAATTAAAAGATTTACTAACAACATCCCTCGATAAAACATTACAATACTTATCAATAAAATTTATAGTATCCTCATTGCTATAATTATCATTATTAAAAAGTTCCCTAATTTCTTTTAAATAATTGTTTGTCGGAATTACCTTAATTATTAACCCGTCTTTTTTTAGTATTCTACTAAATTCATCATAATTTGCAGGTGTTAATATATTTAATATTGCATCTATTTGGTCATTATAAAATGGTATATTAGCAAGATTAGCCAGCATATACGGATTTAATTTATCTTCTTTTACTGCTAGTTCTATTGCATCTTTGCTATTATCTAATCCGTAAAAATATTTCTCAGGAAATAATGATTTTAAATTTTTTATATAATAGCCCTCTCCACAACCTATATCAACAATATTTTCGAATTTTATCTTTTCTAAAATATTTTTTATATGAGTAACTATATGCTCGTAATAACCATTTTCAAAAACATAACTCCTTGCCTCAAATAGTTCTTTAGAATATTTTGTAGGTTTATAATTAGCTATTAAATGGATGTAACCTTTTTTAGAAAAATCATAACTATGATTCTGACTACAAAGCAAACTACTACCTATTATTTTTGATTTTTCGCCACAATGTGGACATTTATAATCTATATCGCTAAACTTTTTTATAACATTTTCGATTTTCATTAAATTAACTCTTTTTCTTCTCTCTTAATTCTTTAAAAAATTGTTTCATAATGTCACTACATTCTGATTCTAATATTCCAGAAATAACATTAGCATTATGGTTAAATAAATTGCTACTTACCAAATTTATTTTACTACCACAGCAGCCATTTTTAGGATCTTTAGTTCCGTATATAACATTTTCTATTCTAGATTGAACTATTGCTCCACTACACATTACACAAGGTTCTACTGTTGAGTATAAATAACTATTGTCTAAACGCCAAAAACCTATTTTCTCACATGCTTCTTTTATTACTAATATTTCTGCATGATTTAGTGCTTGTTGTTCTTCTTCTCTAGTGTTATGTGCTTTTGCTATTACTTTGTTATCTACTACTAAAACTGCACCTATAGGTACTTCTCCTTTTTTATAAGCTTTTCTAGCTTCTTCTAATGCTATTTGCATAAAATATTCATGATCTATCATTGTTATTTCCTTTAATATTTCTCTAATTAAATTTTATCAAATAAATTTAGCTATATCAATTAAATTTAGCACTAATTATAAAATTTTTATTTGACAATATATACCAAGTAAATTATTATAACTAAATAATAATTTTTAGGAGGTATTAATGGATATATTTGCAACATTGGGTATATTGTTAGCTATATTAACTATAATATATTTAACGGTTAAAGGATTAAACATAATAATTGCTGCTCCCCTAGCCACATTAATTGTAATTTTAACAAACAATATGAATATTTTTGAGACTATGATAGGAAAACAAAATTCTTATATGGTTGGACTTAGCAATTTTTTAATAAATAATTTTGCTATATTTCTTCTAGGTTCAGTTTTAGCTAAATATATGGAAAGTAGTGGCGCAAATATTACTATTGCTAATTATATTTTAGAAAAAATAGGAAAAGATAATCCTTTTAAAATTTTAATTGCTATTACTATTATAGCTTCCATTCTTACTTATGGCGGAATAAGTATTTTTATAGTTATATTTGCTATTATTCCGTTGGCTAAACCCCTATTTGAAGAGCTAAATATTAGTTGGGAACTTTTTCCTATACCTGTATTTTTAGGTGCTAGTACATATACAATGACTATGTTACCCGCGACACCGTCTATTCATAACACTATTCCAACAAAAGTTTTAAACACACCATTAACTGCTGCACCTGTTGTAAGTATTATAGGAGCTATAACAATACTTATATTCGGACTAGTTTATATGAAAAAAGCATTAAATAATAGCTTAGCAAAAAATGAAATTTTTAATAAATATTTAGATGGTCAAAACAATATTAAATTAAATAAAAGTAACATACCTAATATATGGTTAAGTGTTCTTCCTATATCAATTTTAATTTTAACGATATTTATTTTTAGTAAAGTTCAAAATATTGTATTAATTGCTCTTACTATTTCTATAGTACTTTCAGCAGTAATATTTAACAATTTTATAAATAGTAGTAAAACTGTTATTAATGATGGTGCTATATCTTCTGTTATGCCTGCTTTTGCTACATCTAGTTCTGTGGCATTTGGTACTGTTCTTACTACTGCTTATGGATTTGAAGTAATTAAAGAGTTAATAATTAAAATACCCGGTTCTCCTTTAATAGGACTTTCTATTGCTACTGCTCTTCTTAGTGCAATTACTGGATCATCATCAGGAGCTATCGGTATTGCCATGAATACATTTATTCCTAACTATTTAGGTATGGATATAGACCCTGAAATTTTGCACAGAATAGTAGTTGTAGCTTCTGCTGCACTAACTGTAGTACCTCAATCTGGAGTTATTATAACATTTAATACTATCGCTGGCCTTAGTATAAAGCGTGGTTTTAAACACGCATTTTGGATAGTAAATGGTGGTCATATAATAGCATTGATTGTAATGCTATTAGTTATTTCGTTGATTTACTAAAGATTATTTTTTTAATAAATATTAATTTCATTTTAATTTCATCTATTACAATATAAATATACTGAATATATAACTTTAGTATATTATTTAAATAGATCCTAGAAACAAATAATGGTAACAATCAGTAGGAATGTTACCATTATTTTTGGTTAAATAAGGATTTTTTACTACATTTTTTTATAAATTTCTTAATACTATATATATAGCAACTATAGTAGTTAATAACATAAATGCCACTAAAGCTATAGACTTTTTATCAACTTTTTTCAATAGCTTATCTCCTTTAAATGTATCTAATCCATTTATCTCCTTTAAAGTTTCTGAGCAGCTATTAATATAATATTTACTACCTACACGCAAAATATCATCTGTAACAAATTTTATTTTCTTATAACATTCAACTTTTTTTACATATTTAAGTTTATTATCTTCTAAAATATACTTTGTATTTATATTTATATTTATATGCTGAAATTCATTTCCTTTTACATAGAAATAATTATTATGGGATAAACTCCACTTTCCGTTTTCAACATACGCATTTATATATATACCATCATTTTTTAATACTTTATTTATAGTATATTTAAAAATTATTCTAAATATATTATCAAGAATTATATTTTTTAACTCGATATATATAATAATAATACAGAGTAAAATAACCATCTTCATTAAAGAAATACTTACAATAAATAATATAGGGTTCTTATAGTAATAGCAACTAAGCTGTTCTTGTATTAACTCTGATACATATAAACCTATATAAACAAAAGGAATAGATATTAGAAATTCATATTTTAACTTTCGTACTTTATCTTTAAAATCAGACGAAAATTCATTATCTAAATGATTTTTTATTCTATCACTAAAAGATACAATTTTAATATCTGTATCTATTAACCCGTTAATACAAGTAACTAAAACTATAGAAATAAAAACCCAATTAATTATCCCATTGTTTATACCTATTAAAGAAAATAAAATTATAGGAGTTAATAATATAATGAATGTAATAATAGGTGGTATAGGCATAAGCAAAAATAATACATTGTTAATAACAACATAAAGAATTACAATCCATAAAATAATCGTAAATAAAGTAAGCAAATCTTCTTTAATATATTTAATTAAATCTTCTTTAATTAAATATATTAACACTACACCTTGTGGAATAAGCTTAAATAGAGTTAAAAATGAACCCCAAATATAATTCAAAAATCTTTTTTTAGAAACTTTGATATAAGAATTAATTGATGACTTTTTAAACTCTTCTTTTCTAATTTTACCAAAAAAATAATAATACATAAAAATTAAAATAAAACAAATAATAACAATGACTATAAACCAAATATTTTCACATAAAAAACTTATTGATTGCTTATCTAATTTATATAGTAATACAAAAATTGTTATTAAATATAATATTATTGATTGCTTATAAAAATTTAGTAAAATAAAAATTGTTATTAAATCTAATATTATAGACAGTATAAAAGGTAATAACATAGGTCTAGTTATAAATATATATTTTAATAGCATTTTTATTTTATTTATAACATTCATTAAAACTTCTATCATTTTTTTATTTATAATATTCATTAAATTTTCTCTCCTTTTTATCATAATTCATAATATAAAAGAGCTGACTCAAAATAAGTCAGCTCCATTAATTTTATTTATTTCCGTTTACGTGTTCTTTAGCGTGGATAATGTGAGTTACTAAAGTACATACTGGAGTTGCTATACCATGTTTTTCTCCTAGCCTAGCTACAGCTCCATTTAAGTAGTCTATTTCTGTTAATCTACCATTTTTCATATCTTGATATAATGATGGGTAGTGAAGACCTGCTAATTCAGGTGGGAATATTCTATTAATATTTCCTGAAATTACATCATATTTAACATCTACACCTTCTGCACGACCTACTGCAACAACTTCTTCTAATAACATATCAGTTAATTTTTGGTGTCCTTCATAAGAACCATATTCTCCAATGTTACAGTCAATTATTGTACAGTAAGCATTTAATACACAGTTAAGTCCTGCTTTGTGCCAAATTGATTGGAATACATTTTCAGAATAAACTAGGTTTAATCCTGCTTTATTAAATCTTTCTACCATATCTAATGTGAAAGTAGTATCTTCTTCTGACACTTGTTTGATTTCAGTTTTTCCAGTACCTACTGCATTAAGCACACCTGGTCCACCTAAACCACTTGTCCATAGTGTTACACCGATTAAAATATTTTCTGGATTTACAAATTCTTTTAATGTATCAACATGTCCTAATCCATTTAAAATACAAATAACTTTTGTAGTATCTTTTAAAAATGGTTTTAGTTGTTCTAAAGTTGGACGTAATTGCATAGATTTAGTAGCTACAAAGACAACATCAAATTCTCCTTGCAGTTCTTCTGGATACATTATAGGAATATTTACATTTCCTAAGTCTTTTCCATCAATAATTACTTTTAACCCTTCACTTTTAATTTTTTCTACATGGTCTTTCCAAGTATCAATTAAAGTAACGTCTTCTCCATTTTGGTGAAGCATATAAGCAAATCTTGAACCTAGAGCTCCTGCTCCTGCGAATAATATTTTCATAGTATAACTCCTTTAAAATTTTTTATTATAAACTGTCTGTTGAATAAGCCTCTTTTTTGTATAATTTTAATACATCCGAGAATAATTTATCCATAACAAATCCTACAACAAATGGAACTGCAACATAAGATATAAGTATAAATGCCCAAGCTCCTAAACCTGAATTTGCCATTTCATAAGCTTTAACAGGCCCAACTAGTCCTATAATACCGAATCCAGCACTTGTTTGATCTCCTAAAATATTGAAGAAGTACCCTGCAAGTCCTGTTACTGCTGCTGTTGCCATTATTGGTACTAATAATAGTGGTTGTCTTGCACAGTTAGGCATCATAAGTTTAATAGCTCCTAATAATATTGCCCAGCTAACTCCTTTAGGATTTTTAGCTTTTATAGATCCAAGCATTAATACTGCTGCTGCTGAAACTACACCTAAAGCTGCTGCTCCTGCTCCTAGGTGGTTAGCATTTGAGAATAAAATTATACCCATAGCAACCGTAGAAACTGGTGTTACGATAAATAGTGAGAATGACATAGCTATTAACATACACATTAATAAAGGTTGTAATGTAGTGAATGTTAATACAATATCTGCTAAAAATTTAGTTATTTGTTTCATATAAGGTAAAGTTACTAGTCCTATTGCTGCTGGTAATGCTCCCCCAACTATCGGTAAAAATATAATAGTTAGAGAACCAAATTTACCTCTTACTGCAGTTATAATTAATACTGCTATTAAAGAAACTAATAAAACGTTAAATAAATCACCCATAGGTGTTGTAGTGTACGCTTTTAATTCTTTATTGAAAACTATAGATCCGCTTCCTGCTAATATAGCAGCACTCAGAACTGCTGTTTCCATTGGATTGAATTTCATTTGCATACCTATAGCAACACCAATTAGTGGTGGTACTGCAAATTGTAATAAGAACACTGCTTGAGTTAAAATAGCAAACACATCTGGTAAAAATAGTGTACCTAAATACTTAAATAAAGTTCCTAGTACTGCATTAGCAATAAGACCTGCTACAATACCAAGCGCCATACCATTTAACACAGTGTTAAATAGATTTTTGAAAGACATTTTCTCTTCCATATAAAGACCTCCTATAAAATAATTATTCTTTTATTATAACATAAAATTTTTAGTGGGAAAATACCATACAAGTTGTAAAATATCTTATAATTATATAATATTTGATATACTTACATTATTCTACACCTTTTAAAGACTCTACCATATTTACTTTCTTTAGTCTTACGTGCATAATTATCATAACTAATAAAATAATTAATAAAGTAACTCCACTAGCTAATAAGTATACGTAAATTGATGGTAAACTTTCAAACATCATCTCCCTAGCTGCTAAATCTAATATTATTTTTTTATAAAGTAAATATCCTACATAATTTCCTATTATTATTCCTATTAATCCTAGATAAAATATTTCTCTAAAAACATACGTAGTTACTTCTTTAGGATAAAATCCTAGAACTTTTATTGTAGATAATTCTCTAATTCTTTCTGAAATATTTATGTTTATAAGATTGTATAAAACTACCAAAGCTAAAGTTACAGAGCATAAAACAATTACTAAAACTATGATATCTATACCTTCTATAAAATTATCTAGTGAAATCTGGAATTTTAAATTATTTTGAAGGTTTAAAATATTAGTATTTACTTCTAATTCTTTCATAATATTATCAACCTTATTTTCATCAAAGCCTGCTTTTATTAAATAACTATTTAGGTCAAAATTTTCACCTATAACTTTTTTGTAGTAATCACTAGTCATATATATAAGATGACCGAAGTAACTCTCATTTATATTACTTACAGTAAGTTCATATTCTTTTTCATTAAGTATTATTTTAAATTTTGAACCAACATCTAAATTGTGTAAGTACGCTAGTTTTTCATTAATAACAACGCCACTACTATCTATCTCGATATTTCCATTTTCATTTTTTATGTCAAAAAAATCTTTCACGTTTATATTTTCATCAAAAACTGCAACAGTTACACCATCGACTATTTCATTATTATTTTCAATAGTAGCTCTTGATATATTTATTTTAGCAAAGTCATCAATATTGCTGTTATTAGATATCATTTTATCTAACTCATTTTTATCACTTTCTGTTAAATAAGGATTATATGTTGCTATAACATTGTATTTATGAATATTTTTAAATTGTTCATTGGATATATTAATTACACCATATCTTATACCAAAACCAATAAACATTAACGATAAACATCCCAATATACCAAATATAGTCATGAGCATTCTTACTTTATATCTAAATATATTTCTAAATGTTACTTTGCGTAAGAAAGATAATCTCTTCCAAATAAAAGGAATTTTCTCTAACAAAATTCTTGAACCCGACTTAGGAGCTTTAGGTCTTAATAAATATGCCGTTCTTTCTTTTAATATTTTTGATAGAGGTATTTTTACTGCTAAAAATATACATATTAACGATATAAAAAACGCTAATACTACAATAAATGGTGTACTTTTCACTACTGGCGTTTTTAAAGTCAAAAATCGTGCATAAGAATTATAAATAATTGGTACTATAACCAAATATGCACCTATAACTCCTAAAATTGCTCCTATCACAGAAGAAAGTAGCCCATATAAGTAATATTTTTTGGAAATACTAACTTTACTATAACCTAATGCTTTAAATGTTCCTATATTCGTTCTATTTTCATCAATCATTCTAGTTATTGTAGCTAGTGAAACTAATATCGCTACTAAAAATAAAAATATTGAAAATATATTAGCTATAGATTTTAACCCTGATGATGACTCTATAAATTGTTTATATTGTGCGTTCCCTTTTATATTTTCTATACTAAATCTAGGATAATTTATACTATCTATCCTTTTTTTAGATAGTGTTAGTAATTCTTCTTTTTCTTTTAACTCTTGCTTATTTTTTTCTAAATCCGAAATATTTTTGTTATACTCCGCTTCTGGTAAAAATTCTTTATACGCTAAAAGATTCTCCTCTGCTTTCGCAATTTGTTTACTATATTCCTCCAAAGTGTTTTTACTTTCTAAAAAAGTTTTTTCGTTATCTTTTTTAAACTTATAATTATTTACTTCTTGTTGATTTTTTAGTATAGTTACCAATTCATCTCTTTTTTTATTAACAAAACTATAGTAATTCTCACTTGAAAAATCATCTCTTGGTGAATTTTCTAAAATTAGGTTTACCCCACTAACATACTCACTTTCAAAATTATCTTTATTAATATATGCAAAGTAATTAGTATTAGCTACATTGTTAGTAGAATTTTCTGGAAAATCTACACCGTAAATGAAACCTACAATTTTAAAAGTGTTATTTTTTAAATTTACTGTTTGAGTTGAGTCTTTACTAACTTTTAATTCTAACTTAATATTTTCTCCTAAATTAAATTCGTTAATAAGGGCTTCTGTCAAAACTATTTCATCATTATTTTCTGGTAGCCTACCTTTGATTATTTTTGGAATATTTATTTTTTCGGGTGTAGACTCTAAAATTAAATCATAGTTTTTTGTCTTATCTTTAGCTCTATAGCTATAATATTTTTCACTATGTTCTATTCCTTTAAAACTATCAATAACTTGTAAATCTTCTTTAGTTAAACCAAATCTATTAGTTATTTTAAGATCATAAACGTTGTATTTTTTAAAATAATCATTTACCGTTCTTATCATTGTAGGTGGAGTTTCTTCAAGACCTGTAAATACAAACACACCTAAAAATATGATAATTATTATTGATAAAAATTTTGATTTAGTTTTTTTTATCTCTCTAAAAATATCTTTATTTAATGCACTCATAATTACCACTCCAATTCATCTATAGATTTAGGATTTTCATTAAGTTTAATATTTTTAACCTTTGCATCATATATTTCTATAACTCTATCGGCTACTTCTGCTATCGTGCTATTATGAGTAATTACTAAGACTGTCTTCCTTTCCTTTTTACTATATTCTTTTAAAATTTTTAATATAGCTTTTCCAGTATTATGATCCAACGCTCCTGTAGGCTCATCACAAAGAAGTAACTTAGGATTTTTTGCTATCGCTCTTGCTATTGCAACACGTTGTTGCTCTCCACCAGATATTTGTGCTGGAAAATTGTTAATTCTATGGTCTAAACCTACCATTTTCAATATTTCTTTAGAGTCCTTAGCATCTTTTACTATCTGTCCTGCCAGCTCAACATTTTCTAAAACTGTAAGATTCGGTATCAAATTATAAAATTGAAAAACAAAACCTATAGTTTCTCGTCTATACTTCGTTAACTCTTTTTCGTTAAATTTTGATATATCAGAGCCAAATATATTAACTACTCCTGAGGTAATACTATCCATTCCTCCTAAAATATTAAGGAGTGTACTTTTTCCAGCACCACTAGGTCCTAAAATAACTACAAATTCCCCTTCATTTATCTCAAAATTTATATTATTATTAGCTACAACTTCATTTTCCTTTGTTCCATAACTTTTCACTAAATTTTTTACAACTATTTTATTCATAACAAAAAACTCCAAAATAATTTATAATTTTATAATAACACGAAAAATAACGAAATTAAAGTATAGACAATATTGTTTACGTTAATAATATATTATATAATTAATTGTGTTAAGAAAAAATAAAAACCGAGATGATTAATACCATCTCGGTTTTCTTTATATTCTAATTAAAGAACTACTACTTTAGCAGCTTGAGGACCACGGTTTCCTTCTTCTACTGAGAATTCTACTTTGTCCCCTTCTTTAAGAGTTTTAAATCCTTCTTTTTCAATAGCTGAGAAGTGTACGAATACATCTTTTCCACCTTCTACTGAAATAAATCCGAATCCTTTTTCTTCGTTAAACCATTTTACTGTACCTTGTTGCATAAGTCTGGTCTCCTTTATAATTAAATTTATTATCAATACTTGCATATATAATTTTTGTTTCAAAGATAATAAATAAAATAAATGTTGACACTTAAAAAACTTATACCTATATTACAATTATTACTTTAATACTTTTATTGACTAGATTAAGTATACAACAATATAAGATAAATAGCAACCTTTTATTGTTAAAAGATAATATATTATTATTTTTTAAATACTATTAAAAACATACAAGTAATTAAACGTTAAATCTAAATAACATTATATCTCCGTCTTTTACTTCGTACTCTTTACCTTCTAGACGGACTTTTCCAGCTTCTTTAGCTTTTACCATACTTCCATATTCTAATAAATCATCATAACTAACAGTTTCTGCACGAATAAATCCTCTTTCAAAATCAGAGTGTATTATTCCTGCACATTCAGGAGCTAACATACCTTTTTTAAACGTCCAAGCTCTAACTTCTTGTACCCCTGCTGTGAAATAAGTTGCTAATCCTAATAAGCTATAACTTGCTTTGATTAACTTATCAAGTCCACTTTCTTCAATACCTAATTCTTCCAAGAACATAGCTTTTTCTTCATCATCTAAAGAAGCCATCTCTTCTTCTATTTTTGCACAAATAGTTATTACTTCACTTCCTTCAGAAGCTGCAAATTCTTTTACTTTATTTACTAATTCGTTAGATTCTATCTCAAGTAAATCATCTTCACTAACATTTGCTACATAAAGCATAGGTTTTAATGTTAATAGGTGTAAGTTTTTAGCAATTTTTGCTTCTTCTTTATCAAACTCTAAAAGTCTAGCTGGTTTTTCTTCTTTTAATATATCTCTAACTTTAACCAGAACGTCATACTCTGCTACTGCATCTTTATCTTTTTGTTTAGCTTGTTTTTCTACACGACCTATTCTTTTTTCAACACTTTCTAAATCAGCTAAAATAAGTTCTAAATTAATTACTTCTATATCGTATATTGGATCTACTCCACCTGCAACGTGTGTTATATTTTCGTCTTCAAAACATCTAACAACTTGACAAATAGCATCAACTTCACGAATATGGCTTAAAAATTTATTTCCTAAACCTTCTCCTTTTGAAGCTCCTTTTACTATCCCTGCTATATCTGTAAATTCAAATGATGTCGGAACTGTTTTTTTCGGTGTTACTAATTCTGTTAATTTTGTTAATCTATGATCTGGAACTTCTACTATACCTACGTTAGGATCGATAGTAGCGAATGGATAGTTTGCTGCTAAAGCTCCTGCTTTTGTTATTGCGTTAAATAATGTACTTTTTCCTACATTAGGTAATCCTACTATACCGGCTGTTAATGCCATACTTAAATTCTCCTTTTATACTTATTTCAAATTAATACTAGAATATTATACCACGCTGTTTTATTCAAGTCTACCAAAGGGAAAACATAATAATAAAAAGTTAACTAATTACACAAACTAATTAGTTAACTTCATTAAAATAAATATATTGTTTATAATTGAGATTCTAAATATTCTCTATCTATTATTTTTATTTCTTTATTTTTTATTTCTATTACATTTAATCTTTGCAAATTAACTAGTTCTTGGTTTAAACTACTTCTGTTTACCTTTAATATATCTGACAGTATTTCTTGAGACATAGGAACATATACAGCTTCACTTGATTTAGTTAAATGTAATAACCAATAAGATATACGTTCTATAACTTTTCTATATTCTATACAGCGAGCTATCATTTTACTATAGCACATAAATTCAGATACAAATATTAAAATGTTATTCATAAAAACTTTATCATTTCTTATTATTGGTTCTAATTCTTTCCAAGGTATCCATACAGCAGTAGTTTTTTTTACCGCAAAAGTATTAAATGAATGATATTTTTCTCCACCAAAAAGCATATAAAAAGGGAATGTAACTCCAGTAGAAAAGTAAAAAGCATCTAAATCTTTTCCTGTAGGAGATACTTCAATACACCTTAACAAACCATTAGTTATTATACATACATCATCTATTCTATCGCCAGCTCTAATAACTTGTTCATTTATTTTATATTTTATTACTCTTTTTTTTATTTTTTTTACTGCTTCTTTAGATTCATCTGATATTCCATTAAATATGGAGGTGTTAAGCAATAAATCCTTCATAACAATTTTTTCTCCTATAAATTTATATAATTCAATTATAACATAAATAAGTGTATTAGTACAGATTGTATTTTATTTTTATTCTATATTTGAGTTGAATTGTTTTTAAAATAGTAACTATACTATTTTTTTATTACTTTCTTGATTTTCTTATTAAATTCTTTTCTAGGCATCATAATAGTATTATTACACTTTATACATTTTATTTTTATGTCTGCTCCTAATCTAGTAATTTTCCACTCATTAGTTCCACAAGGATGGGGCTTTTTCATTTCTATTATGTCATTTATTTCATACTCTAACATCTATGATATTAACCTCTCTTTAAATTCATTATAAATATCTTTTTTTAGCATATTTTCTATAATAACTTTTTGTCCTAATTTAGTTTTAACAGAAATTTCTACCTTTATGGAGTTTTGGGTAATTTCTATTATATTTGAAACTTTTAATTTATCTTCTTTGTAAAAAAGACTATTGTAAGAACTCTCATTACTTAGTTTAGATAAAGTAGTTAATATATTATTTTCTAATTCATTATAGCTTTCTTCTATAGACATAACTACTTCTACTTTAGCTAAATTGTACATTTTTGAATAATTTATAACTTGATTTATGCTACTATTAGGAACAAAAAATATTTCTCCGCTATCAGAAAGTATTTTAGTAGATCTAAGACCTAAAGTTATTACCGTACCTTCTGCTATAAAGGCGGATTGATTATTTATTTTTACATAATCTCCGACATCAAACTGACCTTCTAGTATTAAAAAGAAACCTGTTATTATATCTTTTACTAAACTTTGAGCTCCAAAACCTACTGCAACACTGACTAAACCTGCACTAGCCAATATCCCAGTAGTATTAACTCCAAATATAGATAATATTTCTATGAATATTATAAAGTATATAGAATACTTAACTACACTTTTAATCAGTTTTCTTACAGTATCACTTCTTTTATCATTTGTAGATAGACCTAATTTTTTATTAGCTTTTAAACTTGTTCTACTTATATAGTCTACAATAAAAAGCAATATTTTTTTTACAAGATATCCTATAAAAATAATTATTAATACTGATGATATTTTATCTATCGCTAATTCATAAAATTGATTATTTAAAAATGTACTTTTAAACTTTTCTAATAATATATACATTTAATTACCCTTTAAACATCTTTATTATTCTTTCAAATTCGTCATTATCATTAAAAGATATTTCTATTTTTCCTTTTTTATTTTTGCTTTGTTTTATTACAACTTGCGTTCCTAATTTTTTCTTTAATTTATTTTCTTGTTCTTCAATAAATATGTCTTTTGGTTTTATTTTTTTATTAGGTTTTTCATTTAGTTTAGATAAATACTGCTCCAATGCTCTTACAGACAAATTATCTTTAACTACTTTATTGCAAACTTCTATCATTGTAATTTTTGACTTTAATGATAATAAAACTCTAGCATGACCTACAGATATACTGTTATCCTCTAGCATATTTTTTATTTCAAGTGGAAGTTTTAATAATCTTAAACTATTTGCTACATAAGGTCTACTTTTTCCTAGTTGTTCTGCTAATTCTTCTTGAGTATAATTCATACTATCAAGTAAATTTTTGTAACTAACTGCTTCTTCAAGAGGTGATAAATCTTCTCTTTGTAAATTTTCTAAAATAGCAAAAACCATCATTTCATTATCCGTAATGTCTTTTACTATTGCAGGAATTTCTTCTCTCTCTAAATATTGAAACGCTCTATATCTTCTTTCTCCCGAAACTATGTAGTATCCACTTATAGATTTTTTAACTACTATTGGTTGAAGTAACCCGTTATTTTTTATTGAGTTAGCTAATTCTTCTATTTTATCTTCTTTAAATATTGTTCTTGGTTGATATGGATTCTTTTTTATACTTTTTAAAGATATATTAACCACTTTATCTTCATCATTAATAGCCGTATTTTCTGTTTGAAATATTGCTCCTAAACCTTTTCCTAAACCTTTTCCTTTAACCACGTTCAATCACCTCTTTCGCCAATGATAGATACTGTTTTGCTCCTTTTGATGTTTTAGCATATTCTATAATAGGTTCACCAAAACTAGGAGCTTCACTAAGTCTTACAGATCTTGAAATTATTGTATCAAAAACTTTTTCTTTAAAGTGGTTTCTCACTTCTTCTGCTACTTGATTTGATATATTTGTTCTACTATCAGTCATAGTTAATAAAACGCCAAAAATATCTAACGATGAATTTAAATGCTTTCTAACTATATTAAAAGTATTCATTAACTGACTTAGCCCCTCTAAAGCATAGTATTCTGTTTGCACAGGTATAATTACACCGTCTGCTGCTGTCAAAGCATTTAGTGTAATTAAACTAAGAGATGGTGGGCAATCAATAATTACATAATCATATTTATTATTAAGTTCTGATATTGCTGATTTCATTCTTTGCTCTCTACTAATAGCAGAAACTAATTCTACTTCAGCTCCTGCTAACTCTATGCTAGATGGTACAATATCTAAATTTTTATATTCTGTATTCTTTAATACTTCATTTATGTTAACCTCATCTACTAAAACATTATAAATAGACTTTTTAATATCATTTTTATCAATACCTACACCACTAGTCCCATTTGCTTGAGGATCAGTATCTATTATTAATACTTTCTTGTTTAAATGTGCTAAAGATGCTGCTAAATTGATTGTAGTTGTAGTCTTACCTACACCACCTTTTTGATTACATATAGCTATTATTTTCATTATTATTTCTCCTTATTTTCTAAATATCTTGGAATTTTAATTTTTAAAGATATATCAGACATATTTTCAATTTCTTCTTTATTCAAATCAACATTGTATTTTTTTTCTATTTTAGATATTTCTTTTATTAATTTAGAAATTATTTTTTGAGCATCATAAGAATGGTGTGTTTCTTGTTTAACATCTTGCTTTATCAAAATATAATTATCTATTCTTTCTTCTGTCTGACTAACGTTCAAATTTTGTGCCAGTATTTGAGATAATATTTTCTCTTGAAGAGATAAATCTAATTTTACCATAGCTCTACCGTGGCGTTCAGTTATTTTTTTTGTACTTATTGCATCAATAACTTTAGGAGATAATTTTAATAGTCTTATTTTATTAGCAATAGTTGCTTGAGTTTTCCCTAGAGATTTAGATAATTCTTCCTGCGTAATTTTATTTATTTCCAAAAGTTTTTTATAAGCATACGCTTCTTCAATAGGACTAAGTTCTTCTCTTTGAATATTTTCAATAAGTGCAAGTGTGGCCATCTGTTCATCTGTTAATTCTTTTACTATTGCTTTTGTACTATTTTTCTCCAAATATTTCAACGCTTTAAGTCGTCTTTCCCCTGCAATTAGCTCATAAAAACCATTTTTTAAATCTCTTACCGTTATAGATTGTAATAATCCATTTTGTGCTATAGAGTCTGCCAATTCTTTAATTTTTTCTTCATCAAATTCTCTTCTAGGTTGATATTTATTAGGTAATATTTTATCTATATAAACTTCTCTTAGAATGTCATCATCAGAAATACCAACCTTTTCTGCTCTTTTAGTCAAATTATACAATTTACTAAAAGGTTTTATAACATTATCCATAAAAACCTCTCTTATGTTTTATTATCTATAATTAGAATAACATATTATCAAAAACTGTGTCAATTATTTCCTGTTAATTAAAAATAAAAATACTTGTAATTATAGTAATTACAAGTACTTATTAAAATTATTTCCCAACTAAATATTATTTCGATTATAAAAAAAGTTAAGCAAATGCTTAACTTAAAATACAGGGACAGCAGGAATCGAACCCACACCAAAGGTTTTGGAGACCTTTGTTCTACCTTTAAACTATGTCCCTTAATGGTGGGGAGAAGTGGATTCGAACCACTGAACCCTAAGGAACGGATTTACAGTCCGTCGCGTTTAGCCTCTTCGCTACCTCCCCAAAATATATTAATATTAAATAAAAAAATGCCGGCCAGAGGACTTGAACCCCCGACCTACTGATTACAAGTCAGTTGCTCTACCAACTGAGCTAGGCCGGCGAACAAATGGTGCCTCGAGACAGAGTCGAACTGCCGACACATGGAGCTTCAATCCATTGCTCTACCAACTGAGCTATCGAGGCACAAAGTAATATATAATGGCGGTCCCGACGGGAATCGAACCCGCGATCTCCTGCGTGACAGGCAGGCGTGATAACCGCTACACCACGGGACCCAAAATAAAATATTGCGGGAGCAGGATTTGAACCTACGACCTTTGGGTTATGAGCCCAACGAGCTGCCAGACTGCTCCATCCCGCGTTAATAAAAATGGAGGAGGAAAGGGGATTCGAACCCCTGCGAGCTTTTACACTCCTGTCGGTTTTCAAGACCGATCCCTTCAGCCGGACTTGGGTATTCCTCCTAAATAATGGTGGACTCTGTAGGACTCGAACCTACGACCGATCGGTTATGAGCCGATAGCTCTGACCAACTGAGCTAAGAGTCCGTATCAATAATTTTATTGGTGGCGGCAGAGGGGATCGAACCCCCGACCTTACGGGTATGAACCGTACGCTCTAGCCAGCTGAGCTACGCCGCCAATAAAGGCAATTTTTCATTTGATTAAAATGGTGGAGCCTAGGAGGATCGAACTCCTGACCTCCTGCGTGCAAAGCAGGCGCTCTCCCAGCTGAGCTAAGGCCCCTTAATTTATTTTAAAATGGTCGGGAAGACAGGATTCGAACCTGCGACCCCTTGGTCCCAAACCAAGTGCTCTACCAAGCTGAGCTACTTCCCGTATGTTATTTAATTACGCGCCCAAGAGGAGTCGAACCCCTAACCTTTTGATCCGTAGTCAAACGCTCTATCCAATTGAGCTATGGGCGCTAATATAATGGTGCCGAGGACCGGAATCGAACCGGTACGGTGTTGCCACCGCAGGATTTTAAGTCCTGTGCGTCTGCCAGTTCCGCCACCCCGGCATTATATTAGAAAATTTGGAGCGAAAGACGGGATTTGAACCCGCGACCCTCACCTTGGCAAGGTGATGTTCTACCCCTGAACTACTTTCGCTAGTATGGTGCGGGTGAAGGGAGTCGAACCCCCACGCCGTTAGGCGCTAGATCCTAAGTCTAGTGCGTCTGCCAATTCCGCCACACCCGCGCGAAAGAATTTCAAAAAACAATGGTGAGCCATGAAGGACTCGAACCTTCGACCCTTTGATTAAAAGTCAAATGCTCTACCAACTGAGCTAATGGCTCTGAAATGGTGCCGGCCAGAGGACTCGAACCCCCGACCTACTGATTACAAGTCAGTTGCTCTACCAACTGAGCTAGGCCGGCAAAAATGGTGGAGGTTAACGGGATCGAACCGCTGACCCCTTGCTTGTAAGGCAAGTGCTCTCCCAGCTGAGCTAAACCTCCGTACGCCTGGCAACGTTCTAATCTCGCAGGGCGTAAGCCCAACTACAGTCGACGCTAAAGAGCTTAACTTCTGTGTTCGGTATGGGTACAGGTGTGTCCTCTTTGCTATCGCCACCAGACGAAAACTATAT
>JACBYF010000170.1 GCA_013415235.1 Gemelliphila palaticanis
CCATTAAAGATGGGCAGTGTCTGACATCGACACGTAAGAACCAGGATCGCGGCATTAATATGCACGTTGTCACGGAGGTGCAGCATATTGTCATCCTGGCCGAACATAATTTGCTGGATATAAAAGGCGTAGAGAAGCGCTTTAGCCAGCTCAGACCGTTGCGCTACCCGCGGTGGCTGGTGTCGCTGATGGTCGGGCTTTCCTGCGCCTGTTTCTGCAAACTGAATAACGGCGGATGGGATGGCGCGGTGATCACCTTTTTCGCCAGCATGGTGGCGATGTATATTCGCCAGATGCTGGCGCACCGGCATTTACACCCACAAATCAACTTTTGCATCACCGCTTTTGTCGCCACCACCATTTCCGGCCTTTTGCTTCGCTTGCCCAC
>JACBYF010000171.1 GCA_013415235.1 Gemelliphila palaticanis
GTATTTAGTGGGTATAGAGTTTCAGTCATGCAAGATGGAAAAGTTCTAGAGATCTACTACACAATAATGCACATATAATTACAATACTGTAATATACACTTAAAAATTTGTTAGGAGCCAGCCCTGGTGGCATAGTGTTTGAGTTCAATGTGTTCTATTTCAGTGGCCTCGGTTCACAGGTTTGGATCCTGGGCACAGACCTACACCACTTGTCAGCCATGTTATGGTGGTACATATAAAGTCGAGGAAGACTGACACAGATGTTAGCTCAGGGCTAATCTTCCTAAGCAAAAGAAAAAAAAATTTGTTATAAGGTTAGAGTTTGTGTTATGTGCTATTTACAAAAAAATAAATAAAAAGAATGAACACATTCTACACATAATAAAAT
>JACBYF010000172.1 GCA_013415235.1 Gemelliphila palaticanis
TCCTCACACCATATAGCGGATGGATGTTTTAAAAGGCACATTTGCCGTTGCAATATGATGTGATTCTATCAATGAGGAAAGGGTATTTTTTGTTACCTGTGACAAATATTTGCAAACAATTTCTAATTGCAAAGCAAAAGAGTGATGGAGTTAACACTTTTCGGCCTTCCCGCCCCAGTGCGATCGGGGGCGGGAACGGCGAGATTACTTCCGACGGTAGGATTTCTGGGTGGCATTGACCTTATACAGATAGCGACGCGATTCCGCAGAAGGATGTCGCGTGGTTAATGTCTGGTACACATCGCCCGGGGACATACTGTTGATAATGTTTGCCGCCTGAACCTTATCGTTAGAGAAAACGCGCAGCACGCTGCCTGCACCGCCGTTA
>JACBYF010000173.1 GCA_013415235.1 Gemelliphila palaticanis
CCTCGGCCCCAACAGCATGGGGCTGCTGGTGCCGAAACTGGGCTTGAACGCCAGCTTCGCCCACCTGGGCGCGACGAGCGGCAAGATCGCCTTCGTGTCGCAATCGGGCGCGCTGGTGTCGGGCGTGCTCGATTGGGCCAACGCGCATGGCGTGGGTTTTTCCAAGTTCATTTCGCTCGGTGGCAGCTATGACATCGATTTCGGCGACCTGCTCGATTACCTGGCCGGCGACATCGACACGGCCGCCATCCTGCTGTACATGGAAGACATCCAGGCGGCGCGCAAATTCATGTCGGCGGCGCGCGCCGCCGCGCGCAGCAAGCCCGTCATCGTGCTCAAGGCGGGACGCGAGGCGGAAGGCGCCGCCGTGGCGGCCTGGCACACGGG
>JACBYF010000174.1 GCA_013415235.1 Gemelliphila palaticanis
ATGGCTGTCGATTTTCCGAGAAAGAATTGCGCCACCTGTTCATTCGTCATTGCGCCGGCAGCGCTCTTCGGATTGACCACAACGACTACTTCGGCCATGGCAGGAACGGCAACCGACAGCGCCAGCAAGGCAGCCACATTCAGAATAAATGGTTTCATATGGCGCTCCTTAGAAAACGAAATCGATGGCGGCGGCAGCCACCGTGACTGGACCATGGAAGCCAGGCTTGGCTTGCACGAACAGGCCAACGCCATTCTTCGGCTTGATGCGGTCGATCTGCACTTTCAGCGCGGCCGAACGGTGGAAGTCCCAGCGCACGCCGATGCTGTCCGTCGATTGCTCCAGCTGATTGAGCGTCATGGCCATGGTGTTGACGCCCGCCGACTT
>JACBYF010000175.1 GCA_013415235.1 Gemelliphila palaticanis
GTACAAATAAGCAATACACCAACGCCCTGGGCGGTTTTTGGGCGTTCTTAGTCGAATTCGCCTACTTTGACAATTTTCAGGGCATTCGTTCCACCCACCTGGCCCATCGGCTCGCCCCAGGTGACGACGATCATGTCACCCTTTTTGACGATGCCCTGCGCCACGAGCAGCTCTTCGGCCTGCTTCAGCACTTGCGCGCTGGGGGCGTTTTGCATCAGATGATACGCCCGAACATTACGGTACAGCGCAGCTTTGCGCAAAGTGGTCACACTGGGCGTGAGCGCGTAGATGGGCGTGTCGATGCTGTGGCGGCTCATCCACAAGGCGGTGGAACCGGATTCCGTCAGCGCCACGATGGCTTTCACGCGCAAATGGTGGGCCGTAAAC
>JACBYF010000176.1 GCA_013415235.1 Gemelliphila palaticanis
GGGTGGTGGGCGCCAGTATCGCTACCTGCTTGCCGCCCATGACGGCGATGAACGCCGCGCGCAGCGCCACTTCCGTCTTGCCGAAGCCGACGTCGCCGCACACCAGGCGGTCCATCGGCTTGCCCGAGGTCATGTCCTTGATGACGTTGCGGATGGCTTCGGCCTGGTCCGGCGTCTCGTCGAAGCCGAAGCTGTCGGCGAAGCGCTGGTAGTCGTGCGACGAGAATTCGAACGAGTGGCCCTGGCGCAGCGCGCGGCGCGCATACAGGTTGAGCAGCTCGGCGGCCGTGTCGCGCACCTGTTCGGCCGCGCGCTTTTTCGCTTTTTCCCACTGGCCCGAACCGAGCGAGTGCAGCGGCGCGTCTTCCGGCGAGGCGCCCGAATAG
>JACBYF010000177.1 GCA_013415235.1 Gemelliphila palaticanis
GCGTTATGATCCCCATTTCACAGGTGGGGAGACTGAGGCTCGAGAGTGAAGCCCCAGGTCCCTAGAGGTGAGGCAGGAGCTGAGACGGGAGCTGGGTCTGAGAGGTTGCTGTGCCTGCTGCCCTGTGGACAGACCACAGCTGCCTCCTGCCCACAGACATACTCTCTCTGGGCTAGAGGGAAGGGGGAGAGCTGGGCGGAAAGGTGCCACCTCCACCCAGGGATGCGGGTCTCAGGAAAGCCACTGCCATGGAAGCGCGGGCATCCTTGTCCTGGGCCGCCTCAGCCTTCTGCTGGAAGGAGAGGGGCTGGAGTCGGGGTGGGGGATCCCAGTGCCCCTGGGGGTTGGTCCTCCCAACGCTTACCCTCGGCACCCCCACCTCAAG
>JACBYF010000178.1 GCA_013415235.1 Gemelliphila palaticanis
GATCCACTGATGGTCTTCGGTGGCATCGGCAAAGGTATCGATGCGCTGCTGGGTGATGGTCAGCCAGTCGGAGACGGCCACATGCTGCCCCTCCAATGCCTGGAAACCGGCGATGCCGGCGATATCACGCATGGTGCCCTCCGGCAGGACGGCGGCCGAACATGCCCATGCCTTCGACGGTGGTCACCACTTCGCCATGCTGGTTGCGCACGCTCCACACGGAAATGACGATGCCGCGGTCCGGTTGCGACGTCGATGGGCGCACTTCCTTGACCTGGTAGGTCAGCTGCAAGGTGTCGCCCGCGCGCACGGGTTTCAACCAGCGGATGCTGTCCAGGCCGGGCGAGCCCATGCTGGACGAATGCTTGAGCAGATTGTCCACCAC
>JACBYF010000179.1 GCA_013415235.1 Gemelliphila palaticanis
TCTTTATAGATAAACGCGGTAATACGCTGGTTGCCGCCCTGGTTGGCATCGACCTGACGCACAATGTAGAACGAGTAGGCGCCTTTCGCTTTTGCTGCTTTGGTGATGGCGTCATTCACTTCCGGCTGGCTACGGTAGAAACCCTGCACCGTTACGGTGTCGTAAGGTTCCAGCAGCACGGCCTGATCTTTCGGTAATTCGACGATACCGTTAATTACACGGTTTTGAGGCGCGTCGGATTTTGGCGCGTCTGATTTATAAACGTCAGCCACGACACGCCAGTTACCGCTGTTGCCAAAATCGGACGTATCAACAACATAAAAAGAGGCTGCACCTTCTTTATCTGCGCGGCGGGATACGGCATTTACCGCATCGCCAATGGC
>JACBYF010000017.1 GCA_013415235.1 Gemelliphila palaticanis
TGTTGGATTTGCTTCTTCTTTTGGTGTTTCTTCTGCAGTAGAATCTGATTTTCCTTCTTCTACATTTTCTGTTTCTTTTGGTTGTTCTACTTCTTCTGTTGTGTTTATTTCTTCTTTTGGTGTTTCTAATACTGTTGAATCTTGTTTTACTACTTCAACAGATTCTGTTTCTTTTGGCTTATCTACTTTTTCTGCAGATTTTTCTTCTTCTTTTTCTAATAAATTAGTTGTTTTATATTCTTCTACTAATTTATATAATCTTGTATTTGTTGGTATATTTTCATCTTTTATATATCCTAAGTATTCAAAGTTATCTAAATCCAGTTTTTCTAAATTGCTATTTTCTTTGTATACTATAGTGTTTCTAAAAATTTCTTTCAACACTTCTTCTGCATTTATTGTTTTTAGTGATGTCACTCCACTTATTGTTGTTACTAATACTATTCCTATTAGTGTAGATTTTTTCTTACCTAACCTATAGATACAAAGTATTAATCCTCCTGCTATAAGTAGATTTAATATGTTTGCACTTAATCCTGTTTTCGGTAATACATTTCTTACAGCTTCTTTTCCTTTATATACTACTACATATGTATCATTTTTTTTAGCTACTTCTTCTCTTATATCTTTTTTCTCTATTAATTTTTTCTCTATATCATTTAGGTCTTTTTCATCTACTCCTAAGTAGCCTATTTTTACTTTTTCTTCTGATTTCTGTTCCGTTTTTTCTATTTCATTAGCTTGGGCTATTTGGTTTCCTAATACTAATGTTGCTCCTAGAAATACTGATACTGTCCCTAACGTTAATTTTCTTATTGAAAATTTCTGTTTCTTCTTAAAATCCATTTTTTACCTCCTATTATATCAATTTTATTTTATCATTTATTTTATATTTTTACAATTTTAAAGAATAATAAAAAAGTATATACAATATAGCAAATAAAGTTATTAATTGCTATTTATTGTATATACAATTCAATATTATATTTTTGTTATAATAAAAAATAAAATTGTTTTTTAGTTATTTATAATTATAAATTAGAGTAGATTGATTATCTAATATATAATCATATATAAGCTCAGATACTTTATCAGTATTGTGCCTTACAAATTTTCCTTTTTCTATAGTTATTACATTTTCATCTGCGAATACTTCTAAACCAAGAGCTTCTAAATTTTCTATATCTAACTTAACTATATCCTGCATAGAATTTTTATAATGTTCTAATATTTCTGCGTCTATTTCTCTAGAATTAGCTATAACTGCATTGAAAATATTTTCTCCGAAATGCTTATTTATAGCTTTAATATGATCACTTACACTGTAATTATCTGTTTCTCCGTGTTGAGTCATAACATTAGCTACGTATATTTTTTTTGCACTACTATTTATTATTTCCTCGGAAATACCATTGATAACTATATTAGGAATTATCGATGTATATAAACTACCAGGTCCCATAATTATATAATCCGCTTCTTTTATAGCTAAAATAACGTCTTGGGTTGGTTTTACTGTTTTTGGTGTTATATATACTCTATCTATTTCTCCACCATGTTCAGTAATTGATGATTCTCCTCTTACTATTTCACCTGTTTTCATTACTGCATTTAAAGTAGCTATATCATTTGTAGTAGGTAATACTGTTCCTTTTACATTTAATATTTTACTCATAACTTTTACAGCTGTAGAAAAATCACCATGTATATCAGCCATTGCTGCTATCATTAAATTTCCAACCGGATGCCCACTTATTTCTCCTATATCAAATCTATATTGAAACATTTTTTCAAGGTATGGTTCAACATCTGATAAAGCAGCTATTACATTTCTTATATCTCCAGGTGAGGGTATATTCATATCACTTCTTATCTTTCCAGAACTTCCACCGTCATCTGCTACAGTTACTAAAGCTGTTATATCTAAGGGGTATTTCTTTAAACCTCTTAATAGGACAGATAATCCTGTTCCACCGCCTATAGCTACTACTTTTATTTTATCTTTCATAATTATTTACCTACCCATAGTAATATCTCTATGTGTGATATAAGTTATATAACCTTCTTTACTTATATCTTCATAAAGTTTTCTTGCTATACTTACAGATCTATGTTTTCCTCCTGTACAACCTATTGCTATAGATACTTTATCTCTACCTTCGTATTGATATTTATCTATCATAAAAATCATTAAATCTTTTAATTTATCATAGAACTCTTTAGTCGTATCATCTGCAAACACATAATTAAAAACTTCCTCTTCTAATCCTGTTTTATTTCTCAAATCATCTATATAAAAAGGATTTGTTAAAAATCTTACATCAATTATATTATCTGCATCTATAGGGACTCCGTATTTGTATCCAAAACTTGATATGTTTACATGATATTTAGATAACTTATTTATACTAAAATCATTAGATATTTTTTCTATTAACTGCTTAACAGTTAAATTAGTAGTATCGTAAATATAGTTTGCACTAGCTTTAATGTTACTCATTAGACGGCGTTCTTCATTTATTCCTTCTAATAGACTACTCTCTGCTGAAAGAGGATGATTTTTTCTCGTTTCTTTATATCTATTTACTAAAACCTCGTCACTACAATCTATGTATATAGTCTTAACATTAAAGTTATCATCACTATATAGATTGCTTATAACACCATGTAGTTCTGAGGAAAAGCTCTTACTTCTTATATCTATACTTATAGCTGCTTTTTTTATGTCTTTTTCAATTAATAACTTTAAAAATGAATCTACTAATAAAGAAGGCATATTATCAACACAGAAATAACCAAAATCTTCAAAAACATTTAATGCTGAATTTTTACCAGCTCCACTTATACCTGTAATTATTACTAAATCTCTCTTCATTTAAAACTCCTTACATAAAGTATTATTTTTTATAAATTTTATTTTGCTTCGTACCAGTTATTCCCAACAGAAGAATCTGCTTTTAACTTAACTTTTAAATTAGCTGATTGTTCCATAAGTTTTCTCACTTCTTTTTCCAATATTTCTACATCATCTTTATGAACGTCAAATATAAGTTCATCATGAACTTGAAGTAATAAATCTGCTCTTAAATTACTTTCTTTTAAATAATTTGCTACTTTTATCATAGCAATTTTTATAATGTCAGCTGCTGTTCCTTGAATAGGTGTATTCATAGCAATTCTTGAATTTAAGTTCACTATCATCTTATTTCTGCTATTAATTTCTGGTAAATAACGTCTTCTGTTATAAAGAGTCTCTACATATTCATTTTCTTTAGCAAATTGAACTATATCCTCCATATATTTCTTTACTCCACTAAATGTTTCTAAATATTTATCTATAAACTCTTTAGCTCTCTTTCTACTTATACCTAAATTGTTTGATAAACCAAAATCAGAAATACCATAAACTATTCCAAAGTTTACAGCTTTTGCTTCTCTACGCATAGAATCCGTAACTTCTGATAATTCTATACCATTTACCTGACTTGCTGTTTTTGTATGAATATCTTCATCATTATTAAATGCTTCTATCATAACATTATCATTTGATATATCTGCAAGAACTCTTAGTTCTATTTGAGAATAATCTATAGAAAGTATTACATTATCTTTGCTACTAGGTATAAATGCTTTTCTTATTTTTTTTCCGTCTTCTATACGAACAGGAATATTTTGCAAGTTAGGATTTATAGAAGATAATCTGCCTGTTTGTGCTAATGTTTGTTCATATCTAGTATGAATTTTTCCTTCATTGGTTATATCCTTTACTAAACCTTTGGCATATGTTGAATTTAATTTCGTTATAGTTCTATAATCCATAATTAATGGTATTATTTCGTGTTTATTTTCTAAAAATTCTAGTATTTCTATTGAAGTAGAATATCCTGTTTTTGTTTTTTTAACTACAGGTAAACCTAAATCTTCAAATAGTACTACTCCTAGTTGTTTAGGAGATGATATATTAAACTCTTTTCCTGCTATTTTATAAATTTTTTCTTCTAATTCTCTTGTTCTATTATCTAAATCTTCACTTATATTATCTAGTTCAGATTTGCTAACTGTTATTCCTAAATATTCCATATTAGCTAGTACTTTAGCTACTTCTATTTCTATATCATTGTATAGGGACAACATATTTTGCTCTTCTAATAAACCTAGTAATTTATCTTTAAGGTTAATATTGTGTAAAGATAATAATGCTATATAATTATTAAGCTCTTCTTTTGTGGGTAAAGTTTTTTTAGCACCTTTTCCATATATTTCTTCACTAGTAGGAACAACTTCCCCAAAATAATGATATATAATCTTGCTTATGTCATCATTTACTGATACATCTGCTAGATAACTTGCTATTTTTGCATCAAATACTTCCCCATTTACTTCTATATCATATTTTTTTGCTCTATAAAGAAACTTTTTAAAGTCATAAATATTTTTTTCGCTATTTTCAACTAGATAATTAACTACTGCTTCATTAGCAAAAAAGTCATCTTCACTAAATATATATGTTTCTTTACCTACAGTAACAGCTACTCCTAAACAATCGCTGTTGTGATAATCTTCGCTATAACATTCTAAATAAATACTAGCATTGTCTAATTCTAATTTAGTTAAACTGTCTGCTTCTGTAATATTTATTACAATTTCCTCTTTAGGTTTACTTTCAATGTTTAGCTTATTTAAAAATGATGTGAATTCTAATTTCTCGTATAATTCAATTTTCTTTTCGATATTTTCACTAAATGTAAGTTCAGAAATAGTATTATCTACTGGTACTTTTGTAAAAATTGTAGCTAATTCTTTACTTAAAAGTGCATCTTCTTTCCCATTAGATAACCTTTCTTTTAGTTTTGCACCACTAATGTTATCTATATTATTTAAAACATTTTCTACACTTTCATATTCTGTAAGTAATTTTATTGCTGTTTTCTCTCCTATTCCTGCTACACCTGGAATATTATCAGATTTATCCCCCATTAACCCTTTCATATCTATTATTTGTAAAGGAGTTAGACCATATTTTCCCTTTATAAACTCAGGTGTATAATAATCTATATCTGTTACTCCTCTTTTTGTGTAATAAATAGTTATTTTATCTGTTGCTAGTTGCGTTAAATCCTTATCTCCGGATACTATTATTACCTCATGCCCCTGCTCTTCTGCAAGTTTGGCGTAACTTCCAATTATATCATCTGCTTCATAATCGTCATGTTCTTCGTACTTTATTCCGTAACTATCTAAAAGTTCTCTAACATACGCAAATTGTTCTATTAATTCCAAAGGAGTTTTATCACGAGTTCCTTTATAATTTTCATAACTTTTATGTCTAAATGTTGCCTTTCCTTTATCGAAAGCTACTAACGCAAAATCCGGTTTTACATCTGATAGAAGTTTATCTAACATTAAAGTAAATCCGTAAACACTATTTGTATAAAGTCCTTTTTTATTTTTTAAAGCTGGCATAGCATAAAAAGCTCTAAAACTTAAACTATTACCATCTAATAATATTATTTTAGCCATCAATCTTTATCCTTAATTTTTTTATATATTTACTTGATTATACCATATTTTGATATATAAGTAATTAAAGAAGAAAAAGGTAATTATAAATATGATAAATTGCAATAAAAAATAAAACCAAGATTTTGAGAAATCATCTCTTAATCTTGGTTTAGATTTTATAAATTATTATAACAAATTATCTTATAGCGCTAGTTTTAGGAAGTATTTTCTTTATATTATTAGAATTTTAAGATTGTTTTTTAACATTGCTTATTGATTTTTTTGAATTTTGTTTTAATGATTTATCTTCATATTTAGAATTTTCTATAATTGAATTTTCTTTATAAATATTTTTTTTTGAATCATCTGTTTTGTTAGAAATTGATATTTTTTCGTATTGTCCTTTTTCCTCATTGAATTTGACTTTTAAATTATTTTCCACTTCTTTTTTTATACTATCTGAAAAATCGTAAATAACTTTATTTAATTTCCCTCTATAATTATTAAATACTTTGTCATTTTGTAATTCTTCTTCAGATTTTCCTGTCAATTTTATTAATTGTTTATCATATTTACTACTTAAATCAAAAAAATATCTACCCGTATTTACAAATCCTCCTGCTCCTTTTCCTAAAATTGAAGGATCTTTTATAACTTCATTTATATCAATTTTATAAAGTTCTAAAATTTCGTTTTTATTACTATTCAATTCTTGTTTAGCTTTTTCTAATTCTTTAATATATTCTTCATCATTTATAGCTAAAACTGTATTATTATTAAAATATGTAGTTTCTGTCAATAAAACTCCTAAAGATAAAGTTCCTGCTAATAACAATTTACTTACTTTCATCAATATTCTCCTTTTATAAGTTATATTTTAAGTTTATTAAAGTTTATAATTGCTATTTTATCAAAAAAAAAAAAAAAAAATCAAGGATTTTTATTAGAATATTTAGAATTTATTATAAGGATAAAAATTTTAATTGTTAATTTATTAAATAACCAATTTCTATTATTTTAAAACTTATCGTTATATAACTTTTTTATAGGATTGCTTTTAGATAAAATTTCTTGTTGCTTATTTTGTGACACATGCGTATAAATTTGTGTTACTGATATTGAACTATGCCCCAAAATATGTTGAATATATCTAATATCTACACCATTATCCAAAAGCATAGTAGCAAAACTATGTCTAAACATATGTGGGGTTATATGTTTAGACAATTTTAATTTATTCTCTATTATATTTAGAAGTAATCTAATACTTTGTTCAGTTAAAGCATTATTATTTTTCCCAACAAACAAAAAATATTGATCTTTTCTATGGTACTTATTTATATATTCAACAAGAAGATTATAAGTATTATCATCTCCAATAAAAATAATTCTTTCTTTTTTTCCTTTGCCCATTATATTAATATTTCTATTAATAATATCAATTTGTTCCAAACTAATACTACATAATTCTGATATTCTTAAACCTGTGGATATTAGTAATGAAATAATCAATAGGTTTCTTACACTTTTCATCTTGAAAAATTCACTTTTAGAAAGTAAAACTTCTTTACTTAAGTAATCATAAATTTTTATTAAATCTTCAGTAGGAATAATTTTAGGTAAAATTTTCTCTTTCCTAAAATTAAATCTATGATTATAAAATGGATTATATGATATAAATTTATTTTCATAAAGATACGCATAAAATGTCTTTAAACTCGCTATCTTTCTTTTAAGTGTAGTGATTTTTATATTACTCGCACTTAAATTATTAATATAAACTATAACATCTTTATAATTTGAATTATAAAACTGTTCAATATCGATTTTATATGATTTTATTGTTTTATAATTTAACCTTTTATAGATTTTACAATATAACAAATATTGTGAAATAGTATTGTATTCCATCTTTAAACTCCTTAAATATAATATAATATTATATTGTAAGTATAACTTTTTGTATAGTGATAATAAATAGTTATCGATAGGAAAGAATAATGAAAAAATTGCTACAGTCTTATTTACAAAATTTTGATAAAGTTTGCTCTAAGACCAATTTATTTTTAGTTGCTAATTTACAAAAACAAACTAAGAAAATGTCTTATTATACAATTGAACATGCATCTGATAGTGAATTTTTTTCACTATCAGAATTCGAGGAAATAGCCTCGGCACTTTTAAAAACTGGTTTATGTATGAATGTTTTTTATACTGAAATAGACTTTTTTGAATATATCTTAAAATACTATCCGAACTTATCAAAAGAAACATTATTAGTTTATAATTTGGCTAGAGACGGTAGAAAAGAAGGAAAAAAATCGTTGATTCCATCTTTTTGTGATTACTTCGGTATTGATTATACAGGTTCAAATGCACTAACGGTTTCATTATGTCGTAATAAATTTATTTGGGGATCGATTGCAAATTACTTCAATATTTCAACCCCTAAAACAGTTTGTATAAAAGACGGCGAAGTATTAGGTGAGCCTTTTGAAGTTCAAAAATATATTAGAAAAGAAATTTCGGAATCCTCAAGTATTAATCTTACTAATGATTCAATCATAGATAATTTTGAGTGGAATAATATAGAAAATAAAGACTTTCTAGTACAAGAGTATATTTCAGGAGTTGAAGTTGAAGTTCCATTTTTCAATATTAAAGGTGAATATCTTATATTAGATCCAGTCAAAATCGTATATTCTTCAGAAATTCTAACAAGCGAACTATCTGATAATAATAGTTATTCATTTGAATTGTTAGAAAATCAACAAATATGTGCAGAATTAAAAAAGGCAACAAAAAAACTCGCCAAGTATTTAGGTATAACTACTTACGGACGAGTTGATTTTAGAATAAAGTCAGATGGGAGTTATTTTGTTTTTGATATTGCAACAATGCCATACACAACCGATCATAGTTCATTTAATTTTGACTTTGAGCACTATGGACTTACAATGACTGATCTTCATAAACTAGTAATATTAAGCAGTTTATAATGCACTAGTATATTGTATATCGGTTAGCATAAGTCCCCTTCGAAAGTAATTCCATTCCCTTGAAGAAAACTTGGATTGTGATAGAAATTCAGAAAATTCCTTTCCTGTTTTTACATTTAACTCAAAAATTTTTTTATAGCGACGATGTTTTTCAACTAGTAATTTTTTATCTGATTCGAAAATAACAGGATAGAATCCTTCTAATTGATTGTATTTATTCTTTGCTTGTTGATACTTATTCTCTAGTAACAACAAGCAAAATTCAAACCATCCAAAATAATAACGATAAAAATCATCTATTGAAGCATCATCAAGGTCAGCTAAATCCTCAACCCCCATCAACTCTTCAAGTATCTTTTTATAATCTCTGTACTCTTTTGTTTTAGAATAATACAGAGAAATTGAACATAGATTTGTATATATTAGGTGTTTACTCACATCATTTACTTCATATTCTGTAATAATACTTTCAAATTGAGATTTCCAATAATCAAAATCTCCTTTCACCTCTGAAAAAAAGTCAAGTAAAACAAAATTATTTTTGGACTTCCAGTATAATGGAAGTTTGTGTTCGGCTGATAATGATTCTATTTCTTGCTTCACCTGATTTGCTTGATCATAATCGGAAGAAACAAGTAATAGTCCTAGAAGACTACCAAGTGTATAATACTGTTCAATTTTATCGTCAACATCGATAAAAAATTTTAAAGCCCTATTTGCATCGTTGATTGATCTATCATTGTCCTTGTATAAAAAACTTTTTCTTAAATAAATATTTTTAAGATATTGTGCACTTTGTTCAATATCTTTTGTTATGTAAAATTTTTTGACGATATTTTCATTTAAAACTTGGAATTTATCAATTTCATTAAGTTTATCTATTAGATGGGGTAACAACATGTAAATACATGAAAGATAGTGAATAGGCTCAATAATAACATCTTTAGAGCTTTCGGATAATATATTTTCATAAAGTGTATCACAAAGTGAATGAAAAGAAAAACTTTGAGATGTATTTCCCTGGAAATTAATATCATTCTTTAATAATATCGAAGATAATAATGAACTTTCAGGTAATATTTCTTTATAAAGGGAGTTAGTATCATCTTTATATTGGTATTTGATACATTTAAAAAATTTTGATTTATTCTCATCGACGAGAAACTCAAGTCTATATAAACTATTTTTTTCGCTTTTCAGATTATCGTTTTGATTTAATAAATGCTCATACCAGAGTAAGTATAGTGATAGCAAATCTTCTTGGCTCTCCTTAAGTTTTGCTAATATTTCTATCTTTAGCCTGTAATTAAATGGATCCTTAACGCATAGATAATAATAGTACCGTCTATAGATTTCTTTTTGTCCTTTTTCAACCGTCAAAAGAAGCTTATCTTTCATAATCAATATCAAACTATAAAAATTTGTTCTATTTTTTACCGGAATTAGGACTAGTAATTTTTTTAATATATCAATAGCTTTTTCAATTTGAAAAGTTTTTAAATTGAAATATTCTTCAGCATCATATGGGTTGAAATATTCAGGAAGGACAGATAGCTGATAAATAAAATCAATATCAATTTTATTCTCTCTAAAGTCAGTTTCAATCTTATTTAACAAATCATCTAATAACTTTTCAATCTTAGAATTATGATGTGATAGTGAAATAAAATTATAAATTTTTTCTAGATTCCCTTTTGTTAGAGGATACAGTGTATCTACCAAATCATCAGATATACTTGAATTCTGTAGAATACTGCCTAGAGTATCTTTTAAATCATTTAATTCAAAATGATGTATATCAAAGTTTTTTGAAAAGTTAATATCGCTATTTTTTAACTCCATGCCTCCCACTACAATAATAATTGATTTATTGTATTTCTTTTCATAAGAGGAAATATTATTAATAAGGCGTATAAAAAATAATTTTAGTTCATTCCCCAGCCACTCCCAATGTTGGATTAGAAATATTAATCTGTAGCTATTGCTGTTATTTAGTATTTTCTTCTCTATCTCAGCTGAATCATATTTTAATGATATACCAGCTGTTCCAAATCCTGGTATCGAGTGATTAATAGACATTGAGATAGGTTTTAAAAATTTTTCTTTAAAGGAAAGTTTGTACTTGTCTGTAATGTCATTATCTCCAAAGTCACTATATAATTCTGTTCCATTTCCATTAATTACTATTTGGGATAGCTCTTGAGAGATGTTATCAAATGCTAAAGCTTTTGATAAAGAATCTTCGAATGGAACATACAGTGAAAGTGACTTTTGAGCTTTATGATTTTGAATAATTGAATTAGTAATTTCTGTTAAAAATTGATCCCAGTGAGACATAATTAAAATTCCTATCGATAACTATTTATTATCTAAAGTATAACATATTTATAGATATAATTAAACTAAAAAAATAAATATTTTATATTTTTTGGTTAAAAATTATAAAAAGCTTAATAAAAAAGATATACTTTAATGTATATCTCTCTTTTTAAAGTTAGCACCACTAACTTCTGCTATATTTCCTATAGATAAAAATGCATTTTTATCTGTTGTTACCACTATGTTTTTTAAAGTTGATTCTTCTATTCTTGTAATTACACAAAATATTACTTTTGTATCATCCCCACTATAACCTCCTTCTCCGTGTAGTAGAGTTACTCCCCTACCTAATTGACTTTGAATTTGGTTACTTATTTCTCTATATTCTTTAGATATAATCATTACAGATTTAGAATCGTTTAGTCCTTCTATAACTATATCCATAACTTTTGAAGCTATAAAATAGCTTATCATTGAATACAATGCTGACTGCCAAGAAAATACTAATCCTGATATTAAGAAAATAAATATGTTAATGGCAAGAACCATTTCTCCTACTGATATTGGTAAGTTTTTTGTAGCGAATATAGAAAACATTTCGCTACCATCTAAAGTTCCTCCATATCTTATAACTAAACCTACTCCAATCCCTAAGATTATTCCACCAAATACACAAGCTAAAAACTGGTCAGTAACTAATGGCGGATAAGGATGAAATACTGTTGTCATAATAGATAACGCTACTATACCAAATATAGATGCTATAGTAAAATCTTTACCTATTTGTTTATAACCTAAATATAAAAACGGAATGTTAAAAATCAATATAAAAAGACCTAATGGTAATTTTATGTAATACTGCACAAGCATAGAAACACCAACAACTCCACCATCTAAAATGTGATTAGGTATTAAGAAAAATTCTAGACCTGCTGCGAATATAACTGATCCTAGCATAATTAAAAAATATTTTTTTATAGTATTAAAGTTCAGTAAAATCACTCCTTTTCATTTATATATTTATCATACCATAGATAATTTTATATTTGAATTAATAAAGTTCACTATTAATACATTTTATAATATAATAGTATTAATAAAATAAAAATAGGAGATACTATGAATATTAAAAAATTTTATTTAGGAACATATACAAAAAGAAAAAGTAAGGGAATTTACTCTGTAGAATTAGATATATTAAATAAAAAGTTACAAAATTTAAAATTAGAAGTATCAGTAGATAATCCTACATATATAGATTATAACAATAATGAATTCTATTCTATTACAAATAATGGTATTGCATTTTCAAAAGATAATAATATTATAAACACTATAACTTTAGAAAAATCTACTCCTTGCTATGTAGGCTATAACAAGGAAGAAAATCTTATATTTTCTGCAAACTATCACACAGGAGAAGTTAAATTATTTACTAATAAAGATAATGAACTTTATTTATTAGATAATGTTTCTTATACTAAAGAAAATATTGAAAAAGTACATGCACATTATGCTAACTTCACTCCCGATAAAAATTTTGTTGCTACTTGCTATTTAGGAACTGATGAAGTAGTTTTATTCAAAATAGAAAATAATAAACTAATAAAACACTCTACATACAAAAGTAAAGATGGTTCTGGATCAAGACATATAGAGTTTCATCCAACTAAAAATATAGCATATCTAATATGTGAACTTGATGCTACATTAGAAGTACTAAATTATGATAAAGACAAGGGAGAATTTTCTTTAATACAAAAAGTTAGTATATTAGAAAATGAAAATCAACAAAAATGGGCATCTGCAATAAGAATACTGTCAAATGGTAAATTTTTATATACCTCAAATAGAGGTGATGATATTATCACTGTTTTTGAAATAAAAGAAAATGGCGAAGTAGAAAAAATTCAAACAATATCTACTTTTGGAAGTGTCGCTCGTGACTTTAACTTTGATAAATCAGAGCAATTTTTACTTGTAGGTCATCAAGAATCTGATAATTTAACACTATTTGAAATTAACAACAATGGTAAACTTAATTTATTAGAAAAAGATTTCTTCGCTCCAGAAGTTGTATGTGTTAGAAATTAACATTAGTTAACTAACAATTTGTAACATACTCTACACAAAATAAGCTATATCCGATAAAATTAGGGCTGACTTCAAAAATAAGTCAGCCCCTCTTTTTATAAATTATTTAAAGCTTCTATTCGCTCTTTTACTGTATCATATTGCTCTTGATACATAGCCTGTTTTTCTTTTTCTTTAGCCACAACCACTTCTGGAGCAGAACCAACAAATTTTTCATTAGACAATTTTTTATTTACTCTGTCAAGTTCTTGTTGTAATTTAGATAATTCTTTTTCTAAACGTTCTTTTTCTTTATCTATATCTATTAAATCAGCTAATGATACATATATTTCTAAACCTGTTAATACTCTAGTAATATCTGTTTCTAAAGGTTCTATTTCTTTTGAAATAATTAACTCACTAGGGCGTGCAAATTTTTCTATATATGTTGAGCAAGATGATAATACTTCTTTAACATTTTCATTAGTATATTTAATTTTTATCGGTATTTCTCTAGACATAGGCGCATTTACTTCACTACGAATATTACGTACAGCTACAATAATATCTTGAACTAATTGCATATCATCTGTTTCTTTTTCAAATACTAATTCTGGATTAACTTTTGTAAACTCACTTGTTACAATGCTATCTCCTATATGAGGTAAGTTTTGCCATATTTCTTCTGTTACAAATGGCATAAATGGATGTAACATTTTTAATGATGCATCAAGTACATATACTAATACTGATTTTGCACTATTTTTAGCTTCTTCGTCATCTCCATTTAGAGATATTTTTGCTATTTCTATATACCAAGAACAGTATTCTTCCCAAATAAAGTTATAAAGTACTCTTGAAGCTTCTCCAAACTCGTATTTTTCAAATAGTCTCTCATAGTCTTCTATAGTTTTAGCTAGGCGTGTTAATATGTATTTATCAGCATGTGTCTTTTTACCATTTAGATTTATATCTTCATACTTCATATCACCTAAATTCATTATTACAAACCTAGATGCGTTCCATATTTTATTAATAAAGTTCCAACTTGCTTCTATTTTTTCTGTTGAATATCTTAAGTCTTGTCCTGGTGTTGAGTTAGTTGCTAGGAAGTATCTTAAACTATCAGCTCCGTACTGCTCGATAACTTCCATCGGATCTACTCCATTTCCAAGAGATTTACTCATTTTACGCCCTTGCTCATCACGAACTAACCCATGAATTAAAGTATCTTTAAATGGACTTTCTCCTGTAAATTCTAATCCTTGGAATATCATACGTGCAACCCAGAAGAAAATAATATCATATCCCGTTACTAAGCAACTATTTGGATAATAACGTTTAAAGTCTTCACTATCTGTATTCGGCCAGTCTAATGTAGAAAAAGGCCATAACGCTGATGAAAACCATGTGTCTAAAACATCTTCATCTTGTGTATAATTTTCTAAATCTTTTGGTGGCTCTACTCCAACATAAACTTCTCCTGTTTCATTGTGATACCAAGCAGGTATTCTATGTCCCCACCAAAGTTGCCTTGAAATACACCAGTCCTGAATATTTTCCATCCAACCACTAAATGTATTTTCAAATCGCGGAGGGTAGAAGTTAACTTTATTATCTTCATTTTTTTGATTTTCTAAAGATCTTTCAGCTAGTGGCTTCATATCTACAAACCATTGTTTTGATAAATAAGGCTCTACTACTGCACCACTTCTTTCAGAATGACCTACTGAATGAACGTGTTTTTCTATTTTGAAACAAACACCTGTTTCTTGCAAGTCTGATATTAGGTTTTTACGACAAGTAAATCTATCTTGACCTACGTATTTGTCAGCATGCTCGTTCATTATAGCACTCTCATCCATTACTATAAGTCTTTCTAAATTGTGTCTATTTCCTACTTCGAAATCATTTGGATCATGTGCAGGAGTTATTTTTACTACCCCGCTTCCAAAATCCATTTCTACATAATCGTCAGCAACTACTGGGATTTCTTTACCAGTTACTGGTAGCAATACTGTTTTTCCGATATATTTTTGATATCTTTCATCTTTAGGGTTAACTGCAACTGCTGTATCTCCAAATAATGTTTCTGGTCTAGTAGTAGCTACCTCTAAGTAATCACCACTTCCATCAGCTAAAAAGTATTTTAGATGATAAAATGCTCCTTCTACATCTTTGTATATTACTTCGATATTAGATAATGCTGTTCTTTGAGCAGGATCCCAGTTTATAATTCTTTCTCCACGATAAATGATACCTTTATTGTAATGATCAACGAATATTTTTGTTACTGCATCATTTAATCCCTTATCTAGAGTAAATCTTTCTCTTGAATAATCTAAACCAAGTCCTAATTTTGCCCATTGTTCACGAATATAGCCTGCATATTCTTCTTTCCATTCCCATGCTTTTTCTAAAAATTTTTCACGTCCTAAATCATGACGTAATATACCACTTTCTCTTAATTTAGCTTCTACTTTTGCTTGTGTTGATATTCCTGCATGGTCCATACCTGGTAAATATAATACATCATATCCTTGTAATCTCTTATATCTCGTTAACATATCTTGTAAAGTTGTATCCCAAGCATGCCCAATATGTAGTTTACCTGTTACGTTTGGAGGTGGAATAACTATTGTGTAGGGATTTTTCTTACTTTTATTATCTGCTTTAAAAACTTCTTTTTCTAACCACCAAGAATATCTATTTTTTTCTACTTCTTGGGGATTATATTTAGTAGACATTTCTGACATATATGTTCTCCTTTACTTTTATAATAATAAAAACCTTAGTAAACTAATGTTCACTAAGGTTTAATTGTTTCAATATTTACAGGTGCTTAGCGAATATTCATAAGGACGAATTAATCCGCGGTACCACCTTTTTTCTAATTAACTAATAATTAATTAGCTCTTAATAGGATTAACGCTCCTAAACGCCTAAAACTACTTAATTTCATTTTAGATGCTCACCGGCTACTTCAAAGTTATGCCTAGGAGAAATCTCTCAACCACTGATTTCTTTTCTGTATCCTACGGTACGCAAAACTTTTACTTATCGGCTCATCGCATTTTATATTTTCTATAAAATATGTTTATTATGATATCATATATTTTATATTTGTGCAAGAGAAATAAAATATAAAATTTGCATTTTAAAATTAACTTAAACGTATATCTACTTTTAGACTTTTCTAAATTTTTTATACCCTTTTTTATATGCTATTTTTCAAATTCAGATATTTTTTCTTTCATATACTCTATTAATTCATCTTTAAAGTTACTCTTTAAGGCAAAATCTATTGTTGTCTTAACAAAACCATCTGTTTCTCCAACGTCATATCTTTTTCCTTCAAAATCATATGCATAAACTTTTTCTTCTTCATTTAGCATTTGGATAGCATCTGTAAGTTGAACTTCTCCTCCTGCCCCTATTTGTTTTTTCTCAAGATGTTTGAATATTCCTGGAGTAAGAACATATCGTCCTAATATAGCTAAATTAGAAGGAGCTGTCCCTTGAGCTGGTTTTTCTACAAAAGTACTTACTTCATATAGCCTGTCAGAATTATTTTTAGGATCTATTATTCCATATCTATGTGTTTGATTTTCTGCTACTGTTTGAACTCCTATAACTGAACTTCCAGTATTATTATACTCGTCTATTAATTGCTTAATAGCAGGCTTTTCTTCGTTGATAACTATATCATCACCTAGAAGAACTGCAAAGGGTTCATCTCCTATAAAGCTTTTAGCTGTAAGTATAGCATCTCCTAATCCTGCCATTTCTTTTTGTCTAACATAATATATGTTAGCTAAATTAGTAGCGTGTCTAATTTTTTCTAATAAATCTAATTTTCCTTTTCTTTCTAAATCTAATTCTAATTCTACATTTTTATCAAAATGGTCTTCAATAGCTCTCTTAGGTTTACCTGTAACTATTATTATATCTTCAATTCCTGCTGCGACTGCTTCTTCAACTATATACTGAATAGTAGGTTTATCAATTATTGGCAACATTTCTTTAGGTAGAGCTTTTGTTGCTGGTAAAAATCTAGTACCATATCCTGCTGCAGGTATTATTGCTTTTCTTAATTTTTTCATATATCCACCTTTATCTTTATTTATTATTATTTTATTATCAGAATAATTATAACATCTTTTTATAAAAATTCAATATTTTTAATGTTTATATTATAATTTTTCGTTAGTAACATACTAATTTGATAATTTACCTAAGGTAAGATTCGTTGTATATTCTTTTCCTTCTCTATAATAAGTTAATTTAATTTCATCTCCTATTTTAGTTTTTTCAAATAAATATTTTCTTAAATCTGCAACACCATCTATATCACTATCATTTAACTTGGTTATTATATCGTAATCTTTTAGTCCTGCTTTTTCTGCAGCACTTGCAAACTCTACACTTTTTATAACTACTCCTTTATTTCCATTATAATTTAAAGTTTCCTTAAGTAAATCGGTATTTAGTGAAGATACTGAAACTAATTGAACACCTAATGCCGGTCTAGTTACTTTTCCTGTTTTTTCTAACTGATCGACAATTATTTTTACCTCATTAGCTGGGATTACAAAACCAATTCCTTCTGCTGTAGTTGACTGACTTGCATTAGTTATTTTTAATTCATTTATCCCTATTAGTTCACCTGAGCTATTTATTAATGCTCCTCCACTATTTCCAGGGTTTATGGCTGCATCTGTTTGCATAACAGTTTGATACCAATCATATACACCATCTTTATCTATATCTATAGGTATTTGTCTTTCTATTGCTGACACAATTCCTTTTGTAACCGAATTAGAAAGAGATAATCCTAATGGAGATCCTATTGCCAATGCTGTTTGACCAACTGCTACATCATCACTATTAGCAAAATCCATAACAACATTAACTTTTTCAGAATTTATTTTTAACACTGCTAAATCTGTCCATATATCATGACCAATTAACTCAGCATCCACAACAGTTCCATCACTTAGTACTACATTTAACTTTTCTGCATTAGTTATTACATGCTCATTAGTTATTATATAAGCAAAATTTCCTTCTTTCTTATATATAACTCCACTTCCATTTGATGCAACTTTTAAGCCGCTATTATTTTTATTGTTAAATATAGAAAAAGTATTGTTTGTTGAGTTGCTTTGATAATTTACTACTGACACTACTGCATCTTTAGCTTTAGATACTGCATTAATTGTTGTTTCCTGACTTTCTTTATCTTCTTTAGTTAAAGTTACTCTAGAACCACTAACTATTTTGTTGGATTCATAGTAACCTTGAATAGCAAATACACTAAGTCCACCTAAAGAAAATGCAGTTAAAGCTGCCAAAAATATTTTTAAATAATCCTTATTTTTGTTTGGATAATAATAATGAGCTGTATCGTTATTTATACCTTTTTCATATATATACTCACTATTTTTAATATCATCTATATTTCCTTGGAAATTATTTGTAACTTCTTGATATTCTTCCGTATTAGTCTCTATTGGCTCATTGTTTAAGTCATAATTATCTTTTATAATTTTATCTTCATTTATATTTTCATTAAATTCTTCCAAATGTTTTTCTTTATTAGTCATAAAAATCCTCCTATTAAGTATATTAAGAATACTAACACTATAACTTTAAATCAGTTTAAATTTTAAAGGGCGTTGTTTTTAACTATTTTTAATGTTATAATTTATATACTAAAATAGCGAGGTAATATTAATATGAAATTAAAAAACACTATTATTTTTTCTTATTATATTCTAATATCATTTATTTTTGTATATACACTAAATATTAATCTTAATATTGAAAAAAATATAAATGTTTTTAATATGATATTTATGCTTATATTTTTTATTGTATGGCTATTTTCTTGGTATTTATTTTTTATTAAAGATATTTTAAAAAGTGATCAACGTGAAAGAAATGGTATATCATTAATTTTAGTTCTATTGGCTATTTTAATGTTTTTTTATAATCCTATACCTTTTCCGGATAACTATTATATAGTAATTAATAGAACATATTTTTTTATTTTTTCTATATTATCTTTTATATCTTTTCTATTTGTTTCAGTTAAAAAGAAATTTTTTATTTTTGGACTTTTTATCTTTATTCCAATATTAATACAAAGTCTTTGTATTAATATTTTAAATAAAATAAATTTTTATAGTAATTATCCATATACAACTACTATATCAATTTTATTTTTATCCTTTTCTTATTATGCTTATTCAGTAATAAAAAAAAATAAATTTAATATATAAAAATAAAAGGGCTGACTTATTTTTAGGTCAGCCCCTTTATTTTTATTCACTAAATTGACTGTTATAAAGCTCTGAATAAAATCCACCTTTTGAAAGTAGTTCTTTATGATTACCTTGCTCTATAATGTCCCCATCTTTTAATACAAGTATTTTATCTGCATTTTTTATAGTTGATAATCTATGAGCAATAACAAATGTTGTTCTTCCCTTCATTAAATTGTTCATAGCATTTTGTATTAAAATTTCTGTTCTTGTATCAACACTAGATGTAGCTTCATCAAGTATTAATATTGGTTTATTTGCTAGTATCGCCCTAGCTATTGTAAATAATTGTTTTTGACCTTGTGAGATATTTGTAGAATCTTCATTCAATTCCATATTATACCCACCAGGTAATGTTTTTATAAAGTGATGAATATGTGCTGCTTTAGCCGCTTCTATTATCTCTTCATCTGTAGCATCTAAACGTCCATATCTAAGATTTTCCATTATAGTTCCTTTAAATAACCACGTATCCTGAAGAACCATTGTAAAATAATCTCTTAATTCTAGTCTATCAATTTTATTTATAGGGATACCATCTATAGATATAGATCCAGAGTTAATATCATAAAATCTCATAAGTAATTTAACTATTGTTGTTTTTCCTGCACCAGTAGGCCCAACAATAGCTACCATTTCTCCAGATTTTATATCACTATTAAAGTTTTTTATAATTAATTCATCTTTTTTATAACCAAATTTAACATTTTCAAAGTTAACATTTCCTTCTTTAATTAAAGGTTTTTGAGGATTTTCTACAGGTAACTCTTCTTGTTCATCTAAAAACTCAAATACCCTTTCTGCAGCTGCTGCCATACTTTGAACTTGCGTCATTACTTGGGCTGAATGAGCTATCGGCATTGTAAAGTTTCGAATATATTGTATAAATGCTTGTATATCTCCAACCATTATAGATCCTTTAGCTACTAATAATCCACCTACTATTACAATAGCAACATACCCCAAATTACCTACAAAGTTTACTACAGGAAACATCATCCCAGATAAAAACTGTGATTTCCAAGAAGATGTATATAATTCATTATTTTTATCTGAAAATTCTTTAATACTTTTTTCTTGATGATTAAATACAGTTATTATACTTTGTCCTGCATAACTTTCTTCAACTTGTCCATTTACATCTGCTAATGATTTTTGTGCACCAACAAAATATTTTTGACTAAATTTCGTCAAAATTTTCATGAAAAATCCTGATAATGGTAATACTAATAATGCAACTAATGTTAATGTTGGACTTATTGATAACATCATTATTAATATACCTATTATAGTTGTTATACTAGTTACTAATTGAGTAAAACTTTGATTTATTCCTTGTCCAAATGTATCAACATCATTTGTTATTCTTGATAATACTTCACCTACTGTTCTTTGTTCAAAATATCCCATAGGCATCTTATTTATTTTATCAGTTATTTGTTTTCTTAAGTTATAGCTAATCTTTTGAGAAACTATTCCCATTAATATTCCTTGAATTGAAGAAAATATAGAGGAAATTAAATACAAACTTAAAACTGTAATAAGTATTTTTCCAATTTTAGAGAAATCTATACTACCGTTTGCAGTATATTTTCTAACCAAACCTTCAAACAATTCTGTAGTTGCTGTCCCTAGTATTTTAGGCCCTATTATAACGAATATTGTACTAAATATTGCGAATAAAAATATTATTACCATACTTTTTGTATATTCTGTAAATAACATTTTTATTATTCTTTTTATTGTTAATTTGAAATTACTTGATTTTTCTATTTTTTTATTCAATTTCTACTCCTCCTTTCTTTAATTCTTCTTCACTTAATTGACTTTTTGCTATTTCTTGATATGTACTACAATTTTTTAGTAGTTCTTCGTGTTTTCCTATTCCTACTATTTCACCTTCACTCATAACTATTATTTGTTCTGCATTGATTATAGTAGATATTCTTTGTGCAACTATTATTGTAGTTGTATTTTTCATATTTTCCTTTAATGATTTTCTAAGAACTACGTCTGTTTTATAATCTAGAGCTGAAAAACTATCATCAAAAAGTAATATTTTTGGATTTTTTGCTATTGCTCTAGCTATAGAAAGTCTTTGCTTTTGTCCTCCTGATACATTACTTCCACCTTGTGATATCTCACTATCAAATTTTTCTTCTTTAGAATTAATAAACTCCGTAGATTGTGATATGTTAGCTGCTAAAATTAAATTATCTTCTGTTATATTTTCATTACCAAATTTTATATTTGATTTTATATCTCCTTTGAATAGTATTCCTTTTTGTGGAACAAAACCTAGTAAATCTCGTAATTTTGATAACGATAATTTTCTTATGTCTGCACCATCTATTTTTATGCTACCTTTAGTCACATCGAAGTATCTAGGTATTAAATTAATTAAAGTAGATTTTCCACTTCCTGTACTTCCGATAATAGCAGTAGTTTCTCCTGCTTTAGCAGTAAATGATATATTTTTTAAAACAGGTTCACTAGCACCATCAAAAGTAAATGATACATTTTCAAAAGTTATATTACCTACTACTTCACTTAATTTTTTATCTTCTAATTTTTCATTGTCGAATATGCTTGCTTTATAATTTAGAACTTCGTCTATTCTATCTGCTGCTACTGTAGCTCTAGGTAACATTGTAGCTAAAAATGTTAACATTAAAAATGACATTACTATTTGTATAGCGTAAGTAAGAAACGCCATCATATCTCCTACTTGTATATCTCCTGCATCAACACTTTTAGCTCCTACCCATACTATTAGTACAGTTAAAGCATTCATTATAAGGTTTATTGCAGGCATCATAAATGCCATAGCTTTATTTGTAAACATTTGATTATTTCTTAAATCTTTATTTACTTTATCAAACTTATCTTTTTGATATTCTTCTCTACCAAAAATTCTAATAACTGGTAAACCTGTTAGTATTTCTCTACTTACTAGATTAATATTATCTATTAATTTTTGCATTATTTTAAATTTAGGCATAACAAGATACATTATTCCACCCATAACAATAGATAAAATAATAATACCTAGTGCGATTATCCAAGACATGCTAGCTTCTGTTTGTAAAACTTTGTAAATCCCCCATATAGCCATTATAGGTGAATAAAGAGCCATAAATAAAGCCATATTTAGAGTAGTCTGTACTTGTTGAATATCATTTGTACTTCTAGTTATAAGTGATGCTGTAGAAAATTTATCTATATCTTCTTTTGAGAATGATAAAACTTTTTTATAGACATTCTCTCTTAAATTTTTTCCGACTGTAGAAGAAATTCTACTAGAAATAAAACTTGTAATTATACTTACTAAAACAGCAATAAAAGAAAATAGCAACATCATAAGTCCTATTTCTTTTAAATATGAATTACGTATATCATCTGCATTTATCCCTACTTTTGAATATTCAGACTTCAAATAATTAACTGATAACTGTTTTGTTATATTTTCTTTATTAATACTTAATTTTTCTAGTTCTGATTTTCTTAATTCTAAAAACTTATCTTGATGTGAATAATCGTTATTTTTAATATTATTTACTAAAATATTTTTTACGTTATCATCATTAAAGCCATATAAAATAGTGAATACTTCTTTAAATGTAGTATTTAATTTATTATAGTCTTCTTCTGATATTTTTTTTAGTTGATAAAAATTACTATCTTTATAAAAGCTATTTTTTAATAGTTCTATTTCGTCATCTGTCATAAATATTTGACTCTCATTATAAGTTTTCTCAGACAACTGAATAGGCACTGAATCTTTTATTCCATTTTGCTGTATTCCTATATTAACCATATCACTAGTATAAGTAGGAAGCTGTAATTCACTTCCTGCTCTTATTACAAACAATAATATCATAATTAAAATAGGAAAAATAAATTGTTTTAAGTACTTAAATAATTTCATTTTTATTTCTCCTTACGTAAATACATATTTTTTAATACCATCGTAGTTTTTTTAGTTAAGTTCAACCATTGCTTCTGTTCTTCATCAGTAAAAGATTCCCATATTATTTTAAAGCCATTTTCATGATTTTTCTTATGCTCTATTAAATATGATTTTCCTTTTTCTGTAATTTTTAATATTTTTTTTCTTTTATCACTACTATCTACTTCATAAGTAATAAAATCTTTTTTAAATAGTGAATTTGTTATTGCTGTAACTCTAGACTTTGCAACTAAAAATTCACTGGAAATATCTTGCATAGTAATATTTTTATTTTCAAATATATAAAACAAAACTTTGAATTCCATTTTAGAAAAAAGATGCTCTTTACTTTGCGATATTTTTCTCATTGTTATTCTAAAATCTTCAAATTCTCTTAATGCTTCTTTTACATCAATCATATTATCTTCCTTTCTAATATAATAATATATAATATTAATTCATACTATGAACTAATTAGTTAATAACGTGAACTATTATATAATGAATCTTCTTTTATGTCAACATTTATGTCTATACATCTCAATAATAAAAAATTGTATATTAATATTAAAATTTTATCTTTTAATAATTAAAATAGCATTATATACTATGAATTTATAAAAAATAATCACCCTACCTAATAAAAATTTATTAAGTAGGGTGATTATTTTTATCATTATTTACTATTTTTCATCAACTACATATGGTAAAAGTGCCATGTGTCTAGCTCTTTTAATTGCAGTAGTTAACATTCTTTGATACTTAGCTGAAGTACCTGTTACACGACGTGGTAATATTTTCCCACGCTCTGAAATGTATTTTTTAAGTAATTCTGTATCTTTGTAGTCGATTGATTCTACATTATTTTTTGTAAAATAACATACTTTTTTACGACGACGCATATTGTTACGACGATTGTTAAATTGTGCCATTACGCTTGCCTCCTATTTTATTAATCTTCTTTAAACGGATTTACTACATCCTGCATAAAGTCATCATCTAGATTACTTGGAAAATCTTCTCCAAAATCTGAAAATGATGAGTTATCATTCATAAAATCATGCATTTCAAAATTGTTATTCGATTGATTTGCAGAAAAATTAGAAAAATTATTTTGTTTTGGTTGGTTGAAGTCCATAGCTCCAAATCCATTATCTTGATATCTATTATTTGTAGTAGATCTA
>JACBYF010000180.1 GCA_013415235.1 Gemelliphila palaticanis
TATGTTTTTCCGTTATGTACCCCGTTGGCATATTTTCCGTTTACAAAATATTTTGTTCCCGAGTTATCTTTTCCGTATCCTGTTAGTTTCTTTCCATCTTTGAAGAAATACCAGTCACTTCCGTCATCATACCACCAATTTCCTAATTCTCCATTTTTATAAAATAAATCATTTACATATCCATTTTTTAAACTTGATACTTCTTGTCCATTTTTGTATGTTTTTCCGTTATGTACCCCGTTGGCATATTTTCCGTTTACAAAATATTTTGCTCCAGAGTTATCTTTTCCGTATCCTGTTAGTTTCTTTCCATCTTTGAAGAAATACCAGTCTTTTCCGTCATCATACCACCAATTTCCTAGCTCTCCATTTTTATAAAATA
>JACBYF010000181.1 GCA_013415235.1 Gemelliphila palaticanis
CTCAAGGACTGCGCTGGCGAGCCGGAGCTGATCCTGATCTCCACCGGTTCCGAAGTGGGCCTGACCGTTCAGGCGTACGACAAGCTCACCGAACAAGGCCGCAAGGTGCGTGTTGTATCGATGCCGTGCACCAGCGTGTTCGAAGCCCAGGACGCCGGCTACAAGCAATCGGTATTGCCGCTGCAGGTCAGCGCGCGTATTGCCATCGAAGCGGCTCACGCCGACTACTGGTACAAGTACGTGGGCCTGGAAGGCCGCGTGATCGGCATGACCACCTACGGTGAGTCGGCGCCGGCGCCAGCGTTGTTCGAAGAGTTTGGTTTCACCCTGGAAAACATCCTGGGTCAGGCTGAAGAACTGCTGGAAGACTAAGGCTGTAGAT
>JACBYF010000182.1 GCA_013415235.1 Gemelliphila palaticanis
ATCTGGCAGCGTGGGGCTATGCCTTGCGCCAGCCGGGCGGCAACGAAGCGAAGGCCAAGGATTTCCTCGGCAAGCTGTATAAAAATGTGCCCGTGCTCGATTCCGGCGCACGCGGTGCCACCACCACCTTCGTCGAACGGGGCATCGGCGACGTGCTGATCGCCTGGGAAAACGAAGCGTATCTGGCCGTCAAGGAACTGGGCCCGACCAAGTTCGACATCATCACGCCGTCCGTCAGCATCCTGGCCGAGCCGCCCGTGGCCGTGGTCGACAAGTTTGCCGACAAGCACGGCACGCGCAAGGTGGCCGAGGCTTACCTGAACTACCTGTACACGGACGAAGCGCAAGACATCATCGCCAAGAATTACTACCGTCCCGCAA
>JACBYF010000183.1 GCA_013415235.1 Gemelliphila palaticanis
GATAAATAGCACATGATTCCACATTGTCCTTAGAATGAACTTTCAATTCTTTTCTCGGGTTCACATAGCCCTTCATATCTGGTTTCTGCATCACTCTCCAGCCTCACCTCTGGAGATGCATGAGTCCCCTCCATTGCAGCCACACCGATTCATTTCTCAGTCCCGAATATTTCCTCTTCCTTCCAGGCCATTGTACTGGCTGTTCCTCTAACCTCCTTCACCCAACCACCAACCCTCTAACTCACTGACTCCTACCCATTTCAAAACTCAATGCTGAAAGTACTTTCTCCAGAAAGCCTTCCTTAACACTCTGGGTCAAAATAGATGTCCCTCCCAGGAGCCCTCATAACAGCTTAGACTTCCCCCAACATTGTATTTGTT
>JACBYF010000184.1 GCA_013415235.1 Gemelliphila palaticanis
CACTGTGCAGAGCCAGTTGTTTCTTAGCTGCCGAAAGAGCTGGAAGCTGGACTTGAGTTTCTTGTCTACCCTTGTAGAAACAAGGCCACACTTTTCATCGTCCACAGCGACAGCCGTGTAGAACACACAGGAGCAGAAGTCCTACTTCAGCTAGATCAGGCCTGCAAAGAAACTGCGTTTCACAGGCCTTTGGAAGAGATGTTCCCTGTAGGCTGTAAGAGCACTGTGCAGAGCGAGTTGTTTCTTAGCTTCCCAAAGAGCTGGATGCTGGACTTGAGGGACTTGTCTACCCTTGTGGAATCAAGGCAGGACCTCGTGCCTTGCAGCTGTAGCGCCATGTAGGACCCGGCAGAGCAGAAGTTCTACTTCACCCAGACCAGG
>JACBYF010000185.1 GCA_013415235.1 Gemelliphila palaticanis
GTATCTGGAACGCCACGGTTATACCGTTATGCGCGGCTGGAACAGCAAAGAGACGATTAACCCGTGGCAGGTGGACTGGTCGACCATTACGCCATCGAATCTGCCGTTCCGCTTCCAGCAGGCGCCGGGCGCGCACAACTCGCTGGGGCGTTACAAATTTAATATGCCAAGTTCAGACGCGATTTATCTGCACGATACGCCGAATCACAATCTGTTCCAGAAAGATACGCGAGCGCTCAGTTCCGGCTGCGTGCGTGTAAATAAGGCCTCTGAGCTGGCAAATATGCTGCTTCAGGATGCAGGCTGGAACGATACGCGGATTTCGGATGCGCTGAAGCAAGGTGATACCCGGTACGTCAACATCCGTCAGAATATTCCGG
>JACBYF010000186.1 GCA_013415235.1 Gemelliphila palaticanis
GCATATAACTGAGGTTCACGTTCAATACCTGGCGCACCAGCCGTGGCAGGCTCTGGTATTCCCAGTTGGCCAGCACGAAGCTGAACACGGTGGCGACCGCCGCGCCGATCAGCGTGTCGATCAGGCGTTCGCTGACGAGGTTCGGGTTGCTGGGCGCCACCAGATGCATTTGCAGCAAGATCATCAGGCTGACGGCGATGGCCGTGTAGCGGTAGCGCAAGTAAATAAAAGTGGGCGTGGCCACGATGGAGAGAAATAAAATGGCCATCAGCACGATATTGCTGTGCACAAAGCGGATCACGATGGCGGTGACCACGCAGCCGATGATGGTGCCGATGATGCGGTCGGCGCGGCGCTGGCGCGTCATGCTGAAGGTGGGG
>JACBYF010000187.1 GCA_013415235.1 Gemelliphila palaticanis
GAACTGATCGCCCAGGGCGTGCGCAGCCAGGCGGGCGGCAAGGCGGCCAAGGCTGCGTCCATCGACGGCAGCGTGCCGAATGGCCACCGCTACACGCGCACCACGCACAGCCAGGCCGATGGCTCGCCGCTGGGCGAACACTGGGTCATCCACGGCGCCGGCCATGCCTGGTCCGGCGGCAGCGATAACGGCAGTTACACGGACGGAAAAGGGCCGGACGCCAGCCGCGAGATGTTGCGCTTTTTCAAGACCGTCAGCTGATATTTTCGGTGTAGGGCGCGATCTGCCGCTGCTTGTCGGCGATCTCGCACACGCCATCGGCATAGCGGCTGGAGATGGCGATGAACTGGTCCTGGATCTGCAGGAAGGCGTCGACGAT
>JACBYF010000188.1 GCA_013415235.1 Gemelliphila palaticanis
GAAATATGCTTGACGGCAAAGCCCAGCAAGCCGTAGCGGTCGATGGCCAGCGCGGCCAGCATTTGTCCGCCGATGACGGCCGCCATGAAGGGGCCGGACCCCATGCGCGGCGCCAGCATCAGCGCGGCCGTAATATAAAACACGCCGGCCGCGCCGCCCAGCCAGGACCAGCCGGGCCCGCGCACGGCGAGCTGGAAATCAGGCACCGGCACTCTCCAGAGCAGCATCACCAGCGAGGCGAGTACGGCGCTGACGGCCAGCGAGGCGAGGGTGGCCCATAACGGGTGGCCCAGGTTGCGGCCCAGTGCGGCATTCGCGCCCGCCTGGAAGGGCACGACGGCGCCGGCCAGCATGGCCAGCGGGGCAAATAAGGTAATCC
>JACBYF010000189.1 GCA_013415235.1 Gemelliphila palaticanis
GAATCGGCATCAACAAGTGCAAGTGAGTCTGCAAGTACATCAGCTTCTGAATCAGCAAGCACGTCAGCTTCTGAATCGGCATCAACAAGTGCAAGTGAGTCAGCAAGTACGTCAGCTTCTGAATCAGCAAGCACATCAGCTTCAGAGTCAGCATCAACAAGTGCATCAGAATCAGCAAGCACATCAGCTTCAGAGTCAGCATCAACAAGTGCGTCAGAATCAGCAAGTACATCAGCTTCTGAGTCAGCATCAACAAGTGCGTCAGAATCAGCAAGCACATCAGCATCAGAATCAGCATCAACAAGTGCGTCAGAATCAGCAAGCGCGTCAGCTTCTGAGTCAGCATCAACAAGTGCAAGTGAATCAGCATCAA
>JACBYF010000018.1 GCA_013415235.1 Gemelliphila palaticanis
TTTTTAGATTATTTGTCTCTGATCGTAAATTTATTGGAGATTTGGTTGATAAAAAAATAACTAAGCAGCAATTTGCCGCTTAGTTATTTATCTCATTTTCTCTCCATGCCCCGTATTTGACTTAGAGACATATTATTTTTATAAATTTAACTAAAATATAAACAAAAATAAAATTTTGACACGTATACTTAAAATATTATTTTTTATATGTTCTTTTCTATATGCGCTACTAAATCACTGATTTTCTCTATATTTGTCGCATCTTCATCAGAAAACTCAAATCCATATTTTTCTTCTATATCCATAACCACTTCAGCTATTTCTATAGAATCAGCATCTAAATCATCATTAAGATTTGATTCCATTTTTATTTCATCTTCACTAACATTTATATGCTTAGTTATTATTTCTTTTACTTCTTCAAATATTGTCATTTTTATTCTCCTTCTGAAAGTTCATTCATTTTTTCATATACTTTATTATTATAAATTTGTTTTGCTTGTTCTACTGCATAATAAACTGCCTTTTCATTAGCTGAACCGTGTATTTTTATTACTGGTTTTTTTAAACCTATTAGTACAGCACCACCATACTCACTATAATCAAATTTTCTTTTAAAACTTTTAATTCCATTTTTTACCAATAAAGCTGATATCTTTGATAAAATATTTTTTAAAAATAATTCTTTTATTAATTTACCAAAAGTAAGTGCTGTTCCTTCTATAGTTTTTAATACCATATTTCCTGTGAAACCATCTGCAATTACTACATCCGACGTGTGATTTAATATATTTCTAGCTTCTAAATTACCTTCAAAACCAACTATATTCTCTTTTAAAAGTTTAAATGTTTCTTTATATAACTTATTACCTTTAGTATCTTCATGTCCTATATTAAGTAATACTGTTTTCGGATTAGCTACATTAAACATATTTTCGATATAAATTCTACCTAATTTTGAATAATTTAATAGGTCTTCTGATTTTGTTTCTACATTAGCTCCTAAATCTGTAAATAAGAATTTATGATTAGTTATGGTTGGTAACATTGTGGCAAGTCCGGGTTTAGCAATTCCAGGTATTCTTCCAACAACAAATAAGCTGCTAGCCATATATGCTCCAGTACTTCCACCAGAAATAGTAACATCTAATTTATCATTTTTTAAATCCTCTAACATTCTTATCATTGAAGAATCTTTTTTTCTCCTATGAACTCTTGCTGCATCATCTTCCATATAAACTTCTTCAGTACATAGTTCTTTAAACACATTAGTATTATCATATATTTTTAGTAAGTCTTCATCTAAACCATACACCACTAATTTAACGTTTTCATCATTAAAATTATTTACAAAATTGTATATTTCTTCTTTTTTATCAATTCCTAATAAATCTATTCCTATTTTCATTTTATGCTTTTTCTTCTCCAATGAATTTTGATTCCACAACGAAGCGTTCTTCCCAAATACCTGTGTTATAGTTATAAGCATCACAAGTGAACATAGTTAATATTTTGGGCTCTCCAGGATGTTGATCCAATATTTCTACTTGAGTGTCATTTACATTATATACTTTAGTAACTTCATATGTCAATAATCTATCTTTTGTTACTATTTGAACTTTAGTACCGGGCGTAATTTTTCTTAAATTATAAAATCTAATATCTATTCCTTGAACACTATGACCCGCTAAGACTACATTTTGATCATCTAATGTCTGATTATGATCAACAGTTGCTACTCCATTTATAAGATTTATCTCTGAATCCCCTTGAAAAATTGGCTCTTGTATTTTTAAATCATCTATTATTAGTACTCCTAACATTGAATCTGTAAGTTCTATATTAGAACTGTTATCGGTAAACATTTTTTGCCACCAAGGTATTTCAACACTAGACTGATTATTTCTATATGCTGTTATTATTCTGTCATTGCTATTACCTGTTAAATATTCTCTAATTGTATTTTTAAAAATTAAAACTAGAGACGTCATTAATAAGATAACTATTATTATATTTATTATAGTATTTTTTATTTTTTTATTCATTTATTCTCCTTAATTTAATATACTATATTATTAAGCCCTAAATAATTCATTAACTTTTGCTTATCATCTGTTACATCTATTAATTTATAAGCTAGTTGCTTAGCTAAATACATTAAATCTGTATCGTTTATTAAATCAGCCACCTTAAAACTTGGTAGTCCACTCTGTTTAGTTCCAAAGAAATCTCCAGGTCCTCTATTCTTTAAGTCAAACTCTGAAATTTTAAATCCATCATTCTCTAGACACATTATGTCTATTCTTTCACTTTTAGAATCAGTAATAAGTATACAAAAAGACTCATGACTACTTCTTCCTACTCTTCCTCTAAGTTGATGAAGTGTTGCTAAACCAAACCTATGTGCATCTACTATAATCATAAAGGTTGCATTAGGTACGTTAACCCCCACCTCTATAACTGTTGTAGAAATAATAATGTTTATTTCGTTATTTAAATATTTATTTATTATTTCATCTTTTTCTTTAGGTTTCATTTTTCCGTGAAGAATGGCTACACTATACTCTGATGATAGATTATTTTTAATATTTTCATATGTCTCTTCAACATTTTTCAAATCTAATTTTTCAGATTCTTCTATTAATGGACATACTACATATCCTTGCCTACCTTTTTTTAGCTCCATAGTTATTTGGTTAATAACTTTATTAAATTGTTTATTTGTAGCTTTATAAGTATGAACTTTTTTTCTTCCCGCTGGTAGCTCATCAATTGTTGAAACTTTTATATCAGTTATTAATGTTATAGCTAGGCTTCTAGGTATTGGAGTGGCTGTCATCATTAAATTATGTACATACTCTCCTTTATCTCCTAAAGATTTTCTTTGATTAACACCAAACCTATGTTGTTCATCTGTAATTGCAAATTTTAAGTTCTTAAACTCAACATCTTCTTGAATTAAAGAATGCGTACCTACTATTAAATCTAGCTCGCCACTTTTTAAAAGACTTAATATTTTATCTTTTTCTTTTTTGGGAGTATTACTAGTTAGTAATCCTATACTAATATCTAAATTTTTAAAAAAATCAAAAAATGTTTCAAAATGTTGATTACTCAAAATTTCTGTAGGGGCCATTATAGCTGCCTGATATCCTGATTTTACAACTCCATATATTAGAGCTGCTGCAACAACAGTTTTTCCTGAACCTACATCTCCTTGCAATAATCTATCCATTTTATAAGAGGAATTAAGATCAGACACTATTTCTTCTATAACTCTATTTTGAGCTTTAGTTAACTCAAAATGTAAAGTTTTTTTAAATTCGCATATATATTCACTTTTAATTTTTAAATTATACGATTCATTCTTTATTTTATTTTGAAGATTTTGTAATTGTAACCTTAATTGATAATCTAGTAATTCATGAAAAGCAAACATTTTTTTTGCTTTTTCAAAAGATACTACATTTTCTGGAAAATGTAAAGTATATAGTATTTTTTTTAAGTCCCAAATACCTTTAAAATTTTTAGGTACCAAATCTATAAATTCTTTATCATTAATAAATAATTGCATAGCTGCAAATACTATTTTGGAATACTTATTAGCTGTTATACCTTTTCTCAATGGATAAAATATTTCCACTTTATTTTCTGAACTATTAGTTGATAAATCATCTTTTTTTAGAGTAATATTACTTGCAGTTATGGAATTATTAGCTTTTTTATAAACACCTTTTACAACTACTTCTTGTCCTTCAATTATTGTTTTTTTTAAATATAATTGATTAAAGAATGTAACTTTAATTATACCGATATTAGTTTGTAAATTAAAGAATGATTTATTTAGTTTTCTTCCATAAAATTGTGTTGCTATTTTTGTTGCAACAATTCCTGTTGTTATAACTTTTTCGTTATCACTAAGTGTAGATGTTAATTCAGATGAACTTGCTATTCTAATAGGTATATTAAATATTATATCCTTTAGTGTATAAATTTTTAAAGAGTTTAATTGTTCTAATGTTTTTGGACCTATTCCTTTTATTATTTCTATTGGTTTTTCTAATATATTAGTCATTACCTAATAGTAAACTCCTATATTTTTCTCCTGTTTTAGTTATTGCAAGTCCTCCTTTTGCTGTTTCTTTTAATTTTACAGACATTTCTTGTCCTATCCTATACATTGCTTCTAAAACTTCATCTGCAGGTATTCTGCTTTTTATTCCACTTAGGGCCATATCAGCAGCCATTATAGCAATACTACTTCCTGCTGCATTTCTCTTTACACACGGTACTTCTACAAGACCTGCAACTGGATCACAAACTAATCCTAACATATTTTTTAATGCTATTGCAAAAGCATGTCCTGCCATATCTGGAGTTCCTCCCATAGTTTCTACAATTGCTGCTGCTGCCATAGCACTAGCCGATCCTATTTCTGCTTGACATCCTCCTTCTGCTCCAGATACAGAAGCATTGTTGGCTACTACAAATCCAAAAGCTCCTGCCGTAAATAACATATTTACCTGTTGTTCTTCTGTTATGTTAAATTTTCGCTTTAAAACATGAACACATCCTGGTAAAACTCCTGCTGAACCTGCTGTTGGAGTTGAACAGATAAGTCCTAAACCTGCATTAACTTCGTTAGTTGCTATAGCTGCTATTACTCCATTTAAAAAACTTTCTCCAGAAATTGATTTTCCGCTGTCTAAATATTCTTGAAGTCTTTTTGCATCTCCACCAGTAAGACCTGTCTTAGAGCTAACTCCTCTTATTCCTTCATCAACAGCTTGCATCATTACATCTAGATTTTTTTTCATTCTATTTTTTATATATTCTAATGAAGTTCCATTTAACTCCATTTCTTGATCTATCATTATTTCCCATATTTTTTTATTACTTTTATTTGCTTGTGAAATTAAATCTTCTAATGATATAAACATAGTATTCTCCTCTAAATATTTTGACAGAATCTTATATTTCTAATAAAATCTATTTTTCTTAATTTTTGAATATAATCATTATCAAAAATACTTTGTTCAACAATTAATAAACCTCTTCCTTCTATTACTGATGAAGACAATTTATGAGTTTTATTAATAGAATTTTCTTTTAAGAGTTTAATTAATTTATTTATATTATTATCATTATAATCAAAGAATATAAATAATGTTGGAAAGTCAGCTGAAACTTCTACTTCAAAGCCTTGAACTTCAAAGATTATCATTTTGCCTCCACCTATAGACTTACCTATGACTTCTACAAAATCTCCATTCCCTTCCACAACTATCTTTGCAGTGTTAGGATGAATATGTTCTATTTCACTTTCTATAAATTTATAAGTAATACCACTTTTTTTAGCATTTTCTAAACTGGTTCTTATTCTTTTATCATGAGTATCATATCCCAATAATCCACCTATTAATGCAATATCTGTTCCATGACCTTTATAAGTATCTTTAAAAGAACCGTATAATGTAATTTCTATATTTTGTGGTTCATTTCCAAAAAAATATCTTGCAAAAAGTCCGATTCTAGCAGCGCCAGCAGTATGAGAACTAGATGGACCTATCATTATCGGACCTATTATATCAAATACACTTCTAAATTTCATTTGAATCACCCTTTATATTTTTTAAAAATGTGGTGTAAAAATATAGATATTTTTACACCACATTTTTTATATACTATATTTCAATAATTGTAGGTATAATAACTGGATTTCTACCTATTTCTTTGATTAAGTGTTTAGATAAATCATCTATAATTTTTTGTCGTACTGTATACATACTAACTTCATTTTCTTGAAGTTTATTTATTATAGATTCTTTAACAACATTTTTACAAGTATCTAAAAGTTCTTTTGACTCATGTGTTTGACTAAATCCTCTCGATATAATATCAGGATTACTTAACAACACTTTATTTTCTATATCTAAAACTAAAGATACCACAATAACACCATTTTCAGAAAGGTCTTTTCTATCCTTTATAACTACACTTCCAATGTCTCCAATACCTAAACCATCTACATAGATATCTCCAGCTTCTATTTTACCTGCGATTCTAGCACTATCTTTAGTTAATGCTAAAATATCACCATTATTCATTATAAAGGTATTATTTTTATCTACATCGCATTCCACAGCCGTTTGAGCATGAATAACTTGCATTCTGTGTTCACCATGTATCGGCATAAAATACTTGGGTTTTATTAGCCTAAACATCAACTTCTGCTCTTCTTTTGCAGCATGTCCTGAAGTATGAACATTGTTGATACTAGAAGTTATAACATTAGCTCCCAATTTTGAAAGTAAATCTATGTTTTTATTAATAGATAAAGCATTTCCAGGTATTGCTGAACTTGCAAAAACTACAGTATCTGTAGGCATAATCGTTATTTTTTTATGAGTTCCATGAGCAATTCTAGTAAGGGCTGCTAATTCTTCTCCTTGAGTTCCTGTACATAAGATTAATAATTTATTTGGATCTACCTGTTTTAGATGCTTAGCATTAACAAAAGTATCTTTAGGCGCATTTATATAGCCTAATTCTGTTCCAATCTTTATTGCTTTTTCCATAGAACGTCCAAAAACAACTATTTTCCTATCATTTTTTATACACGCCTCTACTACCTGCTTAACTCTAAACACGTTTGAAGCAAATGTGGCAAATATTATCCTATGTTTAACTCTTCTAAGTATATCTTCAATAGTTATTCCTACTTCTTTTTCACTCATTGTAAACTCATTTCTCTCTGAGTTAGTTGAATCAGATAATAAGCAAAGCACACCTTCTTCTCCAATTTTTGCCATTTTATACAAATTAGCAGGTTCTCCAACAGGGGTAAAGTCAAATTTAAAATCTCCTGTATGAACTATAGTTCCCTGAGGGGTTCTAACTATTACACCAAAAGCATCTGGTATTGAGTGTGTTGTATTATGAAACTCTATTGTTAAGTGTTTAAATTTTAAAACTGTATCTTCTGTTATTTCTTTAAATTCTGCTCTAGATAATAAATTATGTTCTTCTAATTTTGATTTTATCAAACCTAAAGCCAATGGACCTCCGTAAATAGGTAAACTAACATTTTTCAAAAGAAACGGTATTCCACCTATATGATCCTCATGTCCGTGGGTGATTATAAGTGCTTTTACTTTATCTATATTTTTTTCAATATACGTGTAATCGGGAATTATATAGTCAATTCCTAAAATATTATCTCCTGGAAATTTTACACCAGCATCAATAATTATTATCTCATCACGATATTGAATAGCATAAGTATTTTTTCCTATTTCTCCCATTCCACCTATTGCAGCTATTCCTACTTCGTGTTTATTGATAAATCTATCCATTAATTGACTCCAATTTAAAATTAACAGAACTTCTTTCAAATTCTAAATATTGTTCTGATAATTCTTCTATATATTCTATATTATATTCTCTATTCTCTAAATATTTATAAACTTCTGGTATACCATTAGCCTCTACGTATAGAACTTCTGTATTTTCTCTAACCGGTATCTCTGTTTTATTTTTTTGATAAAAAACTTTAAATACTTTCATTAATAAACTCCTGTCATTTCTTTTATTATATTTAATGTATAGTCTAATTCTTCAATATTGGTATTTCTATTTATAAATGAAAATTGAAGAATATTTTTTTCTCTTAAATAAGCACTATTATAGTGAATAAATATATTATTTATAGATAACGAATCTCCAATATTAACTGAAGAAATATTCTTAGGTATCTCTACAGTAATTATTACAGGAGATAATTCTTCTTTATTTATTTTCATAATAGGTAAATTTAATTCTTCTAACTTTTTTCTCATATATAAATATTTATTTTTTATATTTATATATGGTTCATCTGTATTAAAGGCATCTAATGCTGTATTTAGTGATTCCATTAATAAAGAAGGCTGAGTAAATGGAATAGAATTATTTAAATTAGCATATTTTAAATCTAAATATATAGACTCATCTTCTAATTCAACTAAATCACAATTACTTCCAACAATAGCTAAACCTGCTACTGAGCAAAATGCCTTACCTGAAGAACAAGCTACATAATCTACATCTTTATAACTATATTTTATAGCTCCAACTGCTGATATAGCATCAACTGCTACCACTAGGTTATATTTCTTAGCAATTTTAGTTATTTCTGGAAGATTATTAAGAATACCTACACTAGTTTCATGATGAACTAAATATATATACTCATAATTACCTGAAGACATAAGTTCTTCAAGTTCTTTTAAATCAAAACTTTCCCCAAAATTAACTTTATAACTATCAATATCAAGTTTATGTCTTCTAGATTGATTAATAAGTCTATTACCAAATTCTCCATTGGCTAAAAATAAGCCTTTTTTTAGCTTTCTTTGCGATATTTGAGCTAAAATAGCCTCGTTAGCTAAAGTACCTGAACCATGAAGAATTGTAACATCTTTAACTCCTAAAATTTTTCTTAATTTACTAAGTGTATCTTTAGTTAAATTTACAAATTCATTACTTCTATGAGAATATAAAGTTTTTTCAAACTTCTCTAAAACATCTTTTGATAAGTCTACCGGCCCAGGTAAATAATTTATTCTTTTAGATATAGAAAGCTTATTATATATTTCATTTCCATCTTTTAAATAAAGATACATAGGTATGTATTCAGCATCTTTTGTACCTACATTATCATGAAATTTTTGAAAACCTATGTGCTTATATAATTTTTCCTGTCTTGTAGTCCCAGATATGAATATAATGTCATAAGAATTCTGAATTATATAATTAAATGTCCTTTTTATTAGTTCAAAAAATACTTTTGATTTTCTATATTCTTCCTTGATAGATAATAACCTTATTTCTATTGGATTAGAATAACTTTTTTTTATATAGTTATCTACATTTCCTATTTTTTGATCCAAAGAAAATGGCCTGTCTGAACATAAAGAAATCATAGCAACTACTTCTTTATTATTTTTTGCTATTATATAAGTATTTTTATCATGAAATTTATCTACTAATATTTCATTATCATTTTTTTCATGTTGAGGAATTTCATCTACAAAAGTTTTATAATTCAATTTAAATATTTGACTAAATTCTTCCTCTGTATTTGCTATTTTATATATCATCTTTTTCACCATATTTTTCGCAAAATTTACTAACCTATATAATAACATAACTTATACTTTTTTTCAAATATAGCCTATTTTATTATTAAATGTTTAAAAGGAGGAAAAGTTATATTCTTTTCCCCCTAATTTATTATAAAATTATATTATTCTTTGATTTCTTATAGCTGTTTTCAAGTTTGTGCACTCGTTTATTGCTTTAGCTTCTATTAACTTTTTAGTTTTTGCAGCGAAGAATCCTTTATATTTTAGTCCCATAGCATCTGCTATTGCATTTTTATGACCTAGTGAACATACAACTCCTCTATTAATATATTTGAAGTTAGGTGTTGTATTTCCATTTAATCTATTTGTTATATGTTTAGAAACATAGGCTCCCATTTGATTAGCAATTTGTGCTGTCGTTGGATAAGGTCTTTCTTGTCCTTCTTCGATAAATGCTGCACAATCTCCGACAATATATATTTCCTCTAATCCAGGAACAGTTAATTGTTGTGTAGTAACTAATCTTCCATTTTTAGCTAATTCTGGGAAAGTTGCATCCATTAATCTACTACCTTTAACACCTGCAGTCCAAACTAAAGTACTAGCAAGTAGTTCTTTTCGTTCACCATCTATTTCCACGATAAATCTGTCATTAGTAGCACCTTTTATTCCTGCTCCTAATATTATTTCGATACCGTTATCTTCTAAGTATTTTCTTGCATAATCGCTGTATGATTTTTCAAACATAGGTAATAGTACTGGTGCAGCATCTAGACCATATATTTTTACTAATTTTTCATCTATTCCATACTTTTTGCAAAGTTCTCTTCTTCTATCTATTAATTCTGCTAAGAATTCTATACCTGCTAATCCTGTACCTCCTACAACTATAGATATGTCTTTAACATCTTTTTCAGTAGACTCTGCATATTTTTTAAAGTTACTTTCTATTTTTTCAGATATTTTTTCTGCTGCTACTATATCAGTTATAGGTAAAGCATTATCAAGCATTCCTTCTATTCCGAAAGTTTGAGTTTCGAAACCTAATCCTACTACTAATAAATCATAATCTAATTCATGTTTTTTAGTATAAACAACTTTCTTTTCTGTATCTATTTTAATTACTTCATCTTGAACAAAATTAACACCTGGTTCTACAATATCTTTTATTTCTAAGCATATTTCATCTCTTTTTATATTACCAGCAGAAACTTCGTGTAAGTTTACTGTATCATAATGATAAGAATTTTTATTTACTATTGTTACTTTTGCTTGTCCATTTTTTACAACACCATTTAACCCTTTTAATGTTGTAAGTCCTCCATATCCTGCTCCTAATATTACTATATTTTTCATTTTATTTTCTCCTTAATTATTTATTTTATATTAACAATATCCACAACCACAGCCACATCCGCCTGTGCCACTATCATCTTCTAACTCTGTAATTAAATTAGGATTATCTATTACAAAATTATCTCCTAAATCATCACTTATATAATCTATTACTGTACCTTTTAGCAAGTCTTTATCTTCTTCGTTAATTAATACATTTAAGCCACTATGATTATATATTGAATCTCCTTCAAACGGATTTTCTATCACATCAAGATTATAGTACATTTTTGTCCCATCTAATTCAATAGATATCCTTAAATAAGACTCTGAAGATCCTGAATCAAAAATCATTTCCTTAAATTTATTTATAGCTACATCGGTTATATGTAGAATATCACTCTCAATCATTTTAATTTCCCTCTTTATTTATTAATATACTACCATTATAACCGTTTTTATAGTAAAATAATAGTATAACGCTTAAATTTTTTGAAATTTTGGAGATTTTTATGAATAATAAAAATGATATTGTGACAAATAAAATAAAAATAGAATTAGATAAACTACGACCGAAGTTAATATCAGATGGTGGAGACATAGAATTTATTAATTTTAATAATGGTGTTGCCAAAGTTAGACTATTGGGAGAGTGTTCTACTTGCCAAATGGCTCATTTAACTATGGAACATGCTATAGAAGCTAAAATCGTATCAAAAATTCCTGAAGTAAAAAAAGTAATTAATGTAAATCTATCTTTCATAAAATAAATAAGAATGAAATTTGTACAAATATAAATTCGTTAGACATTTCTAAGTTTTTATATATAAGTACATTTTTTCATTCTTATTTTTATTATTTTGAATCTTCTTTATAATCGCAATTGTTGCAATAAACAGCTTTTTTCCCTTCATAAAGTGTAGAACTACATTTAGGACATATTCTATTTATCGGCTTATCCCATGATACGTAATCACATTTAGGGAATGATTCGCATCCATAAAATACTTTTCCTTTTTTAGACTTTTTCTCTAATACATCATGTTTTTTACATTTAGGACATGTTACTCCTATTTTTTTCTGTATTGTATCTGTATACCTACAATCAGGGAAGTTAGAACAAGCGATAAATTTTCCAAATTTACCTAATTTATATAGTAAATCAGAATTACATTCTGGACATTTTTCACCTGTATATTCTTTTTCAATTTCTACTTTTTCTAATTCTTTTTCTGCTTTAACAACATCTTTATTAAAATCAATGTAAAAATTGTATATAGCATTTTGCCATTTTAGATTTCCTTCTGCAATTTTATCTAAATCATTCTCTAAATCTGCAGTAAATTTAGTATCTATAATATCTGGAAAATATTGAGAAATTATTTTGCACACTATAGTTCCTAATTCTGTAGGTATAAAAGCTTTATTGTTTATTTTAGCATAATATCTTTTTTGTAGTGTTTCTATTATCGTTGCATATGTAGAAGGTCTACCTATTCCTAATTCTTCTAAAGTAGCTATAAGTTTAGCTTCTGAATATCTTGCAGGTGGTTGTGTAAAATGTTGCTGCTCTTTAATTTCTTTTATTTTTGCTTCTTCACCTTTTTCAAACTCTGCATAAGATTTTAATTTTTCTTTTTCTTTTAATACCTTTAAAAAACCTTCAAAAACTAATTTAGATTCTGATGCTTTATAAACTATATTATTATTTTCTAACGTGGTAGATGTAGCTTCATAAATTGCTGGACTCATTTGACTAGCTACGAATCTTTCCCACACCAATTTATAAAGTTTAAATTGATCATTAGTTAAATATTCTTTAACTTTATCAGGGGTGAATTCTACATTTGTTGGTCTTATACCTTCGTGGGCATCTTGAACATTCTTTTTTTCTTTTGACTTTTTAGTTACTTTTGAAACATACTCTTTCCCAAAATTAACTTCTATATATTTTGAACAAGTTTCTTTAGCATCATTAGAAATTCTTGTTGAATCTGTTCTCATATATGTTATAAGACCTGTAACTCCACCTAACTTTTTAAGGTTTACTCCCTCATAAAGCTCTTGTGCAACACTCATAGTTTTTCTAGTTTTAAAATTTATCTTTCTTGATGCATCTTGTTGCATAGTAGAAGTTGTGTAAACATTAGGGGCATTTCTATTTTTATTTGTTTTAGTAACATCTGTTACTAAAAAACTATTTCCTTTTATTGAAGATTTGACTTTTTTTACATCATCTATATTTTTTAATTTTAATTTTTCTCCATTAAAAGAATAAAAATTTGCAGTAAGTATCTTTCTATTTTTTATAAAATCTATAGGTAACGACCAGTATTCTTCAGGAACAAAATTATTTATCTCTTCTTCTCTATCTACTATTAGTTTTAATGCCGTACTTTGCACTCTTCCTGCCGATAGTTTAGGTTTAACTTTTTTCCAGAGTACTGGGGAAATATTGTATCCAACTAATCTATCTAAAACTCTTCTTGCTTGTTGAGAGTTAACTAATGATTCATTAATTTCTCTAGGGTTTTTTATAGCTTCTTTTACCGCATCTTTTGTTATTTCATTAAAAACAACTCTATTTTTACTTTTTTCTAGACCAAGAATACTAGATATGTGCCATGCTATTGCTTCACCTTCTCTATCTGGATCGGAAGCTAAATATATATTCTTTACACCTTTTGCTTCTTTTTTTAGACTTTTTATTACATCGCCTTTTCCTCTAATAGAAATATAATCAGCAGATATATTGTCTTTATCTAAGACCTCTACTCCCATCCTACTTTTAGGTAAATCTTTTATATGACCTTTTGATGATATTACTCTATACTTTTTACCTAAGTACTTTTCTATTGTTTTTGCTTTGGATGGAGACTCTACAATTATTAAATTTTCAGCCATTTACTAATATCTCCTAAAATTTTATAGTATGTATATTAAAATAATTTTTATACATTGTCAATGATTCTAATCTATTTTTGTAAGAATTATAGGTTCCTTACCTGATTGTATAACTATAGTATGTTCATATTGAGCTACAAACGATCCATCTTTAGTAATCAATTCCCAATCATCTCTACCACTATTTGCTACTTCTTTAGCTTTTGTAGATACAAAAGGTTCTACTGCTAGGCACATTCCCTCTTTTAATATTAAGTTATCCCAAGGATCGAAATAGTTAAATACATGTTGCGGTTCTTGATGTAAACTAGTTCCTATTCCGTGACCTGTTAGATTTTCTATTACCTCTAGTTTATGTTCTTTAATTTTTTTATGAACATTTTTTCCTATTTGATTTATTTTTTTCCCAGCTACTGCGTGCTTAATTCCTTCAAAAAATGCTTCTTTAGCAACTTCACAAACTTTATCTTTCATAGGGTTATCACTTTTACCTACAACAAATGAGACACCTGTATCTGCATAATAACCATCTTTACATCCAGATACATCTATATTTAATAAATCACCATCTTTAAGTATCTTATTATTTGCAGGTATTCCATGTGCTGCTTGATGGTTTAAAGATATACAAGTATACCCTGGAAAATCATACTCTGTTATTGGTGCTGATTTAGCTCCATATTTTTCAAATAATTCTTTTGCTATATTATCTAATTCTTTTGTAGATACTCCTGGAACTGCTTTTTCTTTCATTGTATCTCTTATTTTAGCACATATATATCCTATTTCTTTCATTTTTTCTAATTGTTCTGCATTTTTAATTATCATTTTTTACCTCTTTTTATAGTACTTCATTGCCATTTGATTCCATTTTTCATAATACTTATATTCTTTAAAATTATATTTTTCAAGTAAATTCTTCATTTTAACATTACCTAAAACATAATCAGTTAAAATATAATCTATAGTGCTATCTTTTTCTACTATATCTATTATGTATTCAATAACTTTACTTCCGTATCCTCTATTTTGATAATTTTTATCTATCATCATTCTCCAAATATAATATTCTTTATCATCTATACATATTAATATAAATCCTACTAATAAATTACCATAATATATACCGTAAGGGAAACAGTCATTATTTTTTCTGTATAACCAACAATCTGCTAAAGAACGAACATTAGGGGCAATAAAACGTTTGTCTACTTCTAATACTTCTAATTTTAATATCTCATCATAATTATCTTCATTAATTTCTTTAAAACTTATCATTAATATTCTCCAGCAATTCTTTTAAATTCTTTAACGTATATGTTGGTTGAATTGATTTTTTTTCTATTTGTTCTTTAGAGGTAACACCTGTCTGAACATGAATAGTATCTATATTTGAATTTATTCCAGACAAGATGTCAGTTTCATAGTTATCTCCAACCATTGCTATTTCTGATTTATCATAATTAAATTTTTTTATTGCTAAATCCATAATTATATTACTAGGTTTACCTATTATTGTTGGAATTACATCAGTACAATACTCTAAAAATTTCACTTGTGCTCCATTACTTGGATTCATGCCATTTTCTGTAGGAATTAGCTTATCTGGATTTGTTGCTATAAATTCAACACCAGATAAAATGTAATTGCAAGCTTTACTTAATATATCATAATTTACATTTCTGTCCAACCCTACTACTAAAGCTTCTGGACTTTCATCTACTATATTTATGTTATTTCTTAATAAAGTATTTTTTAGTCCTTCTTCTCCTATAACTGATACATTATTATAATTTTTACTTTTCAAATAAAGAGATGCTGCCTCAGATGAAGTAAATATATTTTGTTCGTATGTTTTTATTCCCATAGATTTTAACTTTGATACAACTTCAAGTTCTGTTTTAGTAGAATTATTTGTTATAAATAAATAATCAATATTATTTTCATTTAGATAATTTATAAAGTCTACAGCATATTCTATAACATTATTACCATTATATATTGTTCCATCTAAATCTATTAAATATAGTTTATGCTTTTTCATAATTTAAGTCCTCTTTTTATATTTAAACACTTAAAATATTATATATTCTAAACCTAATAAAATCAATATATTTGTTAAAATATAAAAAACTTGTAATTATAAAAGCAATATTGCATTACTTTTATAATTACAAGTTAGAATTTAATTTACATCATTGACATTTGCGATTGAGGTTGTTCGGGTGTTATATCTGCTACTACTGCTTCTGTAGTTAAAAATAGACTAGCTATACTTGCAGCATTTTGTAATGCTGATCTAGTTACTTTAGTTGGATCTACTATTCCTGCATTAATCATATCGACCCATTCTCCAGTAGCTGCATTAAATCCAAATCCTGTTTCTACTTCTTTAAGTTTTGAAATTATAACACTACTTTCAAGTCCGGCATTTTCTGCTATTTGACGTGCAGGTGCTTCTAATGATTTTTTTATTATATTAATTCCAGTTTGAACATCTCCAGACTCTTCTAATAACTCTATTTCTGAAATTATTTGAACAAGTGCAGTACCTCCTCCAGAAACAATTCCTTCTTCTACTGCTGCTTTGGTTGCATTTAAAGCATCTTCTATTCTTAACTTTCTTTCTTTAAGTTCTGTTTCTGTCGCTGCACCCACTTTTATAACAGCAACTCCTCCAGATATTTTAGCTAATCTTTCTTGAAGTTTTTCTTTATCAAATTCTGATGTTGATTCGGCATATAATGATTTTATTTGTAAACTTCTGTCTTTTATTTTTTCTTTATCTCCTTTACCATCTACTATGACGGTATTATCTTTTGTTACAGTAACTTTATTTGCACTTCCCAACATAGATAGGTTAACATCTTTTAATTCAATACCTAAATCACTAGTTATTAAAGTTGCTCCTGTAACTATTGCTATATCTTCTAAAATAGCTTTTCTTCTTTCTCCAAATCCAGGTGCTTTAACTCCAACAACATTAAAGACTCCTCTTAATTTATTTACTACTAATTGTTGCGTTGCATCATTATCAAAATCATCAGCTATTATAATCATTGGTTTTGAACTTTGTACAACTTCTTCTAAAACTGGTAAAATTTCTTGAATATTTGATATTTTTTTATCCGTAACCAAGATAAATGGTGTTTCTAAATTAGAAATCATCTTTTCTGTATCTGATACCATATACGGAGATATGTATCCTCTATCAAATTTCATTCCTTCTACTATTTCTAACGTAGTCTCTAATCCTTGAGATTCTTCTATTGTTATAACCCCATCATTTCCTACTTTTTCCATAGCTTCTGAAATGAACTGACCTATTTCTTTATCTGCTGAAGATATTGCTCCAACTTGTGCAATTTTATCTTTAGAATCGACTATCACACTAATTTCTTTTAACTTTTTAACAGCAGTCTTAACAGCTATTTCCATTCCTTTTTTTATTCCAACTGGATTAGCTCCAGCAGTAACATTCTTCATTCCTTCTGATATCATTGATTGTGCTAGTATTGTTGCTGTTGTAGTTCCATCACCAGCTATTTCATTAGTTTTATTAGCAACTTCAGCTACTAACTTTGCTCCCATATTTTCATAAGGATCTTCTAATTCTATTTCTTTTGCTATAGATACCCCATCATTAGTAATTAATGGTGATCCATATTTTCTATCTAAAACTACGTTTCTTCCTTTAGGTCCCAAAGTTACTTTAACTGCATTAGCTAATTTATCTACACCTTTTTTCATTGATTGGCGAGCATCTTCTGAAAATTTTAGTTCTTTCATTCAAATATATCTCCTAATTAGTTTAATATTGCAAGTAGTTCTTCTTCATTTAACACATAATATTCTTCATTTTTATAATTTATTTTTTTATAATTATCTGAAAATATTACTTTATCTCCTTTTTGTAATTCTCCACCATTCTCAACAGATAAGACACTAGCTTCTCCTATAGCATAAATTTCTCCTATATTAGCTAAATCTGTATCTTTTACTGAGTTTAAAACTATTCCACTTTCTGTAGATTTCTCTAATTCAACTTTTTTTAATATTACATTATCAAATACTGGTCTAATCATTTCATTTCTCCTAAAATATTTTATCCTGATATTACTTGGTCAAGTTTTGAAACTATTCTTGCTTTTCCTATGATTTTAAAAGAAATTATATTTTCTTTTAAATTTAAAATTAAAACTTCACCTTGAGATAGTAATTCAATATTTTCTTCATTATTACTTTTAGTTAAGACTATTTTAACATTATTTTCTTCTGCTTTTATTATTATATAATTTACATCAATCATAATTTTATTTTATACTCTATATCTCGTACTAAATCTTTATCTTCTAGGAAAACTCCTGTTTTCTTACTAGTAACTGTTTTGGATCCTAATTTTCTTATACCTCTCATAGCCATACACATATGTTCTGCCTCTATAATTACATAAACTCCTTTAGGATTTAGTTGCTCTTCCATTGCCTTTGCTATCATAAGAGTCATATCTTCTTGTATTTGTAGTCTTTTACTAGCACTTTCTACTAATCTAGCCAGCTTACTTAATCCAGTTATTTTTTTGTTATTTGGTATATAAGCTATATGACAAACACCAAAAAATGGCAACATGTGGTGTTCACATAAAGAATAAAATTGAATATCTTTTACTAGTATAGGTTCTTCATTATCCGATTCAAAAAACGTATTTATTTCATGCTTTGGATCTACATTAGTTTGTGATAATAACTCCTCGTACATATTAACACATCTTTTAGGTGTATCCAATAATCCAGGTCTATTTACATCTTCTCCTATGTTTTCTAGCAAAGATTTTATTAATTGTTTTGATTCTTCTTTTTTATTCAATATTTTCTCCTTAAAAAAAGTTACTGATTTTCATCAGTAACTTTTGAATTAATTATTATTTTACTGCATCTTTAAGAGCTTTTCCTGCTTTGAATGCTGGAACTTTACTTGCAGCTATTTCAATAACTTCGTTAGTTTGAGGATTACGTCCTTTACGAGCTGCTCTTTCTCTTACTTCAAAGTTACCAAAACCAATTATTTGGATTTTTTCACCTTTAGCTAAAGTTTCTTCTACTGTAGCTACAAAAGCTTCGATAGCTGCTGTAACTTGTTTTTTTTGTAATCCAGATTTCTCTGCTACTTGTGAAATTAATTCTGATTTGTTCATTATTTATTTTTCCTCCATAATTATGTTTTAACGGTGTCCCGTTTTACTTATTAAATATTACCACAATAATATTAATTTATCAAGCTTTTACTATAATTTTATAAATAAATATAATTATATTAGTTAAATTCATTCAATTCTATAGATGTTAAGCCAGACATTAGATTGTTTATACATTCTTCAATAGGCATATTATCATATAATACTTTATATATATTTTCTGTTATCGGCATATAAACACCGTACTTTTGAGCCATTAAATAACATACTTTGGTTGTTCTCACACCTTCTGCTACCATATCTAATTTTTCTACTGCTTCTTCTAAAGAATAACCTTTCCCTATTAAATATCCACAGTTATAATTTCTTGAATGTTTAGAAGTACAAGTAACTATTAAATCACCTATACCACCCAAACCTAAAAATGTAAGTTGATTAGCTCCTAACTTTTTACCCATTCTTATTATTTCTATTAAACCTCTATTTATTAAGGCTGCTTTAGCATTATCTCCTAATCCTAAGCCATCTATCATTCCACATCCTAAAGCTATTATGTTTTTCAAAGCACCACCTATCTCTACTCCTATTATATCTTTGTTTACATATATTCTAAAATAATCATTGTGGAATATACTTTTAGCTAAAGTATTTAATTCATCATTAGCTGATGCTATAGCTACTACAGTAGGATGTCTTAAAACAAGTTCTTCTGCATGAGACGGACCACTAAGAACTCCTACACCTAAAACATTTTCGTTGTTTAATGTTTGTAATATTACTTCTGACATTCTTAAATTTGTATCTATCTCTAATCCTTTTGAAACATGAATTATATATTTAGGTTTATCTAGATAACTATTTATTTCTGAGCAAACTGTTCTCATAACTTTTGTTGGTACTGCTAATATAATTACATCTGAAAACTTTATTGCATCATTAAGAGAATTAGTAGCTTTTATGTTTTTATTTAATTTTATATTTTTTAAATATCTATTATTAGTATTATAATTATTTATTTCGTTTACTGTATCCAAACTACGAGCATATATTAACACTTCATTTTTATTATCATCAGCCGCCTGAGCTAAAGCTGTCCCCCAACTCCCGGCTCCAATTATTGAAACTTTCATAATCTTATACTCCTAATGTTTTATTATATTAATTAAATTATACCAAAATTTACTAAAATATAAAATAAAGGGATTAGATTAAAGTAAACTTACTTTTTAATCTATCCCATTTATTATACTAGTTTCTTTTTCTTGCTATTAATTTTATAGGTGTACCATCAAAATAAAAAGCATCTCGTATTCTATTTTCTAAAAATCTTTCATATGAAAAGTGCATAAGTTCAGGATAGTTAACAAAAAACACAAATGTAGGTGGGTTTATTGCCACTTGTGATGCATAGAATATATTCAATCTCTTACCTTTATCTTGAGGAGTTGGATTCATTGCTACAGCATCGACTACAACTTCATTTAATGTTGAAGATTGTATTCTTCTATGTCTGTTTTCATAAGATTCTTTTATTAATGGAAAAATATTAAATACTCTCTGCTTTGTTTTCGCTGAAACATATATAGTTTTTGCATAGTCAAGATATACAAAGCTATTTCTAATTTTTTCTTCAAATTCATTTATAGTTTTATCATCTTTTTCTATTGCATCCCACTTATTAACTACTATTATAACACCTTTTCCTGATTCGTGAGCATAGCCTGCAACCTTTTTATCTTGCTCTATTATTCCCTCTTCTGCATTAATTACCACTAAAACAACATCTGCTCTTTCTATAGCTTTTAATGATCTAAGTACAGAGTATTTTTCACAATTTTCATAAACTTTTCCTCTTTTTCTTATTCCAGCTGTATCTATAACTACATAATCATCACCTTCATAAGAAAAATCTGTATCTATTGCATCTCTAGTTGTTCCTGCAATTTCAGATGCTATTACTCGTTCTTTTCCTAATATAGCATTAATCAAACTTGATTTTCCTACATTAGGTCTTCCTATTAGTGCAAATCTTATTTTATCATCATCTTCTTCATCTTCTTCTATTTTAAAATTTTTACAAACTTCATCTAAAAGATCTCCTATTCCTAGCCCATGTGATCCAGAAATAGGGAACGGATCTCCAAAACCTAAAGAATAAAAGTCATAAATTAAATGATTCATATCAAAGTTGTCTATTTTATTTACAGCTAAAATTACCGGCTTATCTGTTTTATAAAGTAATTTTGCTACTTCTTCATCATCAGAAGTTACACCATCACGACCATTAACTAAAAATATAATAACATCAGCTTCGTCTATTGCTAATTCTGCTTGTGCTCTTATTTGCTTTTGAAATGGTGTATCTTCAATTTCTATTCCTCCAGTATCTATCATAAAAAATGAATAGTTAAGCCATTCTGCTTTTGAGTATATTCTATCTCTAGTTACACCCGCAACATCTTCTACTATAGATAACCTATCACCTATGATTTTATTAAAAATAGTTGATTTTCCAACATTAGGTCTTCCTATTATCGCAACTGTTGGTTTTGCCATAGAATTTATCCTCCTTTACAAAAATAAAAGTAATAGCAATACGACTGTAATAATCTATTGCTATTACTTTATAGTTATTAAACTCGCAATATATAATATAAATTAATCTTATTGTAAGTCTTTAAATTTATCTGCTAAACTAAATTCAGTATCCTCTGATTTTAGGTAAGAAGCATCAAATTCTGGTTCTTCTTTTACTTCTTCTTTAACAGATTTTTCTAATAGTTCTTTAATTGATAATGAAACTCTTTCATTTTCAAAGTCGATATCTAATATTTTTACAGTAACTGTTTCACCACTAGTTAAAACATCAGATGCTTTTTCTACTCTATCGTGTGAAATTTGAGAGATATGCACTAATCCTTCTATACCTTCAGCTATCTCTACAAATGCTCCAAAATCAGTTATATTTTTAACTTTTCCTTCTACTGCATCTCCAGCTTTAAAATTAGCCTTAGCTAATTCCCATTGTGTTGGAAGTAAAGCTTTTATAGAAAGAGCTACTTTACCTTTTTCCTGATCTAAATCTATTATGGCTACTTTCACAGTATCTCCTATAGATAATACATCAGAAATTTTTGAGAATCTATTGTGTGAAATTT
>JACBYF010000190.1 GCA_013415235.1 Gemelliphila palaticanis
GCTCTTCGTTTCTTTCTACTTTAGGTTGTGTTCCTTTTTCGACAACGCGTGGTCTTCCAGGAGTTACTTCTGTATTTGTACTTGGTGTTACATTACCTGTATCCGGATCTACTTCATATGTTGTTGTCGTCGTTGTTACTTTCGGCTCTCCTGGATCTGTTTCGTTTTCGCTTCCTTCTGGTAAGTTAGGATTTGATACATACGTTACTGTTGGTGGCTCCTCGTTTCTTTCTACCTTCGGTTGCGTTCCTTTTTCGACAACGCGTGGTCTTCCAGGAGTTACTTCTGTATTTGTACTTGGTGTTACATTACCTGTATCCGGATCTACTTCATATGTTGTTGTTGTCGTTGTTACTTTTGGC
>JACBYF010000191.1 GCA_013415235.1 Gemelliphila palaticanis
CTGATTCAGAAGCTGACGTACTTGCTGACTCACTTGCACTTGTTGATGCCGATTCAGAAGCTGACGTGCTTGCTGATTCAGAAGCTGATGTACTTGCAGACTCACTTGCACTTGTTGATGCCGATTCAGAAGCTGATGTACTTGCTGATTCTGACGCACTTGTTGATGCTGACTCAGATGCTGACGTGCTTGCTGATTCTGACGCACTTGTTGATGCCGATTCTGATGCTGATGTGCTTGCTGATTCTGACGCACTTGTTGATGCTGACTCAGATGCTGATGTGCTTGCTGATTCACTTGCACTTGTTGATGCCGATTCTGATGCTGATGTGCTTGCTGATTCTGACGCACTTGTTGATG
>JACBYF010000192.1 GCA_013415235.1 Gemelliphila palaticanis
GGTTAATAGATGCATCTACTGATGGTTTAGCTGATAGTGTTAAGGTGGCTATTAATACTATGAGAAAACATAAAGATTATATGCTTAATAGTGTTAGATATGATATTTCTAATGGTTCTTTAGAAGGTATTAATAATAAAGTTAAGGTTCTTAAAAGGATCTCTTATGGTTACCGTAGCTTTTATAACTTTAGATTACGTATTTTAGTTGTTTTTAGATTATTTGTCTCTGATCGTAAAGTTATTGAAGATTTGGTTGATAAAAAAATAACTAAGCAGCAATTTGCCGCTTAGTTATTTATCTCATTTTCTCTCCATGCCCCGTATTTGACTTAGAGCC
>JACBYF010000193.1 GCA_013415235.1 Gemelliphila palaticanis
GTGTTACATTACCTGTATCCGGATCTACTTCATATGTTGTTGTAGTTGTTGTTACTTTTGGTTCTCCTGGGTATGTTTCGTTTTCGCTTCCTTCTGGTAAGTTAGGATTTGATACATACGTTACTGTCGGTGGCTCCTCGTTTCTTTCTACCTTCGGCTGTGTTCCTTTTTCGACTATACGTGGACTACCTTCTTCTACTTCTACTTGTGGATCGTTCGGAGTTACTATTCCCGTTTTTGGATCTAAATTATATGTAGTTGTTGTTGTCGTTACTTTGGAACGTCCAGCATCTACTTCTTTTTCTTGCCCTTCTGGT
>JACBYF010000194.1 GCA_013415235.1 Gemelliphila palaticanis
CAAGCACATCAGCATCTGAATCAGCATCAACAAGTGCAAGTGAGTCAGTAAGCACATCAGCTTCTGAATCAGCATCAACAAGTGCAAGTGAGTGCGTCAGAATCAGCAAGCACATCAGCATCAGAATCGGCATCAACAAGTGCAAGTGAATCAGCAAGTACGTCAGCTTCTGAATCAGCATCAACAAGTGCAAGCACATCAGCATCTGAATCAGCATCAACAAGTGCAACAGAAGCAGCAAGCACATCAGCTACTGAATCAGCATCAACAAGTGCGTCAGAATCAGCAAGCACATCAGCATCAGAAT
>JACBYF010000195.1 GCA_013415235.1 Gemelliphila palaticanis
GGAGAGAAAATGAGATAAATAACTAAGCGGCAAATTGCTGCTTAGTTATTTTTTTATCAACCAAATCTTCAATAACTTTACGATCAGAGACAAATAATCTAAAAACAACTAAAATACGTAATCTAAAATTATAAAAGCTACGGTAACCATAAGAGATCCTTTTAAGAACCTTAACTTTATTATTAATCCCTTCTAAAGAACCATTAGAAATATCATATCTAACACTATTAAGCATATAATCTTTATGTTTTCTCATAGTATTAATAGCCACCTTAACACTATCAGCTAAACCATCAGTAGATGCATCTATTAACC
>JACBYF010000196.1 GCA_013415235.1 Gemelliphila palaticanis
CATCAGCTTCTGAATCAGCATCAACAAGTGCGTCAGAATCAGCAAGCACGTCAGCATCTGAGTCGGCATCAACAAGTGCATCAGAATCAGCATCAACAAGTGCAAGTGAATCAGCAAGCACATCAGCATCTGAGTCAGCAAGTACGTCAGCTTCTGAATCAGCATCAACAAGTGCATCAGAATCAGCATCAACAAGTGCGTCAGAATCAGCAAGTACATCAGCATCTGAGTCGGCATCAACAAGTGCGTCAGAATCAGCAAGTACATCAGCTTCTGAATCAGCATCAACAAGTGCGTCAGAATCAG
>JACBYF010000197.1 GCA_013415235.1 Gemelliphila palaticanis
GTATATATATCAATACAAATAGCTTTTACATTAAATCTTGCTTCTTTTGAAAATCTAGAGAAATATGTATTTAATATACTTTCAGTTCTACCGTCTACTATATCAATTAATTCATGAGTTGATGAATTAGAAAATAGAAAACTCATTCCATTTTTACTATCTTTTGTTGACTTTATTTCATCAAAACATAGATACTCAGGTAGTGTATTAAAATTAGTTATATCTACTTGTGTTTTACATTCATAAAGAGATCTTATTACAGTAGTATAAGAAACATCGTGTGCCTTAGCTATTTGTTTAA
>JACBYF010000198.1 GCA_013415235.1 Gemelliphila palaticanis
GATGCTGACTCTGAAGCTGACGTGCTTGCTGATTCTGACGCACTTGTTGATGCTGACTCAGAAGCTGATGTGCTTGCTGATTCTGACGCGCTTGTTGATGCTGATTCAGAAGCTGATGTGCTTGCTGATTCACTTGCACTTGTTGATGCTGATTCAGAAGCTGATGTACTTGCTGATTCACTTGCACTTGTTGATGCTGATTCTGATGCTGATGTGCTTGCTGATTCTGACGCACTTGTTGATGCTGATTCAGAAGCTGACGTACTTGCTGACTCACTTGCACTTGTTGATGCTGACTC
>JACBYF010000199.1 GCA_013415235.1 Gemelliphila palaticanis
CTTCTGAGTCAGCATCAACAAGTGCAAGTGAATCAGCAAGTACGTCAGCATCTGAGTCAGCATCAACAAGTGCGTCAGAATCAGCAAGTACATCAGCATCTGAATCAGCATCAACAAGTGCAAGTGAGTCAGCAAGCATGTCAGCTTCTGAGTCAGCATCAACAAGTGCGTCAGAATCAGCAAGCACATCAGCATCTGAGTCAGCATCAACAAGTGCAAGTGAATCAGCAAGTACGTCAGCTTCAGAATCAGCATCAATAAGTGCAAGTGAGTCAGCAAGTACATCAGCATCTGAATC
>JACBYF010000019.1 GCA_013415235.1 Gemelliphila palaticanis
TATAAAGTGTTTTTGATTGTTTATTTTAACAATCCTATGACCATTTTCTACTTGTATATTATTATCTTTTATTTGGAGTAAGCTTTTTGTTATGTCTTCTCCTTTTATTATTTCTATTTCTGTGTTACAATTATTCATGGCAAATATCCTTTCGTTATATTATTTTTTTGCACTTTATATTGTATCGGATATTTGTCTTTTTGTATATAAAAAATTAATACGGAGTATGGAGAAATATTTTTTATTTTCTCTCCATGCCCCGTATTTATTATACAGCCAAAAAAGTCTTTTCCACTTTTATAATTTATGAGGTTATTTTAAGAATTATATTTAGAAATTATATATAGTAAAAATCCATATTTTATCATTTATTTTTTGTAACACATTTGTAACAACTAACTTGAATATTAGTATAAGTAGTGATATTATATATAGTATTATTAATTATATTGAGGTTATTTCTATGATATATGGTATAGGATGCGACATAGAAGATATTGATAGATTTTACAGTTATTTAAGTAAAGAAAACTATTTAAAAAAAATATATACAGATAGTGAATTATCTTCTTTTTATAATATAAAAAATGAAAGAAGAAAAGCAGAATTTTTAGCATCTAGATATGCTGTAAAAGAAGCTATGTCAAAAGCTTTAGGAACAGGTATATCAAAGAATTTTTCTTTTAAGGACGTAGAAGTTTTGAAAGATGATTTAGGAAAGCCATACATAGTATATAAAGATTTTATATGCCATGTAACTATTAGCCATACTAAAACGACAGCATTGGCGTTTGTAGTTTTGGAATCAAAGGAGAATAATAGTGATAAACGATAGACCTACAGAGCTTATAGTTAGATTAGATAGAATATTAGAAAATTATAATAATATAAAAGAAAAACTAAACAATAAAGAACTTATGGCAGTAGTAAAAGCTGATGCTTATGGTCACGGTTCTAAAACTGTAGTTAATTATTTGTACAATAATGGTGTTAAATATTTTGCAGTAACTACTTTAGAAGAAGCTTTAGAACTTAGAGAAGTAGTTAAAGATGGTACGATTTTAGTTTTGGGAGTTACTAATCCTGATAATATAAACTACGCTATAGAAAATAATATATCGCTTTGTTGCCCATCATTATTTTGGTTAAAAGATGCTATAGAAAATTTGAAAAAATATGAGGGTACTTTAAAATTACATTTAAAGATAGATAGTGGGATGTCTAGAATAGGACTAGCAAATGAAGAGGAAGCGATAGAGGCAAATGAACTTTTAAAAAATGATAAAATATTTTTAGAGGGCATTTTTACTCATTATGCCAATGCAGATGACGTCGATGATGAATACGATATTTTCCAAAGAGAAAATTATAAAAATATTGTAAAACATATAACTATTAAACCAAAGTATATTCATCATGAAAATACTGCAGCTACAATGAAATATTATAATGAAGATTTTGATTTTAATTTAGTTAGGGTAGGAATAGCTCTTTATGGTTCTTATCCTAGTGATTATATAAAAGATAAATCTAATATAGAAATAAAAAATGTATCTTCTTTAGTTAGTAAAGTTGTTCATGTAAAAAAAGTTAGTGGTAAAACTAAAATAGGATATGGCTGCACTTATGAAAGTGAACAAGAAGAATATATAGCAACAGTACCTATAGGATATAGAGATGGACTAGTTAGAGCAGCTCAAGGTTTTAAAGTAATAATTAATGGTTCACTATGTGAAATAGTAGGAAGAGTTTGTATGGATCAGATAATGATTCGTTGTCCAGAAAACGTTAATATAGGAGATAATGTATTGTTCTATGGAGAACAGGATGGCAACCAAATTAAAATAGAAGACTACGCTGATCATTTGAATACCATAAATTATGAAGTATATTGTATTTTAGGACAAAGAGTTCCTAGGAGATATTATGTAGGTGATGAAGAAGTGGAGAAATTATAAAAATGTACGAAAAAATAATAAGTAATTTAGAAAATAAGTTAAAAATAAAAGAAAAGTATATAAATAATGTGTTGAAACTTCTTGAAGAAGGAAATACTATTGCATTTATAGCTAGATATAGAAAAGAATTAACAAATTCTATGGATGAAGTAGCTGTTAAGCAAATTCAAGATGAGTACAATTATTTAACATCTTTAGAAGATAGAAAATTAGAAGTAATAAGACTTATTGAAGAGAAAGGTTTACTAACAGAGGAACTTCGAGCGCAAATATTAGTGCAAGAAAAAATACAACGTGTTGAAGATTTGTATAGACCGTTTAAAGAGAAAAAAAGAACGAAAGCAACTATAGCTAAAGAAAAAGGCTTAGAACCACTTGCTAATTACATTTTAAAACTTCCTAAAAAATCTGATTTATTAGAAGAAGCTAAAAAATATATAAATGAAGAAAAAGAAGTTACAGATACGGAATTAGCTATAAAATATGCTTTAGATATAATAGCCGAAAATATTTCAGATAACGCAAAATATAGAGAATATATATTAGAAAACACGAAAAAATTTGGTGTCATGGTAACAAAAGCTAAAAAAGACGTTGAAGAAAAAGATGAGAATAAAGTATATATTAATTACTATGATTATACAGAAAAAATCTCAACTATGGCTTCTCATAGAATTTTAGCAGTAAATAGGGCTGAAAAAGAAGATGTTATAAAAGTAAGTATAGATAATGATAAAGAAAAATTACACAACTATATATTAAAAAATATAACTAGAAACAAGAATACAGAAGTAACAGATTTGTTAATGTCTTGTATAGAAGATAGCTTTAAAAGACTTATATTTCCATCAATAGAAAGAGAGATAAGATCAGATTTAACTAATAAGGCAGAAGAAGAATCTGTAGTAATTTTTTCAGAAAACTTAAAGCAACTCCTTTTACAATCACCATTAAAAGGGAAAAGAGTTTTAGGAGTAGACCCTGCTTTTAGAACAGGATGTAAAATGGCTGTGGTTGATGAACTAGGTACGTTTGTTGATAAATTAGTTATGTATCCACATAAACCAGCTAGTAAAGATAAAATAGCAGAAGCAAGTAAATTATTTTTAGATATAATAAAAAAATACAATATAAATTTAATAGCTATAGGTAATGGAACAGCCTCAAGAGAAACAGAAAGTTTTGTTTACAATACACTAAGAGATAATAATTTAAAAATAGAATTCTGTATAGTAAATGAGGCGGGGGCTAGTGTTTATTCTGCTAGTGATGTAGCTAGAGATGAGTTTCCTGATTTTAATGTAGAAGAACGTAGTGCAGTTTCTATTGCAAGAAGGATACAAGACCCACTTAGTGAGTTGGTAAAAATTGATCCAAAATCTATAGGAGTAGGTCAGTATCAACATGATATAACACCAAAATATTTAGAAAAAGAACTGCAGTTTGTTGTAGAAACAGCCGTAAATAATGTAGGTGTTGATGTAAATACTGCTTCTGAATCGTTATTATCTTACGTTTCAGGAGTTAATAAACAAATCGCTAAAAATATAGTAACTTACAGAAAAGAAAATGGGAAAATTAATAGTAAAAAAGAAATTTCTAAAGTTCCAAGATTAGGTAAGAAAACTTTTGAGCAATGTGTAGGATTTTTTAGAATAAATGATGGTAATGATATATTAGACGCTACGGGTATTCATCCTGAAAGTTATGATATAGCAATTAAAATTTTAAATAAATTTGACATATCAAAGGATGAAGTTGGAACAGATGTTATTTTAGAAAAGTTACAAAACGCTGATTTAAAATCACTTGCTTTAGAGTTAGATTGTGGTTATGAAACTTTAGAAGATATAATAAAAGATTTAAAACAACCTAAGAGAGATATAAGAGATGACTTTGCTAAACCTGTATTAAAATCAGACATATTAACAATAGATGACTTAGTAGTAGGGGATAAGTTGAGTGGAACTGTAAGAAATATTACTCAATTTGGTGCTTTTGTTGATATAGGATTAAAACAAGATGCTATGATACATATTTCGAAAATAAGTAAGAAATTCATAAAAAATCCTTTAGATGTTTTAAAAGTAGGACAGATTATAGAAGTATACATATTAGATGTCGATAAAGAACGAGGACGAGTTTCTTTATCTATGTTCAATGATTAGGAGGGTAATGTGAATAAACATAAATATTTACCAAGTATAGATAGTTTAAGAGCTATAGCAGTAATTTCTGTTATTATTTATCACTGCAATCCAAATTATCTTTCAGGGGGCTTTCTTGGAGTAGATTTATTTTTTGTTTTATCTGGTTATCTTATAAGTTCGCTAATAATAAAAGAATATAGAGAAACTAATTCGCTAAATCTATATAATTTCTATATTAGAAGAGCGAGAAGATTGTTACCAGCTGTTTATTTTATGATAACTGTTACTTTGGTTATAATGGTTGTCTTTAATAAACCACTTCTTGATAAAAGTTATTTGGATGCTACATTCGGATACTTATATTCAAGTAATTGGTGGTATATTGTTCACAAATTAGATTATTTTGATACATTTGGTTCGCCTAGTCCATTTAAACATTTGTGGTCGTTAGCAATAGAAGAACAGTTTTATATGTTTTTCCCTATTATATTTATTATTATTAATAAATATAATAACAAGAAATTTACAATATCAAAAATATTTAAAAATATAATATTATTTTTAATATTAGCTTCTTTAATTACGCATGTTATATTGTTTGATATAAATAATATAAACAGAGTATATTACGGTACTGATACTAGGATGTTTGAATTGTTAGTAGGAGTTTTAGGTTCTTTAATTTATCCATTAGATAAATTGTCTCTAAGAATTAATAATATAGGAGGTAAAATTTTTACTATAATATCTATGTTATTAATAATAATATTTGTTTTTTCTATGATATTTGTAACAGAATATAGTAAGTTTTTATATTATGGAGGATTTTTACTATACTCTATAATGTTTTTAATAATAATAATTACTTCGGGGCAACAAGGTACTTTAATATCAAAAATATTATCGTTTAAACCTTTAGTATTTATAGGGAAATTATCATATAGTCTGTATTTATGGCATTTTCCTATACTTGTTTTAACAACACCATCATCAGAAATAGGGAATCCAAATTTTATTTATAATTTAATGAGAGTAGTTTTAATATTTGTAGTTGCATATTTGAGTTACACTTTTGTAGAAACACCTATAAGAAAACAAGGTTTTGTTAATTTTATAAAATTACTTTTTGCTAAAATTACTAATTTTAGCATTAGGAGAAAAGCAACTGTATTTATTACTTCATCACTGTTTATAATGTTATTCTTAATGGGATTATTTGGTAAGTCCCTACCTTACACGTCTACTCTGTTTGCAGAAGAATATAATGGAGAAAAAGTAACAGAAATAAATACCGGTACAGAAAATAATAAAGAAGATAGTAATAATGATACTAGTAAAAAAGAAGAAAAAGTAGAAAAAACAGTAGAAGATGATACTATTTATAATAATGTTCTAATAATAGGGGATTCTTTAGCTGTAGATATAGCTCCAGAGTTCTTGACTAGATATCCAGGAACAATAATAGATGGTAAAGTTAGTAGACAATTATATGATTCTGTAAATGTAGTAAAACAATATGAACAATATAATTCGAAATCAACTGCTGTAATCTTTTTACTAGGTACAAACGGGACATTTGAAGATAAGGATTTAGAAAATTTAATTGAACCTGTTAGAAATGCTGATATTTATTTTGTTAATACTAGGGTACCTAGAGTATGGGAGAAAGTAGTTAATAGTACATTAGATTTTAACAAAGATAAATTGAATTATAAAGTAATAGATTGGTACGCTATAGCGAAGCAGCACAAAGAATATTTTGCAAACGATCAAGTTCATTTGAAAGATAGTGGTGTTGTTAGTTTAGTAAATCTAATGGAGAAATCACTTAATAAAAAAATTGAAACCAAAGAAATGAAAGATATTGCAGCTAAAAAGCTAGTAGAGCAGAATAATATAAATAATAATACTAATGTTATTAATGGAAATAAAAATAATAACACTAGTGCAACACAAAAACCTCAAGGGAATAGTTAATTCCTTTGAGGTTTTTATTTTATTAATATTGTTTTAAATATTGATCTATTTCCCAGTCAGTAACTCTAGTTCTAAACGCATCCCATTCAATAGATTTAGCTTCTATAAAGCTATTAAATATGTGAGTACCTAGAGAATCTTTAATTATGTTAGATGAAATCATCTCTTTTAAAGCTGTATAAAGAGTAGAAGGTAATTCATCGATACCTGCTGCTATTCTTTCTTCTTTAGACATAACATAAATATTGCTGTTTACTTCATTCATAGGAACTAGTTTATTTTCTATTCCGTCTAGACCTGCGGCTAAAATTGTAGCCATCGCTAAATATGGGTTTGCTGCAGGATCAACAGAACGAACTTCTACTCTTGTAGATTTTCCTCTCGAAGCAGGGATTCTAACTAGTGGAGAACGATTAGATGTAGACCAAGCTACGTAGCATGGAGCTTCATATCCAGGGACTAGTCTTTTATATGAGTTTACAGTAGGATTGCAAATTGCAGTGAAACTTCTAGCGTGTTTTAATATTCCTGCTATAAAATGGTATGCATCATCTGATAGTTTATTTGATTTACTATCATCGAAGAAGCAGTTTTCTCCATCTTTAAATAAAGATATATTACAATGCATTCCTGAACCATTTATACCATATATTGGTTTAGGCATAAATGTAGCGTGAAGACCATGTTTTCTAGCTATAGTTTTAACTATAAGTTTAAATGTTTGGATATTATCACATGCACTAACAACATCTGTATATTTAAAGTCTATTTCGTGTTGACCTGGAGCAACTTCATGATGACTTGCCTCAATATCAAATCCTAATTTTTCTAGTTCTAAAACTATATCTCTTCTGACATTTTCACCAAGATCTACAGGAGCTAAATCAAAGTATCCGCCATTGTCATTAAGTTCTAGGCTAGGTTCCCCATCTTCTTTAAGTTTGAATAAGAAGAACTCTGGTTCTGGACCAAGGTTTAATGTATCGAATCCTAGTTTATTCATTTTAGATAACATTCTTTTTAAGTTTCCTCTAGGATCTCCTGCAAATGGTTTTCTATCAACAGTATAGACATCGCATATAAATCTTGCTACTTTACCATACTCACTATCCCAAGAAAATACTAAGAAAGTGTCTAAATCAGGGTATAAGTACATATCGCTTTCTTCTATTCTTACAAAACCTTCTATTGAAGAACCATCGAACATCATATTATTATCTAATACTTTGTCTATTTGGCTTACAGGGACTTCCACATTTTTTATTGTTCCTGTTATATCTGTGAATTGTAATCTTATGTATTTAACATTTTCTTTTTTTATAATATCCAGTATTTCTTGTTTTTTAGTCATCTTAGTTCTCCTTTAATTTTTATTTATTATTTTTTATAAAATCTAGATAGATCTCCGCGTCCTATAGAGGTCTCTTTATTTGCACCGTTAGGCCCAATAAATATATCATTATGAATAATTTGTCTTATTTTATTTATTTCTGAAGAAACATTTTTATTATTTATTATTTCATCAATAGCTTTCATACTAAAACCTTTATTCATAAGATCCTTTATAGATAGTAGTTTATCCACATCATTTATAGAAAACAATCTAGTATTGCCAGATGTTCTTTCTGGTGTAATTAAGTTTTTTTCTTCGTAGTACCTAATTTGCCTAGCTGTAAGTTTAGTGATTTTAGTAACAACCCCTATTGACAAAGCTGGTAAATTTTTTTGAAAATCCTTAAACCCCACTTTACTCACATCCTTATTTTATTTATGAGATTATAATATCATAAATAAAAGTAAAAAAAAACAAATTGTAAGATTTTCTTACATAAAAGATAATTTGAGAAAAAGAGATGTAAATATATTAAAGATATGATAAAATATATAATAATAAAAATAATTTAGGAGGTAAATATATGTTATTCGCTTTGAGTATATTTTTTATTTTTGTTATAACTTTTATATTATTAGTTGGAACATATTTACTTTTAGTTTTTTCAAATATACTGAAAAAGAAAAAAATTGAAAAAGTTTTTAGATTTATTTTAGTATATAGTGTATTTATTACATTTGTATTTGTATTTCAATATTTCTTTATATAATATAATCAAAAAAATATGATGTTTGGAAGTGAAGAGTTTGAAAAAAGATTCCTTATTTAAAGGAACGTTTATATTGAGTATAAGTCTTATATTAACAAAAATAATAGGTTTGGTTTATATAATACCCTACTATAAAATTATAGGTGGAGAAGAGAATATGTCTCTTTTCAACTATGCGTATAACTATTACATAATATTATTAGAAGTATCATCTGCCGGTATACCTCTTACTATATCTAAGCTAATTTCTAAATACAATGGTGAAGGAAATTATGCGAAAAGTAGGCAAATATACAAAGTAGGGTCTAGCATTCTTATAATAAGTGGTTTTATAGGATTTTTAATATTCTTTTTTGGTTCTAATTACCTAGCTTTGGAGACTATAGGTTCTAAAGGTGTTACTAGGTACAGTATTTCTGATTTATCTCTTGTTATAAAGACTTTAGGTTTTGCATTTCCTTTTGTTTTATTAGCATCAGGATTTAGAGGGTTATTTCAAGGTCATGAAATAATGGTTCCTTCTGCGATATCACAGTTTTTTGAACAATTTATAAGAGTAATTGCCATGCTTTTAGGAACATATTTTGTTATGAAATTAACAAATAACGTAGTATATGGTAATGCAATGGCTACATTTTCAACAGTTATTGGTGCCATAATTTCTGTTTCTATACTATTGTATTATTTTAAAAAGTATAGTAAAGGACTAGATTTTAATAAAGAAAATATTAGTTTTAGTTATAAACAAATTAGTACACTTGATGTTGCAAAAGAAATATTTTTGGTATCTATACCTTTTGTTGTTGTTTCTACTTTTTTTGTTATTTTAACATTAATAGACCAAAACACAATAATAGACACTATGTATGATATAGGTAAAACTATAGGAAAAGGAGAAGAGTTCGCTAAAAGAGGCGAATTAGAATTTACAATTTATAGTGGATTAATAAATAAAGTAGTTATGATAGCTGTATCTTTAGCACCAGCATTTACAGGAGTATTTTTACCAGCAATAACGCGTCTTTATTCACAAAAAAAAATAGAAGATGTTAGTATAAATATAAATAAAGTTTTGTTATCTTTGCTTATGATTGTATTTCCTACTTTAGTAGGTATGTATGCTTTAGCAGAACCTTTATATAATTCATTTTTTTCACCTAATGAAGCCGCTTATGTATTTTTAAGGGTTTATGTAATTTTAGCTCTACTATATTCTATATACGCTATATTGAGTATAATAATGCAAGCAATAGATAAACAAAAATTAAATATGATAATAGTAGCTATAGGAATAATTTTTAAATTTATTTTTAATAAGCTATTTATAACCAATTTTGGAACAATTGGAGCTATATATTGTTCAATAGCAACTTATGTAATAATAATTTTGTTGACTATATTAGTAATTGATTATTCAGTAAAAATTAAATTAAGAGAATTAATATTTAATTTTTCTAAAATAATTGTTTCAAGTATAATAATGTTTATAATAGTTCTAGCTATATTTGATTCAATAATAAGTAATTTCAACATAAATTATAGAATAGATAGTATGTTATTAATTTTAATATGTGCTATATTCGGAGGTCTGCCATATTTAATCTTAATAAATAAACTTAACTTATTTGGATACTTGTTTGGAAAAAAAATTAGCATATTATCTATTTTAAGGAGAAAATAGTGAGATTAGATAAATTTTTAACTAAATGTACAATTTTAAGCAGATCAGAAGCTAAAAAAGCAATAAAAAAAGGTATAATTGTTAATGATAATATAGTAAAAGATATATCTTTTAACGTTAATGAAAATGAAGATAAAGTTTACTTACACGATAAATTATTAACATATAGTGAATTTATTTATATTATGTTGAATAAACCGCAAGGAGTTTTAACAGCTACAGAAGATAAACATACAAAGACAGTAGTTGATCTTTTAAAAGATGAAGATAAAATATTAAAACCATTCTCAGTAGGAAGATTAGATAAAGATACAGAAGGATTAATATTGCTTACTAATGATGGAGAATTATCACATAGTTTGATTTCACCTAAAAAAGATATAGATAAAACTTATTATGTTGAAGTAATGGGGATTTTAGATTCTTTCAAAAAGGAATTATTCTTAGAAGGAATTGTTATAGATGATGGATATAAATGTAAACCAGCTAAATTAGATATTATAGAAAATACAGAAAATATTAGTAAGGCTTATATAACTATATCAGAAGGTAAATTTCATCAAATAAAAAGAATGATGAAAGCAATAGATTGTAGAGTTACATATTTAAAAAGATTATCTATTGGTAAGTTAGTTTTAGACGAAGATTTAAAACTGGGGGAATATAGATATTTAACAGATAATGAAATAAATAATTTAAAAAATAAAAAATTAGGAGGAGTTATATAATGAAAATTAATTTTAAAGAAGAGGTACAGAAACATAAAGAAGATCTACTTTCAGATTTATTTGAATTACTAAAAGTAAGATCAATTCTAGGGACAGATATTTCTGAAGCAACACCTGTTGGGAGTGGTCCTAAAGAAGCTTTAGAATTATTTTTATCTTTTGGTAAGAGAGATGGATATGAAACTAAGCTTGTTGATAACATTGCAGGACATATAGAAATAGGTGAGGGAGAAGATTTATTTGGTATATTAGGACATGTTGACGTAGTTCCTGTAAATGAAAGTGAATGGACTACACCACCATTTGAACCATCTGTAAGAGATGGAAAAATATTTGCTAGAGGTGTTCTTGATGATAAAGGGCCTACTTTAGCAGGATACTATGCTGTAAAACTTTTAGATAAGCTAGGAGTTAAATGGAAAAAACGTGTAAGAGTAATTATTGGAAGTGATGAAGAAACAGGATTTAGATGTGTTAAAGCATACTTTGCAAAAGAAGAGCAACCATCTATTGGATTTACGCCTGATGCTATGTTCCCATTAATATACGGAGAAAAAGCACATGCTAATTTTAGATATGTCTTTGATAAATTAGAAGATAAAGAAGAATATGATTATAAACTACTTAGTTTGAATGCAGGATTAGTTAAAAATATGGTACCTAGTGAGGTAACTGCAGAACTATCAGGTAATTTATCATTACTTGAAGAAAAATTCAATGAGTTTTTAAAATCAAATGATTTAACAGGGAAAATTGAAGGAAATACTATAACTGTATATGGTAAAGCTGCACATGGATCAACACCACATTTTGGAGTTAATGCAGCAACTAAGTTAGCAGACTTCTTAAATAGTATAAATTTAGACAAAAATGGAAAATTATATGTAGAGTTTATAAATAAAAATATCTCAGATAGCCCATTTGGAGATAAATTAGGACTAAAATATAATGATGATGAGATGGGAGACGCTACTTATAATTATGGTATTTTCAAATATAACTTAGAAGAAGCTATAATTGAAACAGATTCTAGATATCCAGCGAAATTTAATTTATTAGAAAAATTAAATGAATTAAAATTTGATAATGTTAACCTAGATGTTTATTCTAATAAAGAAGCTCATTATGTACCAAAAGATGATGAAATGGTACAAACATTGTTATCAGCTTATAGAAATCACACAGGAGATAATGTTAATGAACCTAGAGTAGTAGGTGGAGGAACTTATGCTAGATGCTTGAAAAAAGGTGTAGCATTTGGAGTATTACTACCAGGAAGAGAAGATACAATGCACCAAGCTAATGAATACATCTATGAAGAAGATTTAATGTTATCTGTAGCTATTTTTGCAGAAGCTATTTATAATTTATGTTGTAAATAAAATTTACTTAAAAGTAGTAAAAAATATTTTTATAAAAATATTTTTTACTACTTTTTTTATATTTAATAAAAAGTTAATATAAACAACTATATATTAAGATTGGGAATACATTTAAGTATTATAGTAACAATATGTTTGATAATTTTAATAAAAAGCACTATTATAAATCTTGAAAAAAGATATTAAAAAATGTAAAATATAATATGCGATTGAATATATAAGAAAGGAGGGGGAAACCTTGCAAAAAGAATATTATCAAATGGGTTGGACGTTAGGTACAGACCAAAGTGAAGAATATTACTTTTCAAAAAATGATAATAGATATTTTATAAAAGAGAATTCCTCTCCGATAATAGCTACTTTATCTGCTGAGAATATAGTTCCTAAATTAAAATGGACAAAAAGACTTAGTAGTGGAAAAGTTATAACAGCTCAAGATTTTGAGAATGGAAAAACTTTAACAAAAGAGCAAATGTTAGATAGTAGAATACCTAAAATATTAAAAAAAGTACACAATTCAGAGAAAATAAAAAAAATAATGATTTCTCAAGGGTATGAAGAAAGAACACCAGAACAACTTTTTTCTAATTTAAAAAAAATAATATCTGATGAATTATTGAGAAACTCAGATATTGCCATGGCTTTGAATTACTTAGAAAAAAATATTCCTAAATTTAGTGCCAAAGTATGTACTCCTTGTCATACAGATGTTCATAAAGATAATTGGCTACTATCAGACAGTAATAAATTATTCCTTGTTGATTGGGAAGAAGCATTTTTAGGAGATTCTGCAATAGATGTTTCATTTATTTTGTATAAATATATACCTCAAGAAAATTGGCAAGAATGGCTAAATTCTTATGGTGCTATTTTGGATTTACCTTATAGGCTAAAATTAAAATGGTATATTACTCTCCAAAGTTTAATAATGGTTGTTTGGTATAAAGAAAAACAGCAATTTTCTAATATGAATGAATGGTTAATATTTATAAAAAAAATATTTACAGAATATATATAAAAAATGATTTATTGATAAAGTTACAATTAATCATTTTTTATTTTTTTATGGTATAATTTACTTAGCTAATAAGGAGGTTATTATGTTATTAAAAAATAAAATTTTAGAGCTTTTAGAGAAAGATAGTAAAATATCTTCACAAGATATATCCGCTATTTTAAATGAAGATATAAATTTAATAGAAAAAAGTATATGTGAATTAGAAGCAGATAAAGTAATTTGTGGCTATCACACACTTATAAATTGGGAAAAAACAGATAATCAAAATGTATCTGCTATTATAGAATTAAAAGTTAATCCTCAAAAAGGACATGGATTCGATAAGATAGCGGAGAAAATATATATTTTTTCGGAAGTAGAATCAGTGTATTTGATGTCTGGAAGTTATGATTTGTTAGTGCAATTAAGAAAAGCCCCTATGAGAGAAATAGCAAATTTTGTTTCTAGTAAATTATCTGTAATAGATGAGGTTCAGGCAACATCAACACATGTAATTTTAAAAAAATATAAAGATCATGGAACACTTTATGTAGATGATAAAAATGATAAAAGACAGGTAATAACACCATGAGAAATTTTTTAAATGATAGAGTTAAAAGTATAAAACCATCTGGTATTAGAAGATTCTTTGATATTGCAAACGAGATTGAGGGTGTAATATCTTTAGGAGTTGGAGAGCCGGATTTTGATACTCCTTGGCACGTTAGAGAAGAAGCTATTCAGTCTTTACAAAATGGAAAGACATTTTATACTGCAAATTCAGGGCTTATCGAGTTAAGGGAAGAAATTTCTAAATATATAGCCAGAAAAAATAATGGAATACAGTATGATCCAAAAAAAGAAATTTTGGTAACTGTAGGAGGAAGTGAAGCTATTGATTTGACTCTTAGGGCAACTTTAAATCCTGGAGATGAAGTTATATATACAGAGCCTTGCTATGTATCTTATCTTCCATGTATAAAACTTTCAGATGGAGTTCCAGTATCTATAGAACTACAAGAAAAAAATAATTTTAGACTAACACCGGAAGAACTAGAAAGTAAAATAACAAATAAAACGAAAGTATTAATATTATCATATCCAAACAATCCTACGGGAGCCATAATGACTAAATCAGATATAGAAAAAATAGCCGAATTAGTTATAAAGTATGATTTACTTGTTTTAACTGACGAAATATATTCAGAGCTTTCTTATTCTGATGAGGAACATTTTAGTATTATTAGTGTACCAGGCATGAAAGAAAGAACGGTTTATATAAATGGTTTTTCTAAATCTTTTGCAATGACTGGTTGGCGCTTAGGATATTGTGCAGGTCCAGAATATCTTATGAAAGAATTAATAAAAATACATCAGTTTGCTATAATGGCTGCTCCTACTACTAGTCAATATGCAGCAATTTCAGCATTAAAGTACGGAGAAGAAGATGTTAAGGTTATGGCTGATAGTTACAATATGCGTAGAAATTATTTACTTGCAGAACTGAAGAGATTAGATATACCTTGTTTTACACCATACGGAGCTTTTTATATTTTTCCAAATATTTCAAAGTTTGGTATGAGTTCGGAAGAATTTGCTACAAAATTAGTTATGGAAGAAAAACTTGCGGTAGTTCCAGGTACAGCTTTTGGCGAATGTGGTGAAGGTTTTATTAGGATTTCTTATGCATATTCTATAGATAGTTTGAGAGAAGCTATCAAAAGATTAGAAAATTTTATAAAAAAAATTAACTAATAATAAATTTTGAGGGAAAAAATGAAACAAAAAGAAAATCCGCTAGGTTATATGCCTTTAGGAAAATTGTTAAAAAATATGGCTATTCCAGCTATAATAGCTAATATAGTAAATGCCCTGTATAATATAGTTGATCAAATATTTATTGGGCATTATATTGGCTATTTAGGAAATGCGGCTACAACTATAGCTTTTCCTATAACTACTATATGCTTATCGTTAGGGGTAATGATAGGAATAGGAACAGCTGCTAATTTTAATTTGTCATTAGGGAAAAAAGAAGTTTACAGAGCTGAAAAGATAGTAGGTTCTTCTTTTTTGTTTACTATATTTATAGGTATATTATTATGTTTACTAATAAGATTTAATATAGATAATCTTTTATATTTATTTGGGGCTACTGATGATATATTCAATTATGCTAAAGAGTATGTTTCGATAACTACTTATGGTATACCATTTTACTTGATTACTTTAGCAACTAATCCATTAATAAGGGCGGATAGAAGCCCTAAATATGCAATGTTTACAGTATTAATTGGTGCAGTGTTAAATATAATACTTGACTTTATATTTGTGGCTATTTTGGACAAAGGTATATCAGGTGCAGCTATTGCTACTGTTTTAAGTCAAATTGTATCAGCTATTTTTGTTTTAAATTACTACAAGCACTTTAAGAGTATAACTATACTAAAAAGTAACTTTAAAATTAAATTTAATTTGATAAAAGATATTATTTATTTAGGTATGGCATCTTTTGTTTTTCAAATTTCTACTACTATTATTCAAATAACTACTAATAATGTACTAAAATTTTATGGGAATGAATCAATATATGGAAGTGATATACCAATAGCAGTTTCAGGAATAGTAGCTAAAATAAACGTTATATTTGTAGCTATAATACTTGGAATAGTACAAGGTTCACAACCAATAGTAAGTTTTAACTACGGTGCTAAAAAATATTTAAGAGTAAGGGACACATATAAAAAAGTTGTGAGTTATGCAGCTGTTATATCTTTAATATTCTTTACATTATTTCAAACTTTTCCTAAAAATATAATTTCTATTTTTGGGAGTGGTTCGGAATTATATTTTGAATTTGGTGTTTCTTATATGCGTTATTTTATGTTATTTATGTTTTTGAATGGTGTATTAATAGCAAGTAGTACATTTTTTTCTTCCATAGGAAAAGCTCAAAAAGGTGTTTTTATAACAATAACTAAACAAATTTTTATACTATTACCAACGCTCATATTATTACCGAAGATGATGGGAATAAATGGTATTTTTTATGCAGTACCTACCGCAGACTTATTTTCATTTTTTATAGCTATTACTTTTATTTATATAGAATTTAAAAAAATGCCGAATGTTAATGAAGGATAGTTTTTTAAGATAAATTATAAATTTATAATTTATCTTAAATTTTTGTAAATCGTAATAAAAAATGGAAAAAATATGCCACTTGTAGTATAATTGAAAAGAATTTTATAATTAGACAGGAGAAATAATATATGATATCTAAATCATTTGAACAATTTAAGTTTAAAGATTTTGTAAATAATTCTATAGTGGATTTAGGTTTTAAAAATCCTACAAAAATACAAGAGAGAGTTTTCTCTCCAGTTTTAAAACAAAAAAATGTAGTTGCAAAATCACAAACAGGTAGTGGAAAAAGTCATTCATTTTTGTTCCCAATATTAAGTAAATTAGATATAGAAAATAAAAAAACACAAAGTATAATAATGGCTCCAACTAGAGAACTAGCTAGACAACTTTTTGATATGGCTAATCATGTTGCAAAATTTTCAGAAGAAGAAATAAAAATATCGCTTTTTATTGGAGGTCAAGATTTAAATAGAGATATAGAAAAAGTGAGTAATGCACCGCATATAATTATAGGTACTCCAACAAGAATACTAGATTTAGATAAATCAAGTGCCTTATCTATTAAAGAAGTTGAAACTATAGTAGTAGATGAGTGCGATATGATGATAGATTTAGGATTTATGGAAGATATAGATAAGATAGCTAACAGAGCTTCTGAAAATTGTCAATTTTTAGTTTTCTCAGCTACAATTCCAAAACAAATGGAACATTTTTTAAAAAAATATGTTAAGAATGCAAACTACATTGAAGTTGACAATGCTAATACTGGTAAAATAACATATTATCTACTACCAGTTAAAAGTTCTACAAGGTTAGAAAGGCTACAAGAAATTACAGAAACAATAAATCCTTATTTAGCAATAATATTTGCTAATAAAAAGACTGAGGTAGAAGAAGTAAGTAGCTATTTAATATCTAAAGGACTAAATGTAGGGGTTCTTCACGGGGACTTAACACCTAGAGAAAGAAAACAAATTCAAAAAAGAATAAACAATTTAGATTTCACTTATGTAGTAGCTAGTGATTTAATGAGTAGGGGTATTGATATTGAGGGTGTAAGCCATATAATTAATTACAATATTCCTAATGACTTAGATTTCTTTATACATAGAGCTGGAAGAACAGCAAGAGCAGGTCTAGATGGAGATTGTATAACTATATTTAATAATAAAGATGAAGAAAAATTACAAAGTTTAGAAAAACGTGGAATTAAATTTGAACATGTTGATATAAAAAACAATGAATTTGTAGAAATAAAAGATAGAAATAAAAGACAAAACAGAGAAAAAGTATTAGCAGATCACAATTTAACAGAAAAATTAAAATCAAGAGTAAAATCTAATACAAAAGTTAAACCAGGATATAAGAAAAAACATAAATATAAAATGGATAAACTAAAACAAAAAGAACGTAGAAAATTTGCTAAGCGACAAAATAGAGAAAATAGAGGTAAATAATGAAGAACTTAAAAATTGGGTCTCATGTATCTATGTCAGGAAAAGAAATGATGATAGGTTCAGTAAAAGAAGCTATTAGTTATGGTAGTGATACTTTTATGATTTATACAGGAGCACCACAAAATACTAGAAGAAAACCTATAGAAGAATTAAGAATAGAAGAAGCTAAAAAATTAATGGAAGAAAACAATATTAAAGATATTGTAGTTCACGCTCCATATATAATAAATTTAGCTAATACTGTAAAACCAGAAACTTACCAATTAGCAGTAGACTTTTTAACTTTAGAAATAGAAAGAACAGAAAAAGTTGGAGCTAAAAATATGGTATTGCACCCTGGCTCACATGTTCAAGCAGGAGCAGATAAAGGAATTGAGAGTATTATAAAAGGACTTAATACAGTTATAAGACCTGATATGAAAACTAATATTTCTCTAGAAGTTATGGCAGGAAAAGGTAGCGAGTGTGGAAGAAATTTTGAAGAGATAGCTCAAATCATTGATGGAGTCACTCATAATGATAAATTAACAGTTACATTTGACACTTGTCATTTCTTTGAAGCGGGATATGATATTGTTAATGATTTAGATGGAGTATTAACACAATTTGATAAATTAATAGGGCTTGATAGAATTCAAGTATTACACGTTAATGATAGTAAAAACTTTCTAGGTGCTCATAAAGATAGACACGAAAATATAGGATACGGTGGAATAGGTTTCGATGCTATTAATAAAATAGTTCATCTTAAAGAGTTTGCAGAAATACCTAAAATTCTTGAAACTCCTTGGTATGGAGATAAAAAAGAATTTGCACCCTATAAATACGAGATAGATATGTTAAGAAATCAGAAATTTGAAGATTTTAAAAATAAATAGAGGTATTTTATGGCGTTAATAGATTCAAAAATAGATAAGTTAATGAGTATATTAAAAGAAAATGGCTATAAATATACAGATAAAAGAAGAGCTATGATAGAACTTCTTGCTAAAGAAGATAGATATATAAATGCAAAATATGTATCAGAAACTTTAGGAAAAGAATTTCCAGGACTAAGTTTTGATACTATATATAGGAATCTTAGTACTTATGTTGATCTAGGTATCCTAGAAGTTACCGAGATAAATAGTGAGAGATTTTTCAAATTATCTTGTTTACATAAAGATCATCATCACCATCATCACATATGCTTAAATTGTGGAAAAGCCAAAACAATAAATATAGATATGTGTAAAAATTTAATAATACCTGAGTTAGAGGGGTATAGAATTGATGATCATAAATTTGAAATTTATGGGCTTTGTCCTGAATGTTTAAAGGAAGATAAAAAAAATGTTTGATGGAATATTGCCAGTATATAAAGAAAAAGGAATTACAAGTCATGACTTAGTATTTAAAATTAGAAGGATTTTAAATATGAAAAAAGTAGGTCATAGTGGAACTTTAGATCCAGAAGTTGATGGAGTTATGCTAATTTTGTTAGGAAATAGTACCAAAGTAAGTGACTACGCAATGGATTTAGGTAAAAAATATAGGGCAGAGGTCTGTTTAGGTATAAAAACTACTACAGAAGATTTAACTGGTGATATAGTGGAACAACAAGATATAGAAAATATAGACTTAGATCATTTGAAAGAAAAATTAAAGTCTTTAGTAGGTGAAATAGAACAAAAGCCACCAATATATTCAGCAGTAAAAGTAAAAGGTAAGAAATTATATCAATATGCTAGAGAGGGTAATTTCGATATTGAAATACCTTCAAGAAAGGTAAATATATATTTTATTGATATTGTTAATAATAGTACGTATTATAAAAATAATTGCTTCTATTTTTCTATTGATATACATTGTGGAAAAGGAACTTATGTTAGAACCATAGCAACTCAAATAGGTAGTATGCTTAATACTCCAAGTTGTATGAGTAAATTAACAAGAACTGCCAGTGGAAAAATAACAACAGATGATTTAGTTACTTTAGAACAATTAAAACAGTTATCTGAAGAGGAAATATTACTAAAAATATTACCAAAAGAATATGCACTTGAAAGTTATCAATTTTATGAAGTTCCTAAATTTAGAGCAAAGCAAGTAATGAATGGTTTGAGATTTAGAGTAGATCAATTCCCGCAAGACTTAGATTTTACTAAAGGAGTAGTTTTTACATATCTAAATGAAGCTATAGCTGTTTATTATTTGAAAGAAGACGATGAGCTTTTAAGAGTAAAGAGTACTTTTCCAAAGATAATATAGAGGGAGTTATAAAATGAAAGTTTTTAAAATTTCAAATATAGAAGATTTAAAAAAAGATAATAAATTTAGAGTAGCAGCATTAGGATTTTTTGATGGATTACATATAGCACATAAGGAAATAATAACAAGAACTGTTAATAAATCTAAAGACTCAAAATTATTATCTACAGTTATTACTTTTAATATAAGTCCTAAAGAATATTTTTCAAAAAAAGAAATAGAGCTTTTAACACCTGAATGTAGAAAAAAGGAAATTCTAGATGATTTAGGTGTTGATGAACTTTATTTTTTAGAATTTAATGAAAAGTTAAGCAAAATTACTAAAGAAGAATTTATTGATAAAATATTAAAAGTTTTGAACGTAAAAGAAGTTTTTTGTGGATACGATTACTTATTTGGTTACAAAGGTGAAGGAACACCAGAATACATATCTATATATACAAACGATGAGATGAAGGTAAATAAAATTTCTAAAATAGAGTTCAATGATGAAAAAATATCTACAACATTACTTAAAGAAAAAGTAATTGAAGGGAATTTTGATGACTATATAAAATTATCAGGTCAACCATATACAATGGTAGGAACAGTTGTAAAAGGAAAACAACTAGGAAGAACTATAAATTTTCCGACTGCAAATTTAGAACCAAAATACAATTACTTATTACCTAAAAAATTAGGCGTATATATAACAAAAGTAACTGTTGCTGATAAAACATTTGTAGGAATAACTAATATAGGAAAAAATCCAACAGTAACTAATGAAGATAAAATATTTATAGAAACTCATATCCTTGACTTTAATGAGTATATATATGGTGAAGAAATAAAATTAGATTTTTATACATTTATAAGACCAGAACAAAAATTTAATGGGATAGATGAGTTGAAAGTGCAATTAGAAGAAGATAAAAAGATAGCTGAAAAATTCGTATTTAAAAATTAATTTTCTATTGAAAAAAAATAAAAAATAGTGTAAACTTATATAAGTCCTTGTTCCTGGTTATGAAAATCTCCAGATTTATTACTAAGATTAAGGATAAATAAAAAATATATGGAGGTGCCAAAATGGCAGCAATTTCACAAGAAAGAAAAAATGAAATAATCGCAAAATATCGTACTCATGAATCTGATACAGGTTCTCCAGAGGTACAAATAGCAGTTTTAACAGCAGAAATAGATGCTCTAACTGCTCACTTAAATACACACAAAAAAGATCACGCAGGTCGTCGTGGATTACTAAAAAAAGTTTTCCGTCGTCGTCACTTACTTGATTACTTAATAAGAAAAGATATCCAAAGATATCGTGAACTAATTAAATCTTTAGGTTTAAGAAGATAATTTTAAAATACGGGAAAATATTTTTCCGTATTTTTTTATTTTAAAATAAATATATTTTTATGTTTAATAAAAATATCCACTATGGCTTATATATATAT
>JACBYF010000001.1 GCA_013415235.1 Gemelliphila palaticanis
TTTAGATTATTTGTCTCTGATCGTAAAGTTATTGAAGATTTGGTTGATAAAAAAATAACTAAGCAGCAATTTGCCGCTTAGTTATTTATCTCATTTTCTCTCCATGCCCCGTATTTGACTTAGAGCCATTAATTTTCATTATCTTGGATTTTATTTATTTCTTAAAATAATTCTTTATAGAACTTAATAGTATCTTCTAAAGTTGGTGGGAATGGATTTCCTGGTGTACAAGCATCCACTAAAGCATTTTTTGATAGATATTCATAATCGAATTCTTCTTCTTTTATTCCTAATTCAGTTAATTTTTTAGGGATACCAACTGTTTCTGATAATTTTTCAATTTCTTTTATAGCTAAATCAGCACATTCTTCATCCGATTTGTTAGCAACATCTATTCCAAATGCTCTAGCAACTTCTCTAAATGCTTTAGGTGCACGTTTAGCATTTTCTTTTTCTACTACTGGTAATAGCATTGCACAGCAAACACCATGTGGTAAATTATAAACTGCTCCTAATTGGTGTGCCATAGAATGCACATATCCTAATCCTGCGTTATTAAATGACATACCACCTAGGAATATCGCATTAACCATAGCTTCTCTTGCTTCTACATCATCACCATTTTCTACTGCTCTTGGTAGATACTCTTTAATTAATTCTATAGCTCCAACAGATAATTTTTTAGTAACTCCGTATGCTCCTGGTGTTACTAATGCTTCTACTGCATGAGTAAGAGCGTCCATTCCTGTAGCAGCTGTTAAATATTTAGGTTTAGATAACATTAATAATGGATCGTTAACAGAAATAAGTGCTAAACTATTTTTATCAACCATTACCATTTTTACTTTTCTTTCTTCATCAGTTATAACATAATTTATAGTTATTTCTGCTGAGGTCCCCGCTGTTGTATTTATCGCTACTACCGGTAATCCTTTTTTCTCTGATTTATGAACTCCCTCATAGTCTTGAGGTACTCCGCCATTTGTAGCAATTATAGATATACAACTAGCTGCATCTTGTGGAGATCCTCCACCAAGAGAAATAATAAAATCACATTCATTGGCTTTTAACGCATCAACACCATCTAGTACATTTTTACAAGTAGGGTTTGGCTCTACATCACTATAAATAACATAGTCTATAGAATACTCATCTAAAGATTTTGTTACTTTAGCTAAAATATCACTAGATTCAATAAATTTATCAGTAACTAATAAAGCTTTTTTATACCCTAAGTCTTTTATATAACTACCAATTTCATTTACAACTCCTGCTCCTATAAGATTTGTTGAAGGCACATAAAATACTGCCATAATTAACACCCCTTTTATATTATTCTGAAAACATTTACACTATTATTATATCATTGTTATAATACAATATCAATAGTTTTTAAAAATTTTTTACTAATATATAAAATTATTTTACAAAAAATAAAAAACCGTTGGAAATACTATCATTTCAACGGTTGAGCCTATTTCTGTATTATCGTACTTCTTTATAATATTAAAACATTGTATAACTCTGAATAACTCTAAACACTTATAAATCAACATTTTATAAAAATATCATTACTCTACTATATCCATTAAATTTTTAGTTTCGGTAGTTTTTTCGGTAGCTAAAATAATTATAATCTAATTACAAATATTAATTTTCCTGTAGCTTTTTAAGTAAATGAAATGTATTCCGCTTCTATATATTTTTATCTAGGGTTTACATATCTGCATTGACAAAAAACGGTTATATTTATTATAATATAAGTGTAATAAAAAACAAAATAATTCTTTTCTTAATAGCGCTACCTAAAAGGATAGTGCTTTTTTTTATGCTCTTTTTTCCAAAAAGCATTAGTAGCACCAGATTTTTTAGAATAAGAGAGGCAGGTTGGTCTTGGGGATTGCTTATTTTCTTGACTTTTAACATAGGGGGGGGCGTGTCTATCAACTGCATAGATTATATTGTTAGTTTAACAATTACTATTATCTATTTATTTACTTGCTGTTTATGTTCCCTTTGCTAATAACACTATCAACATCAAACAACTAATAACAACAAAATATAAATTATCAATTATCAACAATTAATTTAAAAAGTTTTTATTTGATTAAAAATAATATTAATATTACTTATTAATATAAACATTACATACTATACATATACATTTAATCAAATATACAACACTAAAGTTATACTATACATTGTAAATAATAAAGTAACTGTTAATTGCTCTACCGTGCTGTATCTTGCCAGTAGCATTTAATAGATAGCAAATAAAATATAATAACTCTGCATTGTGGTTCTATGTTCTCTATTCCCTTTTAATATTTCCATAATAAAAAAAAGCTATTAGAATAACTCTAATAACTTAATGATTAAATAACATTATATCTATACGCTTCTTTTTTTTATTATTAATTTATATTCTATATATTTTTAACTATCTGTTACGCTATATATTTACAAGCTAGTATATAGCTTCTAGCTTTGTTATTGGTAGTTAGTTTTATAGTTACCTACCAATTTATAACTTTTAATTCTGCATAACCCCACCCCCTTTAATGCTATATATATTTTTTATCTAGTATTTTCTAGTATTTTATTAATTACTATATATAGGATTTTATGCCACTATTTGCCACTATTAACAGCGTTCTATATAGTTTTTATTCCAGTATTTTCCATTATTTTATAAACGTATATAGAGGAATTTTAACCTATATTTTCCAACATTTTATATAAGTTTTATACTCACATTTTCCAACATTATTATTTTCACGCGAGAAAAAATGTACAGTGACGGCATGAAGTCCAAACAACATAGTAGAGAGGTACTATACCCCTTTTAAAACTTCTTTTGTTCTATATACGATTTAATGCCGACATTTGCCAACATTCTATATAAGTTTTATACTGATATTTTCTAATATTTTATATAAGTTTTATACTAATATTTCCTAAGGTTTTATTTAATATCTAACTCTAACAATTCCAAAGACTTTATAAACATTTTTTCTACTGTCTTTTTTAACTTATGAAAATCTTTTGCTATTTCGCTAAATGATAAACATTCAATAACAAATTTAAAAACTATTTTAGAATTTATAGCGTCTAGTTTATCGAACCATATTATTAAGGGTTCAGACATTTCATCACGCTTTTTATATAATTGTTGTAATCTCTTTTCTAGCTTCTCAAAATTAATAACTATATCGTCTTGTTTTCTCGTTCTACTCTTTTTAACTCTAACTTGCTGTATAGTAGTAGTTAGCTTTTGATTATCTGCATTGTTATTAATTCTATATTCTAGGTCTATTATTTCCTTTTGAATATCTCTAAACCTTTTTATAAAAAACGCCTTATGTTTCAATATATCCGCCCTCCTATATGATATAATTAATAGTAACCAATAATTATTAAAAATATCATATAGAAGCCGTAACAGGCTTTTTTTTATTTAGAAGCGGACTTGAAGCACGAACAAAGCACGAGACATTATAAATTTACTATACTACTAATCTTATTAATAATTAATTTCTTTTCGTTTAAATCAATACTATTTAAAGCCTTTTTTAGTAACAAATTAATATACTGCTCTTGTAACTCTTGTTCTTGTATATCTGCATTTATGTTATTTTGTGGATTGTATTCCGCTTCTGTGTCCTCGAGTTCCTTTATAGTATCTATAAACCTATCTATTAACCTTTTAGCTACTCCGTTTTGTAATTTCCCATTTTCATATTGAGATATACAACTTTCAGAAATTCCAATTTGTAAAGATAATTCTTTTTGAGTTAAATTTTTTAAAAATCTATATTCCCTTAAATTCATTTTATACCTCTTTTTACGTTAGTTGATACGCTTCTTGTTGAAATTTTTCAATTACATCATCAGTTAAAAAACTATCAAATACTATACAAACGCTATGGATTACAGTAGGAGAATATCCCTCAACAACCGTACTCGAGGACATCTTATATTGAATATCCCTTGCTATTATTCCAGCTTTGTTTATAAAGTTATTTACTGCCGTTGTTAGGTTAGGACAATTTACTACATGCGACGGGCTTTCTGTTGATAAAATAAGTATTCGCCCTTGTGAATATTTAGTCATTTGCTTTGTTCTCCTTATGAATGTAATATTTGCAATCCGTGATTATATGCTTTGATATTTTGATAATATAAATCATCTCTGTAGCTTCTTTGAACTTTTACCATTAATATAACTTTTATATCGTGAATAACAAACGCTTCTAAAACGTCTATTATTTCTAACCCTGCATTTGTTAAATCTCTGAAAAAGCCCTCAAATTCTTTGTATTCATTAGGGAATAAAACCATTATTCTATTTATCCCTTGTAATGTTTTTAATTCATCTATATTTTTAAAATCTTTCATTCTCTACCTCTTTTGTATTATATTTATATTTTTTATTTTTGTTTTTTGCTATTTTATAAAATTATGTAAACCAAATTCTATTTTTTGATGTGTTGTTTTTTAGTATAATGTGTAGTTTTTCGAAATCAAAAACCTTTTAAATCAAGGTTTATTTAGCATAAACACATAACGCACGAACACATCAAAGTTTTAAAATTTTAAAAAATATATATTTATATCTTTCATTTGAAGTCTGCATTTGTATTTTTAAGGTTTCTACTCTATGTATATATCTATATACTATATATATATTTATATTATTTTTATAAAAATAATGTGTATATGTGTTCATATATAAACAATGCAGTAATATCAACAGTTACAAGGGAACACAGATTTCTAAAATTGCTGTGTTGTTTCTGTGTTCTCCTCTATTTGCTGTGTTCTCTTATAACCTCTAAATCTCCTATCATTTCTTTTTATATTCTCGCTACGTTGCCAATTCTCCATATTATCCATTATTCTTTTTATTTTTCGAGCGTTTATATTCCCTTGCAGAGTTTTTTTATCGTCTTCATCTCCTAATATTAAAAATAAGAGTTCTTTTGTGGTTATATCTTTTATATCTTCTTTGTCTGTATCTTCAAAATGTTTACTAGTTCCAGTGTTTAAAATATCGCCGACATAATTCGCTAACCTATATCGGTTATTTTTTACGTCTCCATAATTTCCTATAATATCTTGCCAACCAACTGGCATTGGTATTGTTAGTAATTCCTTGACGTCGAGTTCTACTTCATCATACATAACATAATTTGAAGCTAATTCATCCAATTTCTTTTCAGTTGCTGGCGATAGTATTAGAGTTTCTTTGTTTAAATACCATTGATACACTTCTGCCCATAACTGCAATATATATTCATCATTTACGTAAAATATACTATTAAAAGGTTGAACGTCGCATATCATAACCCTATAACGCCTATTACCTGTTTTATCTTTTAAAAAGTCTTTTTCGTTGGTAGTTCCTATAATTATAAATTGTCTTGGTTTCTTGGTGTATTTACTTTCATAAGGTGCACGAACTAAATCTATTTGACTGGACGCCCAACCTTTCATTTTATTAGATTTAGTTTTTTTTAGTGCGTCAAGTTCTTCTAATTCAACGAACCACGCTTCTTGTGTTTGTAATAATGTTTCTCTTGAAATCTCGTCCTGTAGTTGTGTTTTATAACCTAGTGCTAACCTTGATATACTTGTACTTTTTCCGATACCTTGCCCACCTTGTAAAACTAATATTTCATCAAATTTACAACCCGGCTCAAAAACTCGATATACTGCACCGAGTAGGGTTTTTCTTGTAACTTCTCTGTTGTAGTATGTGTCTTCTACTCCTAGAAAATTAATAAAAAAACTTTCTGCCCTCTCTACTCCGTCCCATTTTCTACTAGTTATTATATTTTTTATAGGGTGATATTTGGTTAAATCGGCAGCGGTAATCAATGCAGTTTTTAAATCTTCTTTAGATATTTTAACGTTGTATCTCTCGGCAATTTCCATTCGTATAATTTCAAATAAATTATTACTTAGTTCAAATATTTCATTAGTTCCACGCTTCAACTCTATAGAACTATTTAACATATTAAAAGCTATACTATACAACGATAAAAGCATATTTTTAAAATTAGGTAATGTTTTTAACGGTTTGCCGTCATCATCTGTATAAATCTTTAATTCTTTACCTGTTAATTGGTCTAGCTTTATTATATGGTTTTGGGTCTTCTTAAATTTAGTTATAAAATCTAAAGACGTTTGAAAATATGCAATATTCCCCTTTGCTAGTTGTAACTCCTTATTGAGATGATTGACGTTATCTGCTTTCCAGTCCTCGTTATCTCCTGCAAGTAGCTCACAACATAAAATGGCTGTTTCATAACTTATTTGGTCAGCAAGAAAAGATTTACCTAACGTCATTATCACGCTCAAATAATAATTATCTCTACTTTGCAGTTTTTCCGCTTCATTTTCCATATATTTAGTAAATATCTGTATAGCTTCATCATCTGATATTTGCCCTATATTAGCTGGTAAATACTCAACATTAGAGTTACTTTTATTAATATTACTATCTACTGTCTGCACTGGGTAAGGTTTCCCTTTATTGTAGGTTACTTTGTAGCTATCTTTATTACTTTGGTTAGCTATCGGTAAACCTTGTAATTGTGAGAATGTAGAAGCGGATAAATCTCCATTAATTCCTATAAGGTCGTATAAACTGGTTATTATTTGTAGGTATTCATCTTTATTCGCTAACCTATCAAGTTCAACTAATAACCTATATCTTGGGGCTTCTATACTGTAACTAATAGTAGGATATAAACAATAGCTATATTCTTTTAACTTATCATAAATTAATAATAAGAAATCTACATCAGACATATTCAAATCATCAAAATCTAATACTGCATAATCACGACCAATCATATTATTATTGTTTCTTGTATAACTTCCGTTTTCATTTTCTGTTATTTCTCCAGCTATAAAATAAATGGCGTCAGTCATTTTATATTGTTTTATATCTAATTTATTTGGTACTACCTTGTAATTGTACTCTGTCGCTAAATATTCAAGTAACGGCTTTTTTAACTCTCTAGCTTTCAAATTGCTGTTTTTTAAGCCCTCTTGTATATATATTGTCATCTATCCACCTGCTTTCTATTTAATTAGATTTATATTATTTAGCTGTTACCTTTTCTATATCCTCCCTTATATCTTGTAAATTCTTTATAATGCTAGATACTACATTCAAAAAATTATCCTGGAATTGATAACCGCTTCTGACTTTGTATAATAGTTCTGCAAATATTTTATCTTGTGTAACTGCTGTTGGGTCTCCAAAATTTAATAAACTGCAATAGTCCTTTAATGTGTCTAGTATTATAATATTATCTGTTAATCTATCTGCTTGTATTTCTAATTGTTCTAACTGTTCTTTTTGTAATTCTATTCTATCCAATGTTTTTACTCTCCTGTCTTATAGTTGCAAATCTATTAATTAATATTTCTTTTATTGTATTGAACTGGTCTCCCTCTAGTGCATAAAAGTAACTTTGTAAATCTGCATAGCTATTAGGGTTACCGTTGTTTAAATATTCCTTTAATTGTTTAGTAAATTCTTTTAATTTTGCTAGGTCTTCTTTTGATAATTTTTCAACTTCTTTACTTATGCTGTCTTCATATTCTGCAATATTCATATACTTTGTTATTTCCTTTCATATTGATTTAATATATATAATTTGCTATAATAAAAGCGTTAGGTTTTAACTTAACATTTTTATTCATTTTTGTTATTTCATTTATTTAAAAAGCTATGGGTTTGAGTTTTTTATAAATGATTTAATATACCTTATGCAGGTTTGGACTATTTCTTAATAGTCTTTTTTTTTATTGTCTTTTTAATGTTTCTAATATGCTGTAGACGTCCTCTATATCAAAATAATATTTTCTACCTAATCTAACATACTGCAAGCCTTGTTGTTGTAGTTCTAACATTGTATTAGCTCCGATTTTGAATAATTCTCTCAACTCTTGCTGTGTATAATAACGTTTAGTAGGTTGTATCTTTTCTAATCTATCTTTTATTACTTCATCTATTAAATTGGTTAATTGTATTTTTAACCCTTTTGTATATTCATTTGACAATACAACTTCCATATTCTTAACCTCCTAATTGTAATTAAAAAAGCAACTGTTAGCTTCTGATACTGATAAATTAAATAGTCTTTTTATTTCTTTGATTTCCTCTATTGTAAAGAGAGTAAAACCATCTAATTTATTAATTAATACACTAATAGAAATATTTAAAACTTTAGCTAAATAACTAAATTCAATATTGCTATCTGCTATTTTATTTATCAAATAACTTCTATCCCACTTTATTTGTTTTTTATTCATTGAATAGAACTTCCTATATTAAAATATCTTTTATAGACTGCATTGTGTATATAAATAGTTCTAATCCAAAATATATTATTGATAAAAATACTGCCATTACTAAATAATCTAATATTGTATCTTGTTGGGTTCTCTTTGCTATATCTTTCATTTTTCTAAATCTCCTATTTTAAAAATTCCACTCACTTTTAACTATATCAGTATTTAATATTTTTATTGCTCGCCTTAATAGACTATTTTTATCTTGTTTACTGTTTTTATGATAAGCTAATTTTATAAGTTCGTTTACTGCTGTTAATACTGTTTTATTTTCTAATTCCACAACATCAGAACTAGTTAAATCAACAAAAATAAAATCATCAAATGGCGTGTATGGTTTTTCTTTATTTTGGTTTTGCATTGTTTCAATTTGATTATTAATTAAATTTCCTTTTAGTTCTAATATTTGTTGTTCTTGGGTTTCTAGAACTTTAATTACTAGACGTCTAACCTGTTTACTTTCTCTAATTAAAACTTGTTTAGCTTGTGCTAAAGTTAGGTTGTACATAGGTCTATTCTTGCCTTGAACATCTTTGTAATACGTGGGCTGAATTTTTAGCTCGCTAATTTCTTCTTCAAATTCATCTTTAATTACCGCTAATAAATTCTTATGTAATAACTCTGATTTGATTTCTAATTCTGAACGTATTTTATTTATTACTTCACACAATTTAACTGATGATAAACCGTTCGCTTGTATTTCATCTGTGTTTAGCATTTCCAAAACTTCTAGCAATATAACATCATCGTTTACTACTGCAACTTTTAAATTTTTAGTTATTTCTAATTCTTTATCTTTAGAATTTTTGTTATAAGCCTTAAACATCTTTTCTAATTTTTTTTTGTTAGCTGTGTTTGGTCTAGCTTTTCCACTTTCCCACACGCTTATTTGTGCATAATGTACTCCTATAATCTCGCTTATTTCTCTTTGAGTTAAATTGTGTTCTTTTCTAAAATTTGTTAATCTGCTTTTTATTCTATTTCTACTATTCATCTTTGTTATTTCTCCTATTAAATTTTAATGTAATATTCTGAGTTGAATTCAGGAATATAATAAGTATTTTTAAGTACTTTTATTTTAAAAAAATAAATCCTCTATATTTGTGTTAATTCCATTATTTTTAAAGAAATTTACTAATATTACTTTTTCATTGTCTGTAAATGGCGTGATACCTTTTTCTTTTTTACCATAAGCTACATTAGATATTTGCAATAATTCAGCAATGTTTTTTCTAGGTATATTTAGCATACTTCTATAACCAGCTAATTTATTTAATTTCATTTTTCTAACTCCTTTTTTGTTTTTATGTACATTTAAGTACCTTGATTAAAAGTATAATGTTTATTTTTGGAATTGTCAAGTACTTTTTTGTACTTTTGTGTTTATTTTTTTAATTTTATATAGTATAATTAAACTGAAAGATTATAAAAAAGGTTGAATTAAAATGAAAATAAACATCGATAAAAAAGCTGTTGGTCTTAGAATAAAACAACTAAGACTAAATAAAGGATATACACTTGAAGAATTTGGGAAATTATTTGGAGCAAGTAAAGGGAATATACAGCAATGGGAAAATGGGAAATCTTTACCAAACAAGGATAGAATAAAACGAATATCAAAACTTGCAGATATAACAGTCAATGAGTTGCTATATGGTTCTGTAGAAGAATTCGTTAAAAACAATTATGATGATATAGTAAATAAAGAATTTGGTTCTGTGGCTGAATCAATCTTATTAACAGTTAATGCTAGGACATTCTCAAGGTATTTGAGCATTGTTAAAGATAAGCATAATTTAAATATAGATAGCATTAATGATTTAGATAACTTTACAAATGAAATATGGGATATTATAAACGAATATCTTATGAAGTGGAATAAAGGAGAAAAATTTGAAGAATTTAGTAAAAATATTGTTTTTGAACACTATGATAAACTTTTAACATTTAGTGAAAAATCTTCATTAATATATAAGAGTAAGAATTTTTTAGAGGAAATTATAAAAACAGAAAATTTGCCAAATCAAGATATAAATATCATTCAACAAACTATAAAAATGATAGATAAAGCAACTGATATTCTTATAAAAAATAAATTAGAAGTAACAGAAATACCAAAAGATGTAGAGAAGAAAATAATAAACAACAACTAACCGCTTCATATACTGCAAAAAATAGCTGTAAATTACCATTATTTTAGCAATATCTTATATTAGCTATTTTAAGATACTTTTAAGGCGTTTCTTGTATTTCGTGAATAAAATATCAAAAAATTAAATTTAACGTAAAATAGCTATATGTACGCTACTGTTTTTCATTAGTAATCTAATAAACTATCTTGTAAACTGCATAAATACATTTTATGAAGCGGAAATATATCAAAATGTTATTTCATTTATTTAAAAAGCTATGGGAAAATTAAAAATGAAAGGAAATAACAAAAATGATTAAAGAATATATAAAAGATAATAAAAAATACTATGAGGTAAAAAATCATTATATCGGTATAAATGTATTTACAGGAAAAGAAAAAAGAATCAATAAAAAAGGCTTCACAAGCAAAAGAAAAGCAGAACTGTATATAAACAATGCAATAAGCTATTTTGAGAATAATATAACATGTTCACCTAGTAACGATAATATAAAAATAAAAGACTTGATAGAAATGTGGCAAGAGGAACATAAAAACAACGTTAAAGGTTCATCAATGCACTTTATTAAGTATCCAATAAAGATAATAAACGATAAATTAGGAAACATAAAATTAAAAAACTTAAATTTTTATATTTGCCAAAAATTAATAAACGAATGTTCAAAAAAATATTCTAAAAGCTATACAGAAAAAGTAAATATATATTTAAAAAATATAATTGATTATGCTGTTAAAACAAATATGATAACTCAAAATGTGGCAACACACGTTAAAATTCCACGTACAGAAACAGAAAAACGTATAAATTATTATAGTAAAAATGAATTAATAGAATTTTTAGAAATAATTAAAAATAACTATGATATAGAGACATTATTAATATTTAGATTACTGGCATATACTGGAGCGAGAAAAGGCGAAATAATGGCATTGAATTGGAACGATATAGATTTTAAAAACTGCACGGTATCAATTACCAAAACAATTTCAAAAGATATTAACGGTAAAACTTGTATAAATACAACTAAAACTAGTAAATCAAATAGAGATATAAGCATTGATAAAGATACATTAAAATTATTAAAAGAATTTAGAATACAGAAAAAATACGTAAATATAAATAACATTTTTTCTAAAGTATATGGACATTATTTTAACGAATTACTAAAGAAAATATATAAAGATTATCCGAAATTGAAAAAAATAACAATTCATGGATTCAGACACACTCACGCTAGTTTATTATTTGAAGCTGGAGCTAATATAAAAGATGTTCAAGAACGTTTAGGACATACAGACATTAAAACTACTATGAATGTATATACTCATTTAAGTAAAAAACAAAAAGAAAAAACTGCCGATATTTTCTATAACTTTATGGCATTATAAAATTATAGTCGGTAGTTTTTCGGTAGTTTTTAAAAAATCAACCGTTGGAAATACTATCATTTCAACGGTTGAGCCTATTTCTGTATTATCGTACTTCTTTAATACGAGCTGCTTTACCACGTAAGTTACGTAGGTAGTATAATTTAGCACGTCTAACTTTACCTTTACGTACTACTTGAATTTTTTCTACTTTTGGAGTGTGTACTGGGAATGTTCTTTCAACACCAACTCCGTTAGAAATTTTACGAACTGTATAAGTTGCAGAGATTCCTCCACCACGGCGTTTAATTACAACACCTTCAAATTGTTGGATACGTTCACGTCCACCTTCTATAATACGTACGTGTACTATTACTGTATCTCCTGCTTTGAACTCAGGAATATCAGTTCTTAATTGTGATTTTGTTATCGTTTCGATAAGTTTGCTCATTGCGTTTTCTCCTTTTTGTTACAAAATGCTCATTATTAATATCTTTAACAGAGGAACATCGTAATTAATGCTTTTGCATCTTTATGATTATATCACTTTTATATAAACTATTCAATAGTTTTATTATATTTTTTTACTTTTTCTTTAATATTCCAAAAAGACCTCTAATAATTTCTTTTCCTATAGCACTAGTTGCTGTTTTTATTAAAGTGTCTGTAGTTTTTTCAAAAGATGATTTTCTAGGTCTACCAGGAGATGATTTTCTGTAATTTCTATCATAATCTCTAGATTCTTCTCTCTCTAACCTTTCTCTTTCTTTTTCTAAAGCTGCTCTTTCTTCTTCTAGTTTTTCATATTCTCTATCTTGGAGAACTTTTCTTTCAAGAATTTCATACGCTGATTCTCTATCAACTGAATTTCTATATTTGCTTTCCATTGGAGAATTATTTATTAAAGAAGAATATTCATCATCACTAACAGCTCCTATAAATGATTCAGGCGGTCTGACAAATGCTCTTTCTACTACTTCTGGTTGTCCATCTTCATTAAGACAAGAAATTAGTGCCTCTCCTACTTTTAATTCCGTTAGTGCAGTTGCTGTATCTACCTCTGGATTAACTCTAAATGTAGAACTTGCTAATTTTACAGCTTTTATTTCTTTTGGAGTATATGCTCTAAGTGCATGTTGAACTCTATTTCCTAATTGTCCCAAAATATTTTCAGGAATATCAACTGGATTTTGAGTTACAAAATAAATACCTACTCCTTTTGATCTTATAAGTCTAACTACTTGTTCTACTTTTTCCACAAATGCTTTAGGTGCTCCGTCAAATAATAAGTGTGCCTCATCAAAGAAAAAGACCATCTTAGGTTTATCTAAATCCCCTACTTCTGGTAAAACTTCGAAAAGTTCTGACAATAACCAAAGTAAAAATGTAGAATAAAGTTTAGGAGACCCAAACAATTTTTGTGCCATTAATATATTAATCATACCTTTTCCAGAAGAATCTAATTGCATAAAATCGTTTAAGTCAATAGCAGGTTCTCCAAAAAACTTATCGCCACCTTGATCTTCTAGAGTTAATAGACTTCTTTGGATAGCTCCTATAGATTGTTTTGTAATATTACCATATTTTGTTGTATATTCTGCTGTATTTTCTGCTAGATGCTGTAATAAAGATTTTAAGTCTTTCATATCTATTAAAAGCCAGCCATTATCATCTGCAACTCTAAAAGCAATATTTAATATTCCAGATTGAGTTTCATTAAGTTCTAAAAGTCTTGATAATAATAAAGGTCCCATTTCAGATATAGTTGCTCTAACAGGATGCCCATTATCTCCAAATACGTCCCATAATCTTACTGGAAATGATTGATTGTTGAAGTCATCAAGTCCCATAGAACTAACTCTTTCAGCAACTTTTCCTTCTAAGTTACCCGACTTACTAAGTGTTGCCAAATCCCCCTTTATATCTGCTAAAAATACTGGTACACCTGATTTACTAAGTTGTTCAGTTAAAACTTTTAAAGTTATAGTTTTACCTGTACCAGTAGCACCTGCAATTATACCGTGACGATTTAATTTATTAAGATACATAACTATATCTTTATTTTGTGATTTAGCTATTTTTATTGTAGACATTCATTTACCTCATTATATTTTTTATATTATTTACAAGTATTATTATATAAAATATATTTATTCATGTATAGCTATTTATTTTGCTAAAACATTTATTTATGTATAGTTATTTATTTTGCCAAAACATTTATTTGGCAAAATTTAGTTTGCCATAGTTGATATTGTTGTATAAGTTTTTTAATAATATAATAAATTCATAAGAAAATTAAATAAAAAGGAGAAATTACTTATGAGTAACAACAATAGTGCAAAAGTTTTAGTTCAAAAACTTGGTACTGCTCTTTCAGGTATGGTTATGCCTAATATCGGAGCATTTATAGCATGGGGATTAATTACTGCCCTATTTATTCCTACTGGATGGAGACCTAATGAAGAATTAGCTAAGTTAGTTGGTCCTATGATAATGTATTTATTACCTCTTTTAATAGCTTATACTGCAGGGTATAACATTCACGGTGGACGTGGTGGAGTTACTGCTGCTATAGCTACTATGGGAGTTATTATTGGAGCTGGAGAAACTCCTATGTTCTTAGGAGCTATGATAATGGGGCCTATAGCTGCTGTATTAATGAAGAAATTTGATAATGCAATTCAACCAAACATACCTACTGGATTCGAAATGTTAGTAAACAACTTCTCATTAGGATTTATGGGATTCTTCTTATCAATAGGAGGATTTTATGGGGTTGGACCATTTGTTAAAGCATTAACTAATATTTTAAGCAAAGGTGCTGACGTTATAATAAACGCAGGTCTTTTACCTCTTGCTAACATATTTATAGAACCAGCAAAAATCTTGTTCTTAAATAATGCAATTAATCACGGTATATTAACACCACTTGCGACAATTCAAACACAAGAAGCTGGAAAATCTATTTTATTCTTATTAGAAGCTAACCCAGGTGTTGGTCTTGGAATACTAGTAGCATATATGATTTTTGGAAAAGGTGCTTCTAAATCTTCTGCATATGGTGCTGGAGTTATCCACTTCTTTGGAGGTATTCACGAAATTTACTTCCCATATATATTAATGAAACCTACATTAATAATAGCTGCTATTGCTGGAGGAGTTAGTGGTACAGCAACTTTCCAAGCACTTGATGCTGGACTTCGTGCTCCTGCTTCACCAGGTAGTATATTTGCTATATTAGCACAAACTCCTCAAGATAGTTATTTTGCAGTATCTGCTGGGGTTGCAGTAGCTACACTAGTAACATTTATAGTTGCATCTATAATATTAAAACGTGATAAATCAGCAGAAGGTGATTTAGCTGCAGCTCAAGCTCAAGTAGCTGGTATGAAAGCAGAATCTAAAGGAACTAATGTTGAAGAAACATCTACTGACGCTATAGATTACTCTCAAGTAGAAAAAATAATATTCGCTTGTGATGCCGGTATGGGAAGTAGTGCTATGGGAGCTTCAATTTTAAGAAATAAAGTAAATAAAGCTGGTATAAATCTAGAAGTAACTAACGTAGCAATAAGAAATCTTAAAGATGGAGAAAATGCTCTAATAGTTACACAAAATGAACTTACACCTCGTGCTAAAGGAATGAACAAAAAAGCTATCCACATATCTGTAGATAACTTCTTGAACAGTCCTAAATACGATGAAATAGTAGAAAAACTAAAATAATACCTATAAATAGGTTAAAATAAATTAAGTTACCTACCTTTAATGGGGTGAGATGTTTAAATATTAAATTTAATATCTCGCCTCTTTTACATATATTAATAACTATATTTTTGCTAATATGATAAAATGATTATAATGAACGCTTAGTAGTGAGGTGTTTTATGATTTTAAGCGAAAAAGAAAAAATAATTTTAAATACACTATTAAATAACCAAGATCCTTTAAGCATTAAAGAAATTAGTAAACTGACTAAAATAAAAGAACGTACACTATATAGAGAAATTAAAAATTTAGAGCAATCTATAAAAAATGAAAAATTCTTTTTAGAAAAAGAAAAATCAAAATATAAATTGTCAGGAGAAGTAGAAAGTATTGATAACTCAATTATTGATACTACAATAGAGCTAGGATACTCTACAGACAACAAAATAAATCTCATACTATGTGATTTAATATTTTCTAAAGAAACATCTATAAAAGATATATCTGAAAAGTTTTATCTAAGCTACAACACTGTAGCAAATTCTGTAAATATTATAGAAAATATTTTAATAGATTACAAAATAAAGCTAATTAGAAAAAAAGGAGCAGGTATATACCTAGAAGGAAAAGAAATTGATAAGAGAATTTTACTTATATCAATACTTTGTAATGAAATAAAAGATGACGAATTTTTTTCAATAATACACAGTTTAGAAAGTTTTTCTGCAAATCCTTTTGTTAAATTTTTAGATATTGATTTTATAAAAAAAATATACTTAAAAAATAAAGATTTAGAAATATTTAATGTTTATACAGATTCAAGTATTAAAAAAATATTAATCAGTATTAACATATCATTTGTACGTTACGGAATAAAACTAGATTCAAGAGAAAAAAATGGAAATTTAGATATAGAAAAAAAATATATCCAAGAGTTAATTAATACTATTAATAAATATACTAACTTTGATGATTATACAGAAGTAGAAATTTTTCTTTTAGAAATTTTAAAAACTTGTAAATTAATTGAACAGGTTACTTATTTTAATGATAAATATTCCTACACTCTAATATATAAAATTAATACTTTAATAAAAAATATAAGTGAAAAAAGCGATATAGATTTCACTAGTGATAAAAATCTAGTAAACGGACTTATAGTTCACATAGAATCATCTATAAAAAGATTTCAACTAAAATTATACGAAGAAAATAACGACCTACAAGAGTTTGTAATAAAAAACTATAATGAATTGTACTTAATAGTAAAATCTGAAATTATAGAAATATTTAAAGAAATACAATTTAATCCAACAGAACTAAGCTACATAGTACTCCACTTCGCCTCTAGCTACGAACAAATATATAGAGAAAATTTTATAAGAGCTTTGGTCGTATGCTCTAGTGGTATAGGTAGTTCAAAAATACTAGGCAGTTTAATTAGAAAAAATATTAATGAAATTAAAAATATAGAGTATTCTATACCTTCTAAATTAGATAAAGAAGACATAGATAACTACGATATTATAATATCTACAATAAAATTAGATAGTGAAATAGACTACATCCAAGTTCCAACAATTTTAAGAGATGAAGATGTAACTAAAATAAAAAATAAATTATTAGAAGTTAGAAGTTTTAAAAATCGACACACTAAAATAATAAACATAAAAGAAAATATTAATTGTGATGATATTAATAAAATATTAGAAAAAACATCACTAATTAATCAGCTAACAGCTAGTACAGACATATTTTATTTATTAGAAGATGCACTAAAAAACATTGAAATAAAAAATAAAAAACTTTTAATAAATAAATTAATAACTAGACATAACAAAAGTTCGGTAGTAATACCAAATACTCAACTAGCATTATTCCACACTCTTTTTGATGATATAAAATCACCTATAATAGTAATATACAATTTAGAAAAAGAAATAACTTTAAATAATGCTATTGGAGAAATTGAAAGTGTAAATAAATTTTTTATTATGTTAAGCCCTAATATAAATAAATACACTGAACTTCTAGGGCAAATAAGTGTTGCTATTTTAGATGATAAAATGTTAAAAAAAGCTCTAAATAGTAAAAGCATAGATTTTATAAAAACAAAACTAGAATTAATAATGACAAAACATTTATTAGAAAATAAAGAACACTAAGGAGAATAAAAATGTTATTAAATAAAAACGATATAAAAATAGGATTAGAAATAAATTCAAAAGAAGAAGCTATAATAAAAGCTGGAGAAGTATTAGTAGAAAATGGTTATGTTGATGCAGACTATATTCCAGCAATGCTAGAGCGTGAAAAAATTGTATCTACTTATATGGGGAATTTTATAGCTATACCTCACGGTACAGATGATGCTAAAAAATCAATAAAAAATACTGGTATATCTATTATTCAAATTCCTGGTGGAGTAAACTTTGCTGATGAAGGTGATAGTGAAGATAAACTTGTTTTCGTAGTTTTTGGTATAGCTGGAAAAGACGGAGAACATTTAGAATTATTATCAAAAATAGCTATTTTCTGTTCTGAACAAGAAAATGTTGTTAAAATAGTGAACGCATCTTCAGAAGAAGAAATTATAGAATTATTAGCTCAAGCAGAATAAAATAAAAAGAGGTTATTGACATGAAAAATTTACATTTTGGTGCAGGTAATATAGGTAGAGGATTTATTGCAGAACTACTAAACAAATCAAATTATCACATAACATTTGTAGATATAAATGATGCTGTAGTAACAGATTTAAAAAATAGAGATGAGTATACAATAAAAATATTAGATGAAAATATTGAAACAATTTCTATAAATAATTTCGATTCAATTCATATAGCTAATGAAAAAGAATTATTAACACAAAAAATAAATGAAGTTGATTTAATAACTACTTCAATAGGACCTAATATTTTACCAATAATAGCAAAAGATATAGCTAACGGTCTTAAAGAAAAAGTAAAAAACAACAATACTAAACTTCTTGATATAGTAGCTTGTGAAAATATGATAGAAGGATCAACATTTATAAAAAATGAAGTATTTAAACTTCTTACAGAAGATGAAAAATCATTTGTAGAAAAATATGTAGGATTCCCTAATTCTGCTGTAGATAGAATAGTCCCTGCTCAAAAACATGATGACGTACTTTTAGTAGAAGTAGAAAAATTCTGCGAATGGGTAATAGAAGAAAACAATATAAAAGTAGAAGAAAATAAAAATATTTATGGTGTAACTTATGTAAAAGACCTAAATCCATTTATTGAAAGAAAATTATTTACAGTAAATACTGGACACGCTGCCCTTAGCTACCTTGCTAATTATAATGGTTTAAAATTAGTTTCAGAGGGAGCTACTGATGAAAAAGTAAGAGAACACTTTATAAAAGTATTGGAAGAAACTAGCAATCTATTGGTTAAAAAATGGAATTTTTCTGTTGAAGATATGACTAACTATAGAAACAAAACTATAAAACGATTTGAAAATAAACTTATTGTAGATGATGTAGCAAGAATTTGTCGTACACCTATTAGAAAACTAGGATTTAATGAAAGATTTATTAAACCTATTAGAGAATGTGTTGATAACTCGCTACCTTATGAAAATTTAGCAAAAACTTGCGCATATATTTTAACTTTCAAAGATGAAAATGATGAACAATCAGTAAAATTACAAAAATTACTTTCTGAAAAAGAAGTTACAGAAGTTATTAAAGAAGTTACAGAATATACTAATAACGAAGTAGCTGAAAATATAGCAAAAGTTTATAGGGAGCTTTAGAATAAAATTAGATAGGTCTGATACAAAAGCTGGAGAAATATCTATTAAATAGATTTTTTCGAGTCTATCAAACATTTTGTGTATAGCTTCAATTTAGTATAAAATTTAATATTTACTTATTTTATTAGCATTTTTTACTCAGGGATGTTTTAAGATTTTTTAGTACCTATTGTCAAAGGTTTACCCGTAGGGCTTGCCCTTGATAATAGTACTATAAAAATCTAAAATCGAAAAAGCAAATAAATGGAGTCTGTAAAAAGATTTGGTTGATAAAAAAATAACTAAGCAGCAATTTGCCGCTTAGTTATTTATCTCATTTTCTCTACATGCCCCGTATTTGACTTAGAGCCAAATATGTTCAATGCTAATATTTAATTTTTATGTCCAATTAGTTGGGGTCATCACACAAATATTTCTAATATTAAATGTTTTTTTAATAAATAATACCTTTAATTTTAAAAAATTAACAATATTTAATTTATAACTCATTAAATACAATTTCAATTTTTATTCTATCTGGATCTTCAAAATAAACTGCATAGTGTTCACTTCCGCCAGCATATGGATATTTTTCATCATATAGAATTTTTGTTCCGTTTTGTAAAAGATGCTCTCTTATTGTATCAATTTCTTTTTTACTTGAACAAGAAAAAGCAAGATGATTTAACCCTATATTACATCTATTATAACCATTATCTATATATTTATCTTTAGTTTGAACAAAAACTAAATAAAATCCATCTTTTTTATATGAAAATCCTTGTTCCCAATTTTGAAATAATTCAAATCCTAATCTAACTAATAACCAAGAGTAAAATTCTTTGGTTTTAATTAAATTACTTACATATATTTCTATGTGATGCATAAAAACCTCCAAAATTTATATTTAAAATAGATAAATAAAATAAAGATTGTTTAATTATTTAATATATATAATAAAATAATTAAACTAAAGTTATGTTTATTATATTTTTACTAAATTTTATTTATCAGTACAACCGCTTCAACGTGTGCTGAGAGGTTTCTTCTATATTAATAGACGAAAGGGAGTGAAAATGATTTTAAGATTATACTGTGGAACGGAACAATAGCCCTAATATTGACTATCTTTCTAAAATCTCCTCAATAAGTGGTTCTACCCCTGTAGCTAATAGTTCCTCAATTTTATCCCGTGCATGGAACCTATTAACGTCATAGGCTACATACCTTAGCATATCTGCTGCAACCTCATTAATTGGTTAGGGATAGCTCCCCTTCAATATCTGATAAGAGAGATTCGCAAATACATCAGCATCTTCAAAATGTTTTAGAAAATCCTTATAGCTTGAATGGATTGATTGAATCAACTTTTTACCCTGTTCCTCATCAATTTGCATATAGTGCAACAATGCTATTACAAGAACACTATCTTTCAAAATACATTTTTTACACAAATCCTCACCTGTCATTTCATAGATATGCTTTTTCTATCAAAAAAACTAGCAAAAAATCGCCACCTCAAAACGAGATGGCGATTCTGTTATTTAATTCTTTGTAAAGCTCAATCCCTTCTTTCTAGTATTATTGACTTTTTTATAGCCTGCAGATTTCTGTACTCCTAGTTTTTCAGCCTCTTTTATCTGCATCAAGCAATCTCTCCCAAATTGCACCTATAATTTCATCATCTTCAACAGCAACTAATACTACTTCTCGATCTAAATCAATCGTCTACTTCTATCAACACGATTTTACAAAGAGCCAGTCCTTACATCTCTTTTTCTCTTGTAAAACTATTGTATCTTGATACTTTAAGGAGTTTCAATTATTCTATATGTTAATTGTCATTTTTTCGGATCTAATCTTAATAAAATAGCATTAATTGCAACTACGACTGTTGACACAGACATTAGAATTGCTCCTAATGCAGGGCTAAATGTGATGCCAATAGGAGCCAAAATTCCTGCAGCTATAGGGATAGCTATAAAGTTATAACCGGCTCCCCAAAAGAGATTTTGTCTCATTTTACGAGTTGTTTTGTGTGCTAAGTCAATAAATGATTCAATATCTCCTGGATCAGATTGAGTCAAGATGACATCAGCTGAATCCAACGCCACTTGAGTTCCTGCACCGATCGCTATTCCAACATCTGCCAAGGCAAGAGAAGGAGCATCATTTACACCATCACCTACCATGATAACTTTCTTTCTTTCATCTTTAAGTGTTTTAACTAACTCATATTTGTCTTGTGGAGATTGATTTGATCTATATTCAATCCCTAAATCTTCTGCCACGCCTTGAGCCGCTTTTTCATTATCACCTGTTGCCATAATTGGTTGAATATTGTTCTTTTTAAGAGCTTTAATTAACTCTTTACTCGTTGGTTTTAATTCGTCCCCTAAAGCTACAGCACCAATGGCATCATCGTTTTCTACTAAGACACTAAGAGTTGCTCCTTTTGGAATATCCATATCAAGATTACGTCCGTATGCTTTTTGACTGATTAATTGGTAACGGTGCCCACCTGCTTTACCCTCTACTCCAGCACCGGAAATCACATCAATCGATTCAAAAGATGCTGGACGTATATCTTGCTGCTTAGCGAAACTTATAATTGATTGAGCAATCGGGTGGCTAGACCCTCCTTCAATACCTGCCAGTAAGGCAATGATTTCCTCTTTATTATATTTGTTATTAAAAAGTTCAACGTTTAATACTTTAAACTCACCAGTTGTTAACGTACCTGTTTTATCTAAAATCATCACATCTGCATCTTGAGCTATTTCTAAGGCTTGGCGGTCTTTCACTAGTAACCCACGACTGGCTCCTAAGCTTGTGCTACGGGCGGTGACCAATGGAATAGCCAGACCTAATGCGTGTGGACAAGCTATAACTAATGTCGTGATAGTAAAGATAACTGCCGTTGGGATATCTCCAATAACCATCCACACTACAAAAGCTATTAGTGCGACAATGACCGCAATATAGAAGAGCCATCCTGCTACCTTTTGAGCAATATTTTCTGCCCTGGAAGGCTGACTTTGAGCTTGGCTGATTAAATTCTGAACTTGAGATATGAAGGATTGATCACCTGTCTCATTCACTTTAATATAAAGAACTCCTTCTCCATTTGTTGAGCCTCCGATTACTTCATCGCCAGGACCTTTTTTAACTGCTTTTGATTCTCCAGTCAAAAGAGCTTCATTTACACGTGATTCGCCACGCTCGATAGTTCCGTCTGCTGGCACATTTTCCCCAGCTTGAACACGAATTAAATCACCTACCTGTAAGTCAGCAACTGGACGTGCTTCAATTAAACCGTCTTCTAACACAACGTGAGCATCTTTTGGTACCAACTTAGCCAATGCTGTTTGTGCGTCTCCTGCTTCTCCAATAGCTTTCATCTCAACCCAGTGACCTAATAACATGATTAATAATAATGAAGCAAATTCAAAGAAAAAGTCCATCACGTGTTCACCCGTTACGTAGGTAATGATAACAGCATAAATACTGTATAAATATGAAACACTTATACCTAAAGAAACTAGAGCCATCATTCCAGGTTCTTTTTGTTTAAATTCGTCAACTGCGCCTTGATAGAATGGACGACCACCATAAATAATTAATATAGTAGATAAAATAGCTACTACAATATCAGAATATGGAAAAGTAAACTGGAATGGTAGTTCAAATCCAAACATAGGAGATAAGAGTACAATAATGATTCCTAGTGGCAATGACTTTAAGAAAAGTTCCTTAAAGCTTCCATGATGATGGTGATCATGCCCACTGTGCCCGCTGTGATCATGCTCAGCATGATGTTCTTGATGTTGATCCCTATGGTCTCCATTTTCATCTGTGATTCCATGATGATGGTTATGCCCGCTGTGATCATGCTCAACATGATGTTCTTGATGTTGATCCTTATGGTCTCCATGTTTATCTGTGATTCCATGCTCGTGTTTTAAATTATCCATGCCGTCATAATCATGGTGACTATGGGACGAATATCTGTTGTCATTATTCATTTTAAATTCCTCCTTATGTTAATGATGATGTAAATGACATTCGCATTGTCCTTCTGGACAATTGCAATCCACTTCTTATACTGCGAAAGATTTTTTCATCTCTAATATTTTTTTTAGTCGATCTATATCATCGAAGCTTAAAATATGATCTTCAATGATGCTTCCTATTACATTTCCGACTTTCTTATTGCAAATACGGTTAAAAATATCTTCTGCATAATCCCTTACGGCTTCTTTCTCTTCAATATTGGCAGTGTAAATAAACTTTCTACCTTCTTGCTCTGTATTTAGTACGCCTTTTCCAACTAATCGACCTAAGATCGTTTTGATAGTGGATTGTGTCCAGTCCATTTTTTCTTGCAATACAGAAATGACTTTTTACTAGTTACTCGATCATTTGCCCAAACTATACGCAGGACCTCCCATTCAGCATCTGTGATATAAGTATTAAATTCTATTGTGATCATTCTCCTTTCTCCTAATCGTCTACATATGTAAACAACATAAGTTTACCAGAGTAAACTAATTATGTCAAGTCTTTTTTATAAATGTAACCATCTTGTTTTTTAAATAAATATAACAGCTATTATTTCCTTTGTTTTCCTATCTTTACCCAATACTAATTATAAGGTTACCATTGATTTATTTTTATTGATTTTAGAATTCCTTATTTTTAAAATTATATTTTCTAAATATAATGAACACTATTGAGCAATTTAATTGTTTATCGTATTTAGGAAATCAAGAATTGAGAAAAAGCGGAAAAATAGAAAAAAAACTATACACACGGAAATTATCAAATCTTTTGTTCTGTTGTTCTAAATATTCAATTTTACCGACTATTAATTGTCTTAATTTCATATCTTATTAATCTCCTCGAGTTCGAGTATCTAAATATAGAAAAGGTAAACTGCTACAATACCTAGTACCCATCTATTTGATTTCCTACTATTCGGAAAAAGCCATTTCAGCTTTTCTATGAGCAAGGATTTTAGCTTCAAGTCTTCTTTCTTCCTTGAGATTTTCTAAGGACTTAAGAAGGTACGCTAAAGGGGATTCACTGTCATAGGATATTAGCTCAATAACGTTAATTATTTCTCGACTTGTTATATAGCCGTCAGAGAGGTATTGTCCTATCATCATTTTTTGTTTATGAGTTAGACTATAATTTTAAAACTCACCAGTGAATAAATCTTGTTGGCAAAATTTACCTTTATATTCATCAGCAATTACCTGCAGGAGAGAATAATATTGAGGGTCAATATATTTTTCGGATTTTTCAATAGATGAGATATTATCAGCTCTAGTAGACGAAGAAAATTCTTTAGAATTTTTTGAGCTCTTTCTAGAACTAGTATATTCACTTAAATAAGTCTCATTGTCTTCAGTATCATTAGGGGCTGATTTTGACACTATCCTCGTGTTATTTTGACATCCTCCTGGTATAAATTTGACACCACTCTAGATTCTACATGGGAATCTTCAACTTTTTTGTTATTTTGGGTAAGGAAGTTATCCTTCAATTGACCTAGATATATACGATTTTCCAAGGTCCCAGTCTTGGTCGTTGATTATTGAACCTCATAAATTAAACCAAATTGTGTTAATTCTTTTTTCATTCTTAACAGAGTAGACTTAGAACAATTTAAAATATCCATCAGTTTATAATTGGAATAGACTAAAAACACATATCCATCTTCATCAATCCAATTATTTTTAAAAGACAAACTTAATCTATCTTTTAATACTGCATAGAATACTTTGGCATCTAATCTCATTTCTTTGTAAAGATCACTCTCAAAAAGTATTTTAGGCAATGCATAGAATCTTTCTGAAGTTTGATATTCATCGACACTTATTAAATTAATATTTTCCATATTATTTTGCCTCACCTACTTTTAACATCATCCCACCTGATTCGGGAAATTTAATTAAATTGAATTGCTAAAGCTCTTTGAGAGACTCTTCGACTTTGGAAGGTGACCAACCAGTATCTTTCATCAAAGAAACAATAACCATGTTTCTTGACTGTCTTTGTTTAGAACGTGTGTTTTTATAGCTTGATGTCATAAAATATTTTCCTTTCGGGTAGTAAAAAGTAAACAAAAAGAGAACGATTTCTCGTTCTCTTAAATTTATTGAGTATTTTTCTTATTTCTCAAAACTCTAGACACTTACCGCGCAGTATGTGTCTGAAATTTTGAGAGGAGTCGAAACTGGAGCTATACTATACTATAAAAGTGGACAGAAAATTGTGTGTTATAATCTGTCTATTAAGACACAAAATGAAAGGATTTTTATGTCAGGTTTTAAACGTTACGACGAGGATTTCAAACAATCGTTCGTTAATATCTATCAAACTGGTAAAATACAGACTGAATTTTTCTTGAATATTCTTCTTTAATTTTTTTACTGAACAACATTTTTAATATTCTCATATCCTTATCCTCTCCTCGTAATTTCTATATTAGAATCTTACACTTAAATTGTGGGAGCATTATGAAGATATAAAATATTATTTATTATTCTACTTTAATTTGTCCCATCATACCTGCTTCTTCATGTTCAAGAATGTGACAGTGGTACATATAAGTACCCTTCTTATTAAACTTAACTATAAGTCTTACTTTTTCGTTAGGCTCAATATATACAGTATCTTTCCATCCGCTCTCCTCTGGAGAAGGCGCATTACCGTTTCTTGATAGAATTTGAACCTGTGTGCCATGAATATGGAATGGGTGCCCCATTTCATGCATCATAGATCCTGGGTTTGTAATTTCCCAAATCTCTGTATCTCCAAGCTTCACTGTTTCATCAATTCTATTCATATCAAACTTTTTACCGTTTATTGATACCATGTGACCCATACCTTGAAGCTCAAAGCTTCTTATCTTAGTAGCTTGTGCTTCTGACATTCTTTCTATATTCGTTAAAGTGCTCGGTACTTCAGTATCATCTTTCCCATCGCCTTTAACATTAAAGGTCATAATGGCTTCCTTATTACTCATAAGTGATAGCTGCGTTCCCTTTTCATACTTTGAAAAGTCCACTATTATCTCTGCTCTTTCCCCAGGTGATAACATAATATTTCTCTTGCTAACCGGTTTTTCTAAAAATCCACCATCAGATGCTATTTGATAGAATCCATCTCTATTATCTAACTTCAAATTAAAGTTACTTGCATTAGCACCATTAACTATTCTAAATCTCATCTTGACTCTATTAACCTCTAAATTAGGTTTAATAGCTCCGTTAACTATGATAGTATCCCCTGTTGCTCCATCCATCATATTTGTATTATAAATAAAACTGCCGTCCTTGCCAAAGCTTCTATCTTGAATTACTAAAGGTATATCATTTACTCCATATTCCTTAGGAATATTTAAGCTTTTTGATACTTCATCATCCACATAGAATAGTCCTGCTAAACCTTTATAAACTTGGGTAGCAGTATTTCCTCCAAAGTGCGGATGATACCACAATGTTGAAGCCTGTTGATTTACTGTAAAACTAGGCTCCCAAGTTGTTCCTGGTTCAATTCCTTGATGAGGGCCCCCTTCCTTTTCTCCTTCTACCTCTAGTCCATGCCAGTGAACCGTAGTTGCTTCTTTGAGCTTGTTATTTACGTGCACATTTACTTGCTCACCTTTACTTACTCTGATGACAGGGCCTAAGAAGCTTCCGTTGTAACCCATAGTTCGTGTCTTGGTATTTGGTAAAAATGAAGTTTCTCCATCTTGAGGTTCTAAAGTAAAATCCGCAATATTAGGATCTGGATTTTTATCCTCTAATAGTGGTGGTATAGGAAGCGTACTTTTTGTTTTACTTATTTGAATATCTATATTAACTGCACTCTGGTTTATTTTAAAATAACTAATCATTGGTTCTAAAAATGTAATATATCCAACTGCAGTTAATAAGACTGTAAGTCCAATACCTAATAACATATGTTTATTCTTATTCATTTTTATTCCTCCTTATGTTAATGATGATGTAAATGACATTCGCATTGTCCTTCTGGACAATTGCAATCCACTTCTTATACTGCGACAGATTTTTTCATCTCTAATATTTTTTTTAGTCGATCTATATCATCGAAGCTTAAAATATGATCTTCAATGATGCTTCCTATTACATTTCCGACTTTCTTATTGCAAATACGGTTAAAAATATCTTCTGCATAATCCCTTACGGCTTCTTTCTCTTCAATATTGGCAGTGTAAATAAACTTTCTACCTTCTTGCTCTGTATTTAGTACGCCTTTTCCAACTAATCGACCTAAGATCGTTTTGATAGTGGATTGTGTCCAGTCCATTTTTTCTTGCAATACAGAAATGACTTTTTTACTAGTTACTCTATCATTTGCCCAAACTATACGCAGGACCTCTCATTCAGCATCTGTGATATAAGTATTAAATTCTATTGTGATCATTCTCCTTTCTCCTAATCGTCTACATATGTAAACAACATAAGTTTACCATAGTAAACTAATTATGTCAAGTCTTTTTAATAAATGTAAGCAACGATTATTGCGTTTGTTTTCCAATTTATTCCCAGTACGATTTGTGTCTTATCCTGAAATAGATTTAAAATATTTTTCTGTATACTACTTAAATTTGTAATTTTGGAGCTTTTTTGTTTGATAAAAGTATTAAATTTTCTAAGCCTAATTTATTTAAATCAAAACTGCTCTGAGTTGAAATAATTATTTGACTAGATTCAAAAAACAACGGTACAATCAGCTAAACTCAAAGAGGTGTTTATATTGGGATTGATGTTAAGACTGGAAAAAAAGTCACCTCATCCATCACTGCCAAAACTTTACGAAGTCTTGACCGAAAAATCATGCAGGCTAGGCTAGACTTTGAAGAAAAAGGGGCTACCTTAAAAGAGACTCTTGTCATCAATAATTTTGAAGAACTTGCAGAAGCGTAGTTCACTAGCTTTGTAACATGGGCGAACTCACAAAATACTATCAACCGTGTTAGAGGATACTTAGATACTGAGATACTTAGATCATTCTAAAATTTGGTACTTATAAGCCTGAGGAAATAAAATCTGTGTATATACAAGTATGGGTGAACAAACTTGCTCAACAATCAAAGAAATCTGTGGAATCAGGCGTTAAAAAGTCTAAAAAAGGACATGCCAAAGATTTTGGGGCTGTTATCTATAAATTAAGTGATATCTTCGACTACGGTATTACCAACTTTGAACTCTCTTATAACCCAGCTAGAACAATAAAAATCCCCCAAAAACCAAAACCATCTAAAGAACGTATTATGGTGTTACACGAAGACGATTTAGCAACTTGGTTAAACTATCTAAGCACCTTACCGAATACACGGGCTAATAAACGATTTAAGGTCATTTGTGATACCTTACTAGCTTCTGCTTTGCGTATCAATGAGCTACTTGCAATAACTATTCATGACCTGGATTTTGATAACAATGAACTTATTGTTGCAAAAACACTAATGTGGAGAGCTGCCAATAAAAAAATTGGGTGCAAAGGTGAAGTTGTCTGCAAAAATAGTGCTAAAACAGACTCAGGCAATCGCAGGGTCCCCGTTCCTAGAAAAACATTGGAAGACCTTAGGGATTTTCACAATGAAATGAACACTTACTTTGAAAAGCACGATTTACCACCTACAGACCTTATTTTCCCAACTATCTATGTAAATTATATGTGCGATAGAAACGAGCGAACAACACTTAAAAAGCGTCTCTTAGAACTTGGGTTGCCCGATTACGGTTTCCATCTGTTTCGTCATACACATGCCTCTATGATTCTTAATGCAGGTGCAAACTGGAAAGAACTCCAAAGCAGAATGGGACATAAGTCAATCAAGACAACTATGAATATATATCCTTCTTCCCAACCTTAAAGTATCAATTGTTAGTTCTTCAATTTCAAAATAAACCTTACCATCACTTGATTTCTTTAGGTAATCGGATATTTGTAGTTCAAATTTAGCTTGCCCTGTTAAGTCCTTTGAATTGCGATTAGAAGCTGGAGATTGAGGAGTTATATTTGCTTTATTTTGTCGACCAAAAAAAATATTTGCTCCATTTTTAAAACTACTCAATTCATCCGGCGTCAATAGGAATTCTTTGAATGACTGAGCTATAAAATGACCGCGATCCTTATCTTTTTCTGAGGGCATACCATCATGGTGAATTTCAGTCAAACTCTCAATAAAGTAATCAGAAATTGGATTTTTTCGTAAAATTACTATCCTTTTAGATTTTCCATCATAATAAGGTAATCGTTCCACACTAGGATCAAGCTCCAATTTATTCAATATATTGAAATACTTTCTATTTTCTACCAATTCTAAATCAAATTTCATAATATAACCAAATTTTTAACAAAGTATAACACATTTTGTATCAAATTTAAAACTCACACTTCAATTGTCCATTCTGGAAATATGTAAGGTGGGTACGTTTCTTTTCCCAAAAACTCCTTGTCAATGGAAACAAACACGTACCCACAGGGTAAATGGAAATAGAAACTGATAATTTCTAGCTATCACTTCTACTCATTCCAAAAATTTTCTCGCTCTGATACTTACCCACCCCAAAGCAAAAAGCCTTGGTTTCAAGGCTTTTCATTATCCCTTTCGTTCCAATGTTTCTAGGCTTTTACGAGCAGAGCAACACACTCGACATGATAAGTCCCCGGAAACATATCTACAGGTTGGACTTCTTTAGCTTTATATCCTAATGTTTTTAGTAATGCTATATCTCTCGCTAAAGTTGCAGGATTACAACTAACATATACTATTTTAGGTATGTTCATTTTTGCTATATCTTCTAAAAAACTAGCTTCGCATCCTTTTCTCGGGGGATCTACTATTACTGCGTCTATAGTTTCTCCTTTTGAAATAAGATTTTTTATTACATCTTCACTTTTTCCTAATAAAAATTCTACATTATTTATGCTATTAATTTTAGCATTTTCTTTAGCATTTAATATAGCTTGGTCTACTATTTCTATACCATAAACTTTTTTTACTTTTTTAGCCGCAAATAAACTTATAGTTCCTATTCCACAATAAGCATCTATTATTGTATCTTCTGCACCTAACCCTGCTAATTCTATAGCTTTTCCATAAAGAACTTTTGTTTGAATAGGATTGACTTGATAAAAAGAACGTAATGATATATTAAATTTTATTCCGTCCATAACATCAGTTATAAAGTCTTGTCCATACAATAATTCTGTTTCTTCTCCAAATATAACATTTGTTTTTTTACTATTTATATTTAAAACAACACTTTTTATACGACTATCTAAAGATACTATTTCTCTAACAAATTCATTAATTTTAGCAAATTTCTCTTTAGAGATTATACCAATCATAATTTCTGATTTGGTACTATTTGTTCTAATCATTATATGACGTATTGCACCTTTGTGACTTTTTTCATCATATATAGATAGATTTAATTCTTCTATAATTTTTCTTATTTTTCTAGTTAAAAAATTGTGTTCATCATATTGAATAGAACAATTATTACTATTTATAACATCGTGTGTTCTTGGTTTATAATATCCCATTTTTACTTCACCATTTGTTTTTTGAACCGGTAAAACAGATTTATTTCTGTAATGTTTTGGATTGTCCATGCCAATAGTATTTAAAACTGTTATTTCGTCTTTTCCTACAGTTTTATTCATTATATTTTTTACTTTTTCTTTTTTAAAACGTAATTGCTCTGCATAAGAAATGTGAAGTAAATTAGCACCAGATGTCTTTTCTTCTACATCTACTCTATTGGGTGATTTTTTTATTATTTCTATTAGTTTAGCATATCCTAAATTTTTACCAATTTTTGTTATTTTTACTTTAACGACTTCTCCAACCACAACGTCTTCTACAAAAAATGGGAATCCATCTAACTTTATTACCCCCAAACCATCATGAGTATAGTCTAATATTTCTCCAGAAAATTCGTAATTTTTTTTCATATTATCCTTTCTAAAAAAATAGAACTATTAAGATTTTCCATCAAATATAGTTCTATTTTATACTATTTATGTAAATTAATATTTTTAGTAATTAGTAAATTTGTAACCTAAAAACTTTTCTATTTCTATATATATTTGATTAAATGGTAAAGCATATACATCAGGATGATTTTTTAACCATTTAGAATTGTATTCATCTATATTTTCATCTATCATAAAAAATTCTAAATCATCGTCTAAATAATCTCTTAAATCATTAACACCAAGATAATCACTATTTATTAGTCTATCAATATTATCCTTACCCAAATTTTCTACTTTTGCAATCATATTTTTAAAGTATATTAAATGATTATAGGCCTCTATTTTTTCTAGACCTTTAAGTATATAGCTATTTATATTACTATCCCATTTTGATTCTATTACAAATCTTGAAAAATTCCCCTTTTTCATTTCTTGGTCGTAATAATCAACATAATAACTATAAATAGCATCATCATGAATTTGATCAATACTAGTTCCTTCAGATAATAGAAGTTTTACAAAAGTATTATTTGAATAAATTATATCATAATGTTCTTCGCTATTAAAAGATTTTTCTGATACAAATATTTTTGTTAATTTTTTCATAAAATCTCCTTATACTATATGCTAAATCCTATAACTTTAACTTTATTTACATATTTTAAATTTTCTAATTTTAACTTTAATTTTTCTATAGTAGTTAGTTCTAAATTTATATTTAAGGAAAAAATAATTGTTGCACTATTACTTATTGGTACTGTCTGATGTATAGTTATAACGCTACATTTTTCTTCATTAATTATATTTAAAATTTTGCCTAATATACCTGGTATATCATCGACATTTACTGACATAGATAAAATAGATTCTTTTTTAAAATCCTGTACAGGAAATATTGTATCTTTATATTTATAAAAAGCACTCCTACTTAAATCAAATTTTTTTGTTGCTTCTAATATTGATAATTTAGGATCATCCTCCAATGCACTTTTTATTTTTATTGTTTTTTGAACTGCCTCAGGTAGTACATCTTCCCTAATTATATAATAATTTTTATTGCTATCCATAAAAATTTTACTCCACGAATTCGAATTCACCTTTTAGTATTTTAACTGTATCACCATTTGAACATCCTCTGGCTCTTAATGCATCATCTGCCCCCATAGAACGCATTTGTTGAGCAAATCTTCTAACAGAAGCATCTCTATTAAAGTCTGTCATTAAGAACGCTCTTTCTATACCAGGTCCACTTACTACATATGCTCCTGTATCATCACGAGTTATAGTGAATGTTTCATCTTTAGGTTTATGTTTATAAAGAACTCTATTTTCTAAGCTTTCTTCATCTTCTAATTCTACTTCATAAAGCATATTAGGATCTGTATTTTCTAATATATCGCTAATAGTATAAAGAAGTTTATCTATATTTTCTCTAGTGAATGCTGAAATTTCTATAATATCTACTTCTTCTCCTGATTTTTTTAGTTCCTCTTTAAACTTAATCAGATTTTCTCTAGAATCTGGCATATCCATTTTATTGGCTACTACTACTTGTGGTCTTTCCAATAAACGCATATTATATTCTTCTAGTTCTTTGTTTATTATTTTATAATCTTCATAAGGATTTCTACCATCTGTTGCTGACATATCTATAACATGGACTATTACTTTTGTTCTCTCTATATGCCTTAAAAATTGATGTCCTAATCCTACTCCCTGACTAGCACCTTCAATTAAACCTGGTAAATCTGCCATTACAAAACTCTTGTGATCTTTAGTTTCAACAACACCTAAATTAGGAACTAACGTTGTAAAGTGATAATCTGCTATTTTAGGTTTAGCTTTTGAAGTTATTGATAGTAATGTAGATTTCCCTACTGATGGGAATCCAACTAATCCAACATCTGCCATAAGTTTAAGCTCTAAAGTTAGATTTCTTTCTTCTCCGGGTTCACCATTTTCTGCTATTTCTGGAGCTGGATTTGATGGTGTTGCAAATCGACAGTTACCTCGTCCTCCACGTCCTCCTCTAGCTACTATAACTTCTTGTTCATGTTGAGTTAAATCTGCTAGTATTTCTCCAGTATCTGTATCTTTTATTACTGTGCCTGGTGGTACTATAAGGTATAAATCTTTTGATTTTCTACCATGCATACCTTTACTCATACCATTTTCTCCATTAGGTGCAACGAATTTTTTTTGATATCTATAGTCCATAAAAGTTCTAAGACCTTCATCAACTTTAAATATTACATTAGCTCCTTTTCCTCCATCTCCACCTGCTGGACCACCTTTTGGTACATATTTTTCTCTTCTAAATGCTACTAGTCCATTTCCTCCATCTCCGGAACGGACATATATTTTGACCTCATCTATAAACATATTTTTTCTCCTATAATAATTAATAAAATATCAACAATAATTAACTAAATTTTTAATCAATTAATTATATCATAACTTTAATGCAAAATAAAATGCGGCATAATGATAAAACTCATTATCCGCATATCTTTTTACTCCACAGGCAGGACTCGAACCTGCGACCCTCTGATTAACAGTCAGATGCTACTACCAACTGAGCTACTGTGGATAAATGGAGGAGGAAAGGGGATTCGAACCCCTGCGAGCTTTTACACTCCTGTCGGTTTTCAAGACCGATCCCTTCAGCCGGACTTGGGTATTCCTCCTAAATAAAAAATGGAGCGGGTGATGAGAATCGAACTCACAACATCAGTTTGGAAGACTGAGGTTTTACCACTAAACTACACCCGCTTACTACAAATATTTAATTGTCTTAAAAACTTACATATATAATTATATAAAAACAAAAAGAAAATGTCAATAGTTTTTTTCATTTTTTTTATTTTTTTACAGAAACTTTATAATTAGTTATAAAGTTTCTGTAAAAGTTATATGTTATTTATGCTTCATATATGGGAATAGCAATACATCTCTTATTGATGCTGAATTAGTTAATAACATAACTAATCTATCTATTCCTATACCTAGTCCTCCTGTTGGAGGCATACCGTACTCAAGAGCTTCTACGAAATCTTCATCCATTTCGTATATTTCTTCGTTTCCTGCATCTTTTTCATCTACTTGAGCTAAAAATCTTTCTTTTTGATCTATTGGATCATTTAACTCACTAAAAGCATTAGCATGTTCTCTTTTTACTATAAATAACTCAAATCTATCAGTAAATCGCTTATCATCTGGATTTGTTTTAGCCAATGGTGAAACTTCTACAGGGTGTCCATAAATAAATGTTGGTTGTACTAATGTTTCTTCTACAAAGTTTTCAAAAAATTCATTTATTATATGCCCAACTTTCATATCTTTTCTAACATGAACATTGTGCTTTTTAGCTAATTCATGAGCCTCTTCGTCTGTCATTTCTTTCCAGAAGTCTACTCCAACAACTTCTTTTATAGCATCAACCATATGTACCCTATTCCATTTTGGAGTTAGATCAATCATATCTTCTCCATACTTAATAGTAGTTGTTCCATGAATTTCTTTACATATATAGGCTATCATATCTTCTGTTAAATCCATAATATCATTGTAATCTGCATAAGCTTCATAAAGTTCAATCATAGTAAACTCTGGATTGTGACGTGTAGAAACTCCTTCATTTCTAAATGCTCTTCCTATTTCATAAACTTTTTCTAATCCACCTACTATAAGACGTTTTAGAGGTAATTCTAATGCTATACGCATAAATAATTGCATATCTAATGCATTGTGATGAGTTATAAATGGTCTTGCTGCTGCTCCACCTGCAATACTATGCATCATTGGAGTTTCAACTTCTAAGTAACCTCTGTCATTTAAGTAGTTACGCATAATTTGAATAATTTTAGAACGCATAATAAAAGTATCTTTACTTTCTTTGTTCATAATTAGATCAACATAACGTCTTCTATATCTTTCTTCAACATCTTTAAGACCGTGGAATTTATCTGGTAGTGGCCGTAAAGATTTAGTCAATATATCAAAGCTATTAGCTTTTACTGATAACTCCCCTACATTAGTTTTAAATAGTATACCTGTAACTCCTACTATATCACCTAAATCAAGAGTTTTGAAAAACTCATAATTTTCTCCTACTCTATCTTCACGCACGTATATTTGTAATTGTCCACCTAAATCTTGTAAATGAGCAAAACCTGCTTTTCCTTTTCCACGTTTTGTCATAATTCTTCCAGCAATAGTTACTTCTATATTTTTTTCTTCTAATTCTTCTTTAGAAAAAATATCATACTGTTCAATTATTTCATTAGTTAAATGACTACGTACAAACTTTGTTCCAAATGGATCTATTCCTTTTTCTCTTATACTATCCATCTTTTCACGACGAACTAACATTTGATCATTTAATTCTTCTATAGTTAAATTAACATTTTCTTCAGTCATTAATTTATCCTCTCTAAACATTATTATAATTTTAATTACGTAATTGTTATTATAACACATTTATTATATTTTTTACAAAATAATTATACAAATACGTAACATAAAACAAAAACGTACATTAAAACAAAAAAAATCTAAAATAACAAAAATAAACATTTAATTTACGCACAATTAATTTATGGAAGTGGTTGAAAAAAATATTTTATATGTTAAAATTGTAATGTACAAACTTTTTATTAAGGAGATATAATAAATGAAAAACAAAAAACTTTTATCTATTTTATCTGCAAGCTTAATAGCTAGTAGTTTTATGATACCTCAAATAAATCAAGACTATAAATTAATAGCGAAAGCAGAAGAAAACTCTCTAGATAAATCTAATATGAGCATTGGGAAAATTGTTAATGTTACAGGAACAATAGCTTCTGAAATAGGAAAATTTGGAGGGCAAGGTTTCTATTTACTGTTAGAAAATAATCAAGGTATCTACGTATATCCTGGGAAAAATGAAATTAATTCTGATGCAAAAAAAGGAGATAAAGTCTCTTTTACTGCAAAAGTATCTGAATATAATGAAAATTTACAGTTAACTAAACTATCAAGCTTCAAAGTAATAAGCGAAAATCAAAATTTATTAGAAAACAAAGTTACAATAAGCAACATAAACGATTCACTACTAGATAAAGAAGTAACTGTAGAAAATTTAAAAATTTCAAATATAAAATCTCAAGGGAAATATAAGAATACTGTATTTAATGTAACAGATGATACAGGAAGAAGTATAGAAGTATTTGTTGATAATAGAGCTTTAGGAAATTATGATACATTATCTCCTACTCTTAATTCATTAGGTGATAAAGTAAAAATAACAGGATTTGTAACTAAATTCAAAGGTAAATATCAATTAAAACCTACAGTTTCATCTGACATATCAGCAATTAATTCTAATGAAAAACCAGAAACAGAAGTTAACAACGAAACAAATAATAATGAGGAAAATATAAACAAAGTTAATAATATCGGAGAAATTCAAGGTGAATCTCATAAATCTCCAAAAGAAAATCAAAAAATCACTGTAGAAAATGTTATCGTAACTAAAAAAGATGGAAATAAAGGATTCTATGTCCAAGATTTAAACCCAGATAATAATCCTAATACTTCTGATGCTGTATATGTTATTAGTAAAGAAAAAGTTAAAGTAGGAGATGTAGTTTCTATCAAAGGTATAGTTAAAGAAAACTATGGTCAAGGGTATGCTGAAAAATTTAAAACAGATTTAACTATAACTCAAATAGAAGCTGTTGAAAATGGTGTAGTAAAGACATCTACAGCTGAATTACCTACTCCTCTAATTTTAGGTAATAACATTCCTAAAAAAAATATAGACAACGATAACCTTACTACATACCAACCAAATGAAGACGCAATAGATTTTTGGGAAAGTATAGAGGGTATGAGAGTTGTTGTTGAAAAACCGACGATACTAGGACCACAAAAATACGGATATGTTTATACACTACCTTATAACTACGAAGGACTAGAAAGAAATAATGCAGGAGGGATTTCTTTACAAGAAGGATTTAACAATACTGAAATAATACCTATTATTGTAGGAAATAAAAAATATAGGGCTAAAGCTAAAGATAGATTTGACGGAAATGTTATAGGTAATGTAACTTATGATTATAGCGAATATAAAGTAGATGCTACTGGTTCTAAATTACCTAAAAAAATAGATGGTAATCTAGAAAGAGAATCTTCTAGCATTATATTTGATGAAAATAAACTTACAATAGCTTCATATAATATAGAAAACTTTTCTGCAAATAACTCAACTAAAGAAACTCCAGATAGTAAAGTAACTAAAATAGCAGAATCATTTATAAATCAAATAAATACACCCGATATTATATCTCTAATTGAAGTACAAGATAATAATGGTACTGTTAATGACGGTACTACAAGTGGGGTAGAAAGTGGTAATAGATTAGCTAATAAAATAAAAGAGTTAGGTGGACCTACTTATAAATATGTAGAAATAGCTCCTAATGATAACGAAGATGGGGGAGCTCCTGGTGGAAATATAAGGGTAGCATACTTATACAATCCTGAAAGAGTTAAATTATCTGAAAAAGAAGTAGGTGAGGCTTTAGAAGCTGCTACTTTCTCTAATGGAGAATTATTAAAAAATCCTTCAAGAATTAATCCTAGTAGCCCTGCTTTCAAAAGTACTAGAAAATCTTTAGCTGCTCAATTTGAATTTAACGGTGAAAAAGTTATAGTAATAAATAATCATTTAAGTTCTAAACGTGGCGATTTGCCTCTTTATGGTGCAACTCAACCTGCTACAGAATCATCTCAACTATCTAGAATTAAACAAGTAGCAGAAATTAGAAATTTTGTTAATGAAGGACTTAAACAAGATCCTAATTTGAAATTTGTTTTAACTGGGGATTTTAACGACTTTGAATTTTCAAAAACAATAAGAGAGTTAGAAAAAGATGGTAATATAACTAACCTTATGTCGCTTCACGAAAAATCTGATAGATACTCTTATTTCTATAGAGGTAATAACCAAAGTTTAGATAACATTCTTGTTTCTAATAATATGCTAAAAAATGTAAAATTTGATGCTATTCATGTAAATTCATCATTCATGGAAGAAGATGGTAGAGCATCTGATCACGATCCACTTATAGTTCAGATATCTTTTGATAAAAAACAAGAAGAAAATAAAGTAAGCAAAGGTACAGGAGTTACTCACGAAAAACCTGAAGTTCACTTTAACAATGGAAAAGGTGTTACTCACGAAAAAACTAAATATAATATTATAAAGGACAATAATAAAAACAATAATATTAAAGGTGTTGAACTAGTAGATACATCAAAAGATAAACAAAACCTAGAAATTGTTAAAGACCATAAAGAAAATAGCAAAGAAAAATCAAGTAAAACTCTTCCTGCTACAGGAATAACAACTAATTCATCTTTATTAGGATTAATAATTATGGCTATAGTAACTTTTTCATACTTAGTTAGAAGAAAAACAAAATAAAAAAATTAGTACAGTAAGGTAATAAACCCTACTGTACTAATTTTTTTATTTTTTCATTAACTTCTTTTAAAGTGTCATCTGATAAATATTCTTTTAAAACATTAATTATACTTTCTTGCAATTCTGTATTTAAATAATTATAATTCATATTTTGTGTGAATTTTATTATTTTATTTATATCATCTGTAGTTATTAACGGAGAAACTAATACATTAGGAACTTTACTATCAATGGGATTAGTAGTAATTATAAAATCTATATCTGTATAGTTATTATAATCTTCTTCATTAGTAACTCCTACTATATTACAATTAGTTAAGTAATACTTACATTGACTAACCAATAGTTTTCTTATAGAATACTGCTCAGATGTAACTATTAAAGCTTTTTTGATTGTATTTATTTTTTGTTTACTATTTAAAAGTTCTGCTCCAAAATGTAAACTTATATATGATATTTCTGAATTAGTAAATTTTAAAGAATACATACTTTCTAAATATTTTATACTTTGCTTTGTTATCAAGTATACATCTTTATATTTATTTATAATTGTATCAGTTAAACTATTATTAGTAACTATATTATATTTTTTTCTAAACAGTAATGTTTTAAAATGTGTAATTAACCTATCTATTAATTTGTTTTTACTTTCAAAATATACTGCTGAATTTTTTTCAAATATATCTACAAAAGTACTTAAATTTTCTCTTAAGTCCTCATAATCACTACTACTATTATGAATATCCGAATCTTTTTTTAGACATAAAACTATAGTAGCTAATATTATTTGTTCTTCTTCGCTAAACTCTAAATCATAAATATTATTTAATTCAAATAATATTTTATCAATAAATTTGTATTCTAATCTTTCTTTTATTATATTATGATTATCTAGGTTTATACCATTAATAGACTTTTTATAAGACATTACTAAATAAGGGAATGTGAAAATAAATTTCTTTTTTTCTATAAACGTTATTTCTTTTCCAATTATATATAAATTATTTTCTATTAATGAAGATAATGTTATATAAAAAGATGTTCCAAACATTATATTATTTTTATATAACGCTGAATTTATTTTATATTTCAATTTTTCGTTTTTATAACTATATAATTCATTTAATAAACTATATAGATATTGTATTTTTACTAGTTCATCTCCATTAATAAAATAACCACTTTTTTTATTAACAGACAATGATAAATTAAAATCCGTTTTTTCAATATTATTTTTTATATCTTTTAGATCATTTACTATAGTATTTCTACTAACACTACACATTTCCATAAGTAATTCAATTATTACTTTATCAGGATATGTACATATTAGTATCGAAATAAATAATTGCCTTTCTTCTACACTTAGAAAATAATTGTTATTTTCATAGTTAGATATTAGTCCCCTTAAATAATCCTTTTGTTTATTATCAATACTGATACCCAATTTACTAGCATTTTGAATCTTATCACATAATCTATCTTTCTCAATTTCAAAATTTATTTTTTCCAAATTATAATATATTACTCTTCTATTTTGATCCAATTCTTTAGCAATTTTAGTTACAGTAACTGAATCTTTTAGCTCTATAAAATATTCTATTAAGTCATAAAGTTTTTTATCAATTAGCATAATTATATATCCTTATTATCACAAAAAAAGAGCCGATAAGCTCTTTTTTATTTACATTAATTCTAGCACTATAAACTCATTTTGTAAACTATTTCTTTTTCTGTCCGTAATAAGCATTTGCTCCGTGTTTTCTCATAAAATGTTTTTCCAATAAATATTGATCTACTCTTTTAACATCTCTATTTATTTGTTCTGTTTTTCTTGCCATTTTAGCAACCTCTTCTAACACAACAGCATGATAAACAGCTTCTTCCGGAGTTTTCCCCCATGTAAATGGACCATGATTTCTAACTACAATACCAGGAACATAATCAGGATTTATATTTCTTTCTTTGAATGTTTCTATAATTACTGTTCCTGTTTCTTTTTCATAATTACTATTAACTTCTTCTTCAGTTAAACTTCTAGCACAAGGAATATCCCCATAGAAATAATCTGCATGTGTTGTTCCATAAGAAATTATATCTCTTCCTGCTTGTGCCCACGCTACAGCTTCTTCAGAATGTGTGTGCACAACTCCACCTATGTTATCAAATTCTTTATATAATTCTAAATGTGTTTTTAAATCACTTGATGGATTCAAATCACCTTCTACTATATTACCTTCTAAATCAACTATAACCATGTTTTCTGGTGATAATTCTTCATATTTTACCCCAGAAGGTTTTATCACAACAAGACCTTTTTCTCTATCTATTCCACTAACATTTCCCCAAGTGAATTTTACTAATTCTTTTCTCTGTAGGTCCATATTAGTTTCATAAACTCTTTTTCTTAAATCTTCTAACATTATATTAACCCCGCTTTTTCAAGTTTTGGTAATAGATATTGTTTAGCTACTTCAATTTCTTTTTCTGGATTATCGCTATTTTCTGACCACATTTCTATTAAAAATGGTCCATTATAATCAATAGACTTAAGTATCTCAAAACATTTATCAAAATCTACACATCCTTCACCAAAAGGTACATCTCTGAACTGCCCTTTACTTTCATGTGTTACTGGATATGTATCTTTTAAATGTATAGCACTAACATGATTTTTACCTAGTATAAACTCTGATTGTATGTCGTTGTGCCAAGCACTTAAATTTCCTAAATCTGGATAAACCATAAGCCACGGACTATCTACTAATTTAGATATAGCTAAGTGCTTTTCTATACTGTTTATAAATGGATCATCCATTATTTCTATAGCTAGTGTTACTTGTTTTTTGGCAGCCATAGCTAAAGATTTTTTTAAATTTTTTATAAATCTAGCTCTCGTTTCAGGACTTTTTTCTTCGTAATAAACATCATATCCTGCTAATTGAATAGTTCTAACTCCTAAATCACTAGCCAGTTCTATACATTTTTCCATTAATTCTAATGATTTATTTTCTATTTCTGGATCATTTGATCCTAAAGGAAATCTTCTGTGCCCACTAAAACAAATAGATGGTATTTGTACTCCTGTTTCGTATATAGCTTTTACTATATCTAATCTTTCTTCTTTAGACCAATCCAATCTTGCTAATCGAAAATCTTGCTCATCTATACTCATCTCTACAAAGTCGAATCCTAATTTTTTAGCAAAATTTAACCTTTCAAGCCAAGTTATATTTTTAGGTGTAGCTTTTTCATATATACCTATTGGTCTTTTCATAATATTACCCCCAAATTCTTTCAATTTCTGCTTTGAAATCTATTGCAGCTTGTCTTTGATCTTCTGCAGCTGTTATACCTCTTCCTGTAATAAATGTATATACATCCAGCCCTCTAAACAACTCTAGTGTTTCTTTAGACAATCCACCTGTAACAGATACTTTGAATCCCATATCTATAAGTTTTTTAACTTTGTTTAAATCATTTTCTCCCCAAGTTTCTCCACTTAAAAGAGCGTCTCTACTTTGATGATATATTGCCTGATCTATTCCTGCTGCTAACCATTGCTCTGCTTCTTCAAATGTCCAGTTTCCATAAAGTTCTACTTGTAATGTTCCAATTTCTTTTTGAGCTGCTTTCATTGTAGGTATAGTTGCACAGCATATAACTGTCATTATATCTGCTCCTGCTTCTTTACAATTTTTAGCAACCGTTCCGCCTGCATCTGCACATTTTGTATCAGCTATTAATTCTTTGTCAGGATATAAAGCTCTTAAACATTTAACAGCTTTCATTCCATCTGCAAGACAAAGTATTGTTCCTGCTTCTATTACATCAACAACATCTCCACATGCTTTTATTGATTCTAATGCACTTTCTATAGTATTGTTATCTAATGCTACTTGTAATTTTGGTATTGTCATTTTATTTTCTCCTTCTATTATTAATTCGCAAATCCTTGTAAATAAGGACTATCTTTTGTTTCATCTATCATTGAATATATTTCTTCTTCTGATTTAGCTGCGATCATTCTATCTATAGAATTTTCTAATTCTAAAAGTGCTATAATTTGTGGTATAGCTACAGAAGCATGAATTTCTGATGAAGTTGCCGCTAAAGCTATTAATACTGATGCAGGTTTACCATCTGAAAAAGTTACTGGTTCTTGTAGTGTTATCAAACTAAATGCGTCTTCTTTTACCCCGTCTTCTGGTCTTGCGTGTGGCATAGCCATTCCAGGCATAAGTAAATAGTAAGGTCCAAACTCTTCTGTAATTCTAAGAATAGCATCATAATATCTTTCTTCTACTGCTCCACTTTCTATAAGTGGATTTACTGCTAATTTAACCGCCTCTTGCCAAGTATTTGCAGATAGCCCTAACTTAACAGAATTATTTTTGATTAAAGATTCTTTTAGTGTCATAATTTTCTCCTATTTTTCTAATTTAAAAGGTTATGGAGTTCCCCCCCATAACCTCCTCTTGTATATTAAAGTACTGCTTTTAATTTTTCAGTAATTTCATTATCGTCCATTAGATTGTCTAATCCAACTAATTTTCCTTGTGTTCTTCCTTCTACTTCATGTATTAAGTGTTGAGAAGCTACTACTATATCATAGCTACCAGCTACTCCCTTCGCTTCCCCCACACTACAAAAATCTACTTGGAATCCATTTACTTCTAGTTTACGTAATGCATTTTCTATTTTCATTTTTATTACCATACTAGAACCCATTCCATTTCCACACGCTGCTAATACTTTTAACATAATTTTTTTCCTCCCAAATGTATACAATTTATATAATTTTTTACAAACTTATTAGTTATTTCCTTCTGCTCTAAAATATGCTTCTTTATCTTTTGCTCTAGCATATTGTAATTGTGGTATTACTATTAATATTATTGCTACTAAAGCAATTCCCACATATCCTATATTTTTCATTATGAATCCAAAGAATGGCCAAGCTGTTGCAAAGTCTATATTTCCGTGCCATCCACCTGCTAATTGGAATAATCCTACTGCTGCTGCTCCACCTAGTACTTGAAGAACTCCACAAATTGCAGTAACTATAACTGCTGCTTTAACTCCTCCTCGTTTATCTGCATAAACTGCAAGAGTAGCATTATCAAAGAATACCGGAACGAATCCTGTAATTATAAGTATAGGTGACTTAAATACTACTAATAGAGTAATCATTGTTAACTGAGCTACTAACCCTGTTGCAAATCCGAATAAAATAGCATTTGGATGTGCAAAGTTGTATGATGCTGCACAGTCTACAGCTGGTAATGATCCAGGTAATAATCTGCTTGATATACCTTGGAAAGCTTGAGTAAGTTCTGTAACGAACATTCTTACCCCCATCATTAATATTGCAAGATATACAGAGAATTTTAATGATGTTGATAAAATATAAGTTCCATACCATACTTTTTTATCAAATAAAACTCCCGCTACTGCTTTATCACCTGTTAGTTCTACTAATTTTGGATCTGACATTAAATCTGGCCCTAAGAAAAGTAATATCGCTCCGAAAAAGAATAGCATTAAAGTACCTGTAGCTACAACGTTATCATGGAATATTGATAATGCTTTTGGTAATTTAATATCAGCTACTCTCTTATTAGGATTTCCTACTTTAGCAGCTATTTTATCTGCAACCCAGATTGAAAACATTTGCTGATGACCAATAGCAAATCCTGAATTGTTAGTTAATCTTTGTGTTGGTTCAACTGTTAAATTAGAACCTGCTCCCCAATAAAGTCCTACAAGTAACCCTACTAAAACTGTTCCTGTTGTATTTCTAAGTTCAGGAAATACTGAAAACATAATCCATGTAACAGTTGTAGCTTGTTGTAACATAACATGTCCTGTAATAAATAGAGACCTTACTTTAGTAACTTTTCTAAATATAATTAATGTTATGTTAACTGCAAAACCTATACATAAAGCTATCATTGTATTTGAAGCAGATTGTCCTATTCCTTTTAATGCAGAGTTTACAGCTGCTAATCCGAAATAAGGGTCAATAACTGCTGCATCTATTTCAAATTTAACTTTAAGTGCTGCAAGTATAGGTCTAAATGTCGTTACAAGACCTCCAGCCCCTACAGAAAGAATCATAAAACCAACAGTAGCTTTTAAAAACCCTGCAAAGCTATCATAAATAGGTTTTTTTAATAGCATATAACCTACAAATACTATTATACCTATAAAGAATTCTGGTTTAGTAAGTATATTAGTTACAAACCAGCTTAATACTTTTAATAATACATCCATGTATTACATCCTCCTTAATTTAATTTTAAAAAATGAATGTTTCGATTACATATTTTATTTTATATTAAGTTTAAAAATAAAAAAATACCAATTAAGTAACAGATATATGTACAATTTTTATTTAATAACATTTGTATATTATCAAAAAATATCATTATATAGTAGAAAAAATTAAAAAATTATTTTTTCAAAATGTGTACAATACTTTGTACAATAATTGGACTTTTTTTAAAAGTTCTTATGAAATATACTTAAGTTAACAAACGATGTAAATTAATATAAAAATGGAGGACAATTATATGTCAAAAGTAAATGAGATAACTAGAGAATCTTGGATTCTTAGCACATTTCCAGAATGGGGAACTTGGCTTAACGAAGAAATAGAAAGTGAAGTAGTTCCTGAAGGTAACTTTGCTATGTGGTGGCTAGGATGTGTAGGAGTTTGGATTAAAACTCCTGGTGGTGCAAATATTTGTATGGATTTATGGTGTAGCCGTGGTAAAAGTACTAAAAAAGTTAAAGACATGGTTAGAGGACACCAAATGGCTAACATGGCTGGAGTTAGAAAACTTCAACCTAACTTACGTGCACAACCTATGGTGTTAGACCCATTCGCTATTAATGAAGTTGATTTTATTCTTGCATCTCACTACCATAGTGACCATATAGATGTAAATGTAGCTGCTGCTATAGTAAATAATCCTAATCTTGATCACGTTAAATTTGTAGGTCCTTGGCATTGTACTGAACTATGGAAAAAATGGGGAGTACCTGAAGAAAGACTTATCACTGTTAAACCTGGAGATGTAGTTAAAATAAAAGATGTAGAAATACATGCTCTAGACTCATTCGATAGAACATGTTTAGTTACTCTTCCTGTAGAAGGAGCTGAGGCTCAAGGTGGAGAATTAGCTGGTCTTTGCCCATCTGATGAAGAAATGGGAAGAAAAGCAGTAAACTACGTATTTAAAACTCCTGGTGGAAATATTTATCACGGTGCTGACTCTCACTATTCTATTCAATTTGCTAAACACGGTAAAGAGTTCGATATAGATGTAGCACTTAATAATTACGGAGAAAATCCTGTAGGTATAGCAGATAAAATGACTTCTATAGATCTTCTTAGAATGGCTGAATGTCTAAGAACTAATGTTATAATTCCTGTTCATCATGATATATGGACTAACTTTATGGCAAGTACTCAAGAGATAATTGATTTATGGAGAATGAGAAAAGATAGATTACAATATAAATTCCATCCATTTATTTGGGAAGTTGGTGGAAAATATGTTTATCCACAAGATAAAGATTTAATTGAATATCACCACCCACGTGGATTTGATGATTGCTTCGAGCAAGAGCCTAACATCCAATTCAAATCAATGCTATAAAATAAAATCTTATGCAACAAAATGAAGTTGCATAAGATTTTTTGTTTGTTTAATTATCTATTAACTATTATTTCTTTGGCTCAGGTATTATTTTATTCATTATAATAGCTACAATTGCTCCTATTGCTATCGGTGAACCAAGTAAATATTGTACCATATGAGGAGTCGATTCTACAACTTCTTTAGGTATAAATAATAATCCTATAGCAAAAATTAGTGGTAATCCTATGATATATAATTCTCTTTCATTAAATTCTGCATTTTTTACTACTCTAAAACCATTAAGCATTATTATCATACAAACTACAGCAAAAACTCCTCCTATTACTGCCGATGGGATAGAATTAATAATTGCTGCTAATTTTCCTAAAAATGAAAGTAATATAAACCAACCAGATGCAAAAATAAAAACTTTTTTACTCGCAATACCTGTTATAGAAATAATACCTGCATTTGTTGAATATCCTGTTACTGGAGTTGATCCTACTAGCGCAGAAACTAAACAACCAACACCTTCACCTATAACTCCTTTATTAACTTGAGTATCTGTCAAAGGTTCATTTATTACCGAACTAACTGCATACCACGTACCTGTAGTTTCTGCTAATAAAACCATATAAATAACAATCATAGTTAAAATAGCTGCTCCATTAAAACTAATATCATAATTTATAAAAGCAAATTTAGGAAAACTGAAGAAACTTGCTTCTGATATAGCTTTTGTACTAAATCCTCCCATCAAATAAGCAGAAAATGTTCCTGCACCTAATGCTAAAATTACAGAACTAATTTGTAACAATCTACTATATTTTTTAAAATATGTTCCTATCGTAGAGAATAAAACTAAAGTAGTGGCTGTTATCAATGCTAATGTAATATTTTGATTAATTGATAGAGTTTCACTGGCAACATAAATATTACTATTAAATGCTGCGGGTAACAAAGTTAAACCTACAATCATTATTATTGTTCCACTTACTATAGAAGGAATATAGTTTCGAACTATATATTTATATATACCTGAAAAACCTAGTAAAATAACTAGTAAAGCGCCAATAATACTAGCCCCTAAAACACTACCCATTCCATTTGAGCCGATATATATTCCTATAATTGCTCCAATTGGTACAAATGAAGGACCTTGACAAACAGGAAGTTTTAAATAAAACAATACTTGAATAAGTGATGCTAACCCTGCTGCTAAAAATGTTGATTGAATAAGTCCAGTAGCATCTCCTGCAGTCATAGCTAACGCTGTTGCAATAATAAATGGTGGTACGTAAATATCCATAGCTAAAACATGCTGTAAACCTAAAATTGATGCTTGTGAAAATGGTATATTATCGTTAACTCCAATTGTTAAATTATTTTTTCTTCTATTACTCATAATTGCCCCCTTTTATTTTTTATGAACTAAATTACCTTGTACGTAAACTTCTTTTATATTTTCTACTGTTGCTAAATAAATAATCTTTTGTAATAGATGCTCTTTTTTAGGAAATACACCAAAGTCAGATAAAATATTATTTTTAGCTTTTGTATCAATTACCTGCAAATCACATATATACCCTTTTTCAATCTTACCTAAAGGTAATTGTAGTGATTCTCCTCCTCCTGTAGTTGCTAAATAAAATGCTTCAATTACTGATATACGTGAATTAGAAACACCTCTTTCACAACTACATTTTTTAGCATCTACTCCATCTTCTAACATACGAGATACCATAACTGCATGTCTTATATTCTCATATAAACTAGGAGAAAAACCTCCTGAAATGTCAGTTCCTAAACCAATATCAACACCTTGAGATTTAAGTCTTTTTACTGGTAATACTGCATTAGCAAAGTAAGAGTTTGAAATAGGACAATGCCCCACAGCAGTTCCTGTTTTCGCAAATATTTCTCCATCTTCTTCATTAAGAAAATTACAATGTGCCATAACTGATTTTTTCCCTAGAAGTCCAAATTTTTCAAGAACTTCTGTATCACGTTTACCGAATCTTTCTTTTACAAAGTCATGCTCCCATTGTCCTTCACTACAATGTGATTGTACATAAGTATTATATTTTTTAGCTAGCTTTCCTAAGCCAAGTAGGGCTTCATCTGTGCAACTAGGAACAAATCGTGGAGTAATTACTGGATAAACTCCTTGAATACAATTTTCTGCTACTTTTTTTACATCTAAAATAAATTTTTCTGTATTATCAAGTGCTTCAGAAGTAGATTTATCTCTATAAAAATCAGGATTCATAACAGGATCATCCATTACTACTTTTCCTACTAAGCCTCGTTGTCCTAATTTAGCACAAATTTTTGCTAATTCTAGACTAGCTTCATTATGAATAGTTGCAAAATACATTGCTGTTGTAGTTCCTCGAGCTAAATATTGCGTAACTAAATCTGTATAAACTTCTCTAGCAAAATTAATATCAGAATACTTTGCTTCTAATGGAAATGTACATTCATCTAACCAAACATTTAATGGTTCATCTAATGCCATTCCTGCTTGTGGCCATTGAGGAGCATGAACATGAAGATCTACAAAACCTGGTAAAAAATATTCTCCATCAGATAATTCTACAAATTCATAATTATTTTTTGCATAAATTAATTCTTCTTCATAATTTTTATTATCTTTATTTACTATTTCACTTATAATTCCATTTGAATCAACTTTTATAAGTACATCTTCTAAAAACTCTAGTTTGCCATATTCTTTTGTGTGAAATGCTGAGCCTTTAAAAGCTTTTTTTATAGTATTCATAATTACCTCCTTGTGGTTTTATATTCGTTATTTTAACATATATATTAGTTTTTATCAACAAATAATTCGTTAATCGATGTATTTTTATTTCTATATGCTAGTCAGCATATTTTTTTAAAACGTTAAAACCGTACTTTTTCTCGTTGTTTAAAATTAAAAAGACATACTCCTGTTGAATTCAGAAATATGCCCAATACTAATATTTAATTTTTATATCCAATTAATTGGGGTCATCACAATAATGCCATCTTATTTTTAAAACAAATATTAAAATTCTCATTGAATAGTATTTTTACAATATAATTAATTTTATAGTAATATTAATAAAAATAACACCTAAATATAAATATTACTTGTAGTTATTCTTTTTCTTATTTTATCTATCTCGTATTTTAAAGCTGCTCCTTCTCCCCATTTTGCCATAAAATTTTTATAATTTATATCCAATTTTATTTTTTGACCATCTTGAAAAATTAGCTCTATAAATTTATTTTTTTTATCTATTAAAACATTGTGGGGATTTAATGAAATAAAATTCATATTTAACCAAATACTGCCTTCATTATCATTGTTAGTACTTCCAAAAGGTAGCCAAATACTTCCGTATTCATCGTTTACTAATATCGGTATTTTTTTATCGCATAAAATAATTTTTTTCGTTTTTTTGCTACAATACGCATAATCATCGTTATTGTATAATTCGCATATAACATTAATTATTTTTGATGGTTTAGAATCTATTAATAAAATATCACTATCGTTACAGTATACTTCTGATACAAGTATTCCTAAATTATCATAATAGCATTTTATAGCCATAAAATCATATTTTTTTAATAATACCGTTAAATCTTTAGTAGAATAATAATTCATATATACTCACCTCTACTAAAATTATATCAAAACATATAATTAAATTCTATAAAAAAATAGACGAGGTTTAAACTAAATTCAAAACATTACTAATATTAATTTTAAAATCTTAATAATGATTTTTTATCTACCTCGTCTATAAACTATTTTATTTTAAAAGAATAAAGATATACCATGTACTGTAAGTGATTTTAAGAATAAAAATCCTTCCATAGCTATAGTTAAATGTTCTTCTTTTAATTTTACACTCTTATGCACATATATTTCTAATTCTTCAGTTGAGAAATGATTATACTCATCTAATTTTTTGGGTTTACCTACTGTCACAGTAGCTACATTTTGAGGTCCGCCTCAACAACTAAATGCTTTTACTGATATAGATAATTCTTTTATATTTTTTTTTGATATATATTTTTTTGCATCATCTTCTATTATAAATTTCATTTTTACTCCTTTATAAAATCTTCATATGTATAATAAATTTTAGTATCATTTTTTAAAGTATAATAAATCATTGTTTTTGCTAAATTTTCTACTTTTATAGGTTTGTAATTAATAAACTTTCCAAAAAATAAATTTGATAATACTGGTAAAATTTTCATACCAAAACTTTCTAATATTCTATTATCATTTCTTTTAGCTATTAGTAGTGATGGTTGAAATATTCTCAAATAATTTATTCTCAATTTTTTTAGACTTTCTTCTAATAAGCCTTTTGTATTAAGATAGAAATTACTACTATTAGAATTTGCCCCTATTGAAGATACAATATTAAAACTATTAACTCTATTTTCACACAATTTAGCAACATTTATAATATAAGTATAATCTACTTTAAATTGATTTTCTTTTGTTTTAGCAACTTTTATAGTAGTCCCTAATGCACAATATACATCAGCGTTATTTAAAATTTCTAAATCAAATTTAATATTTTCAAAATCTATAACAATAGGAATAAAATCACCTTTATTCGAAATATTAAGAATAGACTTCCTACCTAAAACATATATTTCACTATATCTAGGCTCTAATAAAATATTTTTTAATAATTCTTTACCTACAGCTCCTGTAGCACCTAAAATTACTGCTTTCATAATTATATTTTTATATAAAAGTAGTTATTTTTTCAGCAGGTAATCTATAAGTTTCTCTACCTTCTTTTGCTGGTTTTCCAATAGCTACTATCATAACTGGTACATATCTTTCTTTATCGAACCCTAGTGCTTCAACAATATTCTTATGATCAAATCCACCAATCGCATTTGTTTCATATCCGTGTGCTCTAGCAACAAGCATTAACTGCATAGCTGCTAAACTAGAATCAATTTTTACAATATCATTCATTTGAGACTCAGTAAGACTATCATACAAACCTACAAAATTAGGAAGAATTTGCTCTTTAACTTCTTTTGGCATATACCCTTTTTCTACTGCTTTTGTATATATTTCTTCTGCATATTCTTGAGGATTTTTATCTCCTAATATAACTATCATAGCTGATGACGTATCATTTTGTCTTTGATTGAATGAAACTAATGGTCTTAATTTATTTTTACCTTCTTCTGTATCTACAACAACAAATCTCCAAGGTTGGAAATTTAAAGAAGATGGAGCTGTTACAGTTTCGTTAATAATTTCTGTAAGTTCTTCTCTAGAAATTTTTAAATTAGCATCGAACTCTTTAACTGATCGTCTTTCTAACACTATATTTTTAAAATCATTATTTATTATAGTCATTATTATTCTCCTTAAATATTAATTATTTTATTTTTAAAAATTTAATTTAGCATCGTTTAATCGTCTATCATATCCATTTTCAATTAAATCAACTTTTCCATTATCTGGGTCTATTACTAAACCATGAACGTAAACATTTTTAGGAATTAAAGGATGATTAACGATTAAATCAATATCGTGTTTTACGCTATCTTTTACATCCTCAAATCCTTGTAACCATTCTTTTAAATCGATACCAGAGTATTTTAATATTTTAAATGTTTCATCCGAAACTCCTCTTTTCCACATTTCTTTTATTAAACTATTTGTATCTATATTTTGCATACCACAGTCATAATGACCCATAACTATAATTTCTTCTGCTTTTAGTAAATAAACAGCTATTATTAAACTTCTTAAAATAGATCCGTAAGGGTGACTTAATATAGCCCCTGCATTTTTTATTACTTTTACATCTCCGCTACTTAAATTTAACGATTTTGTAGCTAACTCTACTAATCTAGTATCCATACAAGTAACCATAACTACTTTTTTAGCAGGATATTTATCTTCTGTAAGATATTCTTTATAGTCTTTATTTTCAACAAATTTCTTATTATATTCTAATATTTCTTCTAATAGTCTCAATAAATATTCTCCTTAATTTTTATCTATAAATTTCATTAATTCTTCTACATATTCTTTATTTGAATTATATTTTTTCAGGTGGTTAAGAACTCCTATTGTAGGTTCACTAACCTCTGATAACTTAATTCTAGTATTAGTAATGACCGCTAATTCTTCTTTATTTAGAAGTAAATCTTCTTTTCTAGTTGAACTTTTAGAAAAATCTATCGCTGGAAAAATTCGTTTTTGTGCTAAATCAGGAGATAAAACTAACTCCATATTTCCGGTACCTTTAAATTCTTCAAAAATTAAATCATCCATTCTAGAACCTGTATCAACTAGTGCTGTAGCAATAATTGTCAAACTGCCTCCACCTTCAACATTTCTTGCTGCTCCAAAAAATGCTTTTGGTTTGTTTAAACTATAAGGGTCTACTCCTCCAGACAATACTTTTCCACTACTTGGCAGAACTATATTATATGCTCTAGCAAGTCTTGTTATACTATCCATTAAAATTATAACATCTTGCCCTAACTCAACTCTTCGTTTAGCATGTTCAATAACTAACTCTGCAACCTTAACATGATTTTCTGGTCGCTCGTCAAATGTAGAGCTAACTACATCTGCTCCTTGTACTGATCTTTCCATATCAGTAACTTCTTCTGGACGCTCATCTATCAATAATATTATCAACTTCTTATCAGGATAATTTTTTCTAATAGAATTGGCTATTTCTTTTAAAAGAGTCGTTTTTCCTACTTTAGGAGGAGCAACAATAAGTCCTCTTTGCCCAAATCCTATAGGCGCTACTAAATCTATAAATCTAGTAGATAATTTCTCTTTAATTGTTTCTAATTTTATTTTTTCATTAGGATAAATTGGTGTTAAGGCCTGAAAGTGTGGTCTAGATTTTATCTCTTCTGCATTAACTCCATTAATAAAATCTACTTGTAAAAGACCGTAATACTTTTCATTTTCTTTTGGTTTTCTAACTTTACCAGTAACTTCGTCTCCTTTTTTTAGCTCAAATCTCCTTATTTGAGAAGCAGATATATAAATGTCAACTTCTCCTTTATTGTAGTTTACTGTTCTTAAAAAACCAAAACCTTGCTCCGGATGAATATCATCTAGTACTCCAGATAAATAGTAGTTACCATCTTTTTCCATTTCTTTTTCTAAGATTGCAAGTACTAACTCTTTTTTATTTAGTGTAGAATATCTTGTTATACCAAATTCTTTAGCTTTTAAAGTAAGTTCTTTGGTTGTTTGAGTCTTGTATAAATCGTCAAAACTTTTATAATTCATTTAATCACTCTTTCTAATATTTTATAATACTACTATTTTATCACAAATTGAAATAAAAATAGATGGATATGAATTTTAAAATTCATACCCATCTATATATAACTCTAATTAGTTTTCACAGTATTTATCATATGCATTCCTAACATTTTTATCTTTTTATTTAAAAAATATTTAATAGAACTATCTAACTCTATTTTGTCTATTGCTTTTTCAAAATCTTCTATCCAATAATGAGCTACTTCTTTAGATATAGGAAAATTCATATGTTTTTCTTTTAAATCTGGCATTTTCATTATATTAGTAGGAGCACCTAAAAAGATTCTAAAAAAAACTTTTTGCTCTTTTTTTACATTTTCAAAACCATCATGGAATAAAAGGTTTATCCTATCATCATTAGCGATAATATCATCATATAATACATCTATTAATAAATCTATTTTTTCTTCACCTATTTGTTCATATAAATTCATATACTACCTACTGTAACAATTTTTTAAATATTTCTACTTTATCTAGCTTTTCCCAAGTAAAGTCTTCGTCATTTCTTCCAAAATGACCATAAGAAGCGGTTTTACTAAATATAGGGCGTCTTAATTCTAAAGTTTCAATTATACCGTTTGGTGTTAGTCTAAAGTTTTCTTTTATGACTTTTACTATATCTCCTTCATCAACTTTAGCTGTACCAAAAGCATCTATAAATATTGATACTGGATTAGCTACACCTATAGCATAAGCAAGTTGTACCTCAACTTTATCGCATACTCCACTAGCTACAATGTTTTTAGCTATATATCTTGCCATATATGCTGCTGAGCGATCTACTTTAGTAGCATCTTTACCACTAAATGCTCCTCCTCCATGACGAGCATATCCCCCATAAGTATCAACTATAATTTTTCTTCCTGTTAAACCAGCATCTCCTACAGGTCCACCTATAACAAATCTACCAGTAGGGTTTATAAAATATTTTGTATTTTCATCTAATAACTTTTCATCTAGACAAGGTATTATTACATGCTCTTTTATATCTTTATGTATTTGTTCTTGTGATATTTCTTCGCTATGTTGAGTTGATACTACTACTGTATCAATTCTAGTAGCTACATTATTAAGATCATATTCAACTGTAACTTGAACTTTCCCATCTGGTCTTAAATATGGTAAAGTTCCATTTTTTCTAACTTCTGCTAATCTATAAGATAATTTATGACTTAAATATATAGGTAAAGGCATATAGTCACTAGTTTCATTAGTAGCGAAACCAAACATTAATCCTTGATCCCCTGCTCCAACTTCTCCGTCTTCTTGTCCTTTTGTTTCTACTGCACTATCTACTCCCATAGCTATATCTGATGATTGTTTATCTAGTGCTACTAGTACTGATATTGCATCTCCAGAATAACCACTATTTGGATTATCGTAACCTATTTTATTAATAGTTTCTCTTACTACTTTTTGAAAATCCACATTAGCTGTTGTAGATATTTCACCTATTAATACTGCTAATCCTGTATTTACTGCTGTTTCACAAGCTACACGACCATAAGGATCTTGTTTTAAGACTTCATCTAATACTGCATCGGATATTTGATCTGCTATTTTATCTGGATGACCTTCTGTTACTGATTCTGATGTAAATAAATATGTTTTTGCCATAAAAAACTCCTCTTTTTTAATTATATAATTAACAAAAAAACCTCGTAATACAACGAGGTTTTTTTTGTCCTCATCGTTCAAAGTAAATCTTTGCTCAGGTTAGCACCTTAGTAAAAACTAGGTTGCTGGAGGTCATAGGGCCTTGTCCCTCACTCACTCTTGATAAGTTATATTCTTTTTTATCAACTTTATAAAGTTTATTATATTATATGATATTTGTCAAGATTAAAGAACTAGTTATTATTTACTGATTGAATAGCTGTAATTAAAGCTAATTTTACTACATCAATTTCATTACATCCACGAGATAAATCGTTAACTGGTGCATTAAGTCCTTGTAAGATAGGACCTATTGCCTCAAATCCACCTAATCTTTCTGCTATTTTATAACCTATGTTTCCTGCTTCTAGACTTGGAAATACGTATACAGTAGCGTCTCCTTGTATTTCTGAATTAGGAGCTTTTGTTTTTGCAACACCTGGAACAAATGCAGCATCAAATTGCATTTCACCTTCTACAACTATAGTTGGTGCTTTTTCTCTTACTAATCTAGTTGCTTCTGCAACTTTTTTACTATCGTCAGTAACTGCTGAACCAAGTGTAGAGAAACTTAACATAGCTACTCTAGGATTTACGTTAAAACTTTTAGCTGTTTTAGCACTCTCAACAGCAACTTCTGCTAAACCTTCAGCATCTAATGTAGGATTTATAGCACAGTCAGCAAATATAAATCTTGTTGCATTTCTACTCATAATAAACGCACCACTTGTTCTCTTAACTCCTGGTTTTGTTTTTATTATTTGAAGTGCTGGTCTTACTGTATCTCCTGTTGAATGTGCAGCTCCTGATACTAATCCATCAACTTTTTTCATATATACTAACATTGTTCCAAAGTAATTAACATCTTTTAAAAGCTCTACAGCTTGCTCTCTAGTAACTTTTCCTGCTCTTCTTTCAACAAGAGCATCTATCATCTCGTCTATTCCTTCATAGTTTAAATGGTCTATTATTTCTAAACCTGATGTTCTTACAAACTGAGAATGAGCTAATTCTTTTATTTCTTCTTCTTTCCCTATCAATATCGGTTTTACATAACTTGTTACACTAAGCCTTACAGCCGCTAAAAGTATTCTAATATCATTCCCTTCAGGAAAAACGATTCTTACCCTTTTATCTTCTAATTTTTCTTGAATTTCTTCAAATAAATCTCTTCTTTGTTGTGACATTGTTTATATCTCCCTTTAATTAAATATTATATCTATTATATGTTTTAGTGCAGATAAATCTAATGCATCTATCAAATCACCATTGCCTATAACACTATATCCTATTATAACACCTAAATATAATGTTGCAAATAGTATTAATAAAAATTTTAAAAAATTAAATAGTTTATTGGATTTTTTCATGAAAACTCCTTTAATTTTTATTCTTCAACTCTTTCTATTTTAGCGCCTAAATTGTTAAACTTACTTTCAATATCTACATAGCCTCTATCAATATGGTAAATATTTCTTATTGTAGTCTTACCATGAGCTATTAGTCCTGCAATAATTAAAGCAGCTCCTGCTCTTAGATCTGTAGCCTTTACTCTCGTACCTTCAAGCGTGTTAGGTCCTTCTATTATAGAACTTCTACCTTCTATTCGTATTTTAGCATTCATTCTTTTTAATTCTTCAACATGCATAAATCTATTTTCAAATACTGTCTCTGTTACTGTACTAACACCTTTAGCAAGTAAAGTAAGTACCATTATTATAGATTGCATATCTGTTAAAAAACCAGGATGAGGTAGAGTTTTTACATCAATAGGTTTTAGATAATCATTGTCATTAGTTACTCTAATATCATTATCACTAACTATTTCTACTGTTATACCCATTTCTCTCATTTTTGCTACAAGCGCTATATTATCTTCATATCTAGCACCTTTAACTAACACATTCCCTTTTGTAGCTGCAGCTGCTACCATATAAGTAGCCGCTTCTACTCTATCAGGCATTATAGTGTGTTCAGCCCCTACTAATTTTTCAACACCTTCTATTACTAATCTAGAAGTCTTTTCTCCAGAAATTTTTGCACCCATTTTTCTTAAAAATTTAATCATATCATTAATTTCGGGTTCTTGTGCTGCATTTTCTAATATAGTTGTACCTTTAGATAAACAACTAGCCATTAAAACATTTTGAGTTGCCCCTACACTAGGAAAATCAAAAAATATTGTTGTTCCTTGCAACCCGTTTTCTGCTTTTGCTTCTACATAACCTGCATCTTGAATAATTTCTGCACCAAGCAGTTCAAAACCTTTTAAATGTTGTTCTATAGGTCTACTACCTATAGCACAACCTCCTGGCATAGAAACTTTTGTAGATTTTTCTCTTGCTAAAAGAGGAGCCATTACTAAAAATGATGCTCTCATTTTACTAACAAATTCAAAATCCGCTTCTGTTTTTAATTTTCCTGTAGCATCTACTTCTAGAGTTTTTTCATCTTTATTATAAGAAACTTTTACCCCTAAAGATTCTAAAAGTTCACTTATTATTTTTACGTCTGAAAGATTCGGAACATTATAAAATTTACTTACTCCTTCTGTAGCAAGTAAAGAAGAAGCTACTATCGGTAAAACAGCATTTTTTGCACCATCTATCTGAACTTCTCCTTCTAAACGAGTTCCTCCTTCTACTATTATTTTACTCAAAATTTCTCCTCCTAAATGTATAATTTATCATAGTAAATAATACCATATTATTAATAATTTTTCCATATTTTATTATCTGGATAGCTAATTAAAATAAAGAAGCCTGACATTAAAGTAAGTTCAGACTTCTCTATTTTAATTAATTAATTATATTTTTCTGGAAATAACATTTTTAAGACATCTTCTGTTAATCTTCTTGATTTACCTTTATACGGGAATATGTGCATCATCATCATAGGATTAAAATTAGCTTCTATAATTCCATAATTAGAATCATTTGCTTCATCTTTAATATTTTCAATTATTATATCTACACCACATACTTTAGCAAACATTGAATTAGCTATTTCAACTGCTATTTTCTTATAACTATCATGAACATCATCTGTTACATCTATAGAGTCTCCCCCTGTAGATATATTAGAATTTGCCCTTAAATAAGCTATTTCTCCTTCTTTTAAAATAGTTTCTTTAGTGTAACCTTGCTCTTTTAACTGTAGTTCTTCTATTTCTCCTATTTTAATTTTCTTAAGAGGACTAGATAAACCATCTCCTCGTAAAGGACTATTATTTTTCTTAATAACTAGTTGCTCTATAGTTGAAAGTCCATCTCCAGTAACATGAGCAGGTACTCTTAATAAAACAGCTTTAGTTTCTCCATCTAATACGAAAAATCTGTACTCCGTTCCAAATATAAATTCTTCTACTATAATTTCTTTATCTTCTTTTAATGCAATGGTAACTGCTTTTTTATAATCTTCTATATTTTTAATACCGGTAGAGAATATAGAAATACCTAAGCCATAATTAGTACTTTTAGGTTTTACTACTATAGCCTTATCCTTAACTTTAGAAAAATCTCGAAGTGCAGCCTCTATACTTTGATACTTATAACCTTTAGGAACTCTAAAACCATCTTTTTCTAAAACTTTTTTAGTTACAACCTTGTTTTCCATAATCAAATGAGAAATATAGTTATCTCTATTAGTCATATTACCGTTTTTTACATATTCTATGTGACCTTTATAAGATAGTTTTAAAAATTGTGCTTGTTCATCCAATATATCTACTGTTATTCCCTCAGATATAGCATCACTTATTAAAGCTTGAGTTGATAACTCCATATTAGAAAATTCTGTTAAGCTATAATATTTTTCTAAAGCATCATTTTTATAATTTACAGCGAGTTCCATTCCAATTTTAGCCATATCTTGCTTCTCTTCATAAAGAGTCCACAGCCTTCCTCCTATGGTATTTTCAGGAGAAGATAACTGATCTATTTTACTTTGTACTATTTCGATATCCTTATTATCAAAATGTCCTTCTTTTAACATATCAACAATAGAATTAAGAACACATTTAGCTTCTTCCATATTTTCAGGTAAACTTAAAGGATGTGCTAATGCCGTCTTTTCACTATAATCTTTTCCTATTTTTATTGATGTAAATTTATCTTCTTCATCTAGTAATACTAAATTCATAGCAAATAAATGAATAAACCTTATATCTTCTTCTGTTATACCGTACTTAGCAAAAGGATTTATGTCAAAAAGTCTGAATTCTAAATATTTTATACCTTTTTGGGCTAGGTCAAGAACTGTATCAGAACCTCTAAACCTCACACTAGAATAAAACTCTTTTTCAGCAATTAGTTGCTTATTATCTACATAATATCTAACATCTCTAGCGTAATCTTCTACAGAATCAAATGAAACTTTTATACTATCATCATTAACATAACCATATTTACTAGTTCTTAAACTTCTAACTGGTGAATTAGGTTTAGGATATTTATAAAAATATTCATTAGGAGCTATGGGTGTACTTCCCATAAGATAAACTAAAATCCATTGATATCTTATAAACTGCCTAGCTAATTTCATGTACAATTCATTACGAACTGTAACTTCATCTAATTTTGTACTTGCTATCAATTCATCTATAAATTTTTGACTAAAACCAAAATTGTAATGAATACCTGAAACCATTTGAATATATTTACCATAAACATCTACTAAATATTCTCTATACTCTACATCCGATGGATTATCAAATTGAGCTACCCTTATTAATTCTTCCTTAGGTAAAATAGCAGGCATACTCATAGGCCAAATATATTCATTTTGTGGCATTTTTCTTAAAAACACCTCATGTATAGCACTTAAATATCTATAAACTTCTCTTTCTGTCTCCCCTGGTGGTGTTATTAATTCTACTTGAGATTCTGCAAAATCTGTTTGTATGTAAGGATGCCCCTGTCTATTTCCTATATTTTTTGGATGATCTGTAGTTGTTACACTACCATCTAATAAAACCCTTTGTCCTTCTTTTTCTATACCGATAGTTGCTTCTTCAAAAATAGAAAATAAATTTTTATCTCTTATAATTTTTTTTATATTCATAAAAACACTTTCTTTCTAAACTCATATATTTTGTATAATTTTCCCTAATAATGTTATCACAATTAATTAATTTATTACAGAATTTTGTTTTATGATTTTAATATATTACAACGATAAATTTATAATTTATTTCTTTAATAATATATTGACTATTTTTCTGTTGTATTACAAAATTATATATTTGAAAATGAACCATAAAACTAACATATTCTACTATAATATTATTTTATAATAACTTTACTTTATTATATTTTAATATAAATTATGTTATAATTATAAAGTATTCTAAAAAGGAGTAATAAATAAATTTTATGATAAAACTAATTGCAAGTGATATGGACGGTACTTTTTTAAGTAACACCCACCAAATTTCAGAAAAAAATATAGAAGCAGTAAATTATGCTAAAGAAAATGGTATAGAGTTTGTTATCGCAACAGGTAGAGCTTACTATGAAGCTGCAAAACCTTTACAAGAAGCAAATTTAGAATCAGAACTTATATGTTTTAATGGTGGAATAACTTACGATAAAGAAGGAAACATACTAGATATTGTTGATTTAAAACCTAAAGACTCTTATTATATAATGGAGGTATTTAAATCATTAGGTATAAGTTACCAGCTTTATACTCAAAATTGTGTTTATACAGAAAATATTGAAACAGATATTCAAGCATTTGTAGACTTAATAGAAAGTCATGGTGTAAAGGCTGATAAAGAGCATATAATAGCTGAATCTAAAGAACGACAAGCAAAAGGTCATCTAGTCGAAGTAGAAAATGTTGATTTATATATTAATGAGCCTAACAATCCACTTATAAAAATAATAGGTATTAGTAACGACTTAAATAAATTAGCAAAAGCAACTTCACTTTTAGAAGGGAATAAAGAACTTAGTGTTACTTCTTCTGGAGAAAATAACGTTGAAGTTATGCATAAAAATGCAACTAAAGGAATTGCCCTTAAAAAATTTGCTGATAAAAAAAATATATCTTTAGAAGCTACTATGGCACTAGGTGATAATTTAAATGATTTCTCTATGTTAGAAGTAGTAAAATATAGCGTTGCTATGGCTAATGGAAACAACAAACTAAAAAAAATAGCAGAATACATAACAGAGCATACTAATGATAATTCTGGTGTAGGGCACGCTATTTTAAAAATAGTTAAAGAAGTAAATAATAAAGAAAATATAGAAAAAGAACTTATTAATAAAGCTATAGAAGCTACTAAGTTTTCATATGTTCCCTACTCTAAATTTACCGTAGGAGCTGCTGTATTAGGTTCAAATGGTAAAATTTACAGTGGTTGTAACGTAGAAAATGCTAGTTACAGCCCTACAAACTGTGCTGAAAGAACAGCAATATTTAAGGCTGTTAGTGAAGGAACAAGAGAATTTACTAAAGTAGCTGTTGTTGGCGGACCTGAAAGAAATCTACTAGATTACTGCCCTCCTTGTGGAGTATGTCGCCAAGTAATAGCAGAATTTGCATCAGAAGACGCAGAATTAATACTTGGTAATTCTGAAGACAACTATAAAACATACAAATTCTTTGACGAAATACTTCCTTTAAGTTTTACTAAAAAAGATTTAGACAATAAGTAAATTATAATAAAATCACAAGTCTTTAACTTTAAGATTTGTGATTTTTAAATAAAATATATAGGTAATAATATGAAAAAATTAATTATAAATATACTAGCAACTTTACAAATAATAGCAATAATAGTATCAGGGATAATATTTATAATATTAAAAACAGCTATGAATATTAATTTTTTTGAAAATTTCTATTCAAAAAATAACCTAGCGCTAAAATTGGATATAAGTTATAATAAACTGATTTTTTATACAAATAACTTGTTAGAGTATCTTAGAGGAAACACTCAACTAGATTCTAATTGGTACTCTAATAAAGATATTTTGCACATGATAGATGTCAAAAAGTTATACAATTTTAGTATTTACTTTGCTATATTACTAATAATATTAACTTTAATATCATTAGTAATAACATATATAATAGATAAAGATAATTTTCTATATACACCAATAAAAATATTCAGTAAAGTATTTATTATATTTTTTATAATAATAGTATTATTAACAATAATAGCAATCCAAAATTTCAACTACTTTTGGATAAAATTTCACGAAATAATCTTTACAAACGATTTATGGTTACTTGATCCTAAAGAATCTAACTTAATAAAAATGGTTCCCGAAGAATTTTTCTTTGAACTTGTTATAAAAATCATAATTAATATTTTAATATATTTAACTTCACTAATTGTTATTAGACAAATAGTAAAAAAAATTTTAAAAATAAAATAAAATTATGTTATAATTATGAAATTAATTTAATATTAACGAGGTAAAAAAATGACAGAAATAAAAAATAATAAAGGGGTTATCACAGAAGAAAAAGTAACTTTTAGAGTATGCGATGAATGTTTAGGAGTTAATTTAAGAACATTACTACCTAAATTAAAAAAGAAAGCTCCTAACGCAGAATTTATAATAGGTTGTCAATCTTATTGTGGTCCAGGAAGAACTCAAACTTTCTCTCTAGTAAACAGTAGGATTTGTATTGCAGATACAGAAGTAGAACTAATGCCACTTATTGATGAAAAACTTAGAGATAAAATGTCAGCAGAAGATGAAGAAAAATACCAAAAGAGACTACAAAGAAGATTAGAAAGAACATTTTATTTTGTTGTACCTGAAAACACAACAATTCCGCTAAATTCAAAATTTGAAGCAAATAAAGAAAATATAATAGCTAGAAAGGCAGGAAAATCTTATTTAGAAAATGTTGAAATTACTTCTAATGTTGATACTAGTAAAGAAGGTACTTATGAGGTGATATATTCTATAGAAATTGATAATAAAGTACATACTAGAAAAAGAATAATAACTATAGAATAGGAGATAAAAATGTTAGAAAAAATAGCTAATTATCTTCTAATAATAAAAAATATAGCACTAATAATAGTTGCTATTTTTCTTTGTATCGTACTTTTTGTCGAAGCATGGGCTATTGCAAAACTTGCAATCCAGACATTTCATAACGATAACGAGCACTATAACATAGTTGAAAAAATAATATATTTCTTCTTATATTTCGAGTTTATTGCACTAATAATAAAATACTTTAAAAATAATTTTCACTTTCCTTTAAGATATTTTATATATATTGGAATAACTGCTATTATAAGACTTATTATTGTAGATCATGATATAGCCATAAATGTATTAATCTGGGGAAGCACAATATTAGTTTTATCTATTAGTTTAGCTATAGTAAATAGATTTGTAAAACATGACTAATAAAAACTAATGAAAAAGGAATGAAACCCTTTTAATATTTCTTTTTCTGTGTTATAATAATATTAAAGAAATATTAAAGCAAAATTGGAGGGATAATTTATGGAAAATAAATATTCAAGAATATTAGTGGCAGTAGATGGTTCTAAACAGGCAGAGTGGGCATTTAAAAACGCTGTAGCTATAGCAAAAAGAAATGAAAATTCTACTTTATATGTAGCTTCTATAATTGATGCTACAATAGCAACATCTGGACTATCTGACCCATACATATTCAACTCATTTTTCAAAAAAACTAAAAAATTAGTTGAAAGCTATGTAGAAGTAGCTAAAAATGAAGGACTTGACAATGTTCATGGTATTGTTGAGCAAGGTATCCCAAAAATTGTACTAAGTGAAGATATAGTAGATGAAAAAGATATAGACTTAATTGTTTGTGGTTCTTCTGGTCTAACTGGATTTAAACGTATGCTTATGGGGTCGGTATCAGAAGGTATTGTTAGATACGCTAAATGCGATGTAATTATAATTAAACAAAAATCTTTACCTGAAGATTTTGAGGCTGAAATAGCTGCAAAATTCCAAGAAGAAGAATAATATAAAAAAGACAAGATTTAAAATTTCAAAATCTTGTCTTTTTAAATTTAAATATTTTACTAACTAAACTTAATCTCTATAACAAATTCACCATCTTCAGGAGAAAAAGCCTTTATTGAAGATTTATGTTTTTCTACTATTAACTTGGCTAAAGCCAATCCTATTCCATAACCTTTAATTTTACTATTTCTAGACTCATCTAGTCGATAAAATCTATCAAAAACAACATTTAAGTCCCCTTTTACTATATCTTTAGATTTATTTGTTACCGTTAAATAAACATCTTTTTTATTTTTATTAAGATTAGCTTCTATAACACTATTTTCATCAGCATATTTAATTGCATTATCTAATAAAATATCTATAACTTGCATTATAGTCTGACTATCGCCGTTATAAAATATATCTTTTTGTATATTAGATATAATTTTTTTATTTTTGAAATTTGCTAACTCAGAAAAATCTTCTACTCTAGATTCGAAAAGTTCAGACATAGAAAATAAAGATTTATCTAAAGAATCTTTTTCTTCTGCTCGACTAAATGCAACTAAACTATTTATTAAATTAGTTAATCTATCTATTTGACTATGTATATTAGATAACCATTTTGAATTACCAATTTCCATTTCTAAAACATCTGCGTTAGAACTTATTATAGTAAGTGGTGTTTTTAACTCATGACTTGCATCAGTAATAAACTGCTTTTGTTTCATATAGTTAGTTTCTATAGGGTGTACTACTTTTTTGGCAAGTATAATAAAGAATACCGAAGCTACTACTATTATAGTTAAGCCTACTAAAATACTATTTTTAGCAAATTGATAAAACAATAAAAATTCTTTATCAACATCAATTAATAGTAAATATCTACTGTTATGATGATTTACATATCCATACTTGTAATTATCTATATATCCATTATCTTTATTAGGATTTTTTATTAAATCCATTACTAATCTATTGGCTATTTCTGGCTCTAATCTCGTATTTATACTATAACTATTAATTATTTTGTTTTCCTTATCTAGTTTAAATATAACAAAACCATTATAAAAATATTGATCAGAGGATAAGACACCTGCTTTATTATTTATAATTAATTGATCAATAATTAGAGGTTCATTTTGTATCTTTTTTAAAATTTCTTCATTTCTAACAGTTATATTATAATAATTCAAATAATTTATAAACATAAAAACAACGCTAACAACAAATGTTAATGTAGCTATGGATATAGCAATAAACCTTTTTTGAAGTAACTTAATCATTTACTTCCTCCAAAGTATATCCTACATTTCTTGTAGCTTTTATTTGAACATTAGCACCTAATGATTTTAATTTTCTTCTAAGATAAGAAATATTTACCCAAACTACATTAATTTCTGAGTCACTATCATAACCCCATATTCTTTCTAAAAAGTTTTCAGTAGGTATTACGTTCCAAGGATTTCTCATTAACATTTCCATAATTTGAAACTCTTTGTTAGATAATCTATAACTATCTGTTGGAGTTGACAACTCAAATGTTAATTTATTTAATTTTATATTACCAAACTCTAATTCATTACTAGTGAATGTCGCCTGTCTTCTTGTCATTGAGCGAACTCTTGCCAATAATTCTTTAGTTGCAAATGGTTTTGTTAAATAATCATCTGCTCCACTATCAAGACCCTCTACCCTATCTTCAATTTCAGATTTTGCAGTAAGCATAAGTATAGGCGTATTTTTTTTAGACTCTCTTATTTTTTTTACTACTGTTATCCCATCCATTTGAGGCATCATAACATCTAAAATCGCACCATCATAATCTTCCAACATTAAATAATCTAGGGCATCTTGACCGTTACTTACTGTGTCAACAGAATAATTATTATGTTTTAATACCGCTTCTAGTGCTTCTGCTAAATCCTTCTCATCTTCTGCTAATAATAATCTCATAATACATCTCCATTTTATTTCATTTTTAACTATTTTAAATCTACTAATTAAAATAAAGTTTAATCTTTACTTTAAATTAGATTAAATTAAACAATTATTTTTATGTTAAAAGATTGTGATAATGTTAATTAACATATCACAATCTTTTTCTTATTTCATATGTTTTACTCTAGCTGCTATTTCTTTATGTCTCCCTCTTATCATCGGTCTTGCTTGTGGATTGCCTAAATACCCACATGTCCTTTTTACTACGTCACACGTATTTGGATCTGTATTTTCACAGTTAGGGCATTTGAAACCTTTATCAGTAGGTTCAAAATCTCCTTCATAATTACATTTATAGCATTTATCTATAGGAGTGTTGGTACCCAAATATCCTATTTTATCGTAAGCAAAATCCCATACAGCCTCTAAAGCTTTTGGATTCTGTTTTAAAACCGGATATTCACAATAATGTATAAATCCTCCACTAGAATAATATGGATAATCTTTTTCAAAATCTATTTTTTCAAAAGGTGTAGGTTTTTTTCTTACATCATAGTGATATGAATTAGTGTAGTATTCCTTATCTGTTATATCTTGTAATACACCAAATTTTTTTCTATCTAGTTTATTAAATCTATCTGTTAACGATTCACTTGGTGTTGCATAGACACTAAACCAATAATCATACTGATTTGTCCAAGAATCCACACTTTGTTTTAACTTACTCATTATTTCTATAGTAAAATCTTTAGCTTCTTTGTTATGTTCCCAATCTCCGCCATAAAATACAGAAGCAACTTCGTATAAACCAATATATCCTAAGGATAGTGTGGCACGTTTATTTTTAAATAGTTTGTTTACACTATCTCCAGCAGAAAGTCTTTTTCCAAATGCTCCATGCATATATAATATTGGCGCATTTTCAGGTTTTGCCTCACTACATCTTTTTATTCTGTATACTAAAGCATCTTTACATATAGATAGTCTTTCTTCTAAAATATTCCAAAATCTTTCTTTATCTACATTAGATTCTAAAGCTATTCTAGGTAAGTTTAATGTTACAACTCCTAGATTCATTCTTCCGCTTTCTACATAATTACCATCTTCATCTTGCCAAGATGGCAAAAATGATCTACAACCCATAGGAGTTTTACAACTTCCTGTTATTTTAGTTAAAGTATCGTACATAACAACATCTGGATACATTCTATTAGTAGCACATTCTAATGCCAATTGCTTTATATCGTAATTAGGATCTTCTTTTCTTAAATTCAGTCCATCTTTTAAAACAAATATTAGTTTTGGAAATATTGCAGTTCTTTTTTCTTTTCCTAAACCATTAATTCTAACCTTAAGTATTGCTTTTTGTATTTCTCTAGCAAAAAAATCTTCTCCTAATCCAAATCCCAAAGATGTAAAAGGGGTTTGCCCTTGTGAAGAGTATAGAGTATTTATTTCATACTCTAAAGATTGCATTGCATCATAAATATCTTTTTTTGTTTTTTCTTCAGCAAATTTTTCTTGTTTTATTTCATCTTCTATCCACTCTTTTGCAAGTTTTAAATTTTTTTCATAATTTAACTTTGCAAAAGGTGCTAAAACTTCATCTATTCTATCTGCGCTACATCCTCCGTATTGACTAGAAGCAACGTTAGCTATTATTTGAGCCATTTGAGCCGTAGCAGTAGTTATACTTTTAGGACTTTCTACATCTGCATTACCTATTTTAAATCCTTTAGTTAACATCTCTTTAAAATCAATCAAGCAACAATTTGTTAAAGGTTGATACGGAGAATAATCTAAGTCATGATAATGAATATCACCTTTTTGGTGAGCGTTCGCTACGTGCTCAGGTAACATTTTTAATCCTATTGCTTTCGCTACTACTCCACTAGTTAAATCTCTATGCGTATTGAATACTAAACTATCTTTATTAGCATTTTCATTTACTAAACTTTCATCTCTATTAACTAATTTTTCAATAGCAAAATTAATATCTAAACTTCTATCTCTCTGAACATCTCTATTAACTCTATAAGATATATACTCTTCAACTAATGATTTTTCACCCAACTCAATTAATATGTGCTCAACAATATTTTGTATCTCGTATATTTTTATATCTTTGTCAAATCTATTTGCTATTTCTAACAATATATTATCAACTATTTTTTCTATGTTGTATAAATCTAGAGAGGAATTTATTGCTGTTATAGCTTTTTCTAATGCAGAATAAATTTTAAAACTATCAAATGGAACCCTTCTTCCGTCTCTTTTTATAACTACTAGCTGATTTAGTTTATTTTTAACTTTTAAACTATCGTATCTTAAAATTATATTTTTCATACAAATTCCTCCTAAAATATTCCAATATATATATTCTACCTTTTTATATATTTTTTGTCTATATCTATTATTGCCGGGAAATAGAATTATCATTGTAATATCGCTTCTAGTATATTTTGTGAATTTTTTGTGAATTTTTTACGTTTTTCTGTACTAATTATTTTAAAAAATAATCACATATTTTAGATCAGTAAAACAAAACTAAAAATTTATCTGTACTAATAATTTCAAAATAGTGTACTTTATTTTTAAATATCTACTATAAATAAAGTGGAAATTTTTTTTATTTTGATATATACTTAAATGTATATAAATTAAAAAGGACAAATTATATGAAATTAAAAAAAGTAATATATTTAATTTTAGCTTTATTACTTATTTTTATAAATGAAAATAATGTATATGCTAATGATAATTTTATAGATAACAATGCTTCAAGCATTATACTAAAAAATAATGAAAATTCTAACCTTATTATTTCTGAATTTAATACTGGAAAAATAATAGCTAAGAACAAAGAAAATGAAAAGTACAGCTATAAAAATATAGCATCTAAAATTGCTACATTTGTTATATCTGAAAATATAAAAAATAAAAATATAACAACTAAAGATAGTATAGAATTATTAGAAAACGAAAATTATCTAAAAGATTTAAAAATAGAAAATTCAATTAATGTAAAAGATTTAATATTTTTATTAGAAAATAATCCATCAAATAATTTAATTAATTCTACATTTAAAAAGTTCAATATAACAGAATCAACTATTCAAAACATTTTAGATAAACTTACACTAAGAGATACTGAAATAAATGATATTTCTCTTAGTGATAATAATAAAACTACTGCTAAAAATATAAACTACTTAACTGAAGTTACTATAAAAAATTATCCAGAAATAACAGATATAACTAAAGAGCCAAAATTTACCCTATCTACCGGTGAAGAAGTAGAAAATAATATAAAATTTATTCCATCAGAAACAATGAGAACTCTAGGAATTAATTATTTTGATAAGTACTCTACTACTGTTACGTATAGTGGTAATACAAAGTTTATAATAACTATATTAAACATAGACGAAAATAAAGAAAAATTTTTTGAAACATTAGAAGAAGTTAATAAATATTTGTTTAATAATTATGAATACAAGTTAGCTTTGAAAGCTGGAACTTATGATATAAATAATGAAAATATCACTATAAAAAATGATATTTATGACTTATTTTTTAAAAATCATTCAGAAAAAGATATAAAATATTTTTTAATGAACGGAAAAATATTATTTTTCCAAAACTACAATTATTTATCTGCTAATTCAGGTACTGTATTTTCTGAATATTTATCAAACGAAAATAAATCAAATACCGAAAAAATAAAAGAAACATTTATTCAAGATATCAAATTCGATGAAAAATCTAAAGTAGATAAAATAAATATATTGATAGATAGAACTCAATACTTTGCAAGTATAGTTCTACTTATATATAGTTCTATATTTTTAGTTTTATATATTATAAAAAAACCATTCTCAAAAGGAGATTAAAATGCAAATAGCTCATAAAAATTTAATATTTGAAACTGAACATGGAATATTTGAGCTTTTATTCAACTATAAAGATGCTTTTGAGAAAGAGCTATTTATAGATAAATATGTAAATATTCTTGATGACAAACAATTTATTTTGGGCGATATTGCCTATGATAAGCTAAGATTAAGCGGATTTATCTTAAGCAAGGATACAAATAATCCAAAAAATATTAATAACTTAGAAGATTATATTTTAGAATTTTGTAATTTAGGTTGCCCATTTTTTGTTCTAAAAAAATTAAATAAAAAATCGAAATCAAAAATCGAAGAAGATAAAGTTAAAATGCAAGAAAACGGCTCTAAGTCAAATCCTGGGGATGGAATAAATTAATGATAATCTTATGCAGCAGAATTCTGCTGCATAAGATTATTTTTAATGTCATTTTTCTTATCATAATTCGCCAATAATCTAAATACAATTAAAATTCTTAACCTAAAATTATAAAATGATGAATACCCATAAGATACTCTTTTAATAAGTTTTATTTTATTATTAATCCCTTCTAAAACACCATTAGAATAGTTATATCTCAAGCTATTTATCATATAATCTTCATATTTTTTTATAGTTTTAATAGCTTTGATCATACCTTTAGAGTAAGTATCTTCACTATTATTTATAGTTTCTTTAAATAATTCTATATTTCTTGTTTTTAATGCATATCTTATTTCTTGCATTATTTTATAGTTGTTAGCCAATATTTTATCTATTGATAGTATGTAATCTAATACTTCTTTGTTAGATACTGTTCTTCCAAATGTTCTTGAATAGTGGGTTTTCTGATAGTTTATTTCACTATATTCTTTTAATAGTAACCTCCAATATATTTTTAATTTTGTATATATATGCCTTTCTTTATTTTTGAATTTATTCATTAGTTGTATTCTGTATTTATTGAATTCTCTATTTATATTCTGTATTATATGCAATATCAGTCAACACATTCAAATAATTTCGTATCTTTGATACTTATTATTTGTGTGTTTTTGAGTAAGTTACTCGTAATAAATTATTTTGCTCATTTTATTCGCTTTATAATTTAAACGATTAACTTATATCTATTATTTCTGCTTTAGGAAATATTTCTTTTATTAGTTTCATATAGGGGGGATATATATCAATACATATTGTTTTTACTTTTTTTCTGATTTTTCTTGGTATAGCTATAAAGTAGTTTTTTAATTTTTTATATGTTCTTCCATCTACTATATCTATTAAATTACCTGTTTGTGCATCTGCATATACGAAACTCATTTTGTTTTCCGCATCTTTTGTTGATTGTATTTCATCAAAACATAGATATTCTGGTAAGTTTTTGTATTTGTTTGTTTCTAGGTATTTTCTTGCTCCTTGTAGTATTCTTATTACTGTACTTTCTGAAATGTATTGTTCTTTTGCTATTGTTTTATTTGATTTTATTTCTTTTAAATTCGATAATAATGTTACTTTCAATATTTTTGAAATTTGACAGTATTTATCTACTATTTTTGTTTCAGCTGTAAATTTTCTTTCGCAGTTTTTACATTTATATCTTTGTTTTTTGAGTTTTAGTTTTGTTGGTTTTTCGCTTATTCTCAACATTTTTATTTCTGTGTTTAAAAATCCATCTTTTATTACTGTATGTTTCTCATTTTTACATCCACAACAATGGCAATATTCTATATCATATGTTAGTTTTCCTTCTACTACAAATGTTGTTTGTCCTTTTATTTTTTCTTTTCTTATTTCTCCTGTTATCTCTATATTTTTGTCTTTTATTTCTAGTATTTCTTTGATATAATTGTACATAACGCAAGTAATCCTTTCAATTTGTTTGGTCAATTTAATTGTACTGGTTATTTGCGTTTTTTTCTATAATTTTTATAAAAAAATATAGTGGGGATGAGTTTTTTTCTCATCCCCACTATTTAGTATACAGCCAAGAAAAACCATATATAGAATTGTAATTCTATATATGGTTTTCTTATTTACTCAACTTAAATATAATTCTGTCTGATTCTTCATAATTTTTATTATTTGAATCAAAATCACAAAAATACGAATCTATATTAAAACCTAAATCTTTGATCAATTTTATTATATATTCTATATAGTATGTTCTTTGTTTTTGATACTCATACATCTTTTTGTATAAATCGTCTTTTTCTTTTATAAAAAATGTTAATTCACTCTCAACTTCTAAATCATTCTCAGTATCAAAAGTAAACCATAGATAACTTATATCATCATCTTCATAAGCAAAAGGCTGATTTTCTAGCATATATTTAATCTTTTTAGGAGTATGAATATCAAAAATAAATGTTCCATCTTTTTCTAGACTATTGTACACAGATTTTAATCCTTTTTTAAATTCATCAAAATCGTTAAGATAATTAAAAACATCAAATGCACTTATTATAAAATTAAATTTCATGTCTAAAATTTCTAAATCTAATAAGTCCAAACAAAAATATGTTGCTTCTGGACATTTTGAACTAGCAATAGCTAACATATCTTCACTAACATCTATCGCAAACACTTTACCGTATTCTGCTAGAATTGATGTTAAATTACCACTACCACAACCTAAATCAAGAATAAAAAGATTGTTTTTATCTTTCAATTCATTTTTTATTATATTTTTATAAGAAGCATAGTCTACATCCATCAGTTTATCATATACTATACTTAAATTACCGTACATTTAAACCTCCTTAATAGGATATTTTTCAAATAAGGTGTCTAATTCATAGTATTCTCTATCATCTCTAGTCATAATGTTTACAATAATATCCCCTAAGTCCATAAGAACCCATTTAGATCCTCTCAACCCTTCCATACTATAAACAGTTCCTTCATTTTCTTGAACTTTTTCTTTTACTTCATTAGCTATAGCTTCAACTTGTCTATTAGTTGGTGCGTGACATACTACACAATAATCATAAAGCATACCTGAGCTAGTTACATCGTATGCAACTATATCATATCCATGTTTTTCATCACAAGCATCTACTACTGTCGTCAATAATTTTTCTACTGTCATTTTTTCTCTCTTTCTCTATCTATCTTTAACGTGAAACATAATTACATACAATTCATCATCATCTGGGTATCTCTTCGCTAATTTATCTATTAATTCTTCTAAAGCTACTCCATAATATTTAGCGTATCTTTCAGATAAAGTTTCTCTTGTAACTGGTTTTACTAAATCTACTTCTAAAGTTGCAAATATAGTTTTAGTATTATCATCATAAGTTACAGCTTCTAAAAGATCTCCTTTTTTAAAGTGAGCTTCACTTTTATTTCGTATAGTTATTATTTTTTCACCTGATAATATTTTTTCTTTATTTTTTTCTTTAAATCCTACTTGATAATTTTTTATATTGTAGTAGTTATAGCATTTTAATAATGATGGGTATATTCTTTCATCATTTTCTATTAAATATAATAAAGTGTATTTTGCTGCTAATCTAACAGCTTCATCTAAATCATATTCTGCTACTTCTGTAACTTCTTTTAGGTGTGGATGTTTTCTTCCAGGTTCAATATAATCTGCTATAAATAATATTTTACCTAGTTTCGACATATTAGTTTTACCAAAAGTATGAGTTGCTATAGCTAACTTGATTTCTTCATCTACTACACCAAACTCTTTTTCTATATATACACTAGCAACCGGCCCGTGTAATACCTCTGTTGGATAATCTAAAAGTTTAATATCTAAGTTATACTTAACTACATATTTTTTCATCTCTACTTCATCCATAGGTTTACATATATCATGAAGTAGGGCTGCAATTTTAGCTTTTTCTTCTGAAACTTCATAGCGTTTCGCAAGCATTATAGCAGTATCAACAACTCTTAAAGTATGTTCGTATCTTTTTAATGGTAAAATTTGTTTAACCTTTTCTTGAATTTCTTCAAAATTCATATAAATTCATCTCCTTTATATATTTAACACATTCAGGTGTTAATATATAATTAATATTTTTATTATCTCTTATTTTCTCTCTTATTTCTGTTGAACTTAATTCTATAATTGGTAGTTTTAATATTTTATAATTAATATTTTTATAAAATTCGTTATTTGATACTATTTTTTCTAGACTTTCATCATCTCTTGCAACAAATATAAATGTTACTATTTTAGATAAAGATTTTATCTCATACCATTTATGCAAATCTTTTACTCTATCTGTCCCTACTATAAAATATAATTCAGAATCAGGATAAATTTTTTGAAAATAACAAACTGTATGATATGTATAACTAATATCTTGTTTATTTATTTCATAATTGCTAACTTCAAACCTTGGATTTTCTTCTATGCTAAGTTTTATCATATTATATCTATCAATATTACTTGCTTTTAAAGATGTACTTTTTAAAGGTGTTATATTAGAAGGTATAAATATTAACTTATCAATATCCAAATTCTCTACAACATTAATAGCAGTTATTAAATGTCCTATATGTATAGGATCAAAACTTCCACCATAAAGTGCAATTTTTTCCATTATTTCACCAATTCTATTTTTCTATACTTTTCTTTAGAACTTTGTTTATATAAAACTATAGTATGACCTATTAATTGAACTAACTCTGAACCTGTTCTACTTGATATAGTTTCAGCTAGTTCATCTTTATCTATATCACAATTTTGTAAAATACTTACCTTTATTAATTCTCTCTTTTCTAAAGAGTTATTAATACCTATTACCATTTCTGGAGTTATACCTGATTTTCCAATTTGAAAAATAGGATTTAAGTGATGAGCTAATGCTCTTAATTGTCTTTTCTGTTTTCCTCTTAACATCATTTCTCCTTAAATTTATATAATAGAATCTCTTGTAAAGACTTCTATTTCTTTTGGTGCTACTATATCTATTTCACACCCCATATCGCTATTTACCGTAATCCAACCTAATCCAGATATTACAATATCTACTTTTTTATTCGAAATTCTAAAGCTTTGTTTTTCAGGTTTTTCAAATATCGATAAATTCTCTCTAAATGGTGGTGATAACAACTCACCTAAATGTTTGTTAAATAAATTTTCTGCATTCTCTAATTTTGTTCTGTGGATTTCTATTTGATTTGAAGCATATATAGTAAAACTTTGTCTAGCACCTTTGACAAAGTCCATTCTACATAATCCTCCAAAAAATAAACTTTGTTTTTCATTTAATTGAAATACTCTAGCTTTTACTTCTTTTTTAGGAAGGACTAACTTCAAACTTTTGGCATCAAGGTAATGAGATATGTCATAATCTAATATAATTCCAGGAGTGTCGTATATACTAGTAGCCTTATCTAAAGGTATTTCTATCATATCAAGTGTTGTACCCGGAAAATGTGATGTAGTTATAACATTTTTATCCCCAGATGTTAGTTCTATTAATTTATTAATAAGTGTAGATTTACCAACATTTGTTGCACCTACTATATAAACATCTTTTTTATTTCTATGATAATCTAAAGCGTGAGCTAATTCTTCAACACCATGATTTTTAATAGCACTTATTAAAATAATGTCTTTTACTTTAATTCCTTTTTGTTTCATTATTTTATAAAGCCATTGTTTTACTTTATTTTCTTTTACAGATTTTGGAAGTAAATCCATTTTATTTGCTACTAGTACTATATCTTTATTTTTTCCTACTATATCAGTAACATCTTCTATCCAACTTCCTGAAAAGTCAAATATATCTACAACTTTTACTATTAAAGCATCTTTTTTTGATAAACTTTTTATTAATTTATAAAAATCTTCTGCTCCTAGTTCAACATCACTCACTTCATTATGATGTTTTAATCTAAAGCAACGTTGACATATTAAGTGCCCTTCTATACTTTTGTCCACTACACTAAGTGGTAAATAACCTTGTTTATTTTTATCTTCTGTTTGTATTTCTATTCCACAACCTATACAGCTAAACTTTTCTTGCAATTTTTTACTCCTAACTACAATGTTTTCTTCGATTCTTTCTTAATTTCATTTTAGGAAATTGTTTTTTACTTTTTAAAATAGTTATGATTTTTCCTTCAAAAAATCTATTTATTCTAGTTCTAAAGGCATCTGTTTTAGATATTGGTTTTACTAAAACGCTCATTGCTCCACCTAGATTTTTAGCTCCTAATATGTCTGTAAGAACTTGATCTCCTAATATTATAGCTTCTTCTGGTTTTTTTCCTAATTTCTCAAGAGCTTTTTTAAAGCCATTTGAAAAAGGTTTTTTCGCTTCTGCTACATATTGTAAATTTAATTTTTCACAAAACTCTCGAACTCTTTCTTCACTATTATTCGATACTACTATTATATCAAAACCTGCTTTTTTCATTCTATTTAGCCATTTTGTTAATTGTTTCGTATCTTTTTTACTATCCCAAGAAATTAATGTATTATCTAAATCTGATATTATGACCTTTTTGTTGTGCATGTTCATATACTCAACATCTATAAAATCATATTCTTCTATGAAGTCATCTGGTGAAAAAAATCTTTTTAAAACCATCTTTTATCCCCTAGTTTTTTATTTCTGCAATTTTTTGTCCCATTTTTATTTCTTTAGGAACTGCTATATCTTCTAATTTTATAGAATCTTTTTCAAATAATAATACTACCGTAGAACCAAATTCAAAATAACCTAATTCTTGACCTTTCTTTACTTCATCTGAAGAATAAGTAGTTATTATTGAATTTACATTTTGTGCCCCAACTGGAATTAAGTTATATTTTATATTATCTCTAGTTAAAGTAAATACTTTTCTATAGTTATAGCTTAAAATATTATCTCCTAATTCTAAACCTGCTTTATTTACAGGATATGAATATTTTCCTAGAGTATAGCTATCTACAACCTTAGAATCAATAGGGAAATGTATTCTGTGATAATTTTTAGGACTTAAATATATAACCATATAAATTCCGCCTGCTAGCTCTTTGGCTCTATTCTTATCTCCTAATAATGTTTTTACACTGTATTCTTGCCCTTTAACTATGAAAGTAGAATCATCTTCTATAATACCTAACTCTGATATTACACCATCAGTAGGACTAACAAAATCCTGTTCTCCTTCTGATATAGGACGAAGTGAAGGATGGACTTCTCGTATAAAAAACTCATTCAAATTTTTAAAATCTGAAACATCTTTTAATATCTCATAAGTATTTATTCCGTAAACAGAAATAAATGGTTTTATAAGTAGCCTACTAGCATTAGATTTTGTAAGTTTTTGTAATGCTTGTGAAGAATATTTTCCATTAGTTAATTCCACACAAATTTGAAATAATCTCTTTTTTAACATTTTATACCTCTCTTATGTATATCTATATAATTTTACTATAAATACGCTATTTATTCAATTATAGCGATAATATTTTTACTAGTTATAAAATATTTAAAGATAAAAAATAATTTTTAAATATAAATATTGTTAAATAAATTTTTGAATGTGAGTAGTTACTAATTCAGTTTTATTCATAGATAATAATTCTTCTTTAGATATCCACTTGTAATCCATAGTTTCTCCAACTTGAAGTTTTATACTATCTTTCTCACAAGAAACAACGCATAAATATTGAACATAAATTGTATTACTGTCGTAAACTGTTCCTAATTCATTAAATTCAAATCCTAATATACCAGTTTCTTCAAAAAGTTCTCTTTTAGCACACTGGATAGCAGATTCTCCTTTTAAAGCTGAACCTCCTGCAGTGGCTTCCCACATATTACCAAAATTTTTTTTACTATCTCTTTGCATTATTAAATAAGTATCATCAGTATGTTTTACTAATATTTCACTTACTAAATGATACATGCCTAAAGGTATCTCTTCTCCTCTTATTAAAGAAACGTCATCTATTTTTTGATATTTTTTATCATAAGCATCCCATACCTCCATAAATAACCTCCAAAAAATATGAGTGAAAACAAATTTTATATTTATTTTCACTCGCTTTATTTATAATTTATTTTTAAAATTTAGTTGTATCTACTGAATCTAAATATTTTTCTAATTCAGGTGTTATGTTTGCTATTGTACCATCTACGAATGGATTTTCTAAATTAGCTTCTTTTACTAATTCTAGGAATGGTTTTGTTCCTCCTAAATCGCAAAGGTGAAGATACTCTTCCCAAGCTTTCTTTGGATTCTCATTTGCTTTTTTCCAGAATTGGAATGCACATACTTGAGCTAACGTATAATCTATATAGTAGAATGGTGATGAGAATATATGACCTTGTCTGTAGAAGAACATACCATTTTCTAATTCTGGCACATCTTTGTAAGATCTACTTGGTAAATATTTACTCTCAACTTCAAGCCATTTTGCTCTTCTTTCTTCTGGAGTTAACTCTGGGTTTTCATAAACTATATGTTGGAATTCATCAACAGTTACTCCATAAGGTAAGAATTTAAGTGATCCTGAAATATGATAATATTTAAATTTGTCTGTTTCTTCTTCAAAGAATAAATCCATCCAAGGCCACGTTAAAAATTCCATACTCATAGAGTGAATCTCACACGCTTCATAAGTAGGCCAAACATATTCAGGAGTTTTAACATCTCTACTTCTATAAACTTGGAAAGCATGTCCTGCTTCATGAGTTAAAACTTCTACGTCATGTGGCGTACCATTGAAGTTTGCAAAGATAAATGGTGAACGGTAGTCTGGTAAGTAAGTACAGTATCCTCCTCCAGCTTTTCCTTTTTTAGTTTCTAAATCTAATAAATTATGCTCAACCATAAAATTAAAGAATTCTGCAGTTTCTTCTGAAAGTTCTCTATACATTGTTTCTGCATTAGATACTAAGAAATCTCTTTCTCCTTTAGGTGTAGGATTTCCTGTTTTAAACATTACTCCTTCATCTTGGAAATAAAGATTATCTAATCCTAATCTATCTGCCTGAGATTTTTTAATTTTCTCTACTAAAGGAACTATATTTTCTAATATTTGTTTTCTATAATTAGCAGCTTCACTAGCTCTGTAATCAGTTCTTCTTAAACGTAAATAAGCCAATTCAACAAAGTTTTCAAACCCTAATTTTTTCGCTATTTTAGTTCTAACTTTTACCATTCTATCGTAAATATCGTCATACTTTTCTAAATTATCTGCGAAAAATTTTGCTGCTGCTTTGTTTGCTTCTGTTCTGACTTCTCTATCTTCATGTTGAGTATATTTTGCCATTCCACTTAAATTACGTTCTTCTCCATCGAACATAATTTTAGCACTTGAAGTTAATTTTACATATTCTGTAACTAATTTATTTTCTTCTTTTAAATCTTCTAGCACTTCATCACTATAAACTTTAAGTTCACACTCTAATAAATTAAAATAGTGTTCTCCTATTTCTGCTTTTAATTCTTCTTTAAATTTAGAGTTAAATATAGTTTCTGAAATCTTTGAGCTAAGTCCTACTATTTCAGGATAAAATTCATCCCAGAAATTTTGCTCAGCATCATAAAATTCATCTTCTGTATTTATACTGTTTCTTATTGAACATAAAGTTAATTGAGTATCTATACTATCTCTATACTTATTATATTCATTAAATAAATTTAAAAAATCTTCATAACTTGAAGCATCTTTTAAATCTTCATTATATTTTTCATATACTTTTGTTACTTCATCTTTATTTGGTCTTAAATATTCGTATTGTTCAAATTGCATCTTTTATTCCTTTCTTGAAATTATTTTTAAATAACTATTATATATATTAACATAATTTTCTAAAAAATTCAAAATAATTTTTTACAATTCATTAAAATAGTATTTAAAAAGCCTCTGAAATATCCAGAGACTTTTTAAATACTATTTTAATATTAATTTTTAAATTTTTTATAACGTATTGGTTCTACAAAAATATAATAAATTAGAAAAACCATAATTACATATATTAAAGGATTTTCTTTAAAAGCCAAACTAAAATCTCCTTTAAAAATAGCGACACTAGCCCTAGTTAATCCCTTGCTCCAATACCAACAATCACCTAGAATATAACTTATCGGTGTTTTCAAATTAAAAAAATAAATACTATAAATTGCTAATATTAATATTATGTAAAGTTTTAAATTTACTTTATGATAATCACATATTATTAAAAAATAATTTTTCATATAAAGTAAATTAAAGCATCATTAATTTGTTTAAATTATATTCTCTAGTTGCTCCCATAACTAAGAATAAATCTATTATAGCCCAAATACCACAACCACCTAAAGTAAATAGTTTTAATAAACCTAGTCCTACTTGTCCTAACATAAATCTATCAACTCCAAATACTCCTGCGAACCATGATATTATAAGCATTATCAATGGATCTTTTAATCCTAATGAATGAACAAGCATTTGTTTTTCTTGGGGTATACTTTCTAGTTTCTCTTTAACTAAAAATATTCTATCTGATGGATAATATTTAGTATTAGCCATTATATAAGTTTCCGTAAAATTGTTCATAATTAATTCTCCTTTTTTATTTTTTATTATTATATCATATTGTTAAGTAAAATAGTATATTGATAGGTTATAAATTTTACATATTAATTAATTTCTTAAAATTATATTCTCTAGTTTCGCCCATAATTAAAAATAAATCTATTATAGCCCACAACCCACAACCACCAAGTGTTATAAGTTTTAATATTCCTAAAAGAACTTGTCCTAGCATAAATCTATCTATACCGAACACTCCTCCAAACCAAGATATCAAAAGCATAAGAAGTGGATTTTTTAAACCAATTGAATGAATATACATTTGTTCATTTTCTGGTACAAGATCTAGTCTTTCTTTAACTAAAAATATTTTTTCTTGAGGAAAATATTTAGCATGAGTCATTAAATATGTTTCTGTAAAATTATTCATAAAAATTACCCCTTTGTTAATTTACTTAAATTATATCATAAAGTATAAAAATAAAAAACTAGGTTTTTTAAATAGTAAAACCTAGTTTTAACTCATTAATTTTAATATTTTATCCTTTGTACTTTCTTCTAATAAAACTCTTTCTTGAATACCATTTTGGTTAAAATATAATATTTCATCAGATACTGTACATAAAAATTCGTAATCATGGGTAATAACAAATATTATAATTTCTGTATTACTAATATTAGAAATTAAATTAGCCAGTTCATTCATATTTGTATAATCTAAACCACTAGTAGGCTCATCGAATATAAGTATCTTCTTACCTGATAACAATGCTGAAGCTATCGCAATCCTTTGCTTTTCTCCACCTGATAACGTATTAGGATGTCTGTTAAGCAAATGTTTTAATTTTAATTTTTCTACTATATTATCAAAGTTTTCGTAGAAATTAGCTCCTAATTTAATTTCTTTTTCAACACTATTTGTAAAAAGTTGATAATTGACGTCTTGCATTACCATATAAGTATTGTTTATTAAGTCTTTTTTCTTTAAAACTTTATCATTTAGTAATAATTTTCCTTTTGACTTTACAAAACCAGAGATGGCATTAGCAAAAGTAGTCTTTCCACAACCATTGTCACCTATTATAGTATAAATTTTTCCTGTAGAAAAACTCTGTGCTTTATGATTAATAAACTTTTTATTAACTTTGTATTCAAAGTTTTCTAGTCTTAAATAATTTTCAATAACTTGTCTTTCTGGTTGATTTTTTAACGATACTTTAGCTAAATCTAACTGTCTAGTGCGACAATGTGTTCCGTCAAATAATTGTAAATCGTCTTGAGAAAATTGATGTATTATTTCACCATCTCTAATTATGTACATTTTATCTATTAATTCTCTTAAATAATATATTCTGTGCTCTGAAATAATTATTGTCTTGCCAGCTAATTTTAATTTATTTATTATTTCTGATATTAATTTAATTGCTTTTAAATCGAGGTTACTAGTTATTTCATCTAAAACATAAATATCCGCATCTAGCATCATACTTGCCATAAATGAAAGTTTTTGTTTTTCTCCACCACTTAGTTCCAAAATATCTCTATCTAGTAAATGTTCTGCTTTAAACTCCTTAACAATAAAATCTATTCTTTTTAATATTTCTTCTGGTGAAAATCCATAGTTTTCCATACTAAATGCAAGTTCACTTGTTGAATCTAAATGAAAAAATTGATTTTTAGGATTTTGAAAAACACTTCCTACTAATTTAGAAAAATCAGTAAGACTGTCTCCTATTTTTAAGTTAGCTATTTTAACTTCTCCACTAAAACCTCCATCAAAAAATGTTGGAGCTAAACCATTAATAATTCTTAGTATAGTAGTCTTTCCACAACCTGAATTTCCTGTTAATAATACACATTCACCTTTATTAATTTTTAAATCTAAATTTTTTAAATTCAAATTTTCTGAATCTATATATTTATAATTAAATTTTTCAAATTCAATCAAATTAATTACCTCCTAATAAAGTTTACATGTACACAAATACTATTACAGAAATAATAGCCAAAAATAATAAAAATAAATAATCTATAGTTTTAAATTTTAAAATTTGTATCGAAGTTGCACTATTTTCATTATCTATCCCTCTACATAAACATGATATAGATAATTCGTTAGCTATATTAGTACTGATAACAACGTACGGAACAAAAACATATTCCATAAATTGCAGAGGATGTTTTACATAGTATAATTTTGATGAACCTATTCCTTTCATCATTAATGAATTTTTTATTCTACTGTAATCATCAAGCATAACAGGAAAAAATCTAAATATAACTGCTAAAACAATTATCATACTTTTAGGGACTCTTATTGCTCTTAAAAAAGATATTAGTTCTGAAACTTTTGAACTGCCTACTAATGTAATTCCCGTACAAACTGGAAAGTATATTGTTTTAAACATTAGTGAACTAAGTAGTAAAAAATTATCAATAAAATTTATTGTTACATATTTTGAAATAAAAATCTGATATATTGTAAAGAACACATATACAGAAAATATCCTCACTGCTCTATTAATACTAAAAGTTAAAGCTATTAATAAACTAAATATAATAGCTATAAAAAGATGTTCATAAGTGGACATCTTTTTAAACATTAATATATTAGCTAATAATAACAATATTATTTTAGATCGTATATCTAATTTTAAATACATACTATAATCCTGCTTTATTAAAATTTTTAAAGTATATTTTTCTTCCAAAATAAGTTCCTAGTATAGAAAATACTATTGTTAATAAAATAACATAATAAAACATTGTCATACTAGAGTTAGCCATTATAAAATCAATTTTACTAGCACTAAAATCTCTAGCTTGTAAATGTGCTATATATTGATCACGCATAAAATACATAGGAATAATAGCTCCTATTCCTGATAACGTGAAAAATATATAAGATAAATATTCATTATTTTTTCTAAAGAAATATTCAGCTATTACTGCTCCAACTAATGAAAATGGGAAAGCAATAGCTAAATGACCAGAAAGTAATAAAAATAGACCTACTATTATTGTTACAATAAATACAGAATATTTTTTAGTTATTTTATGGAATATTAAAGTGAAAGCAGGTGCTGCAAAAAAACCTGTACCTACTGTAGTAAATATAGAAAAATAAATTTTCCCACTAAATATAACTGAAAATATTAAAGCACACACTCCTACACCAACAGCCATTAGTAGTATTACTAATAAACTATAAAGACCTAATTTAATTAAATCGTTAGTATTTAATTTATTATCGTTACTTTTATTTATATAAGTTAAATTATTTTTTGACATAATAATCCCCTAAATTATTTCTTTTACTATTTCTAGTGCGGCGTTATAATCAGGTTCACTACTTGTTTCTTTTATTAACTCTAAATGTTTTATTGTTCCTTCTTTATCTAAAACAATAACTTGACGCGCTAAAAGACCAACCTCTGGTATATGGCCCCCAACAACATTTTCAAAATCACGATATTTAAAATCAGAAACTGTTATTGCATTTTCTATACCTTTTTCCCCACAAAATCTATTAAGAGCAAAAGGAAGATCTTTTGATACTGTAATTACTACTAAATCTTTATAATTTTTAACTTCATTATTAAATCTTATAGTTTGCAGAGCACATATACCTGTATCTACAGATGGAAATGTATTTATTACCAATGTTTTACCTTTAACATCTTCTAAAGAAAAATCTGTTAAGTCCTTATTAGTTGCTCTAAAATTTGGAAATTTATCCCCAACTTTTAATTCTTTATCTATTACCTCTACTTCTTCACCTTTAAAAATTACTTTTGTCATAATATAGAAAATCCTTTCTTTAAACTTATATTAATGATAACATATCTCAATTAAACTGTAAACAGTATTAAAACAACATCTATGATGAATTTATAATACTTATTTTTTATTCATAAAAATTATATGCTAGTCTTTTATCTCCATTTAATAAATATATTATCCCACAATATTGAAAATTATTGTTTAATAGTAAATCTTGCATTATTTTATTATCCTCATGTGTATCTATTCTTACATTATCTATAACAGTTTTGCAATAATTAAGAGCAGTAGAGAAAATACCACTTTTAACTCCTGAACTGGCTATTCTATGAATAGTTCCATAAGTTTCATCATTTAACCATTCACCTTCATATATGTTTATGTAGGTTTCGTCTATCCCTACACTAAACATAAATACTCCATAAATATTTTTTTCTTCTACTATAACGTACAAATTACCTTTTAATATATCTTCTAACAATAGTTCTTTAGATGGATAATTATTTATCCATTGATTTGAATTTCCATTATTTCTCATATAAGTTTTTGCAACTTCATATATAGCCATTATTTCTTTTAAATCTTCTTTTTTTGCTTTTCTTACTTCCATATTTACCTCTTTGTAATTAAAAATTTCTCATAAAAATATATTGATAAAATTGCCCATGTAAAACCTAAAGAAAACCCAGCTACAATATCCGTTAAATAATGAACTCCTAAATAAACTCTACTTATAGCTATTAAAATACTAAAAATAGTAAAAAATATATATAGTTTTTTTCCTAAATTTTTATTTTCAATATTTTTACTTATCAAATAACACATTAAAAAATATACTATTATTGATCCCATAGAGTGTCCACTAGGATAAGAGTAATTACTAGCTTCTATTAAATTTTCTAAATTAATACTCTCAAAAGGTCTCGGTCTAGCATAAACACTTTTTAAAATTTTATTTAATATAAGCGCTCCTAAAATAACCGAACTAGATAAAAAAATAGCATTGATTAAATCTTTTTTTAATAATAAAAAAATAGTGAAAATAGTAACTACTAAAAATAAAAACCAACTATCACCAAAAGTTGTTATTAATATAAATATCTTATTTAAAAATTCAAATCTTACTTTATATACATACTTCCATATATTATTATCTATAAACTCTAAATATTCCCAGTTAAATAAACCTATTGTAGAAATTATTAAAAATGGTAAAACTGAGAACAATGATACTTTTAATAAATTAATTTTTTTGATACTTCTTTCCTCCTAAAATATACTGTTTCTACATTATACTACAATTTTTTAAAAAATTAAAAATAGACTGTACGATAAATATTGTACAGTCTATTTTATTTAGTTTAATCCTGCTACTTTTAATCGAGCTATAGATTTAGCTAATGCTAATTGAGCTCTTCTAACATCTATGTCCGAAGTTATATTTTTTAATCTTTCTTCTGCTCTAGCTTTAGCCTTTTCTGCTCTAGCTTTATCTATGGTACTACCTTGTTCTGCTGTTTGAACCATTATGCTAACTTCTTTACCATGTAGTTCTGCAAAACCTTCACTAACTGCAAAGTAAGTTGGTTTATCCTTAACATCAATTACTTTTACTACACCTATTTTTAGAGTAGTAACCGTAGCTTCATGATTTGCCATTACCCCCATACTTCCGTTATGAGTTTCCATAGTTACCATTTTTATATCTTCACCGCTGTAAACTTCACCATTAGGAGTAGCAATACTTACTTTTAAAGTATTCATATATTACCTCCTATATTTTATACTTCAACCCCAAGTTTACGTGCTTTTTCTAATACATCTTCTATTCCACCTACTAGACGGAAGCAATCTTCTGGGATGTGATCATATTTTCCTACTAATATTGCATTGAAAGCTTCTACTGATTCAGATACAGGAACGTAAGATCCTGGTTGTCCAGTAAATTGTTCTGCAACGTGGAAGTTTTGTGATAGGAAGAATTGTAGACGACGAGCTCTTTCAACTGTCTTTTTATCGTCATCACTTAATTCATCCATACCTAAAATCGCAATAATATCTTGTAATTCACGATATTTTTGTAATGTTCTTTGAACACTTGTAGCTACTCTATAGTGCTCTTCCCCAACTATTTCTGGAGAAAGTGCTCTTGATGTAGACGCTAATGGGTCTACGGCTGGATAAATACCCATCTCTGTTAAAGCACGCTCTAAGTTAGTTGTTGCATCTAAGTGAGCAAATGTTGTCGCTGGTGCCGGGTCAGTATAGTCATCGGCAGGAACATATATCGCTTGAATAGATGTAACAGATCCTTTTTTAGTTGATGTAATACGCTCTTGTAAACGTCCCATTTCAGTAGCTAATGTTGGTTGATACCCAACGGCTGAAGGCATACGACCTAATAAAGCAGAAACCTCAGATCCTGCTTGAGTAAATCTGAATATGTTATCTATAAATAATAACACGTCTTGTCCTTCTTCATCACGGAAGTGCTCAGCCATTGTAAGACCTGTTAACGCAACACGCATACGTGCTCCTGGTGGTTCGTTCATTTGTCCGAATACCATGGCAGTTTTATTGATAACTCCTGAATCACTCATTTCATAGTATAAGTCATTTCCTTCACGAGTTCTCTCTCCAACACCTGCGAAAACTGAAATACCACCGTGTTGTTGCGCAACGTTATTGATTAATTCTTGGATAAGAACTGTTTTACCAACTCCTGCTCCACCGAATAATCCTATTTTTCCTCCTTTGATATAAGGAGCTAATAAGTCTATAACTTTAATACCTGTTTCTAAAACTTCTACTTGAGTAGATAGATCATCAAATTTTGGTGCTTCTCTATGTATAGATTCTTTTTTTACTTCTTCTCCTGCTTCTTCTTTATTGTCGACAGGCTCTCCCAGTACGTTAAATACTCTACCTAGTGTAAAGTTACCTACTGGTACTGATATAGGTGCTCCTGTATCAAATACTTCTGCACCTCTGCTAAGTCCATCTGTAGATGCCATAGCTATTGTTCTAACTGCATTATCTCCTATGTGTAGAGATACTTCCAGTACTAATTTTTCTTTTTTTCCATCGCCTTTTTCAATATACACTTCTAGTGCATTTAATAAATCAGGCATTTGCCCTGCTTCGAACTGAACGTCTACAACAGGCCCCGTAACTTGGAGAATATAACCTTTATTCATTATGTTCTTCGGCTACTTCTGGTAGCTTCTCCTTTCATTATTTTTAAAAATTATTGTGTAGCTGCTGCTCCAGCAACAATTTCTGTTATTTCTTGTGTTATTGCAGCTTGTCTTGCACGATTATATTTTATAGATAGTGAATCAATAATACCTTGAGCATTATCTGTTGAGTTTTTCATAGCTGTTTTTCTAGCTGAATGTTCACTTGCTTTACTATCTAGTATACTTCCATAAATCATACTTTCTGCATATTGAGGTAATAGTATATTTAAAACCTCTGCTTCCCCAGGCTCAAAATTATAAGAACTCAATGTACTATTTTGATTTCCTGTTAAGCTAGTACTTTCTATTGGTAATACTTGTTTTTCTGTAACTTCTTGAGAAATCATACTAACAAAGTGATTGTAGTGTATATATATTTTATCAAATTCTGCATCTATATAATATCCTACCACTTTATTAGTTATTTCTTTTATTTGAGCAAAACTTGGCTCATCTGGTATGTTTTTATATGAATCAACTACTGGAAAATCATTTTTTCTAAAAAATTCTGCTCCGTAGTTTCCTATAGCAACTATACCGTACTCTTCTTTACTTTTATGTCTAGTAGTTACAGTGTTTACAAGGTTTCTAATTATATTAGAATTAAATCCACCACATAAACCACTATCACTTGTAATAACTACATACAGTGTCTTTTTAACTTCTCTTTTTGATAACATCGGATGTTCCAAATTACTGTTATTAGAAAAGATTGTAGTAATAACTTCTTGTATTTTTTCCATATAAGGCGTAAATTTAACGGCGTTAGACTGTGCCTTCATTAATTTAGAAGTAGATACCATTTCCATAGCTTTAGTGATATGGCTAGTTTTTTTAGTAGAGTTTATTTTATTTTTTATATCTCTAAGTGATGCCAACTAATTCACCGCCTTTTCTAAATTACATTTTAAGAGAATGTTTTTTTGAATGCTTCAATAACTTCGTTCATTACCTCTACTGGTGGTAAATCTTTAGTTTCTTGAATATGTTTAATTGCTTCGTTTGGATTTGCATCTAAATAAGAGTATAACTCTTGTTCAAATCTATGAATATCTTTTACTGCTACATCATCAAGATATCCTTTTGTTAAAGCATAAAGTATCATAACTTGTTTTTCTACAGGAATTGGCTTGTGTAAGTCTTGTTTTAAAACTTCTACTGTTCTTTCCCCACGATCAAGTTTTGCTCTAGTTGCAGGATCTAAATCAGAACCGAATTGAGCAAAGCTTTCAAGTTCACGATAAGACGCTAAATCAAGACGTAATGTACCTGACACTTTTTTCATAGCTTTAATTTGTGCAGATCCTCCAACCCTAGAAACTGATAAACCAGCATTTATCGCTGGTCTAACTCCAGAGAAGAATAAATCTGATTGTAAGAATATTTGTCCGTCTGTAATAGAAATTACGTTTGTAGGTACGTATGCCGAGATGTCACCTGCTTGTGTTTCAACGAATGGTAAGGCTGTTATACTTCCTCCACCAAAATCTTCGTTAACTCTTGCCGCTCTTTCTAATAAACGGCTGTGTAAGTAGAATACATCCCCTGGATATGCTTCACGACCTGGTGGACGTTTTAATAGTAATGAAAGCTCACGATAAGCTGCTGCTTGTTTTGATAAGTCATCATAAACTATTACTACATCTTTTCCATTAAACATAAATTCCTCTGCCATTGCTACTCCAGCATAAGGTGCTATATAAAGCATTGGTGCTGGTTGTGAAGAAGAAGCTGTTACTACTATTGTGTAGTCCATAGCTCCATGTGCTTTTAATGTTTCAACAACACTTCGAACAGTTGATTCTTTTTGTCCGATAGCTACATAAATACATATCATATTTTGACCTTTTTGAGCTAAGATAGAGTCTATAGCTACTGCAGTTTTACCTGTTTGTCTATCTCCAATTATAAGCTCACGTTGCCCTCTTCCGATAGGCACTAAAGAGTCAATAGCTTTTATACCTGTTTGGAATGGTACTGAAACTGATTTTCTTCCCATAACCCCAACAGCTGGTGATTCGATTGGTCTACGTTTAGTTGTTTCAATTGGTCCACGTCCATCAACTGGTTGTCCAAGTGGATTTACTACACGACCTATAAGTTCTTCTCCTACTGGTACGTCCATAACACGTCCTGTACGACGAACTTCGTCACCTTCACGAATGTGTGTTGTAGGTCCTAAGATAACTATACCTACGTTTGTTTCTTCAAGGTTTTGAGCCAATCCCATAACCCCTGTTTTAGGAAATTCTACTAACTCCCCACTCATTATTTCATTAAGACCATATACACGAGCTATACCGTCTCCTACTTCTATTACTGTACCGACATCTGTTGACTTTAATTCAAACTGATAATCTTCTATTTGAGATTTTAGTAGTGCACTAATCTCTTCAGCTTTTATAGCCATCTATGTCCCTCCTTAACTTCATTTATAGACTTATATTGCAGAAATTTTTCTTTGTATATCTTTAATTTTAGCTTTTATAGAAGAATCTATAACTTTTCCGTTATAAGAAATTCTTAAACCACCTATTAAGCTCTTATCAATTTCATTATTAACTTCTACATTATCTACTTTTAATTTTTCTTTTATTGATTCTCCTAATTTAGACATTTCTTCTTCTGAAAGTTCATATACAGATTCTACTTTTACAAGTACTTTATTTTCATATAAGTTGATTAATTCTGTATATGCTTCAAGTACGTCTGAAATTAAAGATATTTTTAAATTACCAGCCAATATTTTTACAACATTCACAACGTATTCGTTAACACCAATAAATGTTTTATCTATAAATTGACTTTTTTGTTCTTTGCTTATATTAGGGTTATTCATTAAAGTAATGAAACTATTTTCTTTTAAAATAGCTTTTGAGCATTGTGTTAAATCATTACCAACTTCTGATAATACGTTGTTCTCTTTAGCAATATTAAATAGTGTTCTCCCTATTTTATTAGCTAAAATTGATTTACTCATTACTTATCCCCTACCTCTTTTATAATTTTATCTACAAGAGCATTTTGCTCGTTAACATCTAGTTCTTTTTCAATAATCTTAGATGCGATTAAAACTGATAATTCTGCTACTTGCTTACTAATTTCTTCAAGCGCTTTATTTTTCTCGTCTTCTATATCACGTCTTGCATTTTCTTTTAATAAATTAGCGTGTTCTTTAGCATCGTTTAAGATAGTATTTTTTTCTAACTTAGATTGCTCACGAGCTTTTTCCATCATATCTTTTATTTCAGCTTGTGCGTTGGCTAATTTTTCTTGATTTTGACGTAATAATTCTAATGCTTCTTTTTGATTTTTTTCTGCATCATCAAGTTGATCGTTAACTAATTTTTCACGTTCGTCTAAAACTTCTATTAATTTACCCCAACCAAATTTACCTAGTAAGGCTATTAATACTATAGATACGAATACGTTAAATCCAAAATTAAGTATGTTAGTTCCTTGATGAGAAGCATGCTCTGTAGTTAAAAATAGTAAATTTACCATATTTAACACTTCTCCATTCTTATTTTTTTATTTTTATTATTTAAGTACAAGCATAAATGCTACAACTATACTAAGAATTGGAAGTGCTTCTACAAGTGCGAACATCATTAATGCACTACTTTTTAGTTTAGGCTCTAATTCTGGTTGACGTGCTGATGACTCCATATATTTACCGAATAAGTAACCATTTGCTAAAGCTGCTCCTATCGCTGCTAATCCTGCTGCTATACCTGCTCCTAATAATCCCATAATTGTTTTTTCCTCCGAATTTTTTATTTTATATTTATATTTCTAAATTTATATATTTATTTTTAATGTGCATCTTCTACTTTGTGTGATAAGTAGATAAATACCATTGTTGTAAAGATATAGGCTTGAATAAATCCTATAAATAATGAGAATGCCTTCCATATCATAAGGCCTATCATACCTGGTAAGAAATACCATATACCTGCAGTTCCTAGCCCTACTAACATAACTAGTAAAACTTCTCCTGCATAAATGTTACCAAACAAACGCATAGATAAAGTAAGTATATTTACAAACTCTTCTATTATTTTAAATGGTGTAAGTCCTACTCCATTAGAAGTATATGTACTAAAATAATGTTTAGCTCCTCTATGTTTAAATCCGTAATAATGAGTAAACAGTATCATAGTTGCTGCTAAAGTGAACGTAAATGTAGGATCCGCTGTTACAGAGTTTATATATAGTACATTATCAATTTTAACTTCAATAAGTACACCTATAGTATTCGCCACAGCTATAAAAGATATTAAACTAAGTCCCATAGCCCATAAACTTCGTCCAAATTTGGACCAGCTAACATTGTCAGAAATTAAATTTCTAATTAATGTTGCCACAATTTCTGCAAAACTCTGCTTTCTACCTGTCGGTCTTAATTTAACATTATTAGTTAAAAATACTACTACAAAGTATGTTATTATACAGGTAACTAAAGTACCTATTGCACTAGGTATGTTGAAAGTAAGATCCGTACCAGGTATTCTCGTTATGAGATATGTGTGATCATGCATCTAGTTTCTCACCTCTTTTCTTAATATTTTTTAATCGTATAAACCTGTTCCTACCAAAACAGATATATAACAATTATATTATTTTCTGTAGTCGTTTTCAAGTAATTACAACTATTTTATATAGTTTTTTTATAATTTAAAACATTGATAAACAGTAATTTAAAAGACTACTTAGTACCAAATATTCTATCTCCTGCGTCTCCTAATCCTGGAACTATATAACCATGATCATTTAGATGACTATCAAATCCAGCTATAAATATATCAACATCTGGATGAGCATTTTGTAGGGCTTCTACTCCTTCTGGTGCTGCTATTAAACACATAAATTTAATATCTGTTACACCTCTTTGTTTCAATGAATCTATTGCCGCTATTGCTGATCCACCAGTTGCTAACATTGGGTCTACAACTATAAATTGACGTTTTTCAGGTTCATTTGGTATTTTTACAAAATACTCATGTGGTTGCAGAGTTTCTGGATCTCTATAAAGTCCAACGTGCCCTACTCTTGCAGCTGGCAATAGAGCCATAAGACCGTCTACCATTCCTAAACCTGCACGTAAAATTGGAACAAAAACTATTTTTTTCCCTGATAATCTTTTGCAAGTTGTTTTCTCAACTGGAGTTACTACTTCAACATCTTCTAATGGAAGATCTCTAGTAAGTTCATACCCCATTAACATCCCTACTTCGTTTGTTAATTGTCTAAAATCTTTAGAACTTGTATTAACATCACGAATAAAAGATAGTTTATGTTGGATCAATGGATGATCGAATACATGTACATTTGACATAATTTGTTCTCCTTTTTTTGTTATTGTACTAATATAATTTTACTCTATATCAAAAAAATTGACAACCCATTACAAAAATTTTAGTAATAACTATTTTGAAAAATAAATGAAATAATTTTCTTTTCTGTAACATAAATTTTAAAAATAGCTATATTAACATATTTTTTATTATTTATAAAACTAGACAAAACTATTATTATATAAATTTTTATGATATAATTTTAAAATATAAAAGGAGAATAAAGATGATTAAAATTAAAGATTTATTTATTATGACAATAGTTTTTGTTACTAGTTATATAGCTGTACCAATAGCTATATTAAAATTCTATAAAACAGACGATGCTGGAAAATTAGCTTTATTTATAATACTTACTACTGCATTCCTATCTTTTGCTAGTAATTTATTATATGCGTATATAAGAGGAAAATATATATTTATTCCATTACTATCTATAATAGTTTCTGGTTTTCTACTTGCATTGTTTAATAATACAGCTACAATGTTAATACTAATTATTTCTGTTCTTTCAGTTCTAGGTTATTTCCTAGGAAATTTATTTACAAGAGCAGATAAGGAGGTTTAATTTTGAGATTTAATTATAACAAATTAACTATATTTTTCTTTTTTCTAGTATATGTTGGTTTATATTTTATAGGAAGTATAAGCAATTACTTTAGACCGATAAATATTGCAGAATTAATTGTATTTTCATTAGTTTCTGCTCTATGTTTTGTGGGTATTTACAAAACTAGCTATAGTGAAAAAATATCTTATAAACTTAAAGGTAATATACAGATTATTATAGTAATAATATTAGCTATGCTTATTTTCTTTAACCCGATAAACTTTTCTAAATACTACAATGTATATATAAATAGATATTTATCTGTTGTTATAATTGTTTTATACTTGCTTTTATTGATAGCTATAGGTAATAAATTAAAAATTGATTATTGGTTAGCTATTATCATTTTGCTACCATACCTAGTTCAAAGTATTTTAATAAATATATTTAATATGATTAGCATATACATAAACTTTCCATATATAAATTTACTTTTAACTTTAACAGGTTTTGTAATTTATAAAAATTTTATAAAAAAATAGGAGGATAAAAAATGATTAGTTCTGAAAATATTTGGGCATTAACTGCTATTTTACTAACTATCGTAGCTATAAGTATCTATCTTGAAGAAAAGTTTTCTATTGCAAAAAAAATAAGTGGTGCAGTTATAGCTCTTATCTTAGCTGCAACATTAAGCAACTTAAATATAATACCTTATGAATCTGTTGTGTATGATAACGTTTGGTCTTACGTAGTACCTCTAGCTATACCTATGCTACTTTTTAGTTGTGATATCAAAGCTATTTGGAAAGAAAGTAGCAGACTTACTATTATATTTCTAATAAGTTCTGTAGGTACTATGCTAGGAGCTATTATAGGTTATTTTGCACTTAGTAATTTCATTCCTTCATTAAATCATATCGCAGGAATGATGTCTGCTTCTTATATAGGTGGTGGAGTTAACTTTGTTGCTGTTGCTTCATCTTTTAATATACCATCAGATTTGATTTCTGCTGCAACAGTAAGCGACAACTTATTAATGGTTCTTTATTTCTTTGTACTAATAACTATTCCTACAACTGCTTTTTTCAAAAAGCATTTTAAGTCTAGTTATCAACAAGAATCACAAAATATAGTTAAGAAAAATAATATTTTAAAAGTTGAAACTAGTGTTAAAGATATAGCATTTACCTTTGCAATTTCTTCTTCAATAGTTGCGATAAGCTTTTATTTATCAAAAGTTATTTCTAGTATTGGAGAGTCAGTATTAATAACTTTAATATCAAACAAATATTTAATCTTAGCAACATTAACTATAATAATTACTAGCACATTTAGTAATTTCTTTAAAACTATTAAATCTAGTAATGAAATCGGTACTTTTTTAATTTACATATTTTTTGCAGTAATTGGAGTTCCCGCTTCAATAAGCTCTATAATAGAAAAATCTCCATTATTATTACTATTTTGTGCGATAATGGTTCTTACAAATATGTTAGTTACATTTATAGCTGCTAAAATATTTAACTTTACTTTAGAAGAAGCTATTATAGCATCTAATGCAAATATAGGTGGACCTACAACAGCTGCAGCTATGGCAATATCTAAAAATTGGAATACATTTGTTGCCCCTGCAATGATAGTCGGTACTTTAGGTTATGTTATAGGTACTTATTTCGGTATTTTACTAGGTCAATACTTAATGTAAAAATTCATATTATAAAATAAAATTTAAAGAATAAAATAGACTTCTAATAATTAGAATATATTTTATTCTTTTTTTATTTACATATTTATAATTTCACGTAATGAGACTAACTATCATTGGCTGGTAATTAAACAACTTATGCTTTATTATAGATTTATAAAATTTGAAAGGAGAAATTTTATATGGTAAACAATAACGTATCAAAAAATTTTCATCACGCTAATCATTTTAAAAATCAAACGAAATCTAAAAAAACAATATACATGAGTCTAATACTTACTTTAGGATTTGCACTACTAGAACTTATAGGAGGAATAATTTCAAATTCTCTATCTTTAATTGGTGATTCTTTCCACATGCTATCAGATGTTCTAGCCTTAGGAGCTAGTGCTGTAGCTATATATTTTTCTACTAAAAAACCTAATAATAACTTTACTTTTGGTTATCTTAGATTAGAAATAATCACTGCTTTTGTTAATGGTTTAGTTCTAATAGCAATTTCTATATACATAGTTATAGAGGGAATAATTAGGATATTTCATCCTAGAGAAATAGATTTAAAATCTATGTTTGGAATAGCTCTAGTAGGGCTTATTTTTAACATAACAATAACATTAATTTTACACAATAGCTTAAAAGACGAACACAACTTAAACGTTCAAAGTGCTATTTGGCATTTTATAGGAGATTTAATTAATTCTATAGGTGTAATAATTTCTTCTATAATAATATATTACACAGGTTACGTTATAGTAGACGTAATTATGAGTATTATAATAAGTTTTGTCCTTTTTAAAGGTGGATATAAAATTACTAAAACTGCATTTTTAATACTTATGGAGAGATCGAGTATTGATGTAGATTTAGTTCGTAAAAAACTTATGAATATTGAATATATTGATAATATCCACGAATTTCACATTTGGCATACAAATGATGAAGAAACAAATGCAGCTATGCACATTCTTTTAAACAACTATGATTCTAGTAACAACTATCAAATAATAAATGAAGTTAATAAAATTTTAAAAGATGAATATAAGATAGACCATACTTTTGTCTCAATAGAAAATGTTAGTATAAATAATCACAACTAATAAAAATAGGTATCGTACAGTAAAACTAGTACAATACCTATTTATTTTATTGCTCACTATCCATTATTGGAACATAAAAGTGTCTATTTTCTAATCCAAATATTCTTTCAGAAAATGTTCCTGGTTCAACATTTTGTAAATTTTTATCAAACATTTGCATTCTAGCATCTATATTATCTATGAAATTAAGTATTTCTGCTTCTTTAACCATAGGGAGTTTCGGTGAACCAAATTCATACTTACCATGATGAGCCAGAACTAAATGTCTTAATAATATTACTTCTTCGCCTTCTATTCCTAATTTTTCAGCACAACGTCCTATCTCATCACTCATTATACATATATGACCTAGAAGTTCTCCTTCCATAGTATATGTCGTTCCTATAGGACCACTAAGCTCTATAGTCTTTCCTAAATCGTGCAAAATAATCCCACTATAAAGTAAATCTTTATTTAAGCTAGGATATATTTCTACAAGAGATTTTGCTATTTTTAGCATAGTTACAGTATGATAAATCAATCCTGAATAAAAATCGTGATGCATAGATTTTGCTGCTGGATAAGAAACAAATTGCTTTTTATACTTGTTAAGTAATTCTATCGTTATTAATTTTAATTTTTTATTTTTTATCTCTTTTAAATAAAAGTTAAGATCATTTATCATCTCTTCTTTCGGTATTGGTGCTACTTGGACAAAATCATCTAAAGATAAATGCTCTTCATCAGATTTCAACCTGTAGTTATTCATCTTTAACTGCATCTTTCCTCTATATTCATTAGCTATACCTTCTACGAAAATTAAAATACCTGATTTTAAAACTTCATAATCTTCTTCTTTTACTTCCCAAATTTTTGCTTCTATACTACCTGTTTTATCTTTTAAAATAACTGTCAAATATGGTTTACCGTTTGAAGCAACACCTTTTGTAATACTATCTACTAAGAAAAATTGGTTTACTTCTGTTCCATTTTCAAATTCATTAATATACATAATTAACTCCTTTTTCAATATATCTACTAATAATTATAACAGATATTAAAGATATTCTTCCATTAATTTTAGTTTTTTGTCTATTTGAGTACTATAATTACCATAACTTACAGGATCTTTAGGATTTAATACACCATGTATTTTATTATTTTTATCAATAATTTTACTACTTGCACCGCAACCTATACCTATTATAGACTGAACTTCTTCCATAATTATTATGTTATACAAGTTAATGTGTCCTTTTTTAGAATAGCCAATATTCTCCATATTAGCTAATATATTTTTTTGTCTATATAAGTAATAAGGAATGTATTCATTGTTTTCCATCCAAGATTTTGTTATATCCAACATTTCTTCTGCTTCTTTTCCGGTTGCTACTGGATAACGTGATTTATTTTTAGTCATTTTACTAGCTCTCTTAAAGCTAAGCGCGTGAACAGTTATATTTTCCGGATTAAGTTCGCCAAAATTTTGCAAAGTATCTTCTATATCAACTTTATTTTCTCCAGGAAGTCCTACTATCATATCCATATTTATAGTTTCTATATAATCTCTAGATAAATGATATTTTTCAATAGTTTCTTCAACGCTATGTATTCTGCCGATAGCTCTTAAAGTTCCGTTATTAAAACTTTGTGGATTAACACTTATTCTTCCTACATTGTATTTTTTTAGTACTTCTAGTTTAGGAATATCAATAGTATCAGGTCTTCCTGCCTCAACAGTTATTTCTCTTAATTTTTCTAAATTTATTTTAGAATATATTTTTGCTAATACTTTTTCTAAATCTTCTGCACTTAAACTAGTAGGTGTTCCTCCACCAAAATATATTGTCGTTATATCTTTACCTTTGCTATTAATAACATCAAAAACTAAATCTATTTCTTCAAATAACATATCTAAAAATGGCTTCATTCTATCGTCATTTTTTCTTATTTGATACGCCGGAAAAGTACAGTATGCACACTTTGTAGGGCAGAAAGGAATACCGATATAAATACTAACTTCGTCGTTGTTTATATCATATAAATCAGGTATAGTTTCTAATTGAACCTTAAATATACCTTCTAAGACATCAATACTATCATCTTGTAATAAATAGTCTTCTTTTAATATTTCTCTTATTTTATCGTGCGATTTATGTTCAGCATAAAGAATATGATAAAGTTTAGTAGGTCTTATTCCTGTTAGTATCCCCCATGGAGAGTCATATTCAAATATTTGATTAAACAATTTTACTACTTCTTTACTTAACAATCTCTTTAGTTCTTTGCCGTTATCTTTATCTTTTATTTCTGAGAAGCTACTATAACCGTTGTTATAATTACTGTTTAATACTATTTTATCTTCAGTAAATTCAAAATTAAGTTTTATATTTGTAGCATCTTCTACTAATTCATCGTTATAGCAAAAAGTAGCACCTTGCACATACTGTTGTGCAAGATGCTTTATTGTTAAATCATAAATTTCTTCAGATATTCCTGATATTAGAAAATTATAATTAGTTTTCATATTTACTAAATAACTCTTCTAACGGCTTATAAATTGCTTTGTTTAAGTCTTCAAGTGTTACTTGTAATCTTTGTTGTGCTTGAACTAATGATGATACGTGCTCATCTGCTATTAATTTTTGTTGTAAATCTTGGAATCCTTTCATAGCTTCTTCATCTGGTTCTTGACCTGATTGGAATGCTTGCATAAATTCTGCTTGTTTAGCTAAAAATTCTTTGTATAGCTCTTTTGATTCTGGATATTTTTCTAAGTTTTCAAATGCTGCTTCTACAGCTTTAAAGTTTTCATTTTCACGTAGCGCTCTTTCTAATTCATTTGCTTTATCATAAATGTTTGTCATATTAATCAATTCTCCTATGGATTTATTATTATTTTATTATAACATAGTTAACGTTTTATTTAAAGGTAAAGGGGTTAATTATAAAATTTACTCCTATACTTTTTATTAAGTAATAGAAGTAAATAAAACTAACTATTTAATTTTTCCATTCTTATCTTCCATACAGGAATTGCAATCAGTATTGCTATAAGAATATACACTACTTTGTCTACCGTTAAATTGTTAAGTAACTGTATGTGATCTGTAGATTTAAAGTCTGAATTAAAGATGTTTATAAATGATGTTGCAAAACTTGTAGCAAGTCTTATCGCAACAGAAACCCCTATAAAAGCTATAAAATAATTCAGCCCTTTGCTTAAATTGGTAAAAGTCGGTGTATCAATAAAATTAAGAAACCGTATATTCCCATTGCTAAAATTCCAAATACTATATCCCAGAAATAAACAACATATCCACTAGAAATTTTCACAGATACTTCACTATGCATAAAGGTAGTTGTGTATATAAAGATAAGTAAGAAATCAACTGCAAAAACTGTGATTTTAAGCGATGATAATGCTATTAACTTGTAAAATCCAATAAATAATAATGTTATTAAAATTACAGCTGGAATCATCACATGCACCTCCTATCTTTCTTAACTATATTTTACCGCATAAGGATGTTGTTTGTCAGGTGAGAAAATTTTATAATTCTTTTAAGTTAGACAATATATACTCTATTTCAAAATCTGTCAAATCATATTTTATAAATAATTGTTCATCAATTTCACTAATAGGTCTATTCCAATCAATATCAGAATGATTCGTAAAATCTTGAATAGGCACAAATCTGTAAGACTTTTTCGGAGCTGACTGTGTTATTTTTATTGCTGAAACTAGAATCCTCAAAAACTTTGTATGTATGTAATTAAAAAAGTTTTTTGCCTCTTCTCTACTACTAAAACTAGCAAAGAGATAAGACTGAGAACATACAGAATTAGGTTCTGCTATCTCTGGTTTACCTAATACAATCTCATCATTTCCTGATCCTCCAGAACCAGGAATAAACACCTTCCAGTTATCTATAAATTCTTTATTTTTTATTATTTCCTCTCTATTAACATATTCTATCTTTCTTTTTTTGTTTTCAATATGATACAGTTTTGTACTATATTGAGTATTATCATTATAAACCATGAAAGGTGTTTTTTTACTTGTTTTTGGATTTGACGGTATCCCAAAAGGTGTATCATTAGATATTAAATCACTTAAACTTGTATTGGATTTTTTATTAACTTTTTTTACAATACTAGAAAGAGTATTATCCCTTATCAATATATCAAATTCATCAAGCTTTCTTAAATACTCCAATTGGTTATCTAACTTATAAAGACACTCTCCTGAATAATTTTTATCCAATAAGAAATAACAAACTCCACCTTTTAGCTCTACATCCTGAAATACATCATTTCCATTAGTAAATACTCTCATAGTTTTTACTTGATTACATGTCAACATTAAATTCCTAACACCCCCAAGTAGATTGTCTCTACCAGCAGAAAACCATCTAGAAGGAATAATAAATGATATATATTGCGGGTTTAATCTATATGATTATTCAACAAAAAATTGATATAATGGTGAATCATTATTCCCCCCCGATCCACCTTTTTCCTGATATGGTGGATTCCCAATAACAACATCAAATTTCATATCGTCTCCCCATACCTCCTTTAATTTTTCTTCTAATTTTTTATTCTCTACTATAGGAATTAAATCACATTCTATAAGATTTATTTTTCTTATATAATCTAATTCTCCATAAATAAAGTTCTTGGCAATATTATATATAATATTACTTGGTGCAAAACCAAATAATTGTTTTTCAAATATCCATTTTATTCTTTCTTCAACAAATGGAATTTCATTTTCAAGACCTTTAAATAGTCTTTTTGCTATCTCAGTTAAATAAAGACCACTTTTTACATACAGATCAATAAATTTTTTATTCTTATCCTTAAATATACTTGGATAATTTTTTTCTAAGTTATCCAGCATCATATTTACTACATTTTTAGGCGTAAATATCTGATTTGTTTTTTGAGCAGGAATATAATCAAATATATCTTCATCTCCATCATTTTCAAAGTAATTAGCTAACCTTTCTTTTGTATCAAAAAATTCTTGTACACTAGAATTAAATATTACCTCATCAAATAAACCATCAATTACTTTATTAAAACCTTCCTCTGTAGTATAAGTAAAACCATTTCTAAGCTTTATGAACTCCTCAATAGTTATACTTGTAAGTTCCAGAAAAGTGTCAGAATCAATATTTTCTTCATAATTTTCTAATGTAGTATTTCTATTACCATAAGCCATTAAAAATGCAGGTATTGTCCTTGAAAATCCTCTTAGTCTATCTCTTACTTCATCTTCAGTAGACTTCTTCTTTTCTTCTTCAACTTTCTCAAGTTGTTCTTCAACGATTGATTCAGCTGTTTCTTCTATAGTTAAAACTATTTTTTCTTGATACTCTTGCTTAATTTCTGCAAGTTTCATATCATGTTCTTTTTTTAGTTCATTCTTTTCTTTATCATTTAATTCTTTAGATTTTAAATGATATTCACGATTCACTTCACTAATCACAGAAATTTCATCTTCTATTGATTGCTCTAATTTCTTGAATAACTCTTTTTCGAAACCACTAACTAAAGATTTTTTCTGTTGTTCATTAAGGTTAAACTCTTTCTTAATATTTTCAAATCCATTAATAAATTCATTCGATATATCATTGACAAGGCTTTCAACTTCTCTTTCTATTTTTTCAGTTGTTAAATTGTCAATATCACTTATTATATTAAAATCTTTATTACTTAAATCTCTATAAACTTTATCACCAAATATTTCTTTTGATTTATTTATTACTATTTCTGGCTTAATCTCTACTTCATTATCTTCGTTTAATGATGGTTCATTATAAATTACTCCTTGATTTGTACTTTTAGTTTTTCCTTGTTTTTCAGGAGATAACTTATCAAGTATTTCTTTTAACTCTAGTGGAGCGTTGAAAATCGATGATATATTTGCAAATAATAAGTTGCTCATAAATCCTCTTTTAACAACTTCTGCAGATTTGATTTTAAGAGGTATAGTTAATACTTCCTCTGCATCTATCTCTTTTAATTCTCCATATTCATCCTCTGCAATTACTGGTAAAAAGTTTAATAACTCTTTTATGTTTTCCTTTCTACTAGAAGATGTTGGGGATACGCAGGATGCTTTTAAATTATTTGCATATTCATCGTATAAATTTAAAGTTCTTTCTGGCGCGAAATCAAACACGTAAGCGTTTTCTTTTTTAAATAACATACCTGTCTCTTCATCTTTATACTCATATGGATTTTGACATCTAAAAGCTGCCTGAAAATAAAGAGAAGGTGATTTAATATTTGATAACATCAAAACTCCAGTCCACTCTGGAATTGTAATTCCTGTAGTTAATTGTCCTACAGATAATGTTATTGTTCGCTCATTTTCATTTATTGCTCTTCTTACTTTATCCAATGATTTTTCTTGTACTCTATTATCTTCTTCATATGAGCTTATTCCATCTCCAGCTGCAATAATTACTTCATAATTTTTAAAAACAGGATGTTTTTTTAATAGTTTTTCTAAAGCTTTTACACTATCTACTCTATTTAAAAACCAGAAAGTATGTTTTAATTCATTCCTATGCTTATCTAAAGAAAACGGAAACTTATTACTAGATAAATTATCTAAAAACTTTTCAACATCAGATTCATAAATAAACTTATTATTTTCCACCTTGAAAAACTCATTCAGATCAAAAGCATAATCTACATTTATATCTTTATCTATTACAGTTCCTTGTGAAGCTTTATCTTCGATTAGTTTACTCATCTGATAAGTAAATAAATTTAGAACAGGTAAATTTTGGTATGGATTTGAACCTATTAATTCATTCCAATTGTTTTTAGATGCTTGCTCATCTAAATAAGACCAATTATATATTTGACTTTCACTAAACTTTTGGGACGCAATCGCTTTAAACGGTGTGCCTGATAAATGCAGTGTGAATTTACGCTTTATCTTTGAAAAAGCTTTATCAGTTTTATAAGTATCAACACCTTCATGAGCTTCATCTATAATAACTAAGTCCCAGTCTAATTCAGAAATCCACCTATATTTTTCGTGTTCTCCACCAAAAACTTTTGCTCCTTTTAAATCTTGTAGTGAGACAAAATAAATACAAGAATAATCATTATTTACTAGCAACTCTGTATATTCTTTTCTTGTAATTGCTTTCCCTTGAAGAGCACTTGAGTCTGATACAAATTTTAGTTTTTGTTCTTGCCAAGAAATAAATTTTTTAAAGTCATCGAACCATGAATTTGCAATTGCTGGTCTATTTGTTACTATAAGAAATTGCCGTCCTTTTATTTTTCTAATAAAATCATATGATGTCAATGTTTTACCAAATCTTGGTTTTGCATTCCATAAAAATTCACGTTTATTATCTTTTTGGTTATAATATTCTAAAGTCTTTTCTACTGCTTTGGATTGCTCTTCTCTTAATTTATATTCAAACCTATTATTATCTATTTGTATACCATCATAATCTAACGATATGAATTTATCTGTTAATTCTTCTGCAAGCTCAGGCGTACCATTAAAATAAAACCATTCATCTGCTCCTGTGCCAAAGTCCTTTTTTTCTACACCGTTTAGAACAAAGTACTTATGTAAATCTTTATCATGAAACCACTCTCCGTTAGATTTTTGAGCTTTTTTTGTAAAATGAATTTTTGGAATTAATCCTGCTGTTGCAAGTTGCTCTTTTATTCTTTTTTCTACGTTTCTTACTGTTTCCCCAACTTTGATACAACCATCATGATCAGGAACACTTGGCAATGAATACGCATAAATTTTTATATCTTGCTCCTCGAATGGCTTTACTATAGTTCTATCCATCATATTCCTCCATTTCCTCCTTATAAGTATCTGTGATATTACATTCAATATATTTACATTTCACAATAATCTCATTATTGAAATTATCTTCTACTTCTTGATCCAAATATTCAAAAAAACTCATTTGATGAAATTCTTCTGTTTTTTTTATTTGACGTTCTATAATATTTCCTTTTGAATTTACCTCACTATTATAAATTTCATCTAATGTGTATTCTGTTCTTATTATTCTAATGTTTTTCCTATTATTTTTATTATTTATTTCTTTCCACTCGCTAAAAACTATTGGTTTTTCATTATTTGTTTTTTTAGTAAGAAAATTACCTTGAGCAATATTTGCTGAAATAATTGTTCTTGCACTATCTAAAACTTTGTTCTTTTTTCTTTTATCATATTTTTTTAAAGCTTTCTCATAAAAATTATAAAAACAAATATATATATTCATTACACACTTTTGTGCATTATCCTCTAACAATTCTATACCATATAGAGTTGTTAAAGAAAGTAATGATAAATTTTCATACTCTGAAATATTGGAACTTAAGTTTAAAACATTTTTTAATCTCCTTTTTAATATCTCTACTAAAAAAACTCCTTCCCCTACTGAGGGTTCTAATATCTTTTTCCTTACATCTTCAATATTTTCTTTTAAGCCTTCCATATCTAACATTTCATTAACAGTACTAATAGGAGTAAAAACTTCCCCATGCTGTTGAACTCTTTTTTTATTTTTTATTAAACGTTCATTCTTACTCATATTTATTTTCCTTTATATTTTAAAAATGTAGATTTTCATTTTTTACAAATGTTATTATTTCACATAAGTCAACTTTTAACAATACTGAAATTTTATATAAAACTTCCATGCTAACCAATTCACCCTTTTCCCATTTTTGCAACAGTTGCAGGTGCAAGTTTTGCCTCTCTAATTAAGATCGGTTTTATTCATGTTTTTGCCAATAAGAAGTTTCCATAGTCCTTTGTAATTAGCATTCATATCGTTATCCTCCATTCATAAAACTGAAGTTTTTATTATATTTTATTATATCACATGTTAAGTATAATTTCTTGTCTGAAATACAAACATGACAGCCCCTAAGGGCTGCCATGTTCATTTACCTAACTATATTACACGATCATTTGCTACTAGCCCTGCATTATGAACGTCTTTTAACATCTATTCAAAATTAATCTCTTCATTCAATTTTTGATGAATATCTACTCTATTAACAACATCAATTACATTTACTAGCCAACCATTTAATGTACAACTTCTAATAAATTCATCTATTCTATTAACTCCATTTATTTCTTTAAGTGTTACAACAACACCAAACCTAACTCCTACTCCATCTTGTGGATTCAATCTATTATTTGACTTTACTTCCATACCCCAGTTTTTATTTTTATAGGAGTCTTTTGGTCTAGCTCTCTTTTTATCACTCTCTGCAATATACTTTACATTATCCCATTTTCTAAACTGCTTTCTAGCTTCACCTTCCAAAAGATAATTTCTTTCTCCATCTAATGTACCTTCTTCATTCTGTTTATCACCCTTAATATCTTTGATTTTTTTATCATCTCCTATTCGACCAAAATGCAAATTCAATTCTGTATTTGTATAGTCTACACCCTGCAATCTATCACACAGCGGAAAATAACACATCGTAGCTTTTGCAATATATGGGTATTTATTATTTTTTAGAGGAACTGGAAAATCATAGTTATAAGTATTCCATTTCTCACTAATATCTGACACCACAAATTTTATTTCATCATCTTTTGTTTGAATAATATTGTTTATATGAATTGGAACAACTCCATGCCCATATAAAGCAACTTCCTCAGGAGTCGGTTTTTCATCCCAACCTCTTGCAGAATCAATAATCATAGCTTTTGCAACTTCTCTATTAAGTCCCAATAAATCAATTAAATAAGATAATTTCCTAGCAATCCAAGGTGCAGCATAAGAAGTACCGGCAACATTCGCAGCCCCTAAAGGTTCACAAACCCTAATGTACTCTTCTTCACTGCCACCATAATAGCTCACATCAGGCTTTGAAAAAAAAGATAATACTAAACCTTTACGAGCATATTTAGTAGATATACCATTCTTGCTAACTGAATTTACAACTATACTATTAACAGAATCTGCAGGAGATCCAATTTTCAAGATATCTGCACTTGGTTTATTTGTTCCTGCAACAACAAATATCACATTATGTTCAAATTGAATTTTATCTAAAGTTGCAGCTTCAGCAGAAATAAAGTTGTCATTAATTTCCTGATTACTACCAAGTGAAATATTCCAGACTTTTATATCTAAATTATTTAATACAATACTCTTTATTTTCTTTATTATTGAGAATGAAGAAAATTCAGAACCAACTGCTACTCCAAAATGTCTAACCTTAAACCTTCCACACCCATCATCCAACCAAGGATTTAATCTTGCTCCATCAACAATAATGGAAGATACTGCTGTCCCATGATTATAATCTTTTGGATTTTTTGGTATGTCTTCTGAAACCATATCATGATATTCAACCCAATTACTAAAATAAACACTTTCATCGAATAAGGTATCTATCACACCAATTGTTGGTTCAATAGTTGGAGATGGAATAGTTACCATTTTTGTTTGATAGTCATGGATAAAATCATCTGGTGATAAGCTTAACAAATCAACAGTGGCCATTGAAACAAGATAAGGTGCTTTTTCGAAAAGTAGTTCTACCTGATTTTCATCTAAGTAAACAGTTTGATTATCTAAAATCCTACTACTTAAAATATCTATACCTAATCTTTCAAATAATAATTTTGTATCTTTTCTTACATCATACAAAGTTATAATGCTCTGTTTTACATTTATCGTAGGTAACTCTACCTTAAAAGAATCAATATATGATACATCTGCAACAACCTGTTTAAATATAGACATACTTATAGAAAAATTTTTAAACACTTTTGGGTTAACATTATTTTTATTTTCAAATATATCCTTACTGATTTTACCAGAAAATTTTTGAGACAATATATTGGATGTATCTATAATCAACTCTATACTTTTTGTCAAATCACACTCATCAAGAAAATATGTGATAATATGTTTACTCTTATCTCTATTGAATTTTGCTCCAACAATTGCTTCATTAGAATCCTTTCCTTTAAAAATTCCAGCTATTCTATTACTTTTTGCAACAATCTTATTATAATAAACACTAACTAAAATACCTTCAAATGGCTTTGTCTCTTTATCCCAAAATTCTTTAATTTGGATTAACTGAGCTTTTAACCTTAACAAATGCTCTGTGTTAACATCATTTTTTCCATTCATGGCTATACCACCACCGTTGCCATTTCTACGTGCTTGTACAAAGCGTTTCCCTTTTAATTCCAAAACATTATTCACTATCTACTTCCTCCTTTCTCAATTTTCTTGATACAGCACTCTTAGACTCCCCTTTTAATTTTTCTATTTCTCTTACAGTAAAACCTTCTTCATGAAGTTGGCTTATGTCCTTTTGATCCAGATTTCCTATCAAACTATTATACAATCTTTTCAAATAATCATACTCAGAACCAACATTACTAAATGCAAGTGATGTTTTTATAATATTTTTTAATTCTCCTGGATAAGGTATTTTTTTTGCTATTTTCAATATCTTTTTAAATAATCTTGTGTCCTTTGGTATTCCTTTAAAATTCTTGATAAACGAAGAAAAATAATATTCAGCAACTTCTATTAAATCCTCATAACTGTACCTATTAAAATTAATAACAGCATCAAATCTCCTAGTTAATGCTTTATCAAAATTTGAATATAGATTAGTTGTTGCAATAATTACAATCTCTTTATTGAGATCTGTTAATCTATCTAATTCTCTTAAAATTGAGGATGTTACTCTTCCCATCTCTCTAATATCATTAGAATTAATTCTATCCAAAGCAATAACATCAATTTCATCAAATAAAACCACAACCTTATTTGAATTTGGAAGCATATTTATTTCTCTAAATACTTTTACTATGTTTTTATTCGTCTGTCCCAACTTGCTATCAATTAAATTTTCAAAATCCACCCTGAAAAGAGATCTATCCAATAATCTTGCAACATTTTTAGCCGCTTCTGTTTTTCCACTTCCTGGTATTCCTTCAAATAAAAATTTATTAATACCAACATTATGGTTTACAGCATTGATAATACCTTTTATATCTTCTGTTATTTCAAGTGGTAAATTTAAAGCCTCTAAATTTCTTATTTCAACTTGCTTTAAAAACTCACTTTCAAAATCACTACTTTGTGGTGAATATAAATTTGATTCAGATATTAACCCCATAATATATTCAGATAACTGATAATCTCCTATGCTATCAAAATATCTTGCTATTGCTATCGCCTCATTTCTAAAGGAATTTTCATTCCTTTCCACATGGTATTTTATTAAATTCAAAACATTTTGTTTTTTCATATTTTGATACCTCCTATTTTCTTTATTATATCATAAATCGGGACAAAGTTCTATTTTTGTGGGACAAATGTTTAATTTTAATTTCAGGAGATTATATTATTGTTCTTCATAAAAAAGATCCGGTGTAAACCTAAGGGAACACCGATCATAAGTTTATCTTTGATTATTTAATTCATTCTTTTTCTTTTCTCTTATATTCTACCGATATTTCTTTATAGATCCAATTACAGAATTTTTCTTTTCTTACTATCCTTTAATTTGTTGACTTTGCTTTAACCCCTAAATAGAAAGTATCCTTTATTGCTATACTCTTTACTTTTATTATCAATAGACATCTTATCATATAATTTTTTAAGAATTTTTCATTGCTATGAATGCTGCCCTCAACATCATAAGTAGACTCAAAATAGTAGGTATCACTTAAATTATTAAAGAATCTATCAAAGATAACTACGTTGTCAAAGCCTTTAGAAAACTTGTATTCCATCTCAACTCCTTTGTCTTTTTTATCATCCACATTCTTATCATTACTAATCTTATCTTTAAATTTAGCAATAGCATCTAAAGTAGACTCTTTCTTTTTCTCAGATTGTTTTTCTTAAACCTTAGCTTTTAAAACTTTAGAATAAACAGTTTTTACTTTGAGATATTCTTTACCCTTTTCATATGTTGAATATAATTCTTATCCATAATTTGATATATTGATAAATTTAATTTATCAAATTTTATAATTAACTGTAATACTAAAGTTTGCAACTTTGAATCTTAAATTTTTCACCTTCTATTTATTAAATTTTAAAATCCTATAATATATTTCCTATATAATCATTAAGTTCTATTTCTTTATAGTTTTCTTTAATAACAACATTATTTACAAATTCAGAAATCATATAATAAAATTATTAATAATTTTTATACAATAATATTTTTTTATATCTATATTAATTACAACTATTTCTTTTATTAATTGTATTTTTCATATTTTTAAATTCCATATTTAATCGCATTTAAATTAGATTAAGAAAAGTAAATTCTAATCCCTAAACTATCTTTAATTTTCTTTTTCTCTCTTATTATCAAGTAAATTATTTTTACTATTAATAATTATTCCCTATATACTAGATCAATATCCTATGTACTCTTTCTCAGTTTTCTTACCAACTTCTATTTAATTATATGTCCAATATCTATCTTCAAAAAAGTTATTACCAGTCTTTTTATTTATATCTATCCAATAATTTATTTGTTGTAATATTAGCGCTTCATTTAATCCAATAACTCTTGCAAGTGTTTTATTGGCGATAATTGGATGTTCATCAAATAAATACATACTCATTTTTTCCTACTTCTTTAAAAATAAAAAGACAAGCAATTTTTCTCTATTTGTCTTTCGTTAATTTATATTTGGTTTAATTATTTATTTTTTATTATCTTAATCTGATGTAATAACAGGTTTACCTGTTTTTGCTTCGATAGATTTTCTTGCATCGCCAGCAATAGAGCCACCTTCTTTTGCCACTTTTTTATTTTCTTCTAAACCTTGAGTATTGGTTGCATTCGCTATATCTTTTGTAGCAGTTTCTGCAAGCATATTTAAAATAAGTTCGGTTGTGGTCATATTATCTCTTAGGTTTTGTTTCTTTAAAACTTTATGGTCTTTGTACTCTCTTGTTTTAAAACCAGACCAAGCTTTTGTAATTTCATTGGTTAGAATGGCGTATTCACGACCTTCTTTAACTCCATGGTCTTGCAAGGTATCAGTTAGTTCTTTTCTTACTTGGATTGCTTGTAATCTTTGATTAATCCATTCTCGTGTATACCCTTTTTTAAGATATGTTTCTAAAGCTCTATCTATTGTTAATTCAGGGTCTATTATTTCATCGATTCTTTCTTTACCAACTTCTGCTAACCATATTTTAAATGGCTCTGCTTTTGGGGATGGAACAGACTGAATGATACGGAATATACCTTGCATATTAGCAGCGTCAGTATTTCTCATTTTCCCATCTGATGCCCTCATTTTCAACTGGCTACAAATTGTAGCCAGTTCATTTCCTTCTTGTTTAAGCCTAGTTTTCAAAACAATCCAGTATTTTCTCGGATTCTCACTTTCAGTAAGAACACCTAAAATATCAACCACAGAAAAATACCATTCTTCTTTTTCATTATCCCAAACAGAACGTATCTGACTACCTTCAAATAATTTTATTTCGTTATCCATATTGTACTCCTTTATTTTTTTCTATGTAATATAAGTATACTGATTAGATTATTTTTGATAAAACATAAATTATTTATTAACTCTTTAATAATCAATAAAAATATTGATATTATTGGAGATTTAGCTATGATAAATTTATAATCATAAACTTTATTTATTTTAATTTTATATAAGATAATTTAATATACATAAAAATATCAAACAAACAAGATCATTATTTCCATGAAAAATTAAAAAGTCCCTCTTCTTCTTTACTTATATCTTCTATGAATTGCTCATATGTAGATGAATCAGGTATTTCAAATTTATAGATAAACATTTCTCCCTGTTTACACACTTCTTCATGATAACAAACAAGATTACCTATAGAATCATATCCTTTTTCTTCTAAACCTTTTTTTATAGGTTTTAAAAAACCACCTTTTTCAGATTTCAACATAAACATATAAGTAACCATTTGATTATAATCATTTCTTTCATCAATATTAATCTTATATTTTGTATCTATAGGGATTGTTCCATATGTAAAATCTGGGTATCTAGGTCCTTTGTTATTTTCAAATAGATATAAAGGATTTTTTCTATAAACATATTTATACCATGTGTTATCTTTAAAATCATTATTTTTATTTAGATTAGCTTTAGTTATAACACCAATATATTCCTCCCAAAGCCATGCAACATCTATTATCAATCCCGATATTTTATTTTTTGTTTTTTGTGTACTATATGTTATTTTTTCTTGTTTGAATATCTTTAAACATAAATCTTGAAGTTTTATATATTCAGAAAAATATGCTTTGTTTAATTTGTTTTTAACGTTTTCTGAAATGATTTTTTGTCTATCTAGTTTATTGTAACTTGGGGTTAATTGAACAATTTTTTTTACACTATCTTTAACATTTTCACTGACATTAAACAATCCTGGGTATTTTTGTTGAATAAATTCTATCGTATGCCTTATAAGTTGAGTAATATTATTATCATAAGAAAATTCCCTAGTATTATAAGAAATATTACCTGTAAATGGAATATTATTTTTTATGAATCTTTGTACATCTATACTTCCCCGTACATTCATATCATTATATTTTTTTGTTACATACTCTTTATAATAACCTTGTTTAATAGCTTTTTCTAACTGATTAGGAAATAGATAAGCGTATATATCTAATAATGAATTTTTATTTGAGCTAAATGAGAAATTTCTAGAAGTTATGTTATAATTCATAACTTTGTTCAACATATACATTAAAAAATTATCTTCATTTAAATTATCTAATTTTTTATCATCGGTGTGTGAAAATCGAGATCCTATTATTATTTCTTCAGATGCTAATTCTGTACTATCATTAGTTATATATTCACTAGATAAAAAACCTACAATATTTCTTGTCCAGGTTTTACCATCTATCTCTTGAAAAATATATGATTCTTCATTTATTTTTCTCGACTCTTCACCAGGAAATAGTATTAAGTTTTTGTTCTCTTCCAACAATGTTTTCAAATCTTTATTTTTGAATTCTTCTATTATTTTAGATTTATATTGACTTATATCACTATTATCTTTTAAATAAATCATTAATTAGCTGCCCCTTCACTTTATTTTGAAATGTAATTCTACTTATTTTCTTCACCAAATAATGATTCTTCTAATGATGAAATTTTGGTTTCAATATCAATCTCTCCTCTTAAATAATCTCTAAATAACGGTTCTAATTTAGTAGACCATAAAAGTTTCAACTTTTGTTCTGAATATTCTTTTTCAATACTTTTAAAATATGAAGCCCCTACTTGGTAATCGCTAGTTAAGGCTACATTATTAACAATTTTATTATTTAATGCCATCATTTTCTTTTTAATATCATCTTTTAAATTCATATTAGTGGCAGATTCTTCTGCTGTTATCTCTATAAAAGTAAATCTTCTTCTCATTGCAAAATCAAACGTGTCTACAGATCTGTCAATATCGTTCATTGTTCCTATAATATATACATTTTCTGGTATATAAAATTCTTTTGAAACTTCATGCTTATCTGTAATCATATTACTATATTGAGTAGTTACCTTTCCTTTCTTTCCTCTGTATCCTGGATCTATTGAAAAGAATAACTCTCCTAATATTTTAGAGATTTCCCCTCTATTTATTTCATCAATAATAAATACATATTTATTTTCTTTATCTTTAATTGCTTTTTCTACAAAATTTCTAAATATACCTGCTTTATATTCAAAACCTATACTACTGTCTTCTCTTTGTATTGGTCTTAATCCTTCTACAAAGTCTGTATAATCATAAGATGGATGAAATTGTACAAATCCTAGTTGTTTTTCTAGTTTTTCTTCTAGAGAATCATCATAGAATTGGTTATTATTTATATTTTCACCCATTATTAATAATTTAGCTATATCTTTTGAAAGATAAGTTTTTCCTGTTCCTGGAGCACCTCTTAAAATAATGTTTTTTTCATTTTCTAATAATTCTTTATACTTTATTAAATTTTTATTATCTATTGTCTTAAGTTTTTTCATCTCTTCTCCTAAATCATACAAATTTATATTTAACTCATTTTCTAAACGTAATAACAAATATTCTATTAAAATGTCAATTTCTTTCTTTTTAACAGTTTTATAAAGCTTAGCCCTTAATTTTTCATCAAGTAATATATTATTTATATAATTTTTTCTACTCTCATCGGTGTGACTATAGCAAAACATATTATTAAAACATAAATGCAAATACTTATGAAAAAAACCAGAAAGTGCAAATTTCTTATTTTTTAATATTTTTTCAATATCATTTCTAATTTTTAAATAGACTTCATAACTTTCTATTTTTTTATTAATATTATTTACACTATTTATGTCTTCTATTACTTCTATAAATTTTAAACCATAAGATAAAAAATCTTTCTTTTTTATTAATTCATTATTTGCTAACCCTGCAGCTGCTCCTGTTATATTACCAAACCTCTTTTCTATGAGAACTTTTAGTAAACTTTTAGATTGTCCAAACTTAAATAAGTTCTCTATATCTTCACTATATTTCTCTTTATCTTCGTTATTACTATTTTTATAGTTATTTTTTAATTGTATTAAGTCTTCAGGTAAATATCCTTCTATTAATTTACTACATTCCTTCTTATATTCTTCGGGATTATATTTTTTCATTTCTAATTTATCTGAGTAATATTTGACATATTTAATTACTTCTTCTGCTAATTCATCTCTTAATCTGTATTCATTATTACTATTTTCTTCTACCATTTACTGTTCTCCTTTCTAAGCTCTATGTAATTTTAAAATCATATAAACACTATATAACTCTAATCAGTATAAAGATTACGATATTTTAAGAGTTTTAATTTTTTGTATAAAAACTAAAACACTTTATTTTACTAAAGAAATCTTTTAAAAACTCTAATTTGAATAATACTACAAGCTCTAAACAATTTCTACCTGATGTGTGGCTATAGTATTCTTTTGTCAAATCATAAATAAATTTAAAGTCAATCGCTTCGGCTACTTTTCTTAAAAAGTGATTTGTTGGAACTAATTTTGATAACGTCATTAATATTATTTCATCTTTGATATTTTCTTCTTTATTAAACATACTAAAATCCCCATCCATATACTTATATTATAACATTTTTAGCACTTTTTCTCATTAAAATAGGCTGTTAACTCATGCAGTTTCTACTTTTGTCAACAGCCAAAATAACTAAGCTCAGTCGATATAGCTTAGTTATTTTTAAATTTTTTATTTTCTCTTTTTATAAATTTTATATGCCTCGTAGGCTAACATTGCAAGTGCTAATTTGCTTGTCTTATTTTTATTATTGTATTTTTTACCGTTATACATTTTGCTTAGAGACTTAGCTCCAGCTAGTTTAATTAATGTTTTTATCATAATTTACCTCTAATATTTTTATTAAAATTGGCTAATACCACCAAAGTTTTTCAAATCTTCTTCCTATTTGCAGCGCCAAATCTTTTTTATTTTGATCAACATCGTTAATATATAATTTTCCACTTGTATACATATCTAACATTTCATTAGGAACACTAGATATTACAATGCTTCCATTATCTACATTTTCTACTTGTGAAAATTTAACAGAATAATTACCTTTTGGTAAATCATCAAAATACCAACGTAATGTATATGTTTGTAGAGGAAGTTCCCAATAGAGTTCTCTATAAATAAATGTTTTTTCTCTTACCACTTTGTTCGTATTTTTATCAACTATTTCTACTTTATATTTAGAATTATTGTTTTCATCATAAGAAGATATGTAAGCTCTAATATAATTAAATTTCATAGTTGCATCAAAAGTCTGTTCAACTACATTAGTTTGGTTAACTCTAACTATTCCATCTCTTAAATAATTATCTGTAGCGTAGATACTAATACCATTTATTACCCTAGAATCATAATCTAGATTCATTGAATAACTAGGTCTTAAATAACTATCTGATGTTAGTTGTATTGCAAATACAATACCAAATGCTATATAAAGTTTTTTATTATATTTATTAAAGATAGTCGTGTTATTTACTTCTATAAATATACTTATTCCTCTAGCAGCTAGAATAAAAATCAGTGGCATCCACGCATAGACATATCTAGGTTTTGCTTCCCAAATCAAGTGGAACATAAATACTCCGAAAAGTATTATTTGGAATAAGAACATAGACGTAATATAATCTTTTCTACGTTTATACATATAATACACCATAGAAAATATTATTACAGCATAAAGCATTTGCGATGTATATATAAATATAGAATTATGGCTACCATAAAATAGTTGCCATAAAAAGCCATCTCCTTCTCTTAATGCTCTAGTCCCATTCGTATAATTTATAGTTCCATCACTCCAGTTACCTCTAATTTTCAAAACAAAAACTACTAAATTTAAAAATAAAGGTCTATGAAAAACTCTATTGAAAAATAAGCTAAGATCATCTGCTGCTTTATCTTGACTTAAATATGTGTATTGGAAGTCTTGCCAGTTGTAACTACCACCTTGAATACTCATTCCCATCATTACCCAGTGTAGCATAGGAAATCTATAACCATCATCTTGGAAAAATCCGTAATAATTCCAAAGCATATCAAATCCTTTGCCAAAGAGAATAAAAGAAATAGCAAAGCTAATTAATAATAATGCAACTTTTTTATACCATTTGAAGAACATTAAATATATTAATAATGCCGGTAATACTATTATTATATTAGAACGTAAATTCCAACCGAATGCTATTATTATTGCCACAGCTATAATATGCTTACTTCTAAAAATAAAACTTCCATCAGACGGAATTAAAACATACATTATTAATGCTACTAATATTACCATAAATGTATCAGAATAATAAAACAAACTGTACATTTGGAACGGTATATATATTAATGTAAGTAATAAAACTAGAGTTTGCTTAGGTTTATCAAAAAGTTTTCCTGCAGTTTTAAATATTAAAAACATGGTAATTGTAGTAACCATAAAACAGAAAAAGTGTAGTGCTAAAACTTCAGATATACCTAAAAAATTAGCTATTCTGTATATCCAATAAAGAATTATCGTAGGGTTTATATTGTTAGGATAAACTAAAAAATATCTCTCCCCTGAAAATCTACCATAATTAAGCATATAGTGCGCTTCATTTTCTATTTCTGCTCCGTCAGAAAAATTTAATGTGTCCATCGATAAAATTATTGCCTGAAATATAACATACGATATAGCTATAATTTTATTGTATTTATTCAAAGTTTCGTTATCACTACTTAAAATTTTTCTTGCAATAGCTATTATCGTTATAAAAACGACAGGAATACCTAAAAGTAATGCTATTGGATTTAAAATTCGTTCATAAACAAAAGGGTTAACAACTATCCACATTAAAGCTAACGTAAAAAGAGATATAAACGCATAAGAAAAAATATTATGCAGTATCTTTCTCATTAAAATTCCTCCTTAATGTTCATATACATTTTAACAAATATTTTAGGATTTATTCCTATTAATATTTTTTGAAAAATATTTTCTAAATAAAAATAATCTTTTCTATATTTTATTTCTTTTTCTAACTCTTTTCTTAATTCTCTATCTTCTGTATTGCTAAGAAGTTCTAATAAATAATAGACACAAAAATAATTAATATATTTTACATTTTCTTTATTTCTAAAAGAGTTTTCTATATATTTAATTGTAGAAATAAGTCTTGTTATAGATGAATTTTCTATTATTTTATTAGTACTACTTCTTCTACTGTACTTTTTTATATAACTGCTATTAGTAGACAATTTTAACTTATTAACTTTATTAAAACACTTTAATTTAAAATAAATGTTTTCTCCCTCTAATATTTCAGAATTGAATTTTATTTTATAACATTCTAAAAAATTTTTTTTAAAAATAATTGAAGCTAGTGATAAATCTATATTATGTTTAAAATTCTCTATTTCTTTTGAAATATAATATTCTCCACTAATAATATCCGTATCTTTAAAATTATTTTTTATAAACGAAATGTTGTTCGAATTAGCTAAAACTACTACTTCTGCATTATTTTTTTTTATGTCATTATACATATTTTCTAAATAATTATCTTCTATTGATAATATATCTTCTTCTAAAAATATAACATAATCCCCTCTAGAATTTTCTAAAGCTATATTTTTAGCTGCAGCTCTAGAACCGAGTTGTTTTTTTATATAATTTATATTTTCATAAGTATTATACTTCTCAAATACATTTTCTATTGCATTATTTGTAGTATCATCTACTATTATTACCTCAAAATTTTTATAAGTTTGCGATAGTAGTAAATCTAATATATTTTTTAAATTTGTATCTTTTCTGTAAGAACTAATAATAACAGATAATTTTACATTATTATTTATATTTTTTATTTTTTTTACTATAACTTCATCATTTATAAGGACTGTATCAACAAATACATCTTTTGTTTTATCTAAATTTGTGTTCATAATATGACCCCATCGGTATTAATTCAATTAAATAATATTATACACTTAATAACAAATAAAAACAAATAGCTATTACACTATAAAATTATTATATTGCTATATAATTTTTAAAATTATAAAATAAAAAATTCGCACTAAAACTTAATGAAATTTAAAAATATAAATAACATTTTAGTTTATAAGTGCGAATAAAATTTATTTTATTTTTTCGTTATATTCTCCATAAGTTAAATAACTAGAAATTGCCCCTGTTTTTGTTGTAGTCAAACTAGCATAATTAGTAGCAAACTTTGCAATATTTTTCAGTTGTTCTTTTTCTATGTTATTAATATCACTTTCTTTCAAAAGACTTGATATAAATGCACCAGCAAAAGCATCTCCTGCTCCTGTCGTATCAACTGCTTTTATTTCAGGTATTCTAGTTAATACTTTATTTCCATTATTAAAAACTTCTGCTCCATTTTCTCCTTTTGTATATAAAACAAAATCTATGTGAGAAAAGTCCTCTTTAAGTGCATTTTCTATATTATCTTTTTTCGTTAAAAATTCTAACTCGTTATCTGCAACTTTTAGGATATCAACGTACGGTAGAAATTCTTTTATTGTTTGCAAATAAAATTCTTTACTATCCCATAAGTTAAATCTTAAATTTACATCAAAACTTATTTTTACACCTAATTGCTTAGCTTTTTTTATAAGTTTCATGTGACTTTCTTTTGATTTTTCTTGTATTGCTATACTAGCAAAGTGAATGACTTTTATTTCTGATAAGTCTACTTTGTCTACATCTTCTTCTAGTATATTTAAAGCAGAAGAGCCTTTAAAGTAAAAACTAAAAGATCTATCTCCTTTATCATCTAACGATACAAAAGCCAAAGGTGTGAAATAATCTTTAGTTCTCGTTAAATATTTGCAATCTACATTTTCTTTTTTTAGTATAGATTCTAAAAAATCTCCGAAACCATCTTGACCTAAAGATGTAAGTAAATAACTTTTATGCCCTAATTTAGAAGTTACGCAAGCAACATTAGCTACGCATCCTCCTGCTTCTTTTTTAAAAGTATCTACTTTATCTATAGTTCCTTTTTCTCCACCTATAAAATCTATAAGCATTTCTCCTATACATAAAACTGCCATATTTTATCTCCTAATATTAATAGAACTAAGTTTATAAATCTCGTGATTTTTTGCATTTACAGTTGTTTTATGATTTTTAGGATAGTATCTAGATGAAAATGAAAATTCTCCATCGTTAGCCAATATTTCAAAAGAAGAACTATCAAAAATTATTTCGATATTGAAAAGTTCTATATCAAAACTTCTATTATCTCTACCATATCCACTATCATTAAGATTAACTGTTAACTCTTTATTTTGGTAAATAATTTCTAAACTATCTATTTTAATAGAAAAATCAGAACTTTCGTTAGATTTATAATACCAAGTTGTAAAATTAAATTCATTTTCCGTTACTTTATTCTCAATCATTTCATAAACAGAATTATGAAATTGTTGTACTAATTTATTATTTTTTACATTAAGAATACGTGGTAAAGTCAAACAATTTTGATAACCATAAGTAGTTGTAGGATTCGTATACGGACTATCTGGTACATACATCCAAGCATACATAACTCTTTTTCCATTTTCATCAATAAAAGTTTGAGTAGCATAAAAATCATGTCCATAATCTAATATACTAAAGTTATCTATATTTTCTAGATTTTCAATTCCTTCATCTATTAAAGAATAACCAATTTGATAAACATTTTTATTTTCTTTATACATATTAGTAATTCCTTGAGGAGAAAATAAAAATACTTCTCTATTGTCTACCGAAAAATAATCTGGACATTCCCACATGTATCCTAAATTTTTTTTAGAATATACGGTCTTGTAATATTCCATATTTTTATATATTAATAAGCAGCCATAGTCATTACTATCTCTAGCTCCTAATAATAAATAATTATCATTGTTTTTTTCAAAAACTTTTGGATCTCTAACATGATTTGACATATTTGGATAATCACTGTTATCCAAAATACATTCTTTTTCACTAATATTTATTAAATCTTCTGTAGTAACTTTAATAGTATTATGACCACGTCCTGAATGAACGTAATCATAATTACCACTAGCTTTAACATTACCTGTATAATAAAATACTAATTTGTTATCTTCAATATTAGCACTCCCAGAATAAACTCCAGATTTATCATATTCTGTATCGGGACTTAAAAATATTCCCTTATCATCATAGTTTATTAAATCACTACTAGTATAATAATACCAATATTTCTTCCCTCCATTAACTTCATAAGAATATTGGTGAAATATATGATATTTATTATTAAAGTAAACTAAACCATTCGGATCATTTAGCCATCCTTTTTGTGGTTCTATATGTAACCTTTGTTTCCAAATGTTATTTTGCATTCATTAACTCCTTTTTAGTTTTGAAGAAATAAGCAGTTACTAAAAATGAAACAGTTATTGAAATTAATAACCCTATTCCAAAAGAAAACCATTGTTCTGTTCTTATAGATATAAATCCTGGTAACCCAGCAGCACCTAATGCAACTGCTAAAACTTTATTTAAACCTAACCAAGCACTTCCTGCTGCACTACCTATTATAGCCCCGTAGAACGGGTATTTCAATCTTAAATTAACTCCAAACATAGCAGGTTCTGTTATTCCTAGCATAGCAGAAATTCCTGAAGCTGAAGCTAAAGATTTAATTTTTGCATCTTTAATAAAGAATAATACTGCAAATACTGCTCCTGCTTGAGCTACATTGCTCATAGAAGCTATAGGGAAGATAAATGAACCTCCTACTCCTTTTGCTATTGCATCAGCAATTAACACATTTTCTATAGCTACAAATGAATGATGCATACCTGTGATAACTATAGGGGCATAGAAAAGACCAAAAATACCTGCTCCAACAAATCCTAAACCGTTATAAACCCAAGATAATCCATCAGCTAATAAGTTTCCTGCTTCTCTAAGGATAGGTCCTGTAACTGCAAATGTAATAAATCCTGTTATAAATAATGATAATAACGGCGTTGTTAAGTTATCTAAATATATAGGTGTAACTCTACGTAAATATTTTTCGATACTAGCTAAAACAAAACTCATTACAATTATAGGCAGTACTGTACCTTGATACCCTATTTGCTCTATAGACATACCAAAAATTTCCCAAACAGGTATTTTACCTTCTGCTCTAGCAGCAACTTCTGCATAAGCGTTAACTAATTGTGGGTGAACTAAAATCATTCCTAAAGCTGCTCCTAAATAAGCATTCCCACCAAAACGTTTTGTTGCTGAAAATCCTATAAGAACTGGTAAAAACACAAACGGCGCATTAGCTAATAAATTTATTAAATCTGCAACAGAAGCTATATTAGGATACATATCTAGTAGTGAAAGATTTTCTTTAAAAATTCCCTTACCTACTAAAACATTATTTATCCCCATTAATAAACCTCCTGCAACAATCGCAGGTATAATTGGAACAAATATATCACTTAACATCTTTACAAATCTTTGTACAGCATTTCCTTTTGGTTCTCTTTTTTCATTATTAGTCTGTTGTCCATCACTAGAATAAACTTTACTATATTCTCCGTACACTTGTTGTACAAGACCACTTCCAAAAATTATTTGTAGTTGACCGTTAGTAAAAAATACTCCTTTAACTCCATCAACTTCTTCTAATTTTTCTCTACTATATTTTTCTTCATCGTTTAATTCTATTCTTAATCTCGTTGCACAATGAGTAACAGAATGAATATTTTCTTTTCCACCACTAAATTCCACGACATCTTTTATAACTTTATTTAAATCCATAGAAATCTCCTTAATATATTTAAACCTATTAATTTTTTAAAAAAGGTAACGTTACTTTTTATAGTTTATATTATTTCTATCAGTTTGTCAACACAAAAAGGTAACGTTACTAAAAATATTTTCTCTTTTCTCTTGATTATGCATCTTTTTTAGTATATAATTGCTTTAATAATATTAATATAAAGGAGATTATTATATGTATACACAAAACTTATCTAATTTGGAGTCCCCTCACCTCATTTTTTCTGATGATGATGAATACGCCCAGGACTTCAATACAGAAATTGATTACGAAGATGAAATTTTATCAGATTATGCTGATGAAGAATATAATTGTAACGAATTAATTATGGATAGATTAGACGATGATTTTTCTAACTATTCTAAAGAGTTGAGTCTTTCTATGGACTATTCATATGACCTAGATGACTTTGAATATGATGAAGTTAGTATATCTAATGATCAAATAATGTTAGAACAAGCTTCTAATTACGATTTAATTTAAATAAAAAGGTGTTCAATTTTTAAGAACACCTTTTTATTTTATATATTTATTTTAGTTAAGTTAACTATCTCTGCATTTTTATAGTTTCCTTTTAAAAATTCAGATATATTATTAAAGTTATCTTCAACTCCTTGTATAAATGCTTCTTTAGAATAAAAAGCTATGTGTGGAGTTATTACAGTATTACTCAATTTTAAAAGATCTGTGTTTTCTAAATCAGGATCTTCAGTAGATAAAACATCTAGTATCGCATAAGAAACTTTTTTATTTTTTAGAGCATTATATAAATCTTCTTCATTTACTACACCACCTCTTGATGAGTTTATAAATACAGAACCATCTTTAGATAACTCAAAAAGATCTTTATTTAGTATTTTATCAGTATGTTTATTGTAAGGTAAGTGGGAAGAAATATAATCAGATTTTTTAAATATTTCCTCTAAAGAAACTTTTTCTACTCCATATTTTTCAAAGACTTCATCACTAACGTAAGGATCATAAGCTATAACCTTTGCTCCAAAAGCTTTTATTCTTTCAGATACAAGTTTTGGAATATTACCGAAACCAATTAATCCTACAGTTAGCACTGATAATCTTCTCATATCTGGAAAAGCTTCATAATCCCAAATTTTATTTATTTTTACTAATTTATCAAACTCGTTTATTCTTCTGTTGTGCATTAATATTGCTGAAACTACATAATTAGCTACCTCATCAACACAATACTTACTTATGTGTGATACAGGCATATTTATTTCATTTGCATAATCTATATCCACGCTATTAAAACCTATAGATCTATAGACAACTAGTTTTAAGTTTGGTAAGCTGTCTAACACTTTTTTAGTTATAGGTTCATATACTGCTATTACAATATCAGCATCTTTAGCATTATTTATTATCTCTTCTTCTGTATTAGATACTTTAACTTCTATTGAAACGTCTAAACCTAATTTTTTTATATTTTCTATTTCATAATCTAACATATTATCTTCAAATAATCTTACAATCTTTATCATAATTATCTCTCCTATTTTTTAAAATATAAAGAACTTAACAAATATTATTACAAACGGTAAAGAAATAAATGTTCTTTGTAAAAATATTATTAAAATATGACTAAATTTATTAACTATTTTTGTTGAACTTAATAATGTTGCTGTTTCTGATAAATAAACTATTGTAAGAATACTCATCATTGCTACTATAATTTTTGTTTCAACTGCAACTATATTTGTAGATAAAATTACAGGTAAATAGTTATCTGCAAAACCTGACATTATAGCACTTGCCGCTAGCTCTGCCTCTGGAACATTAAACATTATTAATATGTATTCTACCGGTATAGATATATATTTTAATACTGGTGTATAAAGAGCTAATATTAGTGATAATGTTCCCCAGCATACGATTATAGGTGTTAACCATAGTATATAAAATGACATATTATTGATTTTATTTTTAAAGTTATCTAATGTTACTGTTTCTGCTCTTTCTGAAGCTTTTACTAATCCAGAATATAATAAGTTTTTACTTTCATCTTTATTAGGTTCAATAGAAACTTTTTTTGAATCTTTATATTCATTGCTATATTTTGAAATAGGTGGTATCCTTACAGCTACAAAACCTACTATAACTGAAATAATAGCAAGTCCTAGTAATATTTGTCCAAAATAATCAATAACTCCCATTACAGAAGAAACTACAACAACCCAACCTATACTACCTGTAGTAAACTGACTAGATATTATTGCTGCTTCTCTTACTGTAAAGTAATTTTTGTCGAAAAGTTCTTTAGTAGCCATTATTGCTGCATTACCTGGACCTACCCAAGCGCTTATTATACTAGTAGCACAAATCTCTGATACTTTAAATATCGGTTTTACTATAAAACCTACACATTGTCCTATAAATTCCATAGCACCAAATTCTAAAATAAATGTTTGGAATAGTAACATCATAGGCACTAGAACTGATAATTGAGTTGCTAATGACAACATAGAATCACCTGTATCTACTGATATTATAAATTCAGGACCAACTTTAAAATAAACAAGTATTGCTATGATAGCTCCTAATATTCTATTAGCTACATAAAATGGTGTAGTAACAAATAAATTCTTCATTAATTTTCCTTTAGAGAAAATTGAATCTTTTATAAAAAGGTTTATTAATGATAATAATGCACTAATAACTATTAAAGCTACCATCAATAAAATCAGTGTACTATTATACTTTTTAATAAAAAGTTTTAAAAAGTAAAATAAAGGTGTATCTATTTTACCATTAAAATTAAAAGGAATAAGTACTAAAAACACTCCAAATAAAGTACCTATAATAAACTTGAATAAATTTTTTATATTTATCTTATTATTTTCCATAATAAAAACTCCTATGTTTTATTTTCGGAACATCGTTTCGATAAAGTTATTATATAACAATAATTATTTTTTTGCAACACTTTTTTTATATCTTTTTTCAAAAAAATAATATATAATTATTATTAAAGGAGGCTAAATATGAGAAAAAATGATCCTATAAAATCTATAACAAATGCTATTGAAATAATGGATTTTGTTAATGAAAATGAGATAAACGGAATATCAGCTATTTCAAAAAATTTAAATATACCCAAAACAACAGTTTTTAGAATATTAAAAACATTAGAAAGCGTGAACTTTATAAGTAAAGTTGCTGAAGATAACTATTCTATAGGCTACAAAATAAAAAATTATCAAGTAGGAATTAAGAGAGATAAATTTTTAATTTCAAAATCTAAAGCTATAATTAATGATTTTGTTGAGAAAACAGGAGAAACAGTCAATTTAGCAGTAAAAAATGATAATGATAAAAGTTTTATAATATATTCTAAACAAGGGGATTTTTATACTCTACAGTCAAATATGTCTCCAGAATCAGAACTCTATTGTTCTAGTACTGGGAAAATATTTTTATCTACTTTTGAAGAAGAAAAATTAAAATTATACTTTGAAAAAAATTTAGAAAAAAGAACTGTAAATACTATTACTGATTACAAAACTTTTTGTGATGAGAAAAAAGAAATTTTAAAGTATAGTATAGCATATGATAAAGAAGAATATGAATATGGACTAACTTGCATTGCCAGTACTATAAGAATGAATAATGAAATCGTTGCTGCTATTAGTATATCTGGACCTACTACAAGACTTAAATTTAAGGGGTTCGAATTTTTAGAATCAGAACTAATAAAAGCTGCAAAATTAATAACTGAAAAAATTAGTAGCAATTAACTAATTTTTATAAGTAAAAAACACAAGAATTTTTAAAATAAAATCTTGTGTTTTTTATTAACATCTATAATAGTATAATCTTCCTAATTTCATTAAGACTTTCTTTTACAACTCTATCTCTTATTCTATTTCTATCTCCCGTAAATTGACATTCTTTTACGTAGATATTTCCTCGGTTATAAATACCAATATATACTAATCCTGCACTCTCTCCATCAGCGTATCCTGTAGTAGATATAGCAAAGTCAACATTATTTTTTTTAGCTAAATTATTTACCATTTCGTAAGCTACTTGCTCACTAACTGCTGTATATTTTTCTAATGTATCTTTACTAATATTTAAGTTTTTTATTTTCGAATCATCTGAATAACAAACTAAACCTTCAACTAAAGAACTTGATATCCCTGAATTATCAACTAATTGAGAAGTTAATAAACCTCCTGTTAAAGATTCTGCTATTGCAATTTTAAAATTACCTTCTATAAGCATTTTTGATACTAGTGAGCTTAGTTCACTTTGACTTTCTGATATACTTTCATCACCAACTAAATAGATGTATTCTCCAACAATGTCTTTAATTTCAGAAATTTTTTCATCTATAATTTTATTGCAGAAATCTTCATTATCTCCACTAGCAGTTATTCTTATTAAAACTTCTCCTGTTTTTGCGTATAGTGCTACTGTAGGATTTGTTTGGGTATCTAATATATGTTTTATTTTATCTTCTAATAAAGATTCTCCTATTCCATAAAGTCTTACATACTTAGAAATAAATTTTTTATTGCTTAATTTTTGTAAATATGGCTTTATAGATTTTATAAACATATCTTTCATTTCTCTAGGTGGTCCAGGCATTAATATTATTCTTCTACCATTATCTTCTAATATTATCCCAGGAGCTGTACCACAAAAATTTTCTACAATAATTGCACCTTCTGGTATTAAGGCTTGCTTTTTGTTATTATTTGTTAATACATTGTTTTTGTTATATTTTGTAACATAGTTTTTAATTTTTTCCCAAGAATATTCATCCAAATAAAAATCTCTACCGAAATATTCGGCAGCACATTCTTTTGTAATATCATCATCTGTTGGTCCAAGACCTCCAGTAACTATTATAGTATCACTACTATTAAAAGCTCTGTCAAAAGTTCTAAGTAACCTTTCTTTATTATCTCCAACAGTAGTATGTTTAAATATATTAATTCCGATATTAGCTAATTCTTTAGATAAATATACTGTGTTCGTATTAGTTATATCTCCTAATAATAACTCTGTTCCTACTGATATTAATTCTGCGTTCATAATATTACCTCCTTATTCTTTAATTATACCACCTATATAACAAAAAGCATAAACCTTTTTAGGGCCTATGCTTTTTGGATTACTCTTTATTATCATCATGAAGTTTATTAATTTTATCGGCTATTTCTGCTATAGCTTCACCTGAATTACTCAAGGCTTCTGTATATATTATTAATAAATAATCTCCTTTTTCACCGTAAACTATCGCTGTATTGTTAGCTATATTGTCTATAGCACCGTACTTACTTGCAATTGTTTTATTTAATATTCCTTGTTTTATCCATTCATTTGATTCTGAATTTTTAAGATACTCTATTATTTTAGGATAGTCATTTTGATTTTCATAAAGATATTGCCATACTTTTTCCATCATACTTGCAGTAACTTTATTATTTTCTATCATTTTTTGATTGTATTCAACTTTAAGTTTATCAAAATAATATTTTAATACATGCGCAGCATTAGTATTATTTCCTATAAGCATGGCAGTTGCTGTATTATCAGAGTGAGTTAACATATTCATAATTACATCTTCTAAAGGATATTTATCCTTTTTAGGCCCATTAGTTATTTCTCCTCCACCTTCTGTCAAATACTTTTCTTTATAATCTATCATAGCATCTAATGCTAGCTGACCTTTCTCTATTTTATCGTATATAAATAGTGCATATATTACTTTAGTTGTACTTGCTGCAGGGAAATATTCTTCTTCATTAAATGAATATCTATAATCTTCTTTTAAATCTTTATAAATAACTGATATTTTATTATTATCTGTTTTATACTCGTTTATTATACTGTTTATAGCTTCTGTCTTTTCTGAAGGTGTTAATAATACTTTTTTAGGAGTCTGTTCTTGTTTATTATTATTGTTTTGATTATTTTCTTGAGCATTTTCTTGATTATTAGATTGTTGATTTTCTGAAGTTTTATCTTGCTCTTTTAAAAACCATTTTCCATACGTGCTTCTAAGTCCAAAAACAGAAACAATTATTATGCAACATATTAAAAATTCTACAAAGATTTGTAATTTTTTATTTTTTTTCTTTTTTACTCTCTTTACTTTTTTTTCCATAGAACACCTCAATAAACATTAATTATAAATATTTTAACATACTTTTTTATAAAATAGTTTAAAAAATAACAAAAATATTTAATTATATTATAATAAAAAATAATTTTTCTCATAAAAATCTTTAAATTAAATAATAGAGGTACCGTAAGTAAAATATTTTTCTTACAGTACCTTTATTGTTTAATTAATAAATTAACTTTTATATTAATTCCATAAATCTTCTAGTAAATGAGTTTGTGTTCTATCTGGACCAGTTGAAAATACAGATATTTTTACTCCTACTAACTCTTCTATTCTCCTCAGATAATTTTGAGCATTTATAGGTAACTCTTCAAAAGTAGTAACACCTGTTATATCTTCACTAAATCCTGGTAATGTTTCGTATACTGGTATACAATCTTTAATTATATTTTCACTTGCAGGATATTCTGTTAATAGTTCTCCTTTGTAGTCGTAAGCTGTACATATTTTAAGTTCATCTAAACCACTTAATACGTCCAAGCAGTTTACAGATAAGTTAGTCATTCCAGATACTCTTGAAGAGTGACGCATAACTACAGTATCAAACCAACCTATTCTTCTAGGTCTTCTAGTTACAGTACCATACTCATTTCCTATTTCTCTTATTCTTTCTCCTATTTCGTTGAATAACTCTGTAGGGAAAGGTCCATCTCCTACTCTAGATGTATATGCTTTACAAATACCTAGTACCTTGAAACCTTTAGTTGGTAAAAATCCATTTCCAACTGTAATTCCTCCAGCACTTGGATTAGATGATGTTACATAAGGATAAGTTCCGTGGTCAATATCTAGCATAACACCTTGAGCACCTTCAAATAAAATATTTTTATTTTCTTTTTGTGCATCATCTAAAACTTTAGCTGTATCTGTTACATATTCTGATAGTTTCTTACCATATTCAAAATATTCATCGAATATTTCATCTACAGTATAACCTTCTACCCCATAAATTTTTTCAAATACTTCATTTTTTTCTAATAAGTTTTGTTCTAATTTTTTTCTAAATAATTCTTCATCTAGTAGATCTGCGATTCTTATTCCACATCTTTTATATTTATCAACATAAGTTGGCCCAATACCTTTTTTAGTTGTTCCGATTTTATTCTCTCCGCGTCTAGCTTCTTCTACCTCATCTAGTTTTATATGATAAGGTAAAACAACATGTGCTCTATTTGAGATTCTCAATCCTTTACAACTAACTCCTGTGCTTTGTAAATTTGCTATCTCGCCACAAAGCCATTTAGGGTCTACAACTAAACCATTACCTATTACAGATAACTTATCTTCATTAAATATTCCTGAAGGCATTAATTGTAGTTTGTAAGTCTTTCCATCAAACTTAATAGTATGACCTGCATTATTACCACCTTGGTATCTTGCAATAACATGTGCTTTTTCTGCTAAAAAGTCTGTTATTTTTCCTTTTCCTTCGTCTCCCCACTGTGATCCAACTATTACTATTGTAGACATAAAAGTCCTCCTAAATGATATTTAATTATTACTTTTTAATTATAACAACTTAAACTAATATTTTCAACATTAGTTTACAATATTATAAATTTAAACTAAATTACTTTTTAAATAATATATTTTTGATGACACTTTTTTGAAGTTCATATTTTCGTACATATATTTAGGCGTATCCGCTTCATCTGCAACTAATATGACATAATCTTTATCCAACTCTTTTATAGCATAGTGTATTAAATCACTAGCTACACCTTTTCTTCTATATTTTTCTAAAACATAAAGATTATCTATTTCAATAAAATCATCATCTATTATAATATTTACAGTACCTATAATTTTATCATTATCTTTTGCTACTATTTGCATCATATCTTCTGAACGAATATTTTCATAAACAGAATCTCTATTATGCTCTGCCCATTCTTCATTAGCTAATTCTAAATCGACATTGTACATAAATTTAGTATATCTATCATAATCTACTTTAGCCAACTGTTCTACATTGTAGTTGTCGTTAAATTTACATTCATATTTTTTAGATTCTAATACATATAAAGCAAATTCCATTCTATTAAAGTCTATTTTTTTTAAATATTTATTAAGTTTTTTATTTATATCTTGATTTTCTGGTAAAGCTATATGTATAAAATCTACTCCATTATCTCTAAAATAATTTCTACAAACAGAAATATAATTATCTAATTCTTCTTCTGTAGTAGGTACATTTTTAATTTCTAAATAATTATCACTAAAAGATAATTTTGATTTTATTCTTCTTCTTATCAAGTAATTATCTGTCTCTAATACTACTTTTGATTTCGTATGTACGTTAATAAAACTATAATCCATACTTAATCCTTCCTATAATTTTTATAGTGTTATTATATCATAACTTAATATATTTTCAGTTAATTTTGTCTATATTTCAAATTAAAAATTATCAATTTTGTACTTAATATACTACAAAAAACAATAAAAGCTAATATTAAGCAATATAAAAAGATGTTCTAAAAAAGAACATCTAATATAATAATATTAATTTGAAATATTAAGCATGCAGCCATATTAGCTGTATTAAAAATAGTAATGAGAAAATATACATCAATGGATGAATATCTTTTAACTGACCTTTAGCTAATTTAAGTACTACATAAAATATAAATCCAAAAGCAATACCATCATTTATAGATCCTGTTAATGGAATACCTAAAATAGTTACAAATGCTGGGAATGACTCTGTTAAATCGTTCCATTCTATTTTTGATATATTTTCCATCATAAACGAACCTATTACTATTAATGCTGGTGAAGTTATTGCTGCTACAGATGATAAACTACTAACTAATGGCAACATAAATATAGATAGTAAAACTAGCATAGCAGTAGTAAATGAAGTAAGTCCTGTACGCCCTCCATTAGATACTCCTGATGATGATTCTATATAAGCTGTTGTTGGTGAAGAACCAAATAATGCTGCTGTTGTTGTAGCTATAGAGTCAGCTAGTAATAAATTTCTAGCTCTTTTTATTTTTCCATCTTTTACTAAACCTGCTTGATTAGCTACTGCTATCATAGTACCTGTAGTATCGAATAATGTTACCATTAGGAATGCAAAAACTATTCCATAAAGTCCTAGTTCAAAAACATTAATACTTTCTTGAATAGGATTGTATAGCAACGTAAAGTCTAAATTTGGTTTAGCAAATATACCTTCTACTTTTAATATTCCCATAAAATAACTAATTATAGATACAACAACCATACCTATGAATATAGCTCCTTTTACGTTTAAAACTAGCAATATTAAAATTACAATAACACCTAAAATTGTTAAATATGCCATAGGTTCACTTAATTTTCCTAATGACAATACAGTTATAGGATTAGAAATTATAATACCTGAATTTTTTAAACCTATAAATGTTATGAATAGTCCTATAGCTACAGAAATACCATATTTTAAATTATTAGGTATTGCATCTATAAGCATCTCTCTAAATTTAGTAGCAGATAGTAAAATAAATATTACCCCTGCAATAAAACAAGTTGCTAATATAGTTGTATAATTAGCTCCTGTTACTGCTACCATACTTGCAAAGTAAGAGTTAAGCCCCATACCAGGTGCAACAACTATAGGATAATTCGCAGATAAAGCCATTATTAAAGTTCCTACTAAAATAGCTAAAATAGTTGCTGTAAATACTCTCTCTATAGGTATTCCCGCTGCTGTTAATATAGCAGGGTTAACAACTAAAATATAACTCATAGCAAAAAAAGTTATAAAACCAGATGATACTTCTGTTCTTACAGTAGTATTATTTTCTTGTAGTTTGAATATTTTATTTAACATTTTATCCTCCTAAAATTGCCGTTCACGAACTTTTTATTTTTATATAGATAATAATTATTTGTTCTCCGAACAATAATATATTACATCGTTTATAAATATAAATCAAGTATTTTTTTAAAAATTTTTTATTATACTCCATTTATAAAATATATGATATAATGATACTACTATATTGAAAGGGTATTTTTTATGAAAACAAATTTTAATAAATATTATCTAGAAATGCACACTCATTTTCTAGAAGTTCCTTATTATGAAGAAAAAAGAAGAATAAGGGTTCTACTCCCTAAAGATTACGACAAAGAACAATGGGCTACATATCCTATAATATATATGCACGATGGTCAAAATGTTTTTTATAGTAAAGAAGCATTTTCTGGCCACTCTTGGAAACTTATACCTACAATAAAAAACAATAAACAACTACCAAAAATGATAGTTGTAGGAATTGATAATGCAGGAGAAAATAGACTAAATGAATATGCTCCTTGGCTTACAGACACTTCAAAAAATAGCTTTTTTGCAAACTTTGGTGGAGATGGTATGAAATACGGAGAATGGTTGGTTAATACTGTTAAGCCATTTATTGATGAAAAATACAGAACTAAAAAAGATAAACAGAACACAATTTTAGCAGGTAGTTCAATGGGCGGAATTATTACTGCTTACATAGGTAGTAAATACCCTAATATTTTTGGAGTTCTTGGAGTATTTTCTTTAGCATCTTGGTTTAGTGAAAGAGATTTTATACGCTTCATAGAACATCATAAATTAGATGAAGATACTAAAGTATATATTCAAGTAGGTACAAAAGAAGGGGATGATACAGATGCAGAGTTTATAGATAATATGAATCAAGCATATATAGATTGCTCCCTAAACTACTATAATACTCTTATAGAGACAGGGAAATCTACTAAAAATATGTGGCTAAGAATATTAGCAAACGAAACTCATCATGAAAAGTATTGGGCAAATCACTTTTTAGAGTTTTTAAAATTCTCATTTTCAAATTAAAATAATCAATAAATTACAAATTACAAATAAAAAATTGGGATTATCCAAAAAGTAAATTATTACTAAAGTAAATTTTTAAAAACTTACGATTTTTACTTTTGGACAAGCCCAATTTTATTTTTTTATATTTATTAGAATTTTCAATTATATTACTAATTATTCCTTCTAGATACAACACCTGTATTATTAACTTTGTTATTAGTATTGTTATTAGTATTGTTATTATTCATAATAGTTTCATTTGATTTTTTATCAGGCAATATTCTCTCTCTAATATTAGTTACAGACAATAACATTCTATTTTCTCTAATTTTTTCTGATTTTTTTGCTTGATAAACAGAGTCTAATTCTGTTCCAACATACATATGATCTGTATCTAAAGATCTATCTTTAGGATAGTAAACACCTCCTAATAATTCTACTGTATTTGGAACTGAAAACTTCTCTGGTATCTTATCTCCATGTGCAATCTTCATAATATGTGCAAATATTCTTTGTGTAGCTTGAGTATTTATTGTTGATAGTGCTTTTTCAGCAGAATCAACGCTATCAGCTCCTTGCCAAACAGCTACAGTATTATCCGTTGTATAGCCTACTAACCAACTATCTTTAGTTGCGTTAATTACATCTATATTATAGAACAATGCAAGTTTCTCATCAAATGTAGTAGAGCCAGATTTTGCTGCTATATCATATCCTGGTACAGCTGCTAAAGGAGAAGTTCCAGAATAACTTAGAACATCTTTTAGCATATCAGTAATTATAAATGCTGTAGACTCATTCATAGCTTTTTTAGGAAATTCTTTTATGTTAGAGACTTCGTTTCCTGAACGATCTACTATTTTTATTAAAGAAGAAGGCTTGTTATAGTAACCTTTATTTCCAAAAGCAGCAAACGCTCCTGCTAATTGTACTGGAGATACTGTATCAACATTACCTCCTATTGCTGCAGTTGGTGCACCTGTTGTTAAATCTATTCCTAACTTATTAGCAAAATGTTTACTTCTTTCATATCCTAACCTTTCAAATGCTCTAACTGCTGGTATATTGTACGACATAGCTAGTGCTTTTCGCATCGTAACATTACCATGATAAAGTCTATCCCAGTTTTGTATATAATGATTTGTTCCAGATATTAAATACGGAGTATCTAAAAATGTCGTTAAAGAATCCCAACCATAATACTCGATTCCAGGGGCATAATCAAATATAGGTTTAATTGCTGAACCTGGTTGTAATTTAGAATCTAATGCATAATTAAAACCACCATACTTGTAGTTTTTACCCCCACCTATAGATTTCAATAAACCTGTTTTTGTATCCAATATAGTAATAGCAGATTGTGAAGCATGAGGTACATACGGATAAGCTTCAGTATCAAGCATATTTTGAACGTGTTCTTGTAAATCACCATCTAAATTTGTATATATATTTAATCCTAAAGAAAATGGATCTTTTTCATCTGAGAATACTGGTAAATTCTTTACTTCTTTCACAACAAAATCTATATACGCTCCATATTTAGAATTTGATATACTACTCAACATTCTTTCTTCTTTATTTCTTAAAACTAATCCATCATCAATAGGAACATTTATATATTCATTATATTCTTCAGCTGTAATCTTGTTATTATTATACATTGCATACAACACTGTATCACGCCTATTTTTAGCTGCATCCATATTATCATAAGGATTGTAATATGTAGGTTGCTGAGGTAACCCTGCTAATAAAGCTACTTGAGGTAAAGTAAGTTCTGATAAGTCTTTATTATAAAAATATTTAGAAGCTGACTTTATACCATATTGATTATCTGAATAAAATATTTTATTCAAATACATTTCCAAAATATCTTCTTTTGTATATTTAGCTTCTAATTCTAAAGATAGTAGCGCTTCCTGAATTTTCCTGTCGTAAGTCTTTTTAGAAGTTAGTAAAGAAGTCTTTATAACTTGTTGAGTTATTGTACTACCTCCTTCTAAAGAAGCTCCTGCTGAAACATTTACAATAAGCGCTTTTATTATCCTTTTAGGATCTAAACCTATATGAGATTCAAACCTAGAGTCCTCAACAGATAAAACTGCATCTACTACTGATTTAGGTATATCATTATAATCTATAAACTCTCGTCTTTCATTTCCTATTGTAGCAACTAAATTATTATCTTTATCATATATCCTAGAAGTTATTGAATCTGATAAATTTTCTTTATTTATATCCGGAATTGATTTCAACTCAAATATTAAAAATGATATAATAAAAATCGATATTAAAGTTATAAAGAAAAATATAAACGCACTAATTTTTTTTAATAAATTAAATTTTTTCATTAATAAACTCACTTTCATTTTCAATCAATATTCTTAAATAATCTATTCTAATATTATATTCAAAATAAATTTCAAATGAATATTCTATAAACTCTGATAAAGATATTGATTTCCTTCCACCTTCTTTTGATCGATTGTAAAAATTTACAAGATACTTATAGGGAAGTATAAACGTTCTATTTAAAGATTTAAACCTAACTATTATAAATACTATTCCTTTTTGATTATATACTTTTTCCATATGATCAAACTGATGAGAATGTATGTTACTTATAGAAAAAGAAGTTTTAGACATAGTTTCCTTTGCTTCAAAATCTATATATCTCCCCCTAAAAACACCATTATAATCAGTTGTAGAAGCTACTTTATAGTATGCTTTTTTTATATATGCTTTAGATCTTTTAGGATAATCAACTTCTACTACTTGTATGGGGGTAGGCTTTTTGTGTATTACTGCTATATTATTTTTCAAATAATAGTTATTAGCATAATTTATGTCCTCTTCAAGCTGCATACCTCTATTTGAATAATTTATAGACGAAGTAAAACTATTTTTTTTATTAGGATAATTAAACATAATACACTCCGTAATCTTTTGGTAATATTATACTATAATAATATTTAATACTCAACATAAATAATTTTTTATAAAATACTAAAATCGCTATTTTAAAGTTATGATATTTTATTTTATTATGTTATAATTTAAATATAATTAAAATAAAGGACTATATTAAATGAAAATAAAAAGTATAAAATATCAAATAATGAAGTATATTACTTTGTTTATAATATTATCTTTAGCCTTCTTTATATCCTTAGCAATTGGTTTTGCTGCTAATTTAGTTAAAGACCAAAAAATAATGTCCTACGAAGAAATGAAAGAAGAAATAAATAATATTAGTGAAAATAGTGATGTTTATTTCTCGAATGGTGAGAAAGTAGCTACTATAAACTATGAATTAATGAGAAAAACCATTCCTCTTCATGAAATGGGAGATAATATAAAAAATGCTATAATAGCTAGTGAAGACTCAAATTTTTATAGTAATAATGGTATAGAATATACATCACTAATTAGAGCTACATTTAATGAAGCAACTGGTAAATCAAATTCTGGTGGAAGTACTATTACTCAACAACTTGTAAAAAATCAATTACTAGATTCTTCCAGATCTTACGAAAGAAAAGCAAAAGAAATTTTATTAGCTATAAGAGTAAATAGATATTTTTCAAAAAATGAAATTTTAGAAGCATACTTAAATATGGCTCCATTTGGTAAAAATAAATTAGGTCAAAATATAAGTGGTATAGAAACTGCTTCTATGGGAATATTTGGAGTTAAGACTATGGACTTGAATATTGCTCAAGCTGCTTATTTAGCAGGGTTTGTGCAATCTCCTTTCAAATACACTCCTTTCAATAATAATGGAGATTTAAGACCTGATGAAGAATTAAAATATGGATTTGACAGACAAAAATATGTTCTAGATAGAATGCTTACAGTTAAATTTATAACAAAAACTGAATATGATGAAGCTCTTAAATTTGATATTAAATCCTCTTTTATAAATGAACTTTATGACGAAAGAGGAGATTATCCATATATTGTAAATGAGGTTATATCATCTGCCTCAGAAATATTAGCCGAACAAGTAGCGAAGGAAAATAACGACTTAGATAAGTTTAATACCAATACAGAATTTAGAAATTCATTAATTGAAAAAAGTAGAATTAAATTTGTAACTGGTGGATATAAGGTAAAAACAACTATAAATAAAGAACTATATAATAAACTAGAAGAAGCAAAAAATAATTATAGTGGTTTTATTAGTAAAAATATAAAAGGAAATATAGAACCTATGCAAATAGGTGCAACTCTAATAGAAAATAAAAGTGGCAAAATTTTAGCTTTCATTGGTGGAAATGACTATAAAAAACAACAATTAAATCATGCCACTAGAACATACAGATCTCCTGGATCTACTATAAAACCATTATTAGTTTATGCTCCTGCTATAGAAAAAGGATATATAACACCTAACTCATTACTACTAGATAAGAGGTTTAATTATAACGGCTGGAAACCTGAAAACTTCACTAAACTTGAATACGGTATATTAAGCGCTAAAGATGCTTTAGCAAAATCTCTTAACTTATCTACTATAAGATTATATTCTGCATTTTTAAATGAAGATCCTGTAGCTGAATACTTACAAAAAATGGATTTTAAAAATATAATACCTTCCGATCATCAAACATTGGCTGCTGCTATCGGAGGACTAGCTTATGGATTTTCTGTAACAGAAAATACAAATGCATTTGCTACATTTGCAAACGAAGGAAAATTTCAAAAAGCATACATAATAGAGGAAATTTCAGACAACAAAAATAATATTGTTTATAAATATAATAAAGAAGCAAAACAAGTATACTCTAAAGAAACCAGCTATTTAATAGTTAATATGCTAAATAGAGTATTGTCTGCTAATGGTACAGCTCCAGATATAGCAGCTTCGCTCAAATTTAATATATCTAATATATTTGTTAAAACAGGTACTTCTGAATTTAATCATGACTTATGGACAGTAGGAGGAACAAAAAATATTACTTTTGGATTGTGGACTGGATATGATACCCCTTCTGAAATAAATGGTTATCAGCATGCACATAATCAATGGGCATACTTTATGAATGTAATTAATGATTATGATAAGGTATTAGTAGGTGCTAACGAAAAGTTTGAGATTCCAAATACAGTTAAAAATATAGGAGTCAACCCTATTAATAATTCTAAAGGATCTACTATTGATTTAGTTCCAGATGGGTTTTATCCTCTAGATAATAATAAATTATTAAGAAAATTTGGAATCAATGTAGATAATTTAACTATTAAATATCTAAACAGTGAAGAAGATAGTAGTGATAACGATAAAAATAGTTCCGATAAAGACAGTAGTGATAAAATAGAAGATGATAAATCTGATATAAAAAATGATGATAAACCTACTAATTCAAATAAGAATGAAGAAAATGTAGTAATAGTAAAACCTTCTGAGATAATTATTGAAGAAAATGATGAATAGCAATCAAAAAATGGGTTATCCTAATAAGGGAACCCATTTTTTGATTTTCATTTTATACTAAATAATAGTATTTTATAATTATGGAAAATTCTAAATAAATATAAATAACAAAATATCATGCACAATAATTAAAAACTTAATATTAGCTTTGTATTATTTTCCCATCTGGAAAAACAACAAAAAATTCTTCTCCACTAACATCGAAAAATCCTACTTCATGTTTTTTAGCTAAACTTCTGGTTAGTTCATAAGCCTCTTCTGCTTCAGACCAAGCAAAAGATGCATATATTACGTCTCGACCTATACAGTAATCTACTAAATGATTTTCTAGATCTTCATCAATATCATAATCAAAATCAGGAGCATATTCTCCATTCATTGGTGGAAATGTATCTTTCATCTCCATAAACCAATTCTTTAAAGATAGTGAAGATACACTAATATTTTCATAATCATGTTCTTCTGACCATTCAGTTTGCTTTTCATACCATACTAAAAACTCTTCTTTGGTAGTCGGAGCTTTAGTTTTTTCAAAAACCATTAAATCATAACTCATATTAAATCCTCTTTTTATAAACAATTATTAATTAGAATTTTCTATTTTTCCTTTAAGAATTTTTAATTCCTCTATAGTATTTTTAATTTCTTCTAAAGTAAATTCGTTGTTGCCTAGTTTTTTTAATGCTTCTTTTCTTTTTTGAGTATATTCTAATTTTAACGATTCCTCTGCTTCAGAATAATTATCTATTTTACTAAGTATTACTGCAATTTTTCTTAACTCATCTTTATAAAATTCAATATCTTTTTCTGCTGTTTCTTCTGTAGCTACACCACTATTTTCAACAGTAGGCTCATTAGATTCTACTTTTCCTGATTTTTCTATTTTATTTCTAATATCTTGAAGTTTGTTTATTAAATTATTAACTTCTTCCTTAGTTGCATTATCTTTTGCTAATAACTCTGTTGCTTCCAGTCTTGCTAGTGCGTGTAACCTTCTTAATTCTTCACTAGCTTCTCTAAAGTTAGGAATATCAGCAGGTTTTGTATTTTTTATCGTATTTAATTTTTCTTTATCTTCAGCTGTTGCTAAATTTTCATCAACTACTGAAGTTTTATCACCATAAACTAAAATAATTTCTTTATCTTCTGTTCCAAATTTTCCAGTAAGATTTAAGTTATCTTTTACATTTTTAAAACTATAATTTTCGATGTTATCTTTTTCTACTGTATAGTAAAACCAGCTATAACCAACGATAGTTTTATCGTCTTTTAATTTTCTACCATGTTCATCTTGATATTTTATCGTAATAGTTCTTTTTTCTGGATTTACTTTTTCAGACGTTGCACTACCTGCTTTTACAGTTGCAGTTACTTTATTATCCTCTACTAAATTTCCGCTTCCATCTATAGATATGTAGTAACTATAAGTCATATCTGTACTTAGTTCATTTGGTAAAATGACTTCTAGTAATTGGAAGTTCCCATTTCCTACTATTCCATTACCTATTCCAGAAGTTCCAGGTAGTATCATTTTTGGATAAATTCCACTTAGTGTACTTCCTGCAACAAATATAGGCCACTCTACCCCATTTGTATCAAAAATTCTTATTTTTGTAACACTTTCTTTTAAATTTGTTCCATAAAGTTTAACTTCAGTTTTCTTACTTTCTTGGTTAGTTGCTGTTACTGTATGTTTTGGATTTACTCCATCACTTAGAGCACCTGTTGAATTTGTAGCATAAGAATTTATCGTTAAATTAGATAAAGTTATATCTGTATTGCTAGCATTAGCAGGTAATACAGAAATTACTGCTCTTTGTGATCTATTACCACTCTTATTAAATACCTGGTTTAGGTTACTATATATAGTTAAACTGTAAGATTTTGTTTTGTTTGATGTATTTCCCGGGAAATTTATATCAGCAAATAATCTATTCCCTTCTTCTCTATAAACTATACCTTTTGTAATATCACTATTTTCTGCCGAAGTATCAATATCAATAACTCGAACTCTAGTTCCATAATCACTATATTTTAAATTCTCTCCAGTTATTGCTACCGTTACCTTGCCACCCGAACTATTTAAAATATCATTGTTAATACTATAATCATTTATTATAGGTGTTAGTATTTTTTTAGATAAATCTAGTTGAACTAGCGTATCATTACTTCCTACTATTTTTGGCTCGCCATTATCGTTATCAACTACAAAACTTAATGGTACCATTGTATATTTGTCATTTGAATTTAATGATATAGTATACTCTTTATTTTTTTCTACTTCTATCTCTGTTAACATTGACATTACAGAAGTTATTTCTTTAGATTTCCCTCCGTCTTTTTCCATTATTTTGAAAGTTACAGGTTCTAAAACTAAGTCATTATTATAATTTAATAAAATTGTAGGAATAACTACTTTAGTAACTTCATTACTTACAGACGGTTTTACGATTATTTCACTAGAAACATTACTAGCATTATCGCCATAACCATAATAGACTTTATAAACTTTATCTGCGTTAGTTTTATTTTCTTTAGCTACCAATACTACATCTTTAAATCCTGACTTTTCTCCACTAACTCCTTTTAATGTTACATCTGTGTTGTCTATTTCTTGATTATCAACTAATTCTTTTACAAATATTTTTAAGTCATCTGTAAGATTTTTTCCAAACACTCTAGTTGTAAATTCTGAATTTCCTACTTCTAATGTCTTATTTTCATCTCTTACATGATAAATAATTGGTTCATTTTCTAAAGGAGTTTCACTTGTATTTTTTAATTCATTAAGTTTATCAGTGATTTGTTTTGTATAGCCCTCTACATATAAAGGAATAGTCTCTTTTTCTAACTCCTCTTTTGATTTATCTACTAACTGTTGTAATTTTTGAGTATACAACTTCGGATTTTTAGCGATAAATTCTTCAGCTTCTTTTATTTTATTTTTTAGATTTTCCTTTAAATATGATCTATCATTTTTTGTTACTTTAAAAATTGCTTCATTAGCATTTGCTAAAACTACATCTTTGTTAGTAACTACTATTGTGATTTCTTCCGGTTCAAAATCATATAAAAATTGATAGTTTTTAGAAATACATATCGTATATATTTTACCTTCTTCTGTTCCTTCTAACTCAAATGTAACATTACCATCTTTATCAGATTTCACATGTTTATAAGAAGCTAGTTTAGGATGTATAGTATTTGCAGTAAGTTGAACATTTTCTTCTGGTAAACCTGTTTCTTTATTAACTACTTTAAATGTTACTTTTTTTATACTATCAGAAACTTCTTGTTTTTCATAAGCCGTAAATTCTATTGTAGTATTTTCTGTTGTAGCTAAAGCTCCATCTACTGATTTTATATTACCTCTATCATCTGTAACTACCGTTACAAAATCTTTATCATATTTGTATGTAGTATTAGCCATCCATATTTCGTATTCACTATTTTTTTCTAATTTATCAAATTTTAACATACCTTTATCATTTGTCTTAAATGTACCGTAAATATTAGGTATATTATTTTCTTTTTTTATAAGGCGCACATCACTATTAGCTAAAGGTTCTGCTCCTTTTTTTACAACTATCGAAATTGAATCTTGTTCTCTATTTAGTTCAGAAGTTTCTTTTTCCGTTTTAGTTTCTTCTTTTTTTACTTCAGGAGTAACTTTGCCCTCTTTATTTTCTTCCGGTTTTACTTCTTTATCTAACTTCGGTTTCTCATTTTCTACCTTAGTATTATCCGAAGTATCTTTATCCTCTTTGGTATCTTTTATAGTATTGTCATTAATAATCGGATTTTCTTTATTGTCGTTTTCTTCATTTACACTGTAAGATATAGTTCCTTTTATTATATGGTTACCTACTACAGCATTTATTTCTTCTGTTTTTCTTACTACCGATGTTACCGGTAATATCTTTTTAGCTAATTCTTTAGTATTAACATCAAGAGAAATTTCTTGGCCTTTTTTTAATGATTTATAATTATAAAAATATTGCTTGTTATCTATCACAAACTTTAACGATATATTTTCTACATCTTTTTTAGCTGATAGTTTTATATTTACTAAATCTTCACCTTTTTCTTCTACAGCAAAATAAATATCCTCGTTGTTTGGCATTATTTCTACAAAACTAACTTTATTATTTGCATAAATATTTCCTGTTATCGAACTTGCCAAAAATATTCCTGACAATAAACTCGTTGTTACTTTTAAAACTTTTTTATTCTTTCTCATAGATATTCACCTCTAATTATTTTATGAATGTTTTATGAGTGCCAATAACCTATCAGCTTTAAACTAATTCCGTATTATTTTTTCCATATAAAGCTCCTATAAATTTATTTACCCTACTAATAAAAATATAGCATACAGCAGAAAATTTTTCAACGATTTATTATAGTACAGTATACTAATTTTTTAGCATATGTTATAATTTAATTAACAACTATAAGGGGGAATTTTTATGTATAAACAGCATGTCGAAAAAATAATTGTTCCAAATAAATATAGTAATTTAATAACGCCACTAGCTATAACAGTTGCTATATTATTTTTACAAGCAATTATAGATTTAATCCTACTTCTAATCTTTAGTCCCATATATACAAAGATTGTGGGCTTTGATGAAAATACAAAATCTATAGAAATAGCAGGTAGTAACAGTATATCTGGTGTATTGTCTATGATTATAGGTATACTTATAATAGTATATATAGCTAACAAATCGTCAGATTTAAAAACATCAGGTTTAGGATTTTCTAAAACAAAATTATTTCCAACATATTTAAAAGGATATTTTATAGGAACTTTTCTTATAACAATAATTTTTATAATATTAAAACTATCAAAAACAATTAATTTCGAATATAACTTTAATAAAAAATTTCTAATATTTATTGTAGGTTCATTTTTATTTTTTATATTCCAAGGATTGTACGAAGAAGTGCTAGTTAGAGGATACTTAATGACTAATTTTTCTGCACTTTATGGAGATAAATTTGCGATAATATTCTCATCAGCTATATTTTCAGTGTTACATCTATTAAATCCTGGAGTTAATAAAATAGCCGTTTTAAACCTATTTTTAGCCGGCATATTTTTTAGCTTACTATACCGTGCAACAGGTAATATTTTATTTGTTGGTGCTGTACATAGTTCTTGGAACTTCGTACAAGGTATAATTTTCGGAAGTCTAGTAAGTGGATACGAAATAAAATATTCAGTATTTAAATCAATACCTTTAGAAGATAATGCACTTATTCACGGTGGAGATTTTGGTTTTGAAGGAAGTATAGCTACAACAGTTCTGTTAGGCGTACTAATAATTTATTTAATACTTACAAGAAATAAAAAACTATGGAATATATAAATAAAGAAAATTTTCTTAACAATAACAAAAAAATTTACTACCAAAAAATATTCGAAAAAATGAATCTATCTAATCACAATTTAGACAATTACAAATTTTATTATTGCGACTTAAGTAATGTTTTCTTAGAAAACTGTTCTATGCAAAATATTGCATTAGAAAATTGTTTATTAGATGGTACTTCTTTAAAAAATAGTAATTTAAAAAATGCTAACTTAAAATCAGCTTCACTTAGGAGAGTAAATTTAGAAAATTGTAATTTAGAAGGCGCATATTTATATTCTGCAATTTTAGAAAATGCTAATCTAAAAAATATAAAAACTAACGACAAAACAAAATGGTTTAGACTAAGATGCCCAGAAGTTGGGAGTTTTATCGGCTATAAAAAATGTTTAGATAATAGATTAGTTACACTCTACATACCTGAAGACGCTCTTAGAACATCTTCTACCCTAAATACGTGCAGATGTAACAAAGCAAAGGTTTTAAAAATTACAAACTTTGAAGAAACAATCTCTTACGATGAAGCGTGGTCATACGTAGATGAAAATTTTTCCTATAAAGTTGGAGAGTGGATTTTCATTAAAAATTTTAATCAGGATAGATGGTTCGACTCTACAATCGGTATTCATTTTTGGATGACAAAAAAAGAAGCAATGAAATATTAAAATAACAACCTAGAATACTTATAAACTAAGTATTCTAGGTTGTTTTAATATATTTATTCCTAATTTATTTATTTTCTTTTGTAGTAAGTACTACATTAGATATGTGTGTTAAATAAGTTTCTCCATTTATGACTACTTGAACGGTATCTCCGTCTTCAAAATCTTTCCATGAATCTACTTTTCCTTTTATAACTTCTCCACTAGGCATTTTCACTTCTGCATATTTGAATGTATAAGTTGTATCTATAAGCTGCTTATTACCACAACCTGCTAAAAAAATTAAAGAAAATATAGAAAAAACAATTAACAATCTTTTTTGCATACTTATCTCTCCCTTTATAACTTTTTACTTATTTTAACATATAAATATAAAGAAATAAAACTACTAACTATTAAAATTATACTACTTGCATAGTAAATATTTCCTATTCCTACTAAAGGAGAAACTATTCCTCCAAATGAAAATGGTAAAAATCCTAAAACTGCCGAAGATGATCCCGCTGTTTCCTTTCCTATATTCATCGCAACAGAAGTAACTGCAGGAAATAAAATTCCTAATGCAAACATTAAAATAAAAAATCCTAATTCTAAAAACAATAAATTCCATTTTAAAATTAAAACAGCAGAAATAAAAATACTATTTATAAACATAATAACTAAACTAGTTTTTATAGAATGTTTTAAACCTACTCTTATCGAAACAAAATTTCCTATTAACATACCTAACCCATTAATACCAAAAAATATACTATACATTAACGAAGACACACCATATCCTTGTTGCATAATAAATGGTGATCCTGATATGTAAGAAAATAAGCCTGCTGTTGAAAAACTTTGAACTAAAACTACAGATATAAAAACTTTATTTTTTATAATATCAAATATCGATAAATAAGTATTTACTAGAGTAGAATCATTTCTTCTATCTATAGATAGAGTTTCTTTAAAATTAAAAGTAGCCATAAATAAAATAATCCCTAAAATTGTTAGCACTACGAATATAGACTGCCAATTTATAGAACTTATAAGAACACTACCAAGCACTGGCCCAAGTATTGGTACAAAACCATTTACTATCATAATTATTCCAAAAAATCTACTTAATTTCTTACCCGAATAAACATCTGCTGCAACAGCTCTCGAAATAACTACAGACCCTGCTGCTGAAAATCCTTGAACAAATCTAAGTGCAGCTATTATATAAATATTAGGACTAAAAATAATAAGTATGCTAGCTAATATATAAATAGTTAAACTAAACACAATAGGCTTTTTTCTTCCATACTTATCACTTATCGGACCTATAAAAAGTTGTCCAAAACCTAATCCTAGCATACTTCCTGTCAATGTTAGTTGAACTATAGAGATATTAACGTTATAATCTTCTGCTAACTTTGGCAAAGCTGGTATGTATATATCAGTAATAAACCTACCCATTCCTGACAATATACCTAAAAATAAAATTAAAAACAATTTGCTATTTTTCATAAAACTCCTTAAATAATTTAAAATTAAAATACGAGAATAAGCTAAATAATAAAAATATAGCTTACTCTCTTATTTTTTTCTTTTCTACTCAACAACTAATGGAATATCCCAAATTAGATGACTATAGCTTATCATAACCAATATCACATAAATTACTGTACATATAGTTATCATTATTAGATGAAATTTTCTGCTTAAGTATAGGTATCCGACAAACTCTCTAATAAAAGCATTAAGACTAAAGTAAAATTTCGTTTTTGCTCCGTAGCCTATACATTTTATTTTTTCTTTTTTTGCAAATAACAAGGCTCTAAAAAGATGATAGTAATTTGTTACTATTGCAAATTTACTGTTTTCTTCCATAAGCATATGTGAAAATCTAACGTTTTGTTCTGTATTAGTTGACTGATCCTCTAATATAATATCACTCTCTGAAATACCTTTGCTCATAGCATAGTTTGCCATCGCTCTTGCTTCGGATATTACTTCATCAGGACCTTGGCCTCCGGACATTATTAGCTTGCTAAATCTGTGTTTTTTGTGTATTTTTATAGCTTTATCTATTCTACTAGCTAAAAGGGGCGTAACATTTTCTCCATTTAATCCTGCACCTAAAACTACAATATAATTTAATTTCCCTGGGAATATGTTTATATAGTTAAACATACTTGATGCTGTGTATAATATACTAAACATTACTATATAGAGTATTACTAACATAATATAAACATATATTACGTGAAGAACTGTTATTTTATATATGTGTTTAGATATAATAGGAAAAACAAACATATACGAAAGTATCAACATTCCTATAAGTAAAGATAATAAGTTTCTAAATGATATACCTTCTCTTTTTAATAGTTTTATTCCGTTATATATAAAGACAGTTAATAAGATTACAGGTGAGAAGATTATCAACATAGCTACTACTATTATTATTGGATATCCTATTATAAAAATGAGTTGACTATCTCTTATCCATTCATATTTATTAACTAGGAAAAATAGTGCTATTATAAAAAATAAACCTGCTAGAAAAAATGAAAATCCTAGTAATAAGGTTCTTCTCTCATAGAAGTATAAAAATACAAAAAATAAAATTGGTAATAAAAATATTAATTCATACATAATTTTACCTCAAATTATTTTTATTAAAATGAAATATAGTTATTTTAAAGAAAAAGTTCGTAAAATAACTAAACTAGATATAGTTGTGATGTAATTTTTAAACTAATACATCACAACTAAGGTTTTGAATCTAGTCGCTAATTACGAACTTAATTTCGTATGTTGATTTTAATCAACTATTTTTATTTTTAATTAACGTTTTACGTTGTAGAATACTTTTAAACCACCGTAAACTTGAGTTGCATCTAACTCATCAGCTATACGTAATAATTGGTTGTATTTAGCGATACGGTCTGTACGGCTAAGTGATCCTGTTTTGATTTGTCCAGCGTTTGTAGCTACTGCTATATCAGCTATTGTAGCGTCTTCTGTTTCTCCTGAACGGTGAGAGATAACTGCTGTATATCCAGCACGTTTAGCCATTTCGATAGCTTCTAATGTTTCTGTTAGAGTTCCGATTTGGTTAACTTTGATTAGGATTGAGTTACCTACACCTTGCTCGATACCTTGTGATAATTTAGTTGTATTAGTAACGAATAAATCGTCTCCTACTAATTGTACTTTATCACCGATACGCTCAGTTAATAATTTCCATCCTTCCCAGTCGTTTTCGTCCATACCGTCTTCGATTGTTATGATTGGGTATTTTTCTACTAATTGTGCTAAGTATTCTACTTGCTCAGCTGAAGTACGTTTTGCTCCACCTTCACCTTCGAATTTAGCGTAGTCGTATACTCCGTCAGTATAGAATTCTGATGATGCACAGTCAAATCCTAGGAATACGTCTTTTCCTGGCTCTAATCCTACTGCTTTGATGGCTTCTAGGATTGTTTCTACTGCATCTTCAGTTCCTTCGAATTTAGGTGCAAATCCACCTTCATCTCCTACTGCTGTTGCTAATCCACGAGATTTAAGGATTTTAGCTAAGTTGTGGAATATTTCTGCTCCCCAACGTAGAGCTTCTTTGAATGATGGAGCTCCTACTGGTAAAATCATAAATTCTTGGAATGCTATTGGAGCGTCTGAGTGAGATCCTCCGTTTACTATGTTCATCATTGGAACTGGTAATTCTTTAGAGTTTACTCCACCTAAGTAACGATATAGAGGTACTCCTAATGAATCAGCTGCTGCGTGAGCTACTGCTAAAGAAACTCCTAGTATTGCGTTAGCTCCTAGACGTCCTTTGTTTTCTGTTCCGTCTAATTCGATCATTGCACGGTCGATAGCTACTTGCTCGAATACGTCGAATTTACCTTCTAATAAAGGTGCTATTTCTTCGTTTACGTTAGCAACTGCTTTAGAAACACCTTTTCCTAAGTAACGATCTTTTTCACCGTCACGTAATTCAACTGCTTCGTATTGTCCAGTTGATGCTCCTGATGGTACTAATGCACGACCAAAAGCTCCTGTTTCTGTTGTAACTTCAACTTCTACAGTTGGGTTCCCACGTGAGTCTAATACTTCTCTTGCGTATACTTCTGAAATTATATCGAAAGTTTTTTGTAACATTTAAGTTCTCCTTTAATTTGTGCTTTTAAAATTTTTTGTTGTTTTTATTTAATTCCTTCTAAAAGGGCGATGAATGAATCTGGTTGTAGTGATGCTCCACCTACTAACGCTCCATCAACATCTGGACAAGCCATGTACTCTTTGATGTTTTCTGGTTTTACAGAACCACCGTATTGTACTCTAACTTTGTCTGCTACTTCTTTTCCGAAGTCTTTTTCTACTACATCACGAACTGCTTTACACATTTTTTGTGCATCATCTTGTGTTGCAGATTTTCCTGTACCGATTGCCCAAATTGGTTCGTATGCAATTACAGAAACTGCTACTTGCTCTTTAGTTAGTCCTTTTAATGCTTTTGATACTTGGTTTGAAACTATTTCAACTGCTTGATTAGCTTCGTATTGTTCAAGTGTTTCTCCACAGCATATTATAGGAAGCATTCCATTTCTAAATATAGCGTGAGCTTTTTTGTTTATATCTTCATCTGTTTCGTGGAAGTAATCACGACGTTCTGAGTGTCCTATTATTACATAGTCTACTCCTAGAGCTGCTAGAGCTTTTGGAGATGTTTCTCCTGTATATGCTCCTTCGTCTTCAAAATAGCAGTTTTGCGCTGCTACTTTTAATACACTTCCTTCAGAGAAGTGTTTTACACCGTTTAATAGTAATGTAGGTGCACCTACTACAGAGTCAACTAGTTCTTCTGATGGTAGTCTATCTTTAACTGCGTTAACGAATTCAACAGCTTCTTCTACTGTTTTGTTCATTTTCCAGTTTCCAGCAATAATTGGTTTTCTCATAATTAAGATAACCTCCTTAATTTATAATTTTATCTTTATTACTAGTAGAAAATAATTATTTGTTTGATAATGAATCTATTCCTGGTAATACTTTACCTTCTAGGTATTCTAGTGATGCTCCTCCACCAGTTGAGATGTGAGAGAATTTTTCTGCAAATCCTAGCTGAATAGCTGCTGTTGCACTATCTCCTCCACCTATTATTGTTGTAGCATCTTCTAAGTTAGCTATAGCTTCACATACTCCTATTGTACCTTTAGCAAAGTTAGGCATTTCGAATACACCCATAGGTCCGTTCCAGATTACTGTCTTAGCTCCTGCTAGAACGTTTCTAAATAATTCTACAGATGCTGGGCCGATATCTAATCCTTCTTCATCAGCTTGGATATCGTCTGTTGCTACTCTGCTAGGTGCATCATTTGAGAATTCTTTCGCTACTACTGTATCTACAGGTAATACTAATTTATCTCCTGCTTTTTCCATAAGTTCACGAGCATAGTCAATTTTATCATTTTCGCAAAGTGATAATCCTATTTCTCTACCTTGTGCTTTTAAGAATGTATAAGCCATTCCTCCACCTATTATAACTTTGTCAGCTTTTTCTAATAGGTTTTCGATTACAGCTATTTTATCAGATACTTTAGCTCCTCCTAAAATAGCAACAAGAGGGCGAACTGGATTATCTACAGCTTCTCCGATAAATTTGATTTCTTTTTCTATTAAGAATCCGTAAGCTGAGTTCCCTTCTCCTATGTTAGATGCTATCCCTTTGTTAGAAGCGTGAGCACGATGAGCTGTTCCAAATGCGTCATTTACAAAAACATCACCTAATGATGCCCAGTATTTTCCTAATTCAGAATCGTTTTTAGATTCTTTTTTACCATCTACATCTTCGAAACGAGTGTTTTCAAACATTAGTATTTCACCGTTGTTTAAAGATTTAACTGCTTCTTCTAATTCTGAACCACGAGTTGTTGCTACGAATTTAACTTCTTTTCCTAAAACTTCTGATAGTCTTTCTGCTACAGGTTTTACTGTTTTAGATGCTTTATCAGCTTCTTCTTTCACTCTTCCTAAGTGCGTGAAAGCTACAACTTTAGCTCCTTGTTCTAAAGCGTAGTTAATAGTAGGTAAAGCTGCAGTTATACGATTGTCATTAGTTATAACTCCATCTTTTAAAGGTACGTTAAAGTCAACACGCATTAATACTGTTTTACCTTGTAAATTTCCTAAATCTTTTATAGATTTTTTCATTGAAATCTCCTCTTCAATAACTTTATTAAGTAATATATAGTACAAGATATAAGCCAAAAGGCTTATATCTTTATTTTATTTTCTAGTTTAATTATTTAATTAATCCTGCGAAGTATTTTAATGTTCTTACTAATTGAGAAGTATAAGACATTTCGTTATCATACCAAGATACAACTTTAACTAATTGTTTATCTCCTACTGATAATACTTTTGTTTGAGTTTCATCAAATAATGATCCGTATGACATACCAATAATATCTGAAGATACTATTTCATCTGTATTGTATCCGAATGATTCGTTAGATGCTGCTTTCATAGCTGCATTTACTTCTTCTGCTGTTACATTTTTCTCTAATACTGCAACAAGTTCAGTTAATGATCCAGTAGCTACTGGTACACGTTGAGCTGCTCCGTCTAATTTTCCGTTTAATTCTGGTATAACTAATCCAATAGCTTTAGCTGCTCCAGTTGTATTTGGAATAATGTTTTCTGCAGCTGCACGAGCACGACGTAAGTCTCCTCCACGGTGTGGTGCATCAAGTGTGTTTTGATCTCCAGTGTAAGCGTGGATTGTAGTCATTAATCCTTCTACTACTCCAAAGCTATCGTTAAGAGCTTTAGCCATAGGTGCTAAACAGTTTGTTGTACAAGAAGCTCCAGAAATAACTGTTTCAGTTCCATCTAATGTTTCGTGGTTTACATTGTAAACGATAGTTTTGATATCATTTCCACCTGGTGCAGAAATAACAACTTTTTTAGCTCCTGCTGTGATATGTGCTTCTGCTTTTTCTTTAGAAGTGAAGAATCCTGTACATTCTAATACTACATCTACTCCTAATTCTCCCCATGGAAGTTCAGTTGGATTAGCATTAGCATAAGCTTTAACTTCTTTACCATTTACTACGATAGCTCCTTCAGTTTCAGAAACTTCTCCATTGAAACGTCCTTGAGTTGTATCATATTTTAATAAGTGTACTAATTGTTTTACTGGAGTTAAGTCGTTGATTGCTACTACTTCAATCCCTTCAACTTCTTGAATTTTTCTGAAAGCTAATCTTCCGATACGTCCAAAACCATTAATTGCTACTTTTACTGTCATTTTTGTTATTTCCTCCTAAGAAATGTTTTTATTTAACTTATTTAATATTTTTTTGCAAATTGATTCATCTATAATTAAAGTTGTATTCGAAGGCTTGCTATTTAGATAACTGTAAATAGCTTCTGATTTATCACAACCTCCAGCTATAGTAAATATATTTGCTACATTTTTTACATCCGAACTACTCATTCCAATAGTTTTAGTACTGTATATTACATTACCATCTGCATCAAAATAACTTCCAAAAGCTTCACTAACTGCAAAATTTTCTTTTAATAAAGATATTACATCTACAGGTAGTTTTCTTCTTTGTGCCATTTCGAACGCATCACCTACACTATGAATTATTACAGATGTTTTTGCGATAATATCTAAAGATTGCTTAACTATAGGCTCTTTTATAAGCTCATCTAAAGTACTACTTTCTATATTATCTGGTGCATGCAACAGTTGATATTTGTGATTAGAATTTACTGCTAGTTGAGTTGCTATATCATTTGATTGATATCCCGTATTTGATATAGTTAAAGCTCCTCTTATAGGACTTATAATTATATCTTTTCCGTAACCAAATGTTTTATCTACATTACTAGCAACATACTGCATAGTACTGCCACCACTAACTCCTATTACGCTCCCTTTAGATAATATATCATTTATATTATCAAAAAGCAAATTAACCATATTTTTTTTGGTTACATCACTTTTTGTAAAATCACCTTTTACTACCAAAACTTTTTTTAAACCAAAGTAATTTTTTATTTTTTCTGTTTCTAACTTAAAGTTATCTACTACTATATAGTTTTTAAAATCAGCCAAAAATTTTTGGCCATCTTCGGTTATAGTCATTCCTGTAGTATTTTTGTTTATTAGACCCAACTTAGTTAATATTTCACACTCTGTCCTAAGTTGTCTTTCGGTCATACTCATAATATCAATAAGTGATTTTCTACCGATAGGTTGATGAATTTGAATAGAGAGTAATAATTCATATCTCTTATTAAATTTATCAACTATATCAGGTATTAACCTACTTTGCATCCTTAACATTTGTAAAATATTCATCTTAAATTATGCCTCACAATTCAGAAAATTTAACACTTGGACATTTTTCGACACCTAGTGGACTAATTACGTCCAAATTATACCAAAAAAATTTGCCACTAAACTTTCTTTTTTAATTATAACACTGATATATTTTAAAATCAAGTATAAATTAAGTTACTTTTCAAAAGTTTAGCAACAAATTTTATTTTAATATGGATAATAATTCTACTAGTATTATAAAGTAGAATACGTAAACCATTTCTACTTCTTTATAATCTAAAGGTAAGTGCTCATATATATATTGAGAAGGATAATTTTTAATTATATTTACTTTCAACTCTTGATTTACATTTTTAAGTGGTAAATAATTATTTAAAAATTGTTTAATATCTTGATCACTATAATAAAATAGCTTTTTAGCTTTATTTCTAAATGAATAGTCCGAATAGAATACATTTTCTAATATTTCTAATATTGAAAACACCTTGCTATCATCACCTTCGTTAAGCTTAACAAATTTTATAAAATTATTAGTTATTTCACTAGGTACATAACTAAAGTTTTTGTATTTGTTGTCATATGATAATTTATTAATACTATCTAATTTTGATTTATTATTTGTAGAATATACTTCATTTTTATTTTCAAATACTACACATTCAGAAGGAATCTCAATAACTAAATTTTTATCAAAATTAAGTTCTATTTCTTTGTCTTTTAGTTTAAATTTCGTTTCTTCTTCATCTAACTTTTTAAAAGGTCTAACATATTTATTATTTTCTTGTAAATAGTATCCTTTATATCCATTATGATATTTAAAATTCAAAATATTAAAACCTCCTAAATTTATAATTTCTATAATATACTATCATATATGTTTTATTTTTACAATAGTAGAAAAATATAAAAATAACCTCTCATAAAATGAGAGGTTTTAATCATAAAGAGGGAAATCTTTAGATTGATATTTTTATTAAATTCAATAAATTAGAATTTACGTTTTCTAGCCGCTTCAGATTTTTTCTTACGGCGTACACTTGGTTTTTCGTAGAATTCACGTTTACGCACTTCTTGGATTGTACCGTTTTTAGAAACAGCACGTTTAAAACGACGTAGTGCATCTTCTAGTGTTTCGTTTTTACGAACTACAGTTTTTGACATTGGATTTCCCTCCCTCCGAATTTAAAAAGTCTAAGTTAAATACCTAATTTTAAATAAATACATAGGTATAATTACCAATTTGGCAATTTACTTTAAAATTATATTATATTTTATAGGCATTGTCAACTATATTTAACACTTGTTACAACATTTTTTATAATGATTAATTTATCATTAATAAAACAATTTAATTAAATCTTTTATTTATTATTAAAGTATTCTATATAATTATATAGAAACTAGCCTATTATCCTAAATTTATTTGTTGTTAAGCCAATTTTTAAAATCTTCTATAAATAGTTGATATCCTTGTTTATTTTGATAACTAGGTAATTCAGCTAAAAATATTTTGTTTGGTAATAATTTTTGATCTTTTTTAGTTATTAGTACTATTACTTTTTGTTGTTCTTTATTTTTAAACATATCTTCTGGTAATAGAATAAAAGCATTTATGTTTATTTCTTTTTCTATAAAAGATTTTAAACCTTCTGGTAATTCCATTATTTGTTTAGGTAAAATCAATATTCCTACACCATCTTCTTTTAAATAATTAGCTGTTTGCTCTATAAAAAGTAATGAGTTTAAACTATAACCTTCTTGGCTACATAATTTGTAATTTAAGCTATTATCTTCATCTGCATAATATCCATAAGGTACATCACTTACTATTAAATCTTGTAAATCTATATTTATTGGTTTTAGAACGTCTTGATTAATTATATTAGCTTCTATTTGTAAAATGTTGTATATATTTTGTTGTAATTTTGAATATAATATATCTGCATCTATAGATGTGAAGTTACTATTAGGATTAAGTCCAAGTAGTATATTTCCACTACCACTAGCAAAATCTACTACATTAAGTTTTTTATTGCTAAATATTGATTCAATTATACTATTAATATAAGTGCTTATTATTTCTGGTGTAACATTATAATTAATATCTTGCATTTCTTTAAATGCTTTTAAAACTAGAAAGTGATAAACTTTTTTTATTTCTTCTTTCGAATAATTTTCTACTATGAAGAAATAATCCTCATCATTTTTTAATTCTAGATATTCACTTAAAGCTCTTAAGTAATTATAGTTTTTTTCTTGTTTTAATTTTTCTGTTTCTTTATCTATTTTATAAAAAAGTTCTTCTATTTTTGACATTTAAACCTCTTATTTATAAACTGTTTTATTTAATTCTCTCATAGTATCATTTATTTTTTTTCTTAATTTAGAAAAGTCTTCTTTTACAACTACACTATCTGCAATAAAATCATGCAATCCTTTTTTCTTATTTGTAAAGGGTACTATCAAATAAGGAAGTGAGAATAATACAACATTTAAAAATCTTCCTACTAATTCTCTAAAAATTACATCTAAAAAAGGTAATTTAGAGCCATCATTAGATTCTACTCTAATACCTAAAATCATTTTTCCTATAGTTTGTGAGAAAAATAGTGTCATAAACACAAAATAAGAGAAGAAAGTTATAAAGTATAATGGAGTATGTCCTATAAATGGCAATTCGTAACCAAAATCAAGTACTCCAAATGTTACTGTGTTAACTAGTCTAGACAGAGCAAAAATTAAAAGCATATCTATTAGCATAGCTGCAAACCTAATAACAAATCCTGCATAAAAGTTTCTAGATATATCATAATAATCACTAATAGTTGCTTTCATATTGACATATTTTGGTATAACAGTGTATTCTATTTTTTCTTGCTCGATATTTTGAGTATCTGTTGACATTTTTTCCTGTTCACTATTTTGATTATCTGCTAATACTTTTTCTTCTACTCTTTCTATTTCTTTTTCTTCTAAAGCTACCGGTTCTTCTATTTTTTCTAAATTATCTAGTTTGTTATTTTTTTCTTCCATAAATATCTCCTATCCTAAATAATTTCTTTCAACTGTTGTTGAGTCTATACTTTTTAATTCAGTAGCGACTGATCTAGAAATAGATTTTATAAATCTTCCTATAAATGGATTATCATTTTCTACATTTCTATATTCAATAATTTTTGGATTACTAATTCCTTTTTCTTGTTTTATATCTTCTATTAAATCTTTTTCTGATCCTATCTTATCTATAAGCCCGTTTTTTACAGCTTGAGTTCCTGAATATATTCTACCATCAGCTAGTTCTAAAACTTTTTCTCTATCCATATTTCTACCTTTGGCTATAACATCCACAAACTTGTTATAAGAATCTTTTAAAATTTCTTCATATATCTTTTTAGCATCGTCTGTAAGATCTTCCGCAAGTCCTCCTACTGCTTTGTTAGCTCCTGATCTAATAACTTGATTTTTAATTCCATGATCTTCTAAAAATTTTTGCATAGATAAGTTACTCATTATTACACCTAATGAGCCTGTTGTAGTTTCTTCGTTAGCGTATATTTTTTTAGAAGCCATAGATATATAGTAACCACCAGAAGCAGCTGTTTGTTTCATAGAAACATAAACATCTTTTCCACTATTTAATAAAGCATTATATATTTCTGCACTTTCATATACACCACCACCTGGACTATTAACAGATAGTAATATTGCTTTTACATTATTATCTTCAGCTGCTAGATTTATTTGATTAAGTATAGAGTATGTTTGTTCCTCATCTGTCATTTTCTCATCTATAGTTCCATTCACAGATATTTTTTGTATTACATTGTTAGAATCTCCTTCAGTTATAACATGTTTTCCCGAACCTCTTCCATTATTTAAAATTGCATTAATTGAATTAATAGAGGTATTCTCTATTGATGTGTTTTCTTGTACTAAACTTTGTTCTCCTCTACCAAAAGCAACAGATAATACTATAATTCCTGCTGCTGAAAGTGATGCTATTATCCTTTTTTTTGTTTTATTCATTTTCTTCTCCTATTTAGTTATAAATTTATTATATTTTTTTAAAAACGCTAGTTCTGCAGTTCCTGTTGAACCATTTCTATGTTTTGCTATTATTACTTCGATAGTTGTGACGTCTTTGTTATCAGTAGGAACTTCTTCATCTTCTTCTCTATTGTAGTAGTCATCTCTATATAAGAATGAAACTATATCGGCATCTTGTTCGATACTTCCAGATTCTCTAAGGTCACTCATCATCGGTCTTTTATCTTGCCTTGATTCTACACTACGAGATAGTTGTGATAAAGCTATTACTGGACATTCTAACTCACGAGCCATTTGTTTTAAACTTCTTGATATTTCAGAAACTTCCTGTTGTCTGTTATCTGTTTTTCTTGACCCTTGTAATAATTGTAAGTAGTCTATTATTACTAAATCTAATCCATTCTCATTTTTTAATGCTTTACATTTAGCTTTTACCTCATTTACTTTTATAAAGGCACTATCATCTATATAAATGTTTTTATCATTTAGTTTGGCTATTGCAAATTCTAGAGCCTCCATAGATTCTCTATCCATATTTCCAGTACGTAATTTATCAGATTCTATCATACCTTGACTACAAAGCATACGAGATACTAGTTGATCTGCTCCCATTTCTAGTGAAAATAATGCAACTGTTTTTTTGGTACCATCCAATTCTTTTTGATCAGAAATATTTAATGCTATATTTAATGCAAATGCAGTTTTACCCATAGATGGTCTAGCTGCTAGTATTACTAAATCTCCTTTTGAAAAACCGTGTAATACAAAATCCAATGAACTAAATCCTGTTGGCACTGCTACATTTTGTCCAACTCCTGACATTTTAGCTATTATTTCATCAAAAACATCTTTTGTTACATCTTTAATATTTTTAAAAGCTGAAGATTTAGCTCTTTCTGTTGCTCTTTCTATTTGATCAACTACCGTTGAAACAACACTATCTAAATCTATTGAACCTTCGTTCATCTTTTGCATATTATCTAATAAAACAGATTTAACTTCTCTGTATATAGAATATTTTTTTACTATATTTGCATAGTATATTACATTTTTTGCTGTTGGTGTTATTTCATAAACTTCTACTAAATAAAGCGAAGCATCTCTATTTTTAAAGGCTCCTTTACCATATATTTCATTAAATATAGTAGTGGTATCAGGTTCTGTATCTTCTTCGCTAAGTTTTATTATAGCTGCATATATTTGCCTATTTCGTTCATCAAAGAAATCACTTTCTTCTAATATTCCTCTTACTTCAACTAACTTTTCTGAATCTATCATTAAAGCTCCTAAAACAGATTGTTCAGCAGCAAATGCAGCTTCGTAATTATATTCCATAATATACCTCTCTAATAATAGCTATATTTTATAAAATTAGGAGTGCAACTAAAATAATTTAAAATTAAATAATAGTAACACTCCTAAATAATTAATTTAAGAAAATATTTTATTTCTCTACAACATGTACTTTTATAGTTCCTGTTACCTCACTATGAAGTTTTATTTTTACATTAGTATAACCTAGTGATTGTATTCCATTAGGTAAATCTATTTTTTTCTTATCGACTTTAACGTCATGTTGTTTTCTTAATTCTTCTACTATTTGTTTCGAAGAAACTGAACCGAATAATCTTCCTCCGTCTCCTGCTTTTACAGATATTTTAACTTCTAGTGTTGATAATTTTTTTTCTAATTCTTTAGCTAATTCTAATTCTTCTTGTTTATCTTTTTCTTTTCTCTTTTGTTGCCCTTTTAAAGTTGCCATATTAGCACTATTAGCTTCTACTGCTTTTTTATTAGTTAAAAGAAATTTTGCATATCCGTCAGCTATTTCTTTTACATCACCTTTTTTACCTTTACCTTTTACATCTTCTATAAATATTACTTTCATTTTTATTACCTCTCTAATTTTCTAATAATGTTTCTTCGATTACTTCTAATAAGTATCTTTCGACATCTTCTATATTATCTGTTTTAATTTGGGTTGCGGCATTCGATAAATGGCCACCTCCACCTAAACGCTCCATTACTATTTGAACGTTTTTGTTTCCTAAAGATCTTGCAGATATCCCTACTACATCCTCAGACAAACGACCAATAACAAAACTAGCCTCAACACCTTTTATAGTTAGTAGTATGTCTGCACTTTGTGCTAATAGTACGTTGTTATAGGTTTTATGAGCTGGTGCTTTAGATATTATTATATTATCGCTAATCTCATATGAATTACTTATAATTTCTGCTCTACTAACAAAATTAGACATAGGCTCTTTTAATATAGTTTTTACTTTTATAGGGTCTGCCCCATTACTTCTTAGGTAAGCTGCAGCATCAAATGTTCTAGAGCCTGTTCTAGTAGCAAAATTTTGAGAATCTACAACTATACCTCCTAGCATTATTGTAGCAGATAGTGGGTACATTTTCTGATTTTTAGCTTGATGTTCTATAAGCTCTGATATTAATTCTGAAGAAGAAGAAGCATATGGTTCAATATAAGTAAGTAAAGGATTCGAAATAATATTTTCTCCTCTTCTATGATGATCTATAACTACTTTTTTAGTTGCCTTTGCAAGTAAGCCTACATCAATAACCCTGTCAGAATCAGATGTATCTACTATAACCAAAACTGTTTGTTGAGTCATTAAATCCCAAGCTGCATCACTATCAACAAAAACTTCTTTTAGTTCATTATCTGAATCTATCTCATTCATAATTTTTGTTATTGTTTCATCTTTATCTTTTTCGTTTAAGACTATATAACATTCTCTATTATTTATCCTAGCAAATTCCCATATACCAATACAAGATCCTATAGCATCAAAGTCAGGATTTTTATGTCCCATAACTATAACTTTATCACTTTCTTTTATTATGTCTGATAAAGCATTTGATAAAACCCTAGCTTTAATTCTAGTCCTCTTTTCTTGAGGGTTTGTTTTCCCTCCATAAAGTCTAATAGTTCCGTCTACTTCTTTAATAGCTACTTGATCTCCTCCTCGTCCTAGCGATAAATCTAGAGCTGTTTTTGACAATTCTCCAAGCTCTGGTAGGAAATCTGTACCCGTTCCTATTCCAATACTTAATGTTATTTGTGTATCGTAATCTTCTTTTAACTCTCTAATTTCATCTAATATTGAAAATTTATTTTTTTCTATCTCTTTTAAACTTTTGGTACTAAGAAGACCTAAAAATCTGTCATCATCTATTCTTTTTAGATATGTTCCATATTTTCTAGCCCATTCTGTAAGTTTTGTAGTAATATCTGCATACAAGTTACTCGCAGACACATCATCAAGTTCATCATAAACTTCTTCTAAATTGTCAATATTAATAGTCATAATTACAGGTCTAGTATCTTTAAACCTTTCCATTACTACTTTTACATCTGTAATATCGAAGAAATATATATATCCACTATCTTTTTGATAGTTTACTTTATAAAATTTATCTCCAATATTAAACTGATTATCTATAATTTCTTCAAGCCCAAATAATGATTCTATTTCTGGCAATATTTCTAGGATATTTAATCCTACAATATCAACTAAATCAAGATGCTTGTAAATAAAGTTGTTTGCCCACTCTACATTTTTATCTTCATCTATTATTATAATACCAACAGGAAATTTATTTACTCCCTTATCTGCAGAATCTCTTATTTTAGAAGTAATTTCATTTACATAAGTTTTATTACTTTCTTCTAATTTTCTTCCATAAAAATATATAGGTATTGTTAATAACATAATTATTACAAGGTAAGTTAAAAAACTATAAAAATTAAATATATACATTAAAATAGCACCTAAAGATATTAATAATAATGATACTATTAAATAAATTTTTTCTTTTTTCATAAATTACTTACCTCCTTTACTTCTGAGATAGTATTCTCTAAGTTTAAATAGGCTATCTATTAATCCTATCATTTCAAAAATAAAACTAAGTAAATACATAGCGATAAATAGTAAGATTTTTACCAATATATTTCCTTTCTTTTTTTCTTCTAAGAAGAAATATATTGTAAATAAACCGTTAAAGACAAAAGCCCAACGAATTATACCAACAAAGTTTTCTACAAGTAGAGATGATATGTCGTATCTACTATAACCTGGACTAGAAACTATAATAAATAATACAAATGTTCCTAATAAATAAATCCATGCAAATTTAGAATTTAGTGTAACCTTACTTAATTTTGGAAATACAGGAATAATAACTTTTTCTCTTGATAGTTGCACCAATGTGTTTTGTACTAATAATAAACTATATAAAAATAGATAAGAAAACAATATTACCGGTAAAGTTATCTTTATTTCTTCAAAACTCTGTATAAGTAATGATTTTTCTTGTTGTAAAGCTGGTTGAGCATTAACCATCCAATTTACATAACTATCTATAAAATTTTGAACACTTTCCGGATTATATTTTATGTATCCTGTTTTTAAAATTATTATTGTAAAAATCGCTACGGATAAAAATAAAAATACTGTAGTATATATAACTATAAATATTTTGGGATATCTATTAACTATAGAAAAATAAATAATTAAAGATACTAGAGCAGATATTCCTGTCCAAAATAAAGCATATAAATCCCCTAATATGTATGCTCCTACACTACCAATTACTCCTATCGGTACAAAGTACTTAATTCCCCCTGCCCCTAAAATATAGCATAGGTAAAAAACTGTAAAAATTGATGATATTAACCATAAATCTAACATAGCTCCTGCATAAGTTAGAGCTAAGTATATAAATGAATATATTATTGTTTTATTCTTATCTGGCTCTTTGAAAAAAAACTTTTTACTAAGTATTAAACTAACCTCTTTTTCAAATTTTGAAACTTCATTTGACAAAATATATGCCTCCTTTGTTTCCTATCTTAATATACAATGAGATTAAATATTTTAAATAAAAAAGTATAAAACATCCCATTATCAATATATTATACTACATTCGAATTAATTAAGCTAGTACATAAAATGTATTGGTTAATACGATAAAGGGTACGCTGAAATATGAAATTTTATAAATTTATGATATACTACAATATCTATTTAAAATATGTTACTAATTTCTTTAAAAGTTTATTTTAAAAGGAGAAATATATGAAAAGAAAAAATATAATAATTATAATATTAATATTAACTATAATAGTTACAATAAAATATTTTAACAATGTTCTAAAGGAAGAAGAAAATTTAGTAGAAAATTCAGTTTACTACGCTAAAAATATGCCGCACGCTAAAGATAAACATCCTGTTCTTATTATGTTAATTGATAATCTTAAGTATATAAATCAACCCAAAATAGATGGAATATCATATAAAATAGATGGCTCTAATAGTATAATAAATACTAACATAGAAAGTAACTTCTCTTATATAACCACTAGCAATAACAGAACAACCAACGGATATTTATACAAAAGCAAAAATAATTTCCATTATGAATTTGATTATAACTTTAATCTAATTTATTCTACACAAAATAGAACAAATAACATAGACATCTCTACCGTTGATGAAGCGGCTATTATTGATGAGATATACGAATTTGTTAAACCTATTGTTGATTCACAAACAGAGCCAGAAGTAAACTTACAAGAAGAATTTAACAAAAGATATAAAGAGAGGTTTAATTAATTTTAAAAATTAAAAAACAGTTAGAATTAACTAATTAGTCAATTCTAACTGTTTTTTATAATTTTACTATACTAGCCTAGTCTTCGTAAGATTTGAATGGCTGATTTTTTTTAGGATTTCTATCTGGCGTTATGCTAAGTCCCATTTCTTCTTTTTCGTGATATAGCTCTATAAGTAACGAAATCATCATAAATATGATAATGAAAGAAAATGGTAAAGCTACTATAATTAGTGTATTTTGTAAAGCTCCTAACCCTCCAGAGAACATTAGGGCTACTGCGATAAGCGCTAGTAATATTCCCCATGTTACTTTCTTTTTATTTGATGGATTTAAGTTTCCATCTTCTGATAACATCCCTAAAACATAAGTTGCAGAGTCTGCTGATGTAACGAAAAATGTACTAATTAAAATAATCGCTATAATTGAAAGTACTATTCCAAATGAATATTCATTAAAAGTTGCAAACAACACTTCTTCCGTTGAGAATTTTGTTAAGTTTACTCCACTACTTTGAAGATTAGTTGATAAAGTTCCAAACGTTGAAAACCATAGGAAAGTAAGTATTGTCGGTATAAGTAGTACTACAGTTAAAAACTCTCTAATTGTACGCCCTTTTGAAATACGTGCGATAAAAACTCCAACGAATGGTGACCAAGATATCCACCAAGCCCAGTAGAATATAGTCCAATCGTTTATCCACTCTCTCTTAGTATCATCGAATACTGCCGAACGGAAACTCATTTTGAAGAAATATTGCAAGTAATTTCCTATTGAGTCTGTTAATGTGTCGAATATTCTAACTGTCGGACCTATTACTATTGATAAAGCTAATATACCTACTGCTAATATTAAATTTACATTAGATAAAATTTTTACACCTTTTCCTAGACCAGACATAGCTGACATAATAAATAATACTGTTGTTATTAAAATAATAATAGATTGCGAAATAATGTTGTTAGGTATTCCAAATAAAAATGATAAACCTCCATTAATTTGAGCTGCACCAAATCCTAATGTTGTCGCAACACCAATAACTGTAGCTATAATAGTAATTATATCTACTATTTTTCCGATAAATCCGTCTGAATGTACTCCTAAAAGGGGCTTTAACGTTACAGAAAGTAGAGATTTTTCTTGCTTACGGAAACCAAAATAGGCTAGTGCTAATCCTACTAAAGCATAAATTGCCCAGGCGTGAATACCCCAATGGAAAAACGTAAAACGAAATGCATCTGCTAAAGCCTCTTTAGTTCCTTCAGGTGCATTAGGCGTAGAAACTGCATAATGACTAAGTGGTTCTGCTGCACCATAAAAGACAAGACCGATACCCATTCCAGCAGAGAACATCATAGCTATCCAAGATAATGTATTGTGCTCCGGTTTAGAATTAGGATTACCCAATCTTATTTGACCAACAGGATTTACAATTATAAATATACAGAACAGTAAAATTGCTGTTACTAAAAGTAAGTAAAACCATCCAAAGTTTACTGTAATTGAATCGCGTAAGTTTTCTGTAAATTTTTGAAATTGTTTTGGTATAGCTACACCCATTAAAACAAGTATAGACATAATTATTAATGATGTACTATAAATAATATTCTTGTTAAAAACTTTTTTCATTTTTTTAAGATGTTAAAATAATATAAACATCTATCCTCCTTACCAATTTTTTATACGGCATCGATATACAAAATCATTAAGAAAAACAATCTTATATTCGTGATTTTGATATTTATTTTCCAAAAGAAAAAACACCGTATTATTAAATTGTACACTATATGCGATTTTTTTTCAATTTTTATTGTTTAGAAATTATTTTTCTAGTTTTAAAAACAAATAATAAGAACAACTAAAAATATTGCCATAACAACATTTAAAAGCAAATAAAAAAAGATAAAACCAAATATAAAAATTTAATTTTATCTCTTACTTATTATTTAATTTACTTTTTAATTTTATACACCAAAATTTTATTTTTAAACTTAAAATCTCCCCATTGTTCTTCAACTATTTTATCATTATCTACAAAACCAATTTTTTTATAAAAATTCAGAGCTTTTTCATTACCTAATAAAACTTTAACATATATAACAGAATATTTTTCAGAAAGTGTATTTATAGATTTGTTTATAAGCATTTCTCCAAAACCTTGTTTTTGATACTCTGGTAAAACATATAAAGCCCATATTTCCCCAGCATTATCAACACCTCTATCTTTACCAAATACTATATCTCCTACTATTTGGTTATCTTCTTCTAAAACATATACATTACCCTTATCATTAGATATTAAATCTTTAGTAGAATTTACCCAAAAATCAATATGTATCTTATCCAAAAAATTATTATCTAATAATCCTGGATAGGTATCATGCCAACAAGTATAATGAACTCTACTTATAGATATAGCATCATTAACATTTGCATTTCTTAAAATCATAAAGTATCCCCTTTCAAGAATATTTTTTAACTATTATAGCAAATAGAAAAAAGAATAGCAATACATTTTAAAATGCAAGCTATCCTTATGTTTTTAGTTGTCTTTAACTTTTATTTTTACAAGTATCATACTAAATAAAGTTAAGGCTAATGTTATTAAAAATATTGATTTGTTTTGGCTAAATCCTAGCATTCCATTTTTTAAATATTTAGCAAGTAATACATAAACATAATCACCGTAATAAATACCTAATGCGAAAAAGGCTTGATAAATACCCATACTTATGTTTCGGTACTCTTTATCAAAATATTGCATAGCCATACCTATTAAAATATTGTATACTCCTCCGTAGAAAAGCCCGTTAAATATGTACGCAAAGTATACTAAATAAGGATTTGTAGCATTTAATACTATTACAAAAAATATTACTGCTGAACTAAAAGATAATAATAGTGTTTTTTGAATACCTATTTTATTAGCAAAATATGTTCCTGCAAAGACACCTGCTAATAGTTGTGGTACTGCAAATAATGTATCCATATAAGCAAGCATGGCTGGTTGCATATTAAGTTCAAGTTTTCCATAAGTTATCATATTTGCTCCACTCGTTGAAAACTTGATAAACGACACTAATAAAGCTAAAAAACAAATATAAATAAAACTTTTATGTTTTAGTACGGTATACACTTTATTTCTAGAAAATTTACCTTCTATAGAAACGTAATCTTTCATTTTAAAAGTAAGTAACAACGTTGCTAAAGCTATAAATCCTGCAACTAGCCATAAAAGGTTATAATGTTTATAACTACCATAAGTAAATAAGTACTGAATTGGTGCTGCTATAAACTCTGCTAGTAATGGGGCTGCTGAAAGAATAGCTACAGAGGCTGCTGCTTTTTCTTTTTCAAAAGTTTCAGAAAAAATAACATTAAACATAGCTATCATAGTTGCACCTAATCCTAATGCTAAAGAAGATATGTATAAACTGCTATATCCAGAATTGTAATAAACTAATAGCGAAGATACTACTAGTGTTAACAATGCAATTTGAATAAAAACTTTTCTTTTTTTGAAAATATCACTAACAAAAAACATCGGTAATCGCATAAGTAAACTCATAAGACCATATCCTGACGCTATTTGAGCTGCTAATTCTGCTGATAGTGATAAACCTCCTTGTTCAATAGGAGTAATAGCATAAAGCTTTCTATAAGCTCTAATAATACTTATAGCAGCCCAGAACAATACTAATATCCAAAAAATAGTGATTTGATCTTTGTTTAATTTGTACTTTTTAGAAATAAAATAAGCTATTCCTAAAATAAAAAATATCATGAATACTGAAATTAAAATTTTAATTAAAATCATTCCTTCCTTGAAATAAATTTTGCACTAAAACATTATAACACAACCTATTAATTTTTTTATAAATTGCACTTCTAATAAAAAGTTTTATTAAGATATAAAAATTTATATAAAAACTCTTATTAGAATATCCAAAAAGGAAATTATAATAAGAGTTTTTATTATTATTAAATAGGTATTAGAACTTATTATTTTACTTTATTTCTTCTAGAAACTAGTCCTAGAGTTATCATTATTGTTATAATACCTAAAGAAGATGTGCTATTATCTAATCCGCCTGTGTTAGGTAATTTTGGTTGTTGTTTATTTTCACTAACTGTAACAGCATATTTACTAAAGTGGTTAACAGAGAATACCACTGTATTGTTTTCAACTTTTGAAGGTATTAATGTTAATTCTCCAGTCTTATCATCAACATAATATATATTAACAGTTTTATTTTCTAAGTTTTCTACTAATGAAATTCTTACTGTTCTATCTTTATCAGTTTTCACTATATTTTCTTTACTTGAATTTAATAAATCTATATCAAATACTTTTATAGAGTCTACTTTTTCACTAATTTTAGATAATACTGCTTCCTTATATTGTTCCGTTACATCTTTAACTTGAATGTTATATTTTTCGTTATTTTCGTCTTTTATTAAAACTTCGACTTTACTATCTCCAACTTGAGCAACAATGCTATGAGTTAATTCATTAGAATTTTGTATCGATGGTTGGTCTGTTTCTGTTTCTACTGTTGGTTCTACCGAAGGTTTTGTTGCTTCTGTTGTTTCTTCAACTTTTATTTCTTCTTTTGGTTGTTCAACATTGACTTTTGGTGCTTCTGGTTTTGTAGTTTCTTTTTCTACTTTTGGTTCTACCGAAGGTTTTGTTGTTTCTGTTGTTTCTTCAACTTTTATTTCTTCTTTCGGTTGTTCAACATTAGCTTTTGGTTCTTCTGGTTTTATTGTTTCTTTTTCTAATTTTGGTTCTACAGACGGTTTTGTTGCTTCTGCTGTTTCTTCAACTTTTATTTCTTCTTTTGGTTGTTCAATATTAACTTTTGGCGTTGATGGTTTTACTACGTTTTCATCAGCATTTGGTACTACTTCTTTATTTGTTTCTGTAGAAGCATTTTCTGGTACTGTTTGTTCTGCCGTATTTTCTACAGATGATGTTTCTACAGATACTTCTGTTTCTTTTTTATCTTCACTAGCTTCTACTTTAGCTTCTTTTTCTGTAATAGAAGGTGTATCAGATTGATTGTCTTCTTTTTTATCCTCTACTATAGCATTTCCTGATTGTGGTTGTTCTTTTTCCACATCTTCTATATGTGTTTTATCTTCTACTTTTGAGGCACTATTTTCCTCCGCAGAAATCTCCCCAGTTTCTACCTTGTTTTTTTCATCTTCTTTAGATTTTTTATACTCTGTTAAAACTTTTTCTAATTCTTCTTTAGCTTCTTTGAAGTCTTGTTCTGTAGCTATAGCTCTTGAAAGTTTTTCCTCTGCTTTCTTTATTTCCTCTGCTAATTTTTCAGAATTATTTGACTTAGCGTCAGCTATTAAAGTTTCTAAAGAATTTTTAGCATCTTTTAATAATTGCTCTTTCTTCATTACCTCTGATTGTTTAAAGAAAGACTCCCATATTTCTTTACCTGTTTTTAATCCATACAGATAGCTTACATAACCTCCTGTCCCCTCAGTAGGTGTAGTTGTTGCAGATATCCTAGGTCTATTAGTTCCTTTATCATAAGTTACATGATATCTAAATAGACCTTTTTTTACACTTTTATCCCCTTGTAAAGTGTCGTATTTAGCTAAACCATCATCTGAATCTGTTACATAAATAGCATTAACATAACCTTCAGAGTCGAATTCAGCTCCCCAAAGACTTATTATATGGAAAGGTCCACTATTATTTCCAATTCTATAGGCTACACCTACAGCCATTCCTTTTTCTAGATATTCTTTAAGTTTTGTGTTAAATGAATATTTAGAAAAAGTAACATATCTACTTGAAAGTATTTTCCCTTCAAAAACTTCACTAAAGTATCCACCTCGTTTGTCTATGCTCTCTTTACGCCAAGAACTTTCGTTATTTTCTATCATTGAAAAATTTGGCGCGTAGCCATTTATAAAGAAATCATTAATAGCATCTGTCCAACCACCATGATTTTTAAATTTAAAGTAGTTTGTAAAATCTTTAAATATTTGACTCTCCTCTTGATTCTTATAAGAATCTAAATAATCATATATACTAGAAACTTTTTTATTATTGAAATTTTCTTTAGATTGATTTGGATAAATAGATAAAAATCTGTTTATGTAATCTCTATTAACACTTAGCCACCAATGTAACATATTTCCAGAAACTGCTGCGTAACATAAATTCTGATCACGTATTTTACTAAACTTCTTATTTATATCATACCAATTACCACTGTTTCCTTTGTCATCAAGAACTGTATAAAAAGCATAAGGTGTATCTTTAAAACTATATTCATTTATTATTTTAAAGCTAGAGGCATCGGGTGCTATAACACCGTTAACCCATTTTATATTATTTCCATATTGAAATCCTTTTGGATAAAGTTTTTTTATTTTTTCTAAATTAGAAACTTCGTTCTCATTATTAGGATCATTAGCAACATAATTAAAATCATTATTAGCTAATGTATAACTATTATTTACACCGCCCGATACTACTAATAGCACTAACGGTAGTGACAAACTTTTTTTAATTTTCTTTTTCATTAAATTATTCCCCTTAAACATGTATAGAAAATATAAAATAAAATAACACATTGAAGTTATTTTATTTTAAAATAATTATTTTTTACTAGAGTTTAAAAATATACTAAAAACACTAATTTTACTGCTTTTTTTAAAAAATCCTTTTTGATTATAACAAATTATTTTTGAATGTGCAATATTTTTTTAAAAAATTTTATTTAATTAACTTGTCTATAAAAGTCATTAAATTTTTACTGTATTCTTTTGTATAAAATACAAGTATAAATAAAACTCTTTAAATACTTTCTTGATTTTTCTACATGGTATTTTTATAATTGTTATAAGAGGTGATTTGTATGTACTTTAACAGTAGTTCCGAATTTATAGAGGCTATTTATTATGCATATTACAGCAATTACGATTCGGAGACAAAAAAAGATATTATGAGTGGTATATATGAAGATTATTTAATTTTTGGTAATAAAAATAACGAATTTGAAGAATTATACAGGGAGTTGTATTCTTATAATTTTAACCCACAAATAGATGATAATTTTTTAAAGCAATACAACGGAAAAATTTTGTCTATAAAGCAACTTTTACACAAAAAAGTAAAAATACATTATTTAGAAACTTCAAAATATGCTAAAAAATTTATTTTAGTTGAAGAAAATAACTGTAAAAAATGTGGCAATAAAGATACAAAATATTTTTTTAAGTACAATAGCGACTTTAAACAAAATTGTATATACTGCAAAAAATGTGTCGATTTTGGCATTAGTAATAATATACACTATAATTTTCATATTGATAAAAATTTAAAAAATAATTATGAAAATATTGAATTACCTAAAATAACTTTAAGCCCTCAACAAGAATTAGCATCAGAAACTTTAATAAAAAATTGTGATGAAAATAAAAATACACTCATTTGGGCTGTTTGTGGTGCAGGAAAAACAGAAATAATCTACAAATTAATATACAAATCTTTAAAAGAAAACAAAAAAATATGCCTAGCAATCCCAAGAAAAGATGTCGTAATAGAACTATATAAAAGAATAAAAAAAGACTTTAAAATAAACATTAACATTTTGCATGGAAATGAAAAACAAATAACCGATAGCCTACTCTACATAATGACAACTCATCAACTAGTTAACTACTATAATTTTTTTGATGTTTTAATAGTAGATGAGGTAGATGCTTTCCCTTATTACGGGGACGACGTACTTGAGTATAGTTCTTTAAATTCTAGGAAAAATAATTGCCCTGTAGTATTTCTATCAGCAACACCTTCGAAGAAAATAAAAAATTTTGTTGATGAAGTATGTAAGATTCCTATACGTTATCATCAAAAACTGCTACCAGTTCCAAAAATTATAATAGGTAAAAAAGAAAGTTATAATTTAAATATTAATACCGTACTAAATTTTATAAAAGAAGTAAAAAACAATAAAAGAAGAGCTTTAATTTTTGTCCCATCAATAAAAATAGGGGGAAATCTTTATAACAAATTAAAATCTGAAGTCAACAAAATAAGTTTTGTTTCTAGTTTAGATAGCGAGAGAGAGAATAAAATACAAGATATGCACAATTATGAGATAGATATTTTAATAACTACTACCATTTTAGAAAGAGGTGTGACATTTGATTATTTAGACGTATTTGTATACTTCGCTAATCATAAACACTTTACTAAAGAAGCATTAATTCAAATAGCAGGACGAGTAGGTAGAAAATATTATGATTATAATGGAGAAGTAATATTTTACGCTAAAGAAAATAGTAAAAATATAAAATCAGCAATTAAAGAAATAAACTATATGAATGAACTGGCTAAATATAGAAAGTTGGTGAACTAATATGTTGTGTAATTTTTGCAATAAAAAAATAAACACAAATCTCTCTTTTAAAAATTTATTTACTAAACCAAAACTTTTTTGTGATAATTGTACAAAAATAATAAATATTAATTACGATATTGTAGAAAGTAAATACATTCACATATACTTTGCTAACTACAACGATATTAAAGAAGACATATACAAAATAAAATATTTCGGACAAGTTGAAATAGCTCTTAAGTATAAAAAACTATTAGCACTAGCTATGTCAGATAAAAAATTTGATATAGTAACTATTGCACCTTCTAACAATACTAGAAAAGCGATAAGAGGATTTAATCATATAGAAAAAATATGTTCATTGTGCAATATAGAATTTATAGAAATATTTGAAGATGAATATAGAGAAAAACAGGCTAAAATTCATAAAAAAAGAAATTTACATCTTTTTACAATTAAAAATGAGCATATAGAAAAAGTTAAAAATTCAAAAAATATTTTAATTATAGATGATATATTTACGAGTGGAAAGACACTGTTATCACTATCAGCAACTTTAGAAAACATAAATAAAAATATAAAAATTTCATTTGTAACACTGGCTAAAACACTATAAACAGAGATATTGATATTGCTTTCATAATATGTTATAATATAAATATAAAATAAAAGGAACAAAAGTTCCAAAGTAGTTTTCTACTTATCGAAAGGAGTGCTTAATTATGTTAAGATATCAAGTAAGAGGGGAAAACTTAGAAATTACTCAAGCTATAAGAGAGTACGTTGAAAACAAAGTTTCTAAATTAGAAAAATATTTCTCTACAGAACTAGATGCTAACGTTTATGCTAATGCGAAAGTTTATAAAAATGGAGATAAAAAAATAGAAATAACTGTTCCATTAAAAGGTGTTACTCTACGAGCTGAAGAAGTTAACGCTGATTTATACGCAGCTGTTGATTTAGTTGTAGATAAATTAGAAAGACAAATTAGAAAACATAAAACTAGGGTAAATAGAAAAGGAAGAGAAAAAGGTATACCAGTAGAAACATTTGTATCTACTGAACCAGAAATTGAAGAAGAAACACTCGAATTTGTTAAAGTGAAAAAAGTTCCAGCTAACGTTATGAATAAAGAAGAAGCTATACTACAAATGGAACTTATTGGACATGATTTCTTCGTATATTTAGATGAAGAAGCTAATTCAGTATCTGTTGCATATAAACGTAAAGATGGTGGATACGGAGTTCTTGAAGTAGAAAAATAGTTAAAAAATATTATACGACAAGTGAAAAATCACTTGTCGTATTTATTATTATAAAAAACACAAAATAGTAGTAAATAATATAATAAAAACTTAATTGACTTGCTCTATAAAAGTTGTTAAAATCAGTATTATAAGAACATTATTCGGGAGGAACATTATTGAAACCAATTATAGGAATAGCTACAAGTGAAATAAATGATGAACTTGACGTTCTTCAAAATACAAAAATTGCTTACACACCAATAGATACTATAAAAGGAATAAAAGAAGCAGGAGGGTTACCTTTTTTACTTCCAGTGTCAGATACTCAATTGGCTAAACTGTACGCTGCTAAAATTGATGGTTTAGTATTATCAGGGGGGCATGATGTTTCTCCTCTATTTTACGGAGAAGAACCAACACCTGAACTAGGAGCTACACTCCCTACTAGAGATGAATTTGAAATATCTTTAGTACAAGAAATGCTAGCATTAAAAAAGCCAATATTCGCTATATGTAGAGGTCTTCAAATAGTAAATGTTGCTACAGGAGGAACTTTATATCAAGATATTAATATTCTAGAAAAAAATACTATTAAACATAGACAAGAAACAAATCCAAAATATGCAAGCCATTCAATATCTACAGAAGAAAATAGTATAGTAAGAAAAATATTAGGAGAAAAAACTACAGTAAACACCCTTCATCACCAAGCTGTAAAGACTTTAGGACACAATCTGAAAATAACTGCTAAAAGTCCTGACGGCTTTATCGAAGCTGTAGAATCAAGTATCAATGAACAATATATCCTAGCATTACAATGGCACCCAGAAATATTGCTTCAAAACAATGATATCCAATCACAAAATTTATTTAATAATTTTGTAGAACACGTAAAAAAATATAAGGAGAAATAAAAATGACAAAAAAAGTTGCTTTATTCGTAGAAAACGGTAGCGAGGAGTTAGAACTAATCGCACCCTTAGATATTATGAGAAGAAGCGGTCTTGAAGTAGACTTAATCTCTGCTAATGATAATAAAAGTATTATATCTGCACACGGAGTCAACATTGTGGCAGATAAAACAATAAATGAAGTTGATGATATTTTAATTTATGACGCTATCGTTATACCTGGAGGTATGCCTGGAAGTGAACATTTAAAAAACAACTCTAAAATAATTAAATTCTACCAAAATATGTATAACGAAAATAAATTAGTTGCAGCTATTTGTGCTGCCCCTATCGTTCTAAACAAAGCAGGATTAACAGCCGACAAAAACGTAACTTGCTATCCAGGTTTTGAAAAACAAATAAACTTTAAAAACTTCGATAAAAATAAAGCAGTAGTTATAGATGGTAATATGATTACAGCTCAAGGACCTGCTGTTGCATTTTTATTTGGCTTAGAAATAGTAGAATACTTATTAGGGAAAGAAAAACGTGATGAAGTAGCTAATCCTATGCTAATAAATGTATTAAAAGAAAATATATAGTTAAGGAGATAAATTTTATGAAGAATAATACATATGTATACGAAGAAAATATTTATGACAACATCCAAGATATAAAAATAAGTACAGATTCTAATAATATTATAATTAAAGAACACACAGAAAACTTTATTAAAATACGCTATGACAAAGAGAAAAATCCTAATTTAAAAATTTCTACAAATAATAATTTTCTAGAAGTAAAACAACAGAGCAAGTCTGTAATAAATATCGTTAAATTATTTGTAAAGTCTATGTATAGTGACATTTATATTTATCTACCTAATAAAATTTTTAACTTATATCTTCTAGATATTAATGGTAATATCGACTGTAATATTAGTGAGTTAGAAAATATAAAAGTAGATAACGTTAATGGTAATAATTACTTAGAAATAAATAAAATATCTTCTTTAAAAATAAATAATGGTAATGGCAATGTTACATTAAAAGATATGGTAGCCAAAGAGTTAGAAATAAATAATCTTAACGGCAATATTAAAAGTAATTTGGATGCTAACTATGTAGACATAAAAAATGTTAATGGTAATGTTACTCTAAACTTTGCTGATAGTATCGATAATTATAACATCGTAGAAAATACTGTTATGTCTCAAAAAAATATAAATAACAACGCACTCAAAAATATAAATATCAAAAACGTTAACGGATCTAGTTCATTGAATTTTGGGTAATATATTCAAATTTAATATAAAACAAATAAAAAATGGGGCTTAAAATTGATTAGCCCCATTACATATATTTATTTTTTAGGTAATTTTATTAGAACTGTTGTTCCTTCATCTAAAACACTTCTGTATTCTATTGTTCCTGATAATATTTCTATTATCCTTTTTACTATTGATAAGCCAAGACCGCTTCCTTGATTACTATGTGAATTATCTACTTGATAAAATTTTTCAAAAATACGAGATAGATTATCTTCACTTATTCCTACTCCGTTATCTTTTATAACAACTTCTATTTCGTTTTTTAAATCAACTATATGAACAGATATTTCTAAATCTTTTTTTGAGTATTTTATTGCATTATCTATTATATTTATCCAAATATGCATAAGTAAAGATGCTGACGATGTTATTGAGGTTTCGGGTAAATTTAAATTATAATCAATTTCTTTATTGCGCCATTTTTGGTTTAACATTATTATTGCTCGTCTTATTTGTTCATCTACTCTAACATTTTCCTTATACTTTGTTATGTGTTGATTTTCTAATTTTGATATGTGTAATATTTTTTCACACAAGTCAGCTAGTTTTAAAGATTCTTGATTTATAAATTCAAGATACTCCGATTTATCTTCTTCTGATATATTTTTATCTTGTAACAATTCTGAAAAACCTGTTATTGCCACTATAGGAGTTTTAAATTCATGAGAAACACTACTTATAAAATCTTTTTGCATGTAATCCATACTTCTTAATTCTAAAATCATTTTATCAAAATGTTTTTCTAGATTATCTATTTCACTTACATAATATAGTTTATTTTTAGGTCTTGTTAATTGAACGTCAAAATTCCCCTTAGCTATTTCATTTGCATTAACTGTCAATTTTTCTAAAGGCTCAGATATTTTTGAAGATGTAAAATATGTAAATATCCCACCAAAAATTACTGATAATCCACATACAACCAAACAGCTAAGCATCAAATATTCTAATGTTAATGGCCCGTCATGAAATAACTTAACACAAACTATTACTAAAGAAAATGATATTATACAAGATAAAAATATTGTAAGTATCGATTGCATCATAACCAATTTTCGCAAGTTCATATAATACTTTTTATTTAATTTCATAAGTTTACCTCTCTATTAAACTTATTTTATAACCCAATCCTCTTATAGTGGCTATTTCAAAGTCTTCTTGATTTTCAAATTTTTTTCTAAGTTTTTTTATATGCGTATCTATAGTTCTTTCATCTACATCCGAATCAAGACCCCAAATTTGATCTAATATATCCAGTCTAGTATATATTTTATTTGGATTACTAAGTAGTAAAAAAATTATTTTAAATTCTTTAGGTGCAAGCTCTATAATCTCGCCTTTTAATGTAGCAAGCATTGTTTCATAGTCTAAAGTAGTTTGCCCTACATTTAGTATATTATCATTAGAAATTTTTGATCTGCGTAACAATGCATTAACTCTTAACATCATTTCTTTTAAGTTTATTGGTTTTATCATGTAGTCATCTATTCCAGATTCAAAACCTTCTTCAATGTCTTCTAATTGATCTTTAGCTGTTATCATTAATATGGGTAAGTTATTATTAGTTTCTCTCAATATTTTTGTTAATTCAAAACCATTTATTTTTGGCATCATAACATCACATATTATTAGATCTACAAATTCTTTATCCATTACATCTATAGCTTCTGAACCATCAAAAGCAGGAATTACTTTAAAGCCATCTATTTTTAATTTGCTACATATTAATTTGTTAAGAACTTTATCATCTTCTACTACTAATACAGAACGCATATATTTCTCCTATTTATTTAATAATTTTAATTTTTTATCTTCTAAATAATAAATAGTATCTACCAAGTCTAAAACTCTCTCATCATGAGTAACCATTATTGCTGCCTTATTTTGTCTTTTTACTTCTTTAGCTATCATCTCAACTATTTGATAACCTCTTTCTTTATCTAAACTAGCTGTAGGTTCATCTGCTAATATTACTTCAGGATTGTTCATAAATGCTCTAGCTATAGCAACTCTCTGTTTTTCTCCTCCAGATAGACTATTAGGATACTTGTCTTTAGAATTACCTAAACCTATATTATCTAGCATATCATCTATAAACTTATCGTCCTTATTATTAGATAAATTTTGAATTAAAGCTAATTGATCCCTTATAGTTAAATATGGTAAAAGTTGATGATTTTGAAAAATAAATCCTATTTTATTTCTTCTCACTTCTGTCCATTGTTTTTGATTATTAGATTCTATTTTTTCTCCACCTATTATTATATCACCAAAATCTGGAGAAAGTAAGGCTCCTGCTATAGAAAGGAATGTACTTTTCCCTGTACCTGAAGGTCCTACTACTGCGATAAATTCTCCTTTTTTTACTTCTAAATTAAGTTTATCAAGTATCGTTCTAGTTTCAGAGCCATCTTGATAAGATTTTGTTATATTTTTAAATTGCATTGCTAATTCAGTCATTATTTACCTCCTATTGTTATAAGTGGATCTACTTTTGCTATTTTTGCTATTGAAATTAAACCACTAAGTATTGATATTATTATGAACGCAACTATTATTATTGCTAATTCTCCGTATTTTACAAAATATGGTAATGTAGGTGGAAGCATTAAACCAATTCCATAAGCTATTATATTAGATATAATTACTCCTATAATTGCTAATATTAATATTTGAGTAACTAATATTTTTGTAATTTCTAAATTTCTCATTCCTAGAGCCTTCATAACCCCATAAGTTTGTTTCTTTTGAATAGTTATTATATAGAAAAATACTCCTAAAATTGCTGCAGATATTATTACAAGAACCCAAGTTATCATTATAATAGTTCCTTGTTGGGCTTCGAACCCCGGTAGCTTATTTATTATCTCTTCTTTTGTTTTTACAAGCATACCTTCTGATTTAAAAGTATCTTTTATATCTTTATTAGTTACTAAAGTAGTATAACTTCCTTTATAATTACTATTAACTATAGTTTTTAATGATTTAAGAGTATCTAAAGAAACATATCCTACTCCTGTATAACTATAGGTATTATCAGTTATGAAACCTACTACTTTTAATTTTTCTCCGGAAGCACTATCTATTATATTATCCCCAATATTTATATTTTCTGTTTTAAATTTAGTATCTAAAACAATAGTATTCTTTTCTAATCCTAATTTCTCGCCTTCTGAAACTTCTGGATTTAGATTTTCTTCCATATTTATACCAAAATATGCAATATCAACTTTAGTATCACTATCACCTGTAGTTATGTATGATCTATGTATTAATAATTCTGAGACATCTTCTCCTAATTCTGCTTTCAGTTTTAACATTTGTTCATTTGTTATGTTAGAAGATGCTATTGCTCCTTCAGAATCACTATTAACTATAAAATTTTTGGCAGGTATATTGTTTAATGCAGAACTTGCTGCTTTATCTAATCCATGTGTTAATCCTGATAAAAATATTACCATAAACATTAATAGTATAAGTGTAACTTCAACAAGTATGTAATTTTTTTTACTGTATTTTATTTCTTTCCAAGCTAAATTCATTTTTATTCTCCTTTTATACTTTTGATAAATAAGAGTATATAAAATGAATGTGAACTGAATGTGATCAAAAATAAAAAAGTCCGCTTAATTTTAAATAGCATACAATATAAATTGTTAAAATACACTATTTAAAACATAACGAACTTATTATTTAAATATTTATTTAATTTTTTTCTGCTTATAATAATATGTAATCAATCCAAAAATCATCCAAGAAACAAGCATAGCAAAAGATTGAATTGATAATCTAGCCGGAGAAAATGGTATTAGTAATAACAATATAAATAGTATAGATAATATTGTACCAAAGAATGATACTACTTTCTTTGTGTTACTAACTGCATTTCGTATACCTAAAAAGCACACATAACCATAGGCTATAGCTGCTAATACACTAGCCATGTCAACTATATATATTATAACTTCTCTTCCAAACCAAGGTGCTATTAAGCTAACCATACTTACAAATAATATCGCATTATTACTTACGCCTTTATGATTAACCTTAGAATATTTTTTATTAAGCATTCCTTTATCAGCAATTGAAGAAATAAGTTTACTACTTGCTATCATAAAGCCATTTATTCCTCCTGTTATAGCTGCAAATAAAGCTATTAACATTAGAGAAAAACCAATATATCCCATTTTACTTATTATAGAATCTGCTACTGCCCAATCTGTTTTTAATGCTTCTTCTCCAGAAAAACTTAGACCTGCTATTATATTTAGTGAAGCATAAACAAAAACTCCTAAAAATATACCTATAACAGTCAATCTAGTAGCTTTTGATGGAGAAAACTTTAAATTAGATGCTACTTGAGGTATAACATCAAAACCAACAAATAAAAATGGAACAATTGCTACTACTAAAGAAATCTCTTTTAATGAAAAATTATAATTACTTATATAGTTTTTATTAAAAGCAGATAAATCACTAGTAAAGAACATATATACCAATATGAAAAAAACTAATAAAACAAGTAATGTACTCATAATATTTTGAACTTTTGAACTTATTTTTAATCCTTTTATATTTAAAAAGCAAAATACTAATATAACTGTACTCATTATAATAATATCACTAATATAAACTCCGTAACCTGCTACACTATAAATATAACCAAAAGAAAAACTTTCTCCGAATATTACCCTAACCAACAATACATAAGCACCTGCATTAAGTGGTATCATGCTAAGATAACATAAACTTAAAGACCATCCTACTAGAAAACCATGAAAATTACCTAGATTATTTAAAACATAAGTAAATTCTCCACCGTCTTCTTTATGTAATTCTAACATTCTATGATAGGCACTTTGAATTAATAATATAAAAAGTCCACCTATAATTAGTCCTATTGTAGTATTAATAACTCCCGAGGTTGATAAAAATTGCTTACCAGGTAAAGTAAAAGAACCCCAACCTATTATAGAGCCTACAACTAAAGCTAGGACCTCTAACTTTCCTAAATGTTTATTTTTCATATACAATCAAGCTCCAATCAATTTCATTATTAAAATATGGGGACAAAAACTTGCCCCCATTTATTTATATATCAAGATTTATTTATTATAGTAATTCAAATCTATAATTAGTTACTATAGGCTCTCTACCTGTTGAAACATCGTTGAAGTATTCATACATAGATATACCTAGGAATGAACCTTGAATGTTATATACTTTATCCCAACCACGTAAAGTTAATTCTTCTACCATGTAGTAACTTCTTTGTGAAGATAAACAGTGAATATATACTGGTCTATCTTTTGGTATTTCGTCTAATCTATCTCTAAATTCACTTAGAGGTATATTAACTGCACCTTTAATGTGTCCTGCTTCATATTCTACTCTTTCTCTAGAGTCTATGATGTATGCTCCACTTTCTACTAATTCTCTTACTTTAGAAGTTCTAACTTGTTTGAATGAACCGTTTAATATGTTACATGCTACTAATGCTGCCATATTAACTGGGTCTTTAGCTGTTCCGAACCATGGAGAGTAGCATAGTTCTAATTCTTTTAGATCTTCTATATTAGCATGGTTCATTATCATAGCTGCTATAATATCTACACGTTTATCTACTGCACCTTTTCCTACACATTGAGCTCCTAAAATTTGCCCTGTTGGAACTTGGAAAATAAGTTTAAAGTGAATTGGATTTGCTCCTGGCATTAATCCTACTCTATCTTTAGGTATAACATATGTTACATCATAATCTATACCTTCTCTTTGGCAGTCTTTTTCATTTAATCCTGTACTAGCTGCATTGTAATCAAATATTTTTATTACAGATGATCCAATAACCCCCGTATTTCTATATGTTCTTCCATAAATATTGTCCGCTGCTGCTCTTGCTTGTCTTTGAGCTGGTCCTGCCATAGTTAATCTAGTTTTCTTCTTAGTTATAAAGTGAGTAACTTCAATAGCATCACCTACCGCATAGATATCTGGGTCTGAAGTTTGGTAGTGGTGATTTACTAAAATTCCACCAGTTTCCCCTATTTCTAATCCTGCTTCTTTTATTAATTTAGATTCTAATTTAACTCCTATTGCAAGAACTACTGCTCCTGCTTCTACTTTTTTACCAGAAGCTAAAACTATATGATCATCATGAACTTCTGTTAAACTTTCATTTAATAGTAAGTCTACACCTTTATCATGCATTTCTTTATGTAGTATTTGCACTAAATCATAGTCCATAGGAGCTAAAATTTGGTTAGATGATTCTACTAATGTAACTTTTTTACCTGCTTCTACAAGGCTTTCCATAGCTTCAAGTCCTATAAACCCTCCACCTATAACAGCTACATTATTAATATTGTTGTTATCTATATATGTTTTTAAGTTATCTATATCAACAACATTTTTTATTGTAAATACATTTTTATTGTTAACACCTTTTATAGAGTCTGGTCTAATTGCACTAGCTCCTGGTGATAAAATTAGTTTATCGTAGTTATCTTCGTATACTTCTCCAGTATCAACTTTTTTGATTGTAACAGTTTTTCTTGCTTTATCTATTCCTACTATTTCGTGGAATACTTTAACATCTAAGTTATATTGTTTTTTTAGTAATTCAGGTGTCATTAATATTAATTTTTCTAATGGTGACACTGTATCAGATAGATAGAACGGTAAACAACAGTTAGAGAACGAAACGTGTGGTCCTCTTTCAAAAACTTGAATATCAGCAAAAGGATCTAATCTTCTTATTCTTGCTGCTGCTGACATTCCTCCAGCTACTCCACCAACTACTATATATTTTTTAACCATATTTATTTCTCCTTATATAAATTTATATTTTTATCTTTTATCTATTATTGAAAATCTCTTGGGTCTCTATGTCTAGGAGGTACTAAGCTTGATTTACCTTTAGCAAATAATCTTAATCCTGCTACAGCTCCTAAAGAGATAGCTAACATAAACGCCCATCCTGAGAATGAAAAGTTTGGTAATGATGAGTATAATGCACCAATATTACATCCTTTAGCTAATCTTGAACCGAACCCCATTAATAAACCACCAAGTGCGAATAAAAATGCGTTAGTTTTATTGAATGAAAGACTAATTTTAAATCTTCCTGCCATTAAGAATGCTACAAATGCACCAAATACTATTCCTATATCCAATATAACACCAGCATCAGAAAGTATACCGTGATCTAATGCTTTATATATTGATTTGAATGATTCATCAGAGAATTTAACTCCAAATAATCCTACAAACCAAACACCTAATTTTGTAAAAGCAGAAGTAACTCCCCATGCTTTATTAGTAAATATCATTATACATCCAGATATTATACTTAAAATCATTGCTCCAGTTATAAAGTTCCATCTTTGCACAAAAACTTTATGATATAAATTCCATCCAAAAGGATTAGATTCCATTTCATCTGTTAATGGTTTTTCAAAATCTAAGTAGTCTGACTTAGGATCTAAATAAGTTCCTTCAGCCTTTCTAGTGTTTTCATATTTTTTAGTAAATCCATATAATATTACTAATAATCCTATTGTAATTACTCCAGCTCCTAAATAACCTACATATTCAGGTAAGTAACCACGAATTCCTACTTTACCTATAGGATTTCTATCTATTACCGCTCTTAAATAATGTCCAGGTATAGTTCCTAATACAAATAGTGGGAAAGCTATCAATGCATGTCCTTCACCTTCACCAAAGTCAGCTAATGTTCCTGATGCACAACCTCCTGCTATAATCATACCTATACCGAATACAAATCCACCTAACATAGTTCCTATGTTAGTCATAAATACATTTTGTGTTCCTGGTATTATTGCTTCTCCTGCTTTTGCTAGATATGCTGGTACAGCTCCCTTATTATAAGCTGTCCATTGAATAACACCATATATTATAGTAGCTGTACCAAAAGCAATTAGTAATGCTTTAGTTAAACTACCTTCTCCTCTTACATAAACCCTTTTTATACCTCCAGCAAATCCAAATCTAGACCTAGTTAGAGTATAACCTAATGAGAACCCTGCTAGTAGTCCAAAACTTAATTTACTTGCTTTTGAACCTAAATGTAGACCAAACCACACTAGAAATAATATGATAGCAAGTCCAACTATAGGTTGCCAAATTTTAAAATTTTTAGCAAATGTTTTTGAATCCATTCTCAATGCCCTACTTTCTTTTTTTTATGTTTTTATATAACAGCTGTTATATTTATTATACCTATTTTTTTTTTTTTTTTTTCAATAGGTTTTTAGAAAAAAATTATAACAAAAATAAAATTGAAAACCTCTCATATATAACAGTTTTATTTTCATTTTAAAACTCTTATATAATTGAGTTATAAAAAAATAAAAGGTAATTTTATATTATCGAAGTTTACTAAGTGTCTATTTTGTGTTTTTTATAACTCAATTATATTATGTGTTGTTTTTATATTTGAAAATGAAAAAAAATATTTTTTTAAAATTTCATTTCAATTTATATGTAAAACACAACATTTTATTTTTTAAACTATTATATTAAATTCGAAATAACTGTTATATTAATACAAAAAATAAAAAAGCAGATAAATTTATTTATCTACTTTTATAATTATTCCTTTTTCTTTTAAATTTTCTACACATTCTATGTAATAATTATCATCATGCTCTTTGTATATAGGCTTTGTCTGCTCTATTATATCAATTTCATTATACTTTTCACAACTTTTACCTCTATAATAAGGGTCTAGCCACAGATTATCTGGTTTATAACCTCTATTTAGCATTTCTTTTATTATTAAAATATGATACTGAAATAATTTATAAGGATTATATTCAAATACATAGTTAACTGTTTCGTGTTTTTTGTTCCAACCATTACCTCTTAAAGCCGCACACTCTCTATGTTGACCTAAAAGCTGTTGCCTAGGTAACAAATGAATCATGTCTTCATGCCATAATCTCATAATATATTACTCTGACTTAGAGGTAATCAACTCTATATTACCCTCTATAACTATATTTTTTATACTGCTAGGTAGAATAAACGAATCAGCTAATTTTAAATTATATTCTTTATTATCAACTATTAATTTACCTTCACCTTTTATTACTGTCGCTAAAGTATATTTATTATCTAGACTTAACTCTATTTTATCTGTAGTTTCCCATTTATAAACACTGAAGTATTCATTAGTTAAATAATGTGTAATTTTCCCAGAAGTTAGTTCAGTTTCTTTTATGTTTAATATTGGATTTTTTCCAGGATAAGTTGAAACTTCTGCTGATTGTCTAATATGCAGTTCTCTTTCATTACCATTATCATCTTTTCTATTATAATCGTATACCCTATAAGTTGTGTCAGAATTTTGTTGTGTTTCTAAAATAACAACCCCTCCACCTATAGCATGTATTGTTCCTGCAGGAACATCAAAAAAATCTCCTGCTTTTACAGGTACCTCTACTAATAGTTTTGACCATTCTCCGTTTGATACCATATCTTCAAACTGTTCTCTATTTTCTGCGTTATGACCGTAAACTATTTTAGCTCCTTCATCGGCAGAAATAACATACCAACACTCTGTTTTACCTAACTCTCCTTCATGTTCTAAACCATAAGTATCATTGGGATGAACTTGAACAGATAAATCTTCTTTAGCATCTAATATTTTAATAAGTAATGGAAATACATCTTTATTTTCTAATCCAAATAATTCAGAATACTTTTTATATAACTCATCAAGTCCCATTCCTTTATAGTGTTCCGGGCTAACTACAGTTGAAATTCCATTTGGATGTGCACTTATGCACCATGCTTCTCCTGTTGTTTTTGTTGGTATTTCTAACCCAAACTCTTTTTGTAACTTTTCTCCACCCCAAATTTTATCTTGTAATACAGGTTTTAAAAATATCGGCTCCATAATGTTCTCCTATTATTTTTTATTTTTTTTGAATAAACCTTTTAGTGTAATTAGTGGTTTATTTCTAACTATTTTTTCTTCACCTACAAAATCTCTCATTATTTTAAGAGTTTTCCCTGCTTCCTTAACAACAAAGTTAAAAGTACCAGAATTTGTAGTATCTATAAAAAATCCTCTTATATACTTATCTCTTAAATATATTTGCGCACGAACTAGTTCTACTTGTTCCCAAGGAATTTGTATATAATCGTTAGGATTTCTATAGTTATAAAATTCAAATGCCTTATTTCCAATTAGTATATCCCCATGTTTACTTCCAAATGCTCCAGTTAAAGAATTTGCTTTTGTTTTAAAATATGCTTTTGTATTTAGTGAAACTACCAAAAGTACACCTCCAATCATTTATCTAATAATATTCTACACTTATTATTACAATAAAACAACAAAAAGAGTAAGCTAGGAAAAATTCCTAATCTCACTCTTTTATAACTTATATATTTTAGAATATTCCTGCTAAGTGTCCTAAGATACCTAATCCGAATAATCCGAAGATTATTATAATTGGATTAACTTTTTTCTTAAGTAGCCACATACATGCGAATGTAAGTAGTAAAGCTGCAAATCCAGGAATAAGTTCGTTTAAGTTTTGTTGTAACGTAGTAACTTTTTCTGGAGATAGTGATAATCCACTAGCTGCTTGTCCTAATATTTTTTGTAGAGCTGTTCCTGTTATGTTCTCATCTGTGAAGTTAATGTATGCTCCTTCAGATAATTGAACACGAGCTACTTCTAATTTGAAGTTAATGCTAGTCCAACGTTGAACAAGAATACCCATTACGAACATACCAAGGATTGATGCTCCTTTAGTAATTGTTTGTAATAATCCACCTGATAGGTCATTTGTAATGTTAGAACCTTGTTTGTATCCTAACTCTTGAGTGTACCATAAGAATCCTGTACGTAACACGTTCCATACTATAAAGAAGAATAATGGCGCGATAACTGATCCACTAGTAGCTAAAGATGCTGCAATAGCTCCTAAAATAGGACGTACTGTGAACCAGAATACTGGATCTCCAATCCCTGCTAAAGGTCCCATCATACCTACTTTAACCCCTTGGATAGCTGCTTCATCAATTTCTGCTCCATTAGCTTTATCTTCTTCTAATGCTAATGTAACCCCTAATATTGGCGCTGCTACATATGGGTGAGTGTTAAAGAACTCTAAGTGACGTTTTAAAGCTGCTTGAGCTTCTGTTGGTTGTGGATATAATTTTTTAAGTGCTGGTATTAATGAGAACGCCCATCCACCATTTTGCATACGTTCATAGTTCCAAGATCCTTGAAGGAACTGAGAACGGAACATAACTTTACGACGATCCGATTTTGATAATGTTATTTTTTTATCTACAGTCATGTTTATCTCTCCCTTCTTAGTATTTATTAAGTATGTCGCCTAATGGATCACCTGATTGTCCAGATCCTCCACCGTTACCTTTATTTTTTGAAAGGTTTAGGTAAATTATAGCTAAACATACTCCAATAATTCCTGTTGCTATTAATGTTAATTGGTTAAGTGGTGCTAACGCAAATCCTAAGAAGAAAAATGGCCATACTTCTTTTGTTGCCATTAAGTTAATAACCATCGCATAACCAACAGCAACTACGAATCCACCACCGATAGCCATACCATCAGTAAACCAAGCTGGTAATGAACCTAAAGCTGATTGAACTGCTGATGAAGGAACGAATAATAACATTCCTGCTGGTATTGCTATACGTAATCCTTGCATAGATAATGCAACAAAGTGCCAGAATTCTACTCCTCTGAAGCTTCCTTTTTCTGCTGCTTTATCAGCTTGGTGAACTATAACAACTGATAATGTACGAACTACCATTGTTAAAACTAATCCAACTGTTGCTAAAGTAACAGCTGTTCCGATAGCTACTTGACGTCCAGCGTCAGTAAAGTTTCCTGCTTTAACGAATATAATAGCTGAAGCTACTGATGCTAAAGCTGCATCAGGTGCGATAGCTGCTCCTATGTTAGACCATCCTAAAGCTATTAATTGTAAAGCTCCACCTAATATAATACATTCTGTTAAGTGTCCTGTTGCTAAACCAATTAGAGAACATGCTACTATTGGTTGGTGGAATTGGAATTGGTCTAATACCCCTTCCATACCAGCTAAGAAAGCAACTATTAGGACACATATTATTGTAATTAAACTAAAATCCATAATGACCTCCTAAATATACTTTTATAATCTTAAACCGTCTTTTGATTTAGATTCGATAAGTTTGAATAAATCAACAGCTTTGTCATTTACAACTTTACGTACATCTAGTTTAACTCCTAAATCACGTAATTTTTTGTAAGTTTCAACATCTTCTTGATCTAATGCTAAAGCTGCGTTAATTTGTACTTTTCCTATAGAGTGAGCCATAGATCCAACGTTAAGTTCTTCTATCTCAACTCCTTGCTCAATTACGCTAAGTGCTTCTTGAGGTGTTTCAAATAATAATAACGCTTTTGTTCCACCAAAACGAGTATCTTTGCTTACTTCAACAAGTTTTGAAAGTGGGATAACGTGAGCACGTACTCCTGGAGGAGCTGCTTGCTCTATAAGTTTTTTACGTAATTCATCTTTAGCTACTACGTCTGAAACAACAATAATTCTATCAGGGTTTGTAGCTTTAGTCCAGCTTGTAGCAACTTGTCCGTGTAATAGACGAGTATCTATACGAGCTAATACGAATTTAATTTTTCCGTCTCCTATAACAGTTCCTTCTGGAATTTCTCCTCCAGTAACTTGTTGAGCAGGAGCTTGTTGTACTGCTTCAACTGGTTGTAAAGATTCTGGACGAACTTTTACACCTTCTTTAGCAGTTGGTGCTATTGCTTTTGCAATATCGTGTGCTTTAGTCATAGTAAAACGACTAGCGTATGATTCTATAAGCATTGGTAAACTTAATCCAGCTACTATAGCTCTTGATTCAGGATCTTCTTCAAATAACAAGTTAGCTTGGTTAAATGGACTTCCACCCCATAAGTCTACTAGGAATAAAATCTCTTCGCTATCTACTTTTTCTACAGCTTCACGAAGTTTTCTTTTCAAATCATCTGGTCCTTCACTTGGCATAAAAACTACTGATTCTACTTTTTCTTGTTTACCAAAAATCATTTCACCAGATTGTTTTATTCCATCAGCAAATTCTCCATGACTTGCAATGATAATACCTACCATTAGGTTGCCTCCTTTAATTAATTTTAAGAAATAAATTATTTCCTTATATATTGTACAACTTTTAATTAGAAAAATCTACTAATTTCAACTAAAAATATATAATTTTTATTTTAAGAAAACGTTAAACATCATAACAATCAATATAAAATAATTATAACTCGATCTTAATTTTTCATATTTACATTAAACATATAACAATAAATTTATAAACTTAAATATTTTTATACTTAAATTATAAAAATATAGTTTGCATTCTATCCATATAAATTTATAAATTAAACAATATAAAAAAAGCTACTAAATTAACATATAATAAAAGTATTACGGATAGTTATAATATAACTATCCGTACATTTATGTATTTTTATATATTATTTTATAAGTTTTACATATATCTTATTTTATATTATTTTTTCTAAATTTTGTCCAACTATTTCAAATTCTTCTACTGATAATGTTCTCATATCTAATATAATACTATTATCTTTTATTCTAGTTACCACAGGTATTTCCATTTCTAGTAATCTTCTTTCTAATTCCGTAGCTGTTTTTTTACTATGAGTTAATTTTACAACTACGCTATCAAGATAGCTAGATGGATAACTTCCTCCACCTACTTCTGCCTTATCTTCTAATATTTCTACTTCAAAGTTTAAGTGGTTTATTTTTTCAATAAATAATTTAGCTTTTTCTTGTAACTTTTCTTTAGACATAGATATCATATTTAATGTTGGTATATGCTCTAATGCTTGCTTCTCATCTAAATATAGTTTTAATGTTGCCTCTAAAGTTGCTATTGTCATTTTATCAACTCTTAAAGCTCTTGTTAGCTGATTTTTTTTCATCAAATCTATATATTTTTTCTTACCTACTATTATACCCGCTTGAGGTCCTCCTAGTAATTTATCTCCACTAAAAGTTACTACATCGATTCCACTGTCCAAAACTTCTTTAACTGTAGGTTCATAAGGAAGTCCATAAGGACGAAAATCTATAAGTTGACCGCTTCCTAGATCATTTATTGATATTAAGTCATTTTCTTTAGCCAAAGTAGCTACTTCTTCATTAGTAACTTCTTTTGTAAATCCTAAAATTTTGTAATTACTAGTATGAACTTTAAGAAGAACTCCTGTATTTTCATTTATTGCATTAGCATAGTCTTTAACATGAGTTTTATTCGTAGTTCCTATTTCGTGAACAATTCCACCACTTAGCTTTATAATTTCAGGTATTCTAAAAGCGCCACCTATCTCGACCATTTCACCTCTGGAAACTACTATTTCCTTATCTTTTGATAGAGTATTTAGTGCTAACATTACAGCTGCTGCATTGTTATTAACTACTAAAACATCTTCTGCTCCTGTTAATTTTTTTATTGTTTCATTTAGATGTGTATATCTGCTTCCACGAGATTTTTCTTCTATATTAAATTCTAAATTAGAATAGTTAAATGCTACATTTATTAGATTTTCTTGTACTTTTTTACTTAATAAACTTCTTCCTAAATTCGTATGAAGTATTGTACCAGTAGCGTTTATAACTCGTCTAAGTGAATTTTTATCTTGTTTTTGTAATTCTTTTGTCAATACTTCAACTATTTCTTCTAAACTAGGAACTTCAAAAAGTTGTTTGCTTAATATTTCTTTTTTTATATTGTTAATGCTAAGTTGTAAATTTTCTTTTATTATCTTTTCTGGATAAAGTTCTTGTAATTTTTTTACTTCATCTAGTTGTAATATTTTATTTATTTGTGGTATTTGCGATAATATTTTTTGCATTTATCTCTCCTATATCTCACTAGCTATTTCTTTTATAGCATTTATTGCATAGTCAATTTCTTCTTCTGTGTTCATACTAGAAAATGAAAATCTTATAATACCTTGATTTTCCGTTCCAAAATGTTCATGCATTAAAGGTGCACAGTGAGTTCCAGCTCTAACTGCTATATTATATTGTTCAGCTAAAACTTCTGCAACATCACTTGAAGCTACTCCTTTAAAATTGAATGATACTACTGCAGTTTTAGGTTTTGAAAAATCACCATAAAAAGTTATTTGTTCAATGTCTTTTAATTCTGAATAAAATTTATTAGCGAATTGAATTTGTTTTTTGTATAGGTTGTTTATACCTTTTTCTTCTATATAAGATATCCCTGCTGATAAACCTGCTATACTCGGAGTATTATGTGTTCCCGCTTCTAATTTTGCAGGATACTCATTTGGTTGATCTTTTTCAAATGTTTTTACACCACTACCACCAACGTTGTAACTTTCTATATCTAAATTTTTATTTACTATACAAAGTCCACCTACACCTTGTGGCGCAAATAAACTTTTATGTCCCGTAAAGCAATATAAGTCTATCCCTAAATCTTCTAGTTTAGTTTCAATAACTCCTGCAGCTTGTGAACCATCTACTAAAACTAAAATGTTATGTTTTTTACATATTGCCACTACTTTTTTTAAATCTACTATGTTCCCTGTTACATTTGAACCTTGAGTAATAGCTAAAAGTTTAGTATTAGTTTTTATATTGTCTTCTATTTCGTCATATTTAACTATTCCGTAATCATCACTATCTACAATACTATATTCTACATCTTTATTTTTTGCTAATTGATATATAGGACGTAATACAGAATTATGCTCCATTTTAGTAGTTATAACATGATCTCCTGCTTTTAAAATTCCTTTTATAGCTATGTTAAGAGCTTCTGTAGAGTTGTTTGTGAATATTACATATTTTTCATCTGACATTCCAAAAAAATTTGCTACCTTTTTTCTAGCTTTATATATTTCTAAAAATGCATTGTTAGCTTCTTTATAACTACCCCTAGATGGATTTGCAAAATTGTTAGATGTCAGTACTTCGTAAACTTTGTCTGCTACTTTCTTTGGTTTTTTTAATGACGTTGCTCCATAATCAAAATAGTATGACATAAAATCTCCTTAATATTATTTTTTATCTAATATTCTATAATTTTCTACTCTCTTAGTTAGCCCTTGTTTATCCATATATTCTAGTATTGCCATAGAATATTTTCTACTTGATCCTGTCAAATCTCTAAATTCTGCTAAAGTTAACTGCTCATTTTTTGTAAAATGTGATTCTACTTTTCTTACAGCTTCTTCATAAACGTTATAGTGTAAAACTATATCATCGTCTAGTTTTACAACTGTATTACCTACTAGCGATTCCAGTACTTCTATAGTAGGTTTTACTCCTTTTGTTAAATCTTTAATTGTAGGCGGAGTAAATTTACTATCTAATAATTGTTTCTCAATACGATTTTTTTCTTGTAACTGTTTGTTATCATATTTTATAGAAAAGTCTTTTAGTGAAACATAATTTTTTTCTATTTTTATTAACTCATTACTAATTAATAAATCTAAAAATTGATTAATTTCTTTATTGTTTAACTTTATTTTAGAAACCAATTCTACTTTAGGTATACCTACTTTTAGTCTATTACGTTTGTGATAATCTTCAATAACATTAATAATTTTTTCTTTTATATCATCATATTTTTTATAGTGAATATAACTATTTTCTACATTTAAAACTGAATTTTTCTCTAATAGTTCATTTATATGTTCTAAAATTAAATCTTTATCTTTTTCTAATGTTTTTGAAATTTCTTCAGATGATATTAAATATTCATTAGCAGATAATAGATAGTTTTCTATAATATCAGATAAACTTCCTTTAGCTTGAACTTTTAGATTATCTAATATTTCAGCTTTAAATCTACTATGTTTTTGAGGACTGCTATCAAGTACTACTCCTCCTCCTATAGTTATCATCGGAGAATAAGTTCTTATAATAAATTTATCGTAATTTTTAATAGCTATTTCTTCTTCAAGTCTTAATTGAACAAAGCCTGTTTCACCAGAAGATATTTTATCAACTCCAAGTGGTACTACCCTAGCCATTACTTCTGTTGTTCCTGTATAAAATCTAACTCTATCCCAAAGTTCCAAGTTGGCTACGTCATCTTTTATTAATTTAATTTCTGTATCTAACATATAAGTTTTTGTTAAAGAGTTCGGTGTAGCTAAAGTACATCCTCTGCTAACTTCATCTATTCTTACATTATTCAAATTAATAGCCGTTCTTTGCCCAGAATACGCAGTTTGAACGTCTTTTTCATGAACCTGAATATTTCTAACTTTTGTTTTTATTCCCTTTGGATATACTAAAAGTTCATCTCCTATAGAAATTGTTCCTTCGGTAAGTGTTCCGGTAACTACTGTGCCAAAACCTTTAACTTGAAAAGTTCTATCTATATTAAGTCTCGCATTTTTACTAGCTTGTTCTTTCTCTATTAAATCAGTTTTTTTATCTATTTCTAATAATAATTGATCGATACCTTTTTTACTAATAGAGTCTACTTCTATAATAGGGCTATCTTTTAATGGTGTATCTTCAATAAATGTTAATATTTCTTCTTTAACTAATTCACGATATTCTTCTTCTACTAGATCAATTTTAGTCATTACTATTATGTAGTTTTCTATTCCTAAAAGTGATAATATATCTATATGTTCTTTAGTTTGTGGCATTATACCTTCTCTTGAATCTATTAATAGTAATACTAGGTTTATACCACTAACACCTGCTAACATATTTTTTATAAACTTTTCGTGACCTGGAACGTCTACAACTCCACATCTTTTTCCACTAGGTAAGTCAAAATAAGCAAAACCTAGATTTATAGACATTCCTCTCTCTTTTTCTTCAGCTGTCGTATCAGTTTCAATACCACTAAGCGCTTTTATTAGTGTAGTCTTTCCGTGATCTATGTGTCCAGCTGTCCCAATTATTACATTACGCATATCTTCAACTCTCTTTTTATTTATTTATTTCACAAAGCAATTCAACTTCTCTCTTTATACCCTTCTTGGTAGAGTAGTATAGTGCTTTATAATTAACATTTTCTTCATCTAAGTTTTTTAATAAATTAGCGTAGTTCTCCCAATTTGTTTTCATCATAAAACCACAGCCTAACGTTATACTTGGATGTGTAGGTATTAAACTAGCTTCTAAGTTTCTTTCTAAGCAAACATTGTCTGCTTTTATAGAATCGTGTGTACTATGAAAAACTATTAATCCTTCTTCTATCATTAAAATCTCCTAAGGTCTTATTATTCTATTAGCTTTTCTCATATCTTCAACTATGAAATACATATTAGTAGGATTTCCTACAGCTAAATCTATATTATGATAATCTATACACGCACCGCAGCAAACAATTTCTACACCATTATTCTCAAGCTCTCTTAACTCATCTAACACATGGCTTCTATTTCTATCTACTAATTCTCCACCATCATTGTAGAAAATAATTTTTTTAGGTAGTTCTTCTTGTTCTGTTAAAGCATATAAGTATGCTTTAATTAATCTTTTTCCTAGTTCTTCACTACCGTGACCCATTATTTTTTTATTTATTACTACTATATAACTTTCATCAAACTTCTGTACTGGCTTTTCTTGTTCAAGTTCATTATTTAATTTTTCTATTGATACGCTATAATGATCTTCCTTTTGTAGTTTTTCAAAGTTATAATTATTTTTCTTAGCAAATTCTTCTAGTTTGTCTACATTTGATTCATCTTTTACAAGTATTTCAACTTTACTTTCTTTTTCTAAAACACGTTTAGCTTGCGTTACTGGTATTACACATTTGTCATTTAATGTATCTATGACATTGTCTTTTGCTAAATCATTTTTTGAAATAACTACTTCATAATTACTTCCTACTTCTGTTACTGCTATGTTGTATGATAATTGTTTTGCTAGTTTATCCAAATTTTGTGTAGCTATAAAATTGTCTACTGTAGTTTCTACCGTTTCGTATTCTTCTAAAAGTTTTTTTGTTTTAACTACAGGAATAGGACAAGCAAGCCCTGTAGCATCAAGTTTAAATTTTTTCATATCTTTTCTCCGTAAAATTATATTATATTACATATACATCTTTTTCTTTTTTAGAAATAACTTTTCCTACTATTGCACTCTTTATTTCTAATTTATTTAATTTTTCAAGTATTTCTTCTGCATACTCATTAGGAAGACTTATTAGTAAACCCCCTGATGTTTGAGGATCATAAAGTATTTCTTCTAAACCAAAATCATTAACTTCAAATTCTATTTTATTTTCTAAATGATTTCTATTTAACTGTCCTCCTGATGTTATTATAAAATTGTTTGCACATTCATGAGCTTCAGGTAACATAGGAATATTTTTTGAATATATTTCTGCTGAGTAATTTTTATCTAACATTTCTACCAAATGTCCTAAAAAACCAAAACCAGTTATATCTGTACAACTATTAACAGGATAATCCTTCATAATTTCTGCTGCATACTTGTTAAGTGTTGTCATTTGTTTTACACATTGTTTAAAACTCTCTTCGCTACACTCTTTTAACATATGTGCTGAGTTTATAATACTTACTCCTAAAGGTTTAGTTACTATTAGTGCATCTCCTTCTTTGCAACTATTATTCATTAATATTTTTTCAGGGTGAATAACTCCGGTAACTGACAATCCATATTTAGGAGTAGCATCATGTATTGAATGACCACCAGCTAAGACCCCTCCTGCTTCATGAACTTTCTCTGCTCCTCCTTTTAGTATTTGATGTAGTATTTCCATGTCTATACTTTCTGGAAAAGCAACTATATTAAGAGCAGAAATGACTTCTCCACCCATTGCATAAACATCACTTAAGGCATTTGTTGCTGCTATCTGCCCGTATAAATATGGATCGTTTATCATAGTTGTAAAGAAGTCTAACGTCTGAATTATAGCTTTATCATCTGATATTTTATAAACTGCTGCATCATCAGATGATTCATAACCTACTATTAAGTTAGAATCTTCTTTTTTAGGTAAATCATTTAGTAGATTAGATAGTGCTCCCGGCCCTATTTTAGAGTTTCAACCTCCACACACAATCATATTTAAATTTTTACTAGTCATTTTCATACTCCTTTCTTTTGTAATCACTTTTATTATACTATTATTTTAAAATAGTAACAACATGTTATATAAAAATAAAAAGTGATATGTATAACTTTTTCAAGTATATACATATCACCTAGTAATATTACTATTATATATTATTTACTGAATATTTGTACCCCGTAGTACATTCCATTTTGTTTAACTACTTTTATTGATACTTTTGTATATTCATCGCTTAACATGTTTTTGTTGTGAGCTGGTGAGTTTTTCCAGAATTTCATTAATGATTCTAGTCTAGATCCGTAAGAAACATTTTCTCCTAATTTTGCTCTGATTGCTGCTGGGAAAGCTGTAGAGAAACTTGAGCCATCTAATCTAAGATGTAACGACATACCTGTTCTTCCACTAGCTGCTAAAGCAGCAAACTCATTAGCTCTAACTAATGTACCTTCAGATAAACTATTATCCACTGATAAAGGAGTTTTCCCGTTTGCTATTCTATGTTTATTAAGTTGATCGATAAGAATATTTGCATCGCTACTACTATTAGCTAAATTAGGGTTTGAGGCATTGTTTACAGTAGCTGCTTTTTCCCATGCATCTGCTTGTGCATCTTCTACTTTTTTAGCTACTTCTGCCGGCTTAACATCTTCTTTAGAAAGTGAAACATTAGGTTGTGCATCTACTGATCTACTTTCATTTACTGCTACTGGTTTATTCAATTCTGAAGCTGCTTTTTCCCATGCATCTGCTTGTGCATCTTCTACTTTTTTAGCTTCTTCTGCTACACTAGTTCCTTTAACAACTTCTGAAGTTGGATTAATTTCTTCTTTTTTGTCTTTTGATTCTATGTCTGATTTATCTGCTAAATCATTTTTCAACTCGTTAGTAGAATCAAGATCTTTAATTTCTATAACAGGATTTTTTTCAACATCATAACTGACTATAGCTACAACATTGAAACCTTTTATAACCCCTTTTACTTCCAATTTTTCTCTAACTATATCTGTTTTAGGAAGTATTTTTTTCCCAGGTATAACTTGCTTTTGTTCTGCTATATCCAATTCAAAACTTACAGATTCACCTTTATTTAATTCACTATGCTTAAATACGAAAGTCTGATTATTACTAACATTAACTCTAACTGCCATATTCGTTACATCTTGAATAGCTGTAACTACTAAATAGTTTTTACCTTCAAAACTTTGTATTTGCGTTAATATATTACTATCTTCTGAATTAACTGTTATAGTAGGAGCCTCTGTTGCCTTAGTTATGTCTATACTGTTTAAATTTGAAAATAATAACGTACACGCTAAAAAACCACTTGTTATTTTTATAGCTCTTTTCATAATTCAATACCTTTCTCCAATTATTTTATTTATACACATAATAAATTATATTATAGCATTTTATCTTTTTCAATATTTGTAACAATAATGAAATATTATTTAATAATATTGTAATAATAATTTTAATCAAAAAAACTAATTTGTTTATTTTCTTTTAAGTTTTTTATCTCATCTATATCATCATAAGTACCGAATATAAAGCCATCTAAATTATTATTAGGATTAAACTCTTTTATAGCTTCTTTAGCAAGATTATCTGCTAATTCATTTAGTTCTACTCCACTGTGAGCTTTTACTTTAACAAAATGAACATTTATTTTTTTCATTATTTCTCTAGCAAATATAGCATAGTTCTTAGTATATTCTAAATTAGTTTTCCAATCTCCAGTAGCCCAACTTTCTATACCTGCATAATCATAATATATAGTTATCTCATTAATATTATTTTCTAGACAATAACTTAAAACATATTTTACAGCTTCTATTTCTCCTGCAACATTCCTTAACTCTCTTATATCCTCTTTATTCCCTGATATTTTTTTTGTTATTTTTTTATCTTTAATTACTATAACTATACCAGAACCATAAATTTTCTTTTCATTATCATAACTTCCATCAATATAAGCGTAATTTTCAACATTTAAATTATGTGAGTTAAAAGGCTTTTCACTATTTTTTTTATTATTGTTATAGTTTATATCATTTTCTAAAAATAATCTAGCATCCTCTAATGTTTGAAAACTTTTATATACTGCACCTTTATATCCCATAACCTGCATTTTGCATTCATCCCATGTATTGTATATACCTGGAATTTTTCCTACCTTAACTGCATAATACTTCGACATAAAATTATCACTCCTATTCTACTATTTCTATATTATATTTAAAAATATCATTTTCATTATAAAAGATATTATAAATTCTAGCTACTCTTATATCATGTTTAAAATATTTTTCATTATTTTTATTAAGTTTTTGATGTAACTTAACTTTCTCTAATTTATTTATTTCTTTTATTAAATAAGTCTTATTTTTATTCACAGCTAAAATCCTTAAATCTTTTATATCTTCCAACATTTCATTTCTACTACTGTTTGTTAAAACATAAGATAATATTCTTTTTATCCTTTTATTAGTATAGCGTTTAGTAGATATTAAAGCTACTAACTCATCATAATTATTAGAAATTAAAGCCGCCTGATATATTCTATTTTCTAGTCCTTCTGTTACATCGTATATATTTTTTAAATTTTCTTTTCCTAATGATAAAATTTTATATTTTAATAAATTATAAAATTTTTCTTCATTCATATTAGCTTTATTAAAAATATTATTATACATATTCTCAGAAATATAGTTTTTTATTAATTCATTAGCATAATTTTTCCTAATAGAAGTTGCACTTAAAAATTCGCTGTCATCTAAATTTGTTTGATTTAAATTTTGACCTCTTCTTTTTACTGGAATTAGTTTAATATTAGGAGCTAACTTTTTTATTGCCTTGTAGTAGCTATAAGCTAAAATAAAATTAGAGTTAACACTATTAATTTCAAATATTTTACTCATTATCTTTGGATAACTATACCCTAATTTTAAATATTCTTTAATTTTTATTGTTGTTTCACTTGAATTTTCTAAATTATACATATATTCAAATTTTTCTATATCTTCTTCTGTTCCAAAAATTAAGTGGGTTATTTTACAATTAACCAAAATTTCTATACTTTTATGAGCAAAATCATCACTAAAAGCTACACTAACTCTATAAGGTAATGCTATTACTAAATCACAACCAGAATAAATAGCTTCTCTGGCTCTACTATATCCATCAATTATAGCAACTTCTCCTCGCTGAGTAAAAAATTCACTCATTACACACACTAATTCACCTACTCCATTTTCTGCTATAATTTTTTTTGCTTCACTTATTAAATATTTATGCCCTGTATGTAATGGGTTGAACTCTGCAATTAATCCTATTCTCATTTTCTCTCCATTAAAATTTAATTTTTTTATAACATTAAATATTAAAATTTAAAATATAAGCTAATGTTCGTGTTATTTATTTATTCAAAAAAAACACTTACAAAATCATATTTAACAACATTTATACACTATCAATATAATTATTTACATAGCATTAAGTTGATAAAAATATTAAATGTATTAAATTAGTATAATTTTGCACTTAAACATATTATTTAAAGTTCGTATAAGGTTCAAACTGTATAATATATTTTGTAACTACTAAACAGTAGTTATATTCTTCATAAACTTTCCTTTTCTATAAAAAGCGATCTTCGGATCGCTTTTTATTGTTTTATTGAATGTTTTTTTTATAATGCTCTGCTCTAGCTATTTTAGGAATAGCTTTTTTTCTTTCTAGTGATAAATTATTTAGAATAGATAAAAATTCCTTTTTACCTTCCAAATAATCAAAAACTTCAAATTCTAATTCATAATCTTCTATATTATTTATATATGTAGTTTTATCTAATACTAATAAACCTTTTTCTAATTTTAACTCTTTTCTAATAGTTTCTATTTTATTTATTAATTTTAATTCATCTTTTATTTTAAATAATTTAAGTTTTTCTTGAATTTCTAAAGGTAAATTCTCCAATGATATTATTTCAGGTATTTTTTCACTTGATACTGGGACATTTATTTCTAAATTACCTTTATCTCTTTTTATTTTTAATGTCATTTCTCTAAGTAAATTGCTAATTCTTATTCTAAATGCACAATTATTATTTTTCAATTCGTAATTTTTAGTATCATAATAATGATTTACATTTAATATATCTGGGCAATTTGATAATTTGTAATAATCGTATATTCTAGTATATTCTTGCTCTGTTAATAAATTTTTAAATTCTATTTCTATATTTTCCATTATGTTTTCCTACTTCAATTTTTCTAATACTATTAAAAAAGGAGCATTATTTTTTTGATTTATAAACTGATATTGAAGAACTTCTACTTCCTTTTGATTTAATGAAGATAGATACTCTAGTAGCATCTCTTTTTCTATTTTTCCACTATCATGCCCCCAATAAACTACTATAACTATTCTTCCTTTTATTTTTAAAAGTTTTAAAGATTTCTCTACAGCTTTAATAGTACTCTCCCCTACGGTAGTTATCGCATGGTCTGCATTAGGTAAATATCCTAGATTAAAAATAACCCCATTTATCTGTTCAACTATATAATTATCTATATTTGTATGACTATCTAGTATAACTTCACATTTTGATAATAAATTGTTCTCTTTTAATAAATTAGTAGTTCTAGAAATTGCTATATCTTGAATATCAAAAGAATAAACTTTTTTAGCAGAAGTTTTAGCAAGAAACAAAGTATCATTGCCATTACCACAAGTAGCATCAACTACTATACTATTTTTATCGATAATTTCTTTTAATACTTTCTTGCTAAAGGATAATACTTTATCCATTATTATACTCCTTTAATGACAATATTTTAATTATATTATCTATACTATAATATTCATCACTAGCATTTTCAAAATCTAAAACTATTCTTATTAACTCTGCTAAATTTTTCTCTATGTTATCAATATTTCTATTGTCTTTTATATTTTTTATGCTAGTTTCTAATTTTTCTATTAAATATGATGTATCTTTTTCATCAAAAAATTCAGCTTCAGGAAGATAATTTTTTAGATTATAACTAACATATTCTTTATAAGGTGGTATATAAACCGTTCTTAAATTATTAACTTCTTCTCCTACTATTGAAGATAATTCATAAAGTTCAGAATTATACTTTTTCTCTAAATAAGATCCTACATTTTCCATAATTAAAACATTATGATTATAAGGATAATATTTTTCTAATTCCACTGAAATATTTGCTGCAGTTAAATCATCGTAACATTGAGTTATTAGTATGTGTTTGCTAGGATCAATATCTTTAAAAGATTCTATATTAGTAGCATCTATTAATATAAAACCCTCAACAGGATCAAAACCTGCATAGTTAAAACAAATATCCAAGAAACTTTCTCCACCTATTATTTTATAATCATCTGTTTTATTTATTATTAGTTTAGTAGTCATTTCCGCCACCATAGGGTGCCCTGGTAACAAATATAAAACATCATTTTCTTCATTTTTTGATAAAATGTATTCAGCTATTTTTTCATAAGTATTAGAAAAATCTTCACTACTTTCGTAAAATTTATCGCAAGTTTCATATTCAATGTTATTTTTATCAAGAAAAGATATAGCAAAGTGCTCTTTTGTTCTTGCTATTACAGTTTTATCCTTATTTTCTAGTATTAAATTTTTTATATTTTCTTTAATTGAAATTTCTTCATTTGGACCAAGCCCTATTATGTAAATCATAATTTTCTCCTAAATTAAGTTTATATCATCATAAATTATACTTTATCAAAACTTTTTCAGCAATAAAAAAAGATATAAAACTAGAATTAAGTAATTATCTAGTTTTATATCTAAAAGCATTTTAAATTATCGTACTCTTATAAATACTGGACCACTTCCAACATAAACTGTATTTAATGCTGTTTGATTTCCAAACCATCCACCATGAATAGCTTGCCCATTACCTGCATACACTGCTATATGAGCAAATCCCATACCTCCATTAGCATAGTATACTAAATCTCCTGGTTGAGCTTCTGATTCAGAAATTACTGTTCCTAAACTCATATATCCTGCTGGCCAGTCATGGAAGTTAATTCCTACTGATTTAAGTGCATTTGTTACAAGCATTGTACAATCTTGGAATACTCCTAATTGTGCTTGAGCAGCTGCAAATATAGCCGCTCCTTTATTTCCTACTGGCGTAGAAACTGGCACTACAACTGGTGCTACTTCTTCTTTTTTAGTTTCTACAACAGGCGCTGGTGCTTCTTCTTCTTTTTTAGTTTCTACAACCGGTGCTGGTGCTACTTCTTCTTTTTTAGTTTCTACAACCGGTGCTGACGCTACTTCTTCTTTTTTAGTTTCTACGACAGGCGCTGGTGCTACTTCTTCTTTTTTAGTTTCTACAACTGATTTAGTCTCAACTTTAGGAAGCAATGAAACTTCTTCTTTTTTAACAACAACAGGTGATGTTTCTACAGTATTTGATTTAGCTACTTCATTTATAACTAATTCTTGTCCAACTAATATTAAGTTTGGGTTAGATATTTTATTCAAATTAACTAAACTATCTACAGTTGTACCAAATTTATTTGCTATTTTAAACAATGTATCACCTAAAACAACTCTATACGTTCCATTGTTTTGAGCAGTTACTACTTGAGCTGCTGTATTTTGAAAAGATAACTGATCTCCTGGGAATATTAAATCAGATGTTAAATTATTATCTTTCATTAATTGCTCTACAGTTGTACCATTATTAAGAGCTATATCCCAAAGAGTATCTCCTGATTTTACCGTATAAATATCTGCATCTGCTAAAGTTGTAAATCCTATGGCTACTGCTGACATTACTGCTGTTCCTGCTACTAATTTATGTAATTTTGCCAATTTTATGATTCTCCTATTCTTAATTCTATATATTTCGTGTACTAAAGTACTCTACACATCATTACAAAAAAATAATACAATGTTAAATTAATTTTTTATAATTTAACTACAATAACAATTCTAATATACTTAATTTTATTTTGCAATAGGTGTAACAATATTGTAATAAAAGTGATACTATTCTGAAAAAAAATATTATATATAGTTCGTAAATCTTTATTTTAATTATTTTATATAGTATTATTTTAATAAATATTACTATTTTACTAGGAAGAATAATTATGGATATTAATATTATTAAAATAATAACCCTATTTTTAGAAGGAATTTTATCTTTTTTCTCACCATGTATAATTCCTATTATACCTATATATATGACTATATTATCGAAGAACAATAAAGATTTACAAACCAATAATTCTAAACTATATAAATTAAAAAATAGTTTGAATTCTGTATTTTTTATAATTGGAGTTTCCACAACATTCTTTATAATAGCTTTTACTACCAGCTATATTAGTATGTTTTTAAATGACAATATAAGAAATATACAAATAATTAGTGGAATTTTAATTATAATAATGGGATTATCTCAACTAGGAATACTTAATATAAAATTTTTAAATAACGAATTTTCATTAAAAAATAAGTTAAAATTAAAAGATAAAAAAATTAATATAGCAATTTCTTTCTTTATGGGATTTACTTTTAGTTTTTCTTGGACACCGTGTATCGGACCCATTATGTCTAGTGTTATTTTATACGCTAGCACTCACAATAGCTATAATAGTTTCCTTTTAATATGTACTTATTCAATAGGTTTTATAATTCCATTTATACTTATGGCGATATTCACTACAAAAATAATAATTTTTATAAAACAACATCCAAAAATTATAAAAAACACAGTATTATTATCTGGTATTATTTTAATTTTAATAGGTATATCAATAATAACAGGAGATTTCAATAAATTAGTAATAAAATATTTCATGTAATTTTATAAGGAGCATATTTTCTATGATAAATAAAAAAACTATATTGTATACACTGTTAACATCTTCAATAATTTTGGGTGGATGTTCAAATGGAGATAAAAATAACAATTCTAGTACTAATCAATCTAATACAACCGAACAAAATCAAACGTCTACTCCATATGTACAAGAAGCTCATAATTTTATAGTAAAGGATGAGAGTGGAAAAAATATAACTCTCAATGATTTCAAAGGAAAAAAAGTCTATATAAATATATGGGCATCTTGGTGTGGACCTTGTATAAGAGAAATACCTGAAATTGAAAAATCATATCAAAAAGTAAAGGATAATACAGATTTAGTTTTTATATCAATAGCTTCTCCTAATGATGAAGAACTTGAAAATACAAATACTGCTGACGAATCTAAAGCTGATATATTAAAAAAAGCTAACGAATTAGGGGCTACATACCCTGTACTATTTGATTTTCAAAATAATGTAATGAATAGTTATGCTATAAGAGCATTTCCTACACACATTTTTATTAATAGTGATGGTACAATAAGTTCTCAAGTTCCTGGAATGATGACTGAATCTGAAATTTTAAATAGAATTAATAACCTTAAATAATTTTTTTAAGTATATTTAAAGTAATGATTTTAAAATATTCTAGTCTAAATAATTAATTTTATTTAGAAAACTTCATAAACTTTCCTTTTCTAGGGAGCTGACTAACTTTTTGGTCAGCTCCGATTTTTATGTAATAATATATTGATTTTATAAAATATTTAATGTATAATTGTCTTATATTATGGGAGTGGATGAGTTCTGGTGTGCTCTCTAGTCTTCAAAACTAGTATGAGGGGTTAAGAGCCTCTTGGGTGGGTTCGATTCCCACACATTCCCGCCAAAGTCTTTATAATAAAAGGGGCTGCTAAAAGCAGACCCTATTTTTTATTCTCTTTTTTATCTATTATTTTTGATAGATATATTGAAATAAATGTTAACAATAACACTAACACTACAGATATTAAAAATTCTAAACTCCAAATATTATTAGCTTTAGCTCCAAAATTTAAAAATACTATTGTTCCCGGTATTATACCCAAAACACTTGCTATCATATATTTAGTAGTACTAATATTAGTAAGCCCAAATCCATAATTTATTAGGTTATAGGGAACTAGCGGTATTAGCCTCAATATAACTAAGCTAATCATTAATTTATCATCTTCTACTTCAAATATCTTTTTGTGCTGTTTTTCTGTTAATTTCTTTTTTAAAAGACCAACAACATAATCTCTACCATATTTTCTAGATATGACAAACATAATGTAACAATTAGCACATGCTCCTAAAAATGTAAGTATAGATCCCTCTACAAAGCCAAAAGCTAGACCTCCTGCCACTGCAAGTATAGGTACTGGAAAGAAAAATACTGGTAATATCGCAAACATTAAAAAATATGCAACTGGTGCTAATACTCCAAAACTTTCTATAAATTGCTGCATAATTATATCCTTTCTTAATTTACATACTAATTTACATACTAATTAAAATACCTTTCTATATTCGCTAAAAAATCGTACTCTAGATAGCTTTTTATCTTGTTAAAAGTAAATTCATCTTTTAGCATCTTACTATTTTCAGAATATTGTCTATAAGCCATACTACACCAAGTTACACCTCTTAAACAAGTAAATATTAGATATTTATCAAATTTTTCTTTATTAAAAGATCTATATTTAGAATATTCATTTAGAAATTCATTTATTTCATTAGTATTTAATATTTTATCAGTCTTCCAAAATGTAGTAGTTGGCGCTAAAAAGTGTGCTAAATCTTGTTCACATTCTCCAATAAGTGCTTTTTCCCAGTCAATAACATAACTAGTGTATTTATCTTGTCCTATTATAAAATTACCTGAATTTAATTCCGTATTTATTATACAAAAATTTCCTACTTCTAAATTTTTTGATAGTAAATCTTCACAAATATTTAAAAACTTTCTAATATAATTTTTAACTTCTACATCTGCTTTATCCCAACTCAAATACTCTCCTACCATCATAGAACACTCTTCATACATTAGGGTAAAAGGATCTTGTGCTTCAATAAGTTTTCCATTATTTTCAAATGGAGTATTATGAATTGTACTTAATAAATAAGCTGCAATATCCATATCTGTATTATAGTTAAGTACTCTACCATCTAAATATTCCATAGTTAAATAGTCATAAGGAATTAAATATTTATCTTCATTTATTTCATAGACCTTCGGTGTTACACCACTATTTTCTAACATTTTTAAAGTTTCATATTCATATTTTATTTGTCTACTAAGGTTCATCTGACTTTTCATATTTAGTCTCAATATACGCTTTTCATCTTGTGTATAATCATATAAAAAGTTAATATTATATTCTCCCGAACCTAATAAATTTATATTATTTAACTTAGTTACATAGGTTAATAAATCTTCTTTTGTATCTATATCAAGACACTTATCTCCTATAAAATAGCTATACCCACTTTGCTCTATATTTTTTATAGTTTTTTCAAAAACACTATCCACTCCATACTCGGAAATATTAAATATATTATCCAGAAGTCTATTCATTCCTATTAAATAGTACCCACCATCATAAGTAGGATTTACAACTACATCTACTTTATTTAATTCATCAAAGCATTTATCTATATTTTCTTTATTTACTCCTACTATATCAGAACCCATTAACAAAACTTTAGCATTTTCATTTTCTTTTAAAACTTCTGCTAACGCATTTTCCATTTTATCTCCTAGGGTACCTCCTACTTGATAATAAAAAGAATCATTAGTACTTAATAAATTTTTCATATAATTATCATCATTTTCGTTTCCATTATGAAAAACTTTCACTTCAAAATTCCAAGATTTTAAATTATTAAAAAGTTCTTGTAATATTTTTTCCTGAAGAATAACTGCTTGTTTTGGACTTAAAAAGTCATAAAGTCTTGTTTTTGTGCTTCCCTCTTTAGGAACTCTCGTAAAAAGTATTATAATTTCTTTCATAAGTAAATAAAAATGGGGCTAATTTAATTAGCCCCTATTCTCCTTAATTAAAATTTGTATTCAAATTCTTTTGTTCCATCAATTGCGTTAGTAACATTAGTATATCCTAACTCTATTGCTTTTTGAGCAGCTTTTGCTGATCTATTTCCACTATAGCAATAAGTATATATAGGAGTGTTTTTATCTGCTGGTAATTTATCTTTTAATTCATCTAATTTTTTAACATCTGCAGATATAGCATCTTTGACATGACCTTTGTCATAATCTTTTGCATCTCTTACATCGATAAATACTCCTTTACCTTCTGTAATAGCTTTTTGGAAATCTGCTCCCATAACGTTTGTATATTTTACTAAATCGTAGTTAAATTCTTTAACACCTTTAGCATTTGTTACATTTTTGAAACCTTCTGCAACTAATATATCTGCTGCTTCTTTACTCTTCTTACCTGTGTTGCAATATAATATTACTGCTTTTTCTTTCCAATCTTTTAATTTTTCTATATTATTTTTAACATCTCCTACTGCAATATTTATTGCATGTTTGATGTGCCCTGCGTTATATTCATCAGCAGATCTTACGTCTATTAATAGATAGTTTTCTTTTTCTTTATCATCTGATTGGATTTTTGCTAAATCTTCTCCAGACATTTCTTTTATAGAAACTTTAGTTGCCTCCTGACTATTTTGTGTTGTAGAAGAACTACTTGGAGAACATCCAACTACTGTTAAAGCTAATGCTGAACTACATAATACTGCGTATATTTTTTTCATATTCATTTTTATATCTCCTCATTATTAAGTAATATTTATTACATCTCCCAACTGTATTATATCACATATACGAAACGGTTTCAATATTTAATAGTAGAATATTTTTTTATAATCAGTATATAAATTAATGGTAATTAACATTAGAACTAAAAAATTATTATATAAGATAAAAATTTCGTATTACCTAAAGTTATAAATAGATAATACGAAATTAATTAATTCAAAACTATTTATTAAAATAAAATTGTGTTTCCTTTGTTCCATCTATTGATAAAGTAATATTTTTATATCCTAACTCTTGTAACTTTTCTGCTATTGTTACAGATCTGTCACCTGTATAGTCGTATAAATATATATGCTTTTCTTTATCTTTAGGCAGTACTTCAGCAATATTACTTAAATCTTTATGATTAACTCTAACTACATTTTTAGCGTGTGCTTTGTTAAAATCTTTTTCATCCCTACTATCAATGAAAAAGTCTTGTTCTTTATCAATAATTTTTTGCATTTCAGAACCTGTAAGATTAGTATAAGTAACATAGTCGTAAGTATATTCATTAACTCCTTGTGCTATTGTTACTTTTTGGAATTTATCTTTTATAAGTTCATTAGCCGCTTCTGCTAATTCATCAGATGTATTTGCATACAAAATTACTGATTGCATACTCCAATCTCTAATTCTTCCAATATGATTTTTAAAAGTTTCTTTTGGCATATTTATAGCATATTTAAGATGACCTTTTTTGTACTCTTCTTCAGTTCTTAAATCTATTACTAAATGACGCTCTTTTTCTTTTAAATCAGCTTGGATTTTTGAAAGCTCATCACCCAACATATTAACAACTTTTACTTCTCCAGTTTCTGGTTTATGACAACATTCCATAGCTTTTTCGTGTGGTTTATTATCAGGATCTACTCTTTCTTGTTTTACTGCGTTATCATTTTTAGTAGTAGATTCTTCTTTTTTAGATTGAGATGAACAACCTGATAAAATAAATAAGGCTGATAAAGTTATTAAAATTTTTTTATTCATAAAAATTTCTCCATTCTTATAAATACAATCTCCACCTAAATTATATCATAACTATAATTTTTATTAAATTATATTTTTCTATAATTTAAAGATTATAATTTCTCTTTTTATATTTTATCGAAATCAAATGTATAATTAATATTACTAACGATAAACTTAATAATGTAATTAAACTTTTACTACTTAAAGAAAAGTTACCTTTACTTAATATAAATATATTAGCTAAAATTCCGATAAATCCACCTATAGATAACAATATGAATAAAATTATTTTATATTTATTAAGGGGCAAACTGACTTTATATACCATAAATAAACCATTTATTAACGCTAAAATAAAACAGATTAATCCTGCTTCCTTAGGATTAAGTTTTAATAAATTGGCAATTAATATTACAGTAACTAAAATTCCTCCGCCAATAGAGGCATTAGTTAATACATCTTTCATAAAATTGTTGCGCACTTTTTCTTTATTTTCTTCAAATGTTAAGAAAAATGATGGTATACCTATAGTTATAGCTGATATTATAGTAAACTGTATCGGAATAAAAGGAAACTTCAAAGCAAATATTATAGACAACGCTGCAAATACTATTGAGAAAAATGTTTTTGTTAAAAATAGAGAAGCTACTTTTTGAATGTTATTAATAACTCGGCGTCCTTCCATTAGAATATTATAAAATACTCCAAAGTCATTAGTTAAAAATACTATGTTCGAAACACTTTTTGCTGCACTCGTTGCTCCTTGCATCGCAAAACTTATATCTGCTTTTTTTAGTGCTAGAACATCGTTTACCCCGTCACCACTCATAGCAACTGTCTTGCCGTTATTTTGTAATATTTCTACCATACGTTCTTTTTGTGATGGTGTTACACGACCAAAAATATCATTTTCTAAAACTGTCTTTTCAAAATTTTCTTCTTTTACAGTTGTCATGTCTATAGCTTTAGCAGTTTCTTTGAACCCTGCTTTTTTAGCTACTCCTAATACTGCACTATGATTGTCGCCACTAATTATTTTTATATCAACATTTTGACTATTAAAATAATCAAATGTTTTTTTAGTGTTTTCTTTTATTTCATCCGATAATACTACATGACCTATTAGTTTTGTATTTATAGGTTGTTCTATAAATTCTGGACTATGAACTAGTGATAATATTCTATAACCATCATTTTTGTAGCTATTATATTTTTCTTCCATAGGTTCGTTTAGCCCTAAAAATTCATACGCACCAAAGAAATAAGTTCCTTTATCTTTTACCTGAATGTAAGAATATTTATTTTTACTCGAAAAAGCACCTTTTTTTAAGACTTCCCAATCTGATTTTAATGTTAAATAATTTTTCAGTGCTTTAGAAGTCGCATTTTCATCATCAAAATGTTTTAAGTAATTTTCTAAGTATTCTTTTAAAGTTTCATCAATGTAAAATACATTCATATTACCTGTAGTTATTGTTCCGGTCTTGTCAAAACAAAGAACGTCTACTCTAGCTAATGTTTCTACACAGTAAAGTTCTTGAACTAAAACTTTTTTTCTAGTTAATTTATAAGCAGATACAGCAAGAGAAACACTAACTAATAAAATTAATCCCTCCGGTATCATCCCTACCAAAGCACCGGCACTTTTTAACACTATTTCTGTATAGCCTTGCCCTTGATAATGTCCTCTTAAATAAAGCATTATAGCTATTGGTACTAGTAAAACAGATATTACTTTTAAAATTGTATCTAAATAATCTCTTAATTTTGAAGGATATTTTTTAAACACTTTTGATTCTTTCGCTAGTTTGTTTATATAGCTATCTTCTCCTACTGCTGTTACTTTTACAAGACAACTACCACTAACAACATTGCTCCCACTCATTAACTTATCGTTTATCTGCTTATGTATATTGTCACTTTCTCCTGTTAAAAGGGACTCATCCACTTCTATTTCCCCGGAAATAATATTTGCATCACAAGGTATTTGATCTCCTATATTAAGATGTAAATATTCTCCCTCTACAATTTCTTCAATATCAATTTCTACTGTTTTATTATCTCTATTTACTCTATATTTACTCTTACTTAGTAAACTTAGTTCTTCTAAAGCATTTTTTGCCTTAATTTCTTGATAAATACCAATAACGGTATTAATTATTATTACTAACACAAACAATAAATTTTCAAAATGAAAAGTTGAAGCTACAAATATTGCTAATATTAATATCATTCCATTAAAGAAAGTAAATATGTTACTCGTAATAATTTCTTTTGTAGTTTTATAAGGTTGTATGACACTTATATTTTTTTTAGCCTTTTTTACTTCTTCAGAAGTTAAAAAATACATAAATCACCTCTTATAATATAAAATTACTAAAATTATAACATTTTTATTTATAAATAAGTTAAATTTTGGCTTTTACATATTTTTCTACAGGGTAATCTTTACTATCTAATAATTGCTCTCTATTTAAAAGTAACATAGCTAAGTTGTACCCAATAATAGGTCCTGTAGTTAATCCTGAAGACCCTAAACCACTAGCTACTAAAATATTGTTATCATAAGGTAGCACACCATAAAAAGGTGAAAAATCGCTCGTGTATGCTCTTATTCCTACTCTTTCGTTAATAGTTTTCGCTGTTTTTAATTGTCCTAAAAATTCTACCGCTTCTTTTTCAAATTTATTTAACAATTCTTTATCTATACTAAGATCAAATCCCATATCATTTTCGTGCGTTGCTCCTACGCTAACTATACCATCTTCAAATGGAATTATATCTAATTCTCCCTCCGGCATAATAACAGGATAATTAACACTATTTTTATCTGCTATTTCGTAATCTCGAAGTTGCCCTTTTTGTGGTCTAACATCTACTTCATAACCTAAAGGAGCTAATATTTCTCCTAGCCATGCTCCTGCTGCTAAAATTACTTTATCAAAAATAATATCATTGATTTTAAATTTATTTTCTACTTTTTCTAAAGCTACTTTTTCGTTAATAACTTTTACATTAGCTGCCTCTAATAGAGTATTAACAAATCTCTCTCCTTCTACTCTACCTCCTCCAGAAGCAAATAGTACCCTACCGTTATTATTAAAGCTAGGAATAATATTTTTAGCTTCTTCTAAAGGTAGTATCTCTAATAAACCAATCATTGGCGATAATTCTTTTCTTGACTCTGCTAATTCTTTTAATTCTTCTAGTTTAGAATCATCTTTCTTCAATAAATATACTCCACATTGTTTATAAAAAGATGTGTCGATATTTTCTTTATTTAGATCATCAACTAATTTCAAATAAAAATCTGCACCCATTCTTGCCATTTTGTACCAAGGTTTGTTTCTTCTTTTTGAAAACCAAGGACTTATAATTCCTGCCGATGCTTTGGTTGCTTGTCCTACTCCATAATCAAATACTGTTAAATCTACATTTTCTTTAGATAAATAATAAGCACAAGTTGCACCTACTATTCCTCCACCTATTATTGCTACTTTCATCTTTATCTCCTAATTTTTATGAATATAAAATGATTTTATAACAAATATTTTATTAATACAAATAAAAATCGAAGTAGAAAGTTCATTTCCTCTAAGGAAAAATGTTACATTCCACTTCGATTAGTTTTATTAAATCAATCTATCTTATTTATTAGTTAAAAATAGAAGTTTTAAAGTTATCAGTTAAGGCATTGTATGCTTTTAATATTTTTGCTTTTATATTTTGTCTATTGAAGTTACCATCAATATTTCCACCATTTTCTGATAAATCTTTATTTAAAGCTTCTGTTAAAAGCTCTTTCAACTGTGTACTATTTGTTATTTGTTTTCCATCTATAGTTATAGCTTTAATACTATCTTTTTTGTCTAAACGTTGTTTAAACATATCTTTTTTGAATTCTTTGTAAGAACCATTATATTTAGAATCAAGAATAGAACTAAATACAGATTTGTCTGTTACTAAATTATCTGCTTGCTTGTGTTTATTGCTTGCATAGCCTACAAAACCATTATCCCAACCGTATTCAGCTAACATATCAAATGCAACACGTCTAAACATTAATCCTCCAACAGTTCCTTCATCATTTTGATATCCTGCATATATTGGATAGTAAAGAGGAACTATGTAGTAATTATTAGTATTATCTCTCATATATTCTTTAGCAAGCATATTAGTAGTTCTTGCTACTAAATTATTATCTACAAAATCATTAACATCACGTAAATTCATAGACTGAATATCTTGAGCTGATATGTCTTTAATAACATCGTTAGCATGTTTATAAGATCCTTCTGTAACTTTTTTCATTTCCATTTTTCTTAGCAATTTGGCTTTTTCTTCATTAGATTTAGATGCTATTATTTCTGCTTCTAATCCGTCTAGTAAGTAAGTTACATCAGATACACCTTTTGCATAAGATTGTAAATCTTCTTTGTTAGCAAATCTTGAAATATTGTTGTTATGAGCTCCACCTGTTATGTCGTACATAAAGTTAAATCCATAATAGTATGACTCTGCACTAGATACTGATTCAAACAATCCATAAGCGTAAGATTCTGTATTTTGACCTGCTCTATAGTTAAATCCTTGCAGCAGAACATCTTCATCGTATGCGTGAACTAATTCGTGGTTAAGAGTAGCTCCTCCTTGAGATCCTAATATGTCCACATAATCAAAGTATATTTTATTACTTGCTCTCTCTGCGTAAGCTGAATTTTTAAGATCTGATTTTGCATACCATCTACCTATAGGACCAAAGAAGTCATACACTGCATTGTACTCTTTATCATATTTAGTTGCCCAACGACGTTTATCCATAAAGTATGGTTCATCTGTTTGTCCTTTTTCACTGTCTTTAATGAAATATCCGTCGAATACTTCTGCTAATTTAGTTTTTAAAATATTTTGCTCTTTTTCTTTACTAATATTTAAGTAGAAATCGTTATATGCTCCCCATCTTTGTGCTTCTGATTTTATTTTTTCGTGAGCTTCTGATACTTGTTGTTTATAACTTTCATTATTACTATTTTTTAGTGATGTGTCAACACTACGACCATATCCTCCAAATACTATTGTTGATAGTGTAGTTACTACATAAACATCATCATCTTTTAAGTTTAATAATGGTAAAATATAAGATTTAAACTTATCTTTTTGTTGCAATCTTGTGTAAGTTTCTACATTTGCATCACTAAGCACTTTAGATTTAACTTCGTGTATAAATGCTTTTGTTGAAGATCTAAACCATTCATTAGCTGATTTACTAGTGAACAATGTTCTATTATTATCTAAAAATTGTATTAAGTCTGTTGAGCCTAGTTTATTTGCTAAAGTTTTTCCGTAAGTTGAAACACTATTACTTATCATTAAACTTTCAAATCCTTGAGAGCCAACTTCTATTAAGTAATCTATATTATCTAGGTTTTTACCATAGAAGTTTGGATTAAACATGACTAAATCTTTAATATTAAATTTATCAAAGTTAATTCCATACAATCTATTTAAATAAGATAATCCTAACATTATTTTTTCTTTATTATCTTCTACTTTTTTCAGAATAGTTTTCTTAATAGTTTCATTATCTAGGTATGTAATATCATTATTTGATAATAATTTAGGTATTATTGTATCTAAATTGTTTTTAATTTCTTCAAATGAATTATCTAAATATAAATCTGCTATTGTATTTTTATAACTATATCCACTTGCTGCTATTGCTGCGTTGTGTTCTGCCAGTTTAAGTACTGATCTAACCGAATCAGAATCTAATGCCACACTACTTAATTTTTCTTTTACGCTAGTAGATAAACTGCTGACATCTTTATTAAATTGATTTAGTGTAAATAGTAGATTACCATTAAATGAATATTCTACTATATCGGTATCTTTAAAATTACCAATCTTAGTTAATTCTACTATTTCTTTTGTATTATCAGCATATTTTATAAATAACTTGTTAGGCTGCTCTTTATCTAGTAGATTTACTATAAATTTGTCATCTTTCATTGGAGTTACACTAACAACATCTTTAGTTGCTAGGTTACTGTTATCGTCTATTAAATTACCATATTTAACTATAGTATTTCTATCATAAAGCGGTAATAATTTTTCAGTATTTTTGTATGCTTTTTCTTTACTAGCTTTATAATTTCTTACTGATGTATAGTTTAATTCTGAAGCTATTGTGCTACTACTATTACTACTTGAAGATGACGAAGTTTCTTCTATTATAGCTCCCCATTCTTTTAGTTTTTTATTAGCTTCTTCTTGGGTTATATCTTGTCCTACTTTTTTAGTATTTGAAGCGAATATGTAAGGGTTACCTGTTGGCTCTAAACTAGTATTTATAATATTATCTTCTATGTTTGTACTCGGTGCAGTTGATATTATAGCAGAAACTACAGGTGATTCTCCTCCTGTTACTGAAACTTTACCACTATAATAATTTTTTGAAATTCCCGATTGATAAGCTCTACCTACAAGACCAGCAACATTACTAAATCTTCCTCCTGCTATATTTATGTTTACATCTACCATATTTTTTGATACATCAGACTGAATTAAACTTCCAACTATTCCTCCTATATGATTAGTTGACAAACTATTTGGATTGTAATTAATAGTTCCGTTAACTTTAACTTTACTTATAAGAGAATTAGTTTTAGCTGTAATCGCAACCGAACCAGTATCACCAGATGATGTTATATTAACATCTCGAAGCTCAATATTTTCTACCGTTCCTCCATTTAAGGTATTTATAAGAGGTTTTTTAAGCCCTACTATTGCATATTTTTTACCTTCTACACTCGTTAATTTTTTAGTAAAGTTATTTACATAAGCATTATTTGAGTTTTCTGTTGCAATAAGATCTGCCCCTAAATAATATACTTCTCTATTATTGTTAGCCATATCACGTACTAGATCTTCAAATGAAGTGTATATTCCATCACCAGTTTTTGTTTTTTCAACTTGGAACTTATAATTTTCCTCTGTAGTGTTTGCTGCAGTAAATGTAATTAGTTTTGAATGTTCTACTTTAACATCTATTTTATCTCCACTTTCCACAAATGAAGCTACTGGTAAAACTATTTCTTTACCATCATTAATTATTTTTACAACATAGTTTTCTTTATCATTTGGAACAGACGATAATCCCGTAACTACTGACATTACTCCATTGTTATCAACTTTGTAAAGTTCTCTACTTGATACATTTCTAAATTCTACACGTTTTGGAACTAACTCTACATCCTCTTTTTTAGCTATTACTTCTGTAGTATCTCCGTTTCCTAAATCATAATGAACGGTTGTTTCTACTTTATAAGGTGTATATAGTTCTAAATTATTTAATACTACATCTAGATTAGTTAAATTATTTTCTATAGTGTTTATTACTTGGTCATCTTTATATACTTTTATAGTAACTTTTCTAAATGTACTATCATTATCTTCTTTACTATAAGTTAGTGTCGCTGTTCTTGCCTCATCATCAGTTACAACTCTTGTAACTGAAACTACTGGTTTTACTTTTTCTGAAGATATTAACTCATCAGAATGTTCTTGTGTTTCAGTTATTTTTCCTGTACGTTCGTCTACTGAATATCTTGTAGTAGTAGTTCTTCTATAGTTTTTGCCTTCTTTAACTATATCTGAAGTTTCGATTTTTTGTTTTGTTCCTTTTGTTACTACAGTATTTGTTCCATCTTTTACAGTTATACCATTAGGAGATACTTGTTTTGTAGTGTATGCTCCTGTTGTAGTATTTATATCCCAATCATATATTGTTGTTGTTTCTTTTTCTTTTCCTAGGACTTCATTAGTATAACCATAATCTTTTGTTTCATCTCCACGATATATTGTAGGCAATGATTCTCTTTCTACTACAGTTTCTTTAGTTGCTACTTTTATTGTTGTCGGAACTTCTTGCGCTAATACTTTCTCTGAACTTTTTCTTCTGTTTGATAATTCTCCAGTAGAAGAGTTTACATCTGATATATAAGTAATCTCTTTGCTCTCTGCTGTTCCTCTTGTTTCTAAATTGGTTGAACCTTTTTCTCTAGTATTATCTTTTTCGTATATTGTAGAAATAGTCTCACTAGTTAATATTTCTACTTCTTTTACCCCTTTTAATACTACTTTATTTCTAAGGTCTGTTGTTACTTCTCTTGATGGAGTTCCTAGTACTTCTTCTGTTCTAACTCCATTTATTGTTTTATACCTAGTTTTTATCGTTGTTATTTCATTTTGTGGAGTTACATCTACTATTTCCGTTCCTTTGTTTAAATTTATATCTGCTCTATATTCTGTTTTAGCCTCTCTTGTAATTTCTGTTGTTGTTGCTATTTCTTCGCCTATTGTATCTGGAGATTCTTCTTTTGTCCCTACTTTCACTACTGTAGAAGTGCTAGGTCTTACTATTTCAAATTCTCCAACAGTTTCTTCTATATTTCCTGTTGCTTTATCCAATGTATAAGTTGTTGTTCTTCTTTTAAGTCCTTTAACACCAGGGGTTTCTTCCCTAAAGGTTGTTGGTTTATCGTCTACATATACATACTCTATTTTCGGTTCAATTTCTAATTCTTCTACTTTTGGTTTTGTTCCTTTTGTTACTACTTTATTTGTAGGAGCTGTTATTACTTTTTCTTCCCCTACTACTTCTCTTATTTCTCCTGTTGTTTTATCTAGTTCGTATGTAGTTTTTATTTCATTTTCTCCGTTAACTCCACCTACCTCTGTATTTTCTCCGTAGGCTTTGTTTTCGTCTGCTACATACTCTGTCGTATATTCTACTTCTTTTCTTTCTACTTTTGGTTTTATTCCTTTTGTTACTACTT